>JAFQPI010000058.1 GCA_017411805.1 Clostridia bacterium
AAATATCCGCATATACTGCAGAAAAAATCCTCGTAAGATTAATATCTTGCATCGAATTTTTTCTTTGTCTATCCGAATATTTGCTCGATGAAAACTGCTTCGCACTCTCCGGCGAATAAATTTTTGATGGATTTTGGTGGGATGTAGCGAAGCAAGGTATTAACCTTGCGAGATATATCACGCCGAAAGACGCGAAAATTTATCGCCGCAGAGCTTATGGGTTCGGCTCTCTTCGGCTATAACGAAAACGTCCTCTCGGGTCTTGACGAGATCGCCGATTACGGTCTTGACGGTATGGAATGTTTTTACGGCACTTTTACGCCGGAGCAAAAGCAGTTTATGGCAGATTTCTGCGACCGCCGCGGACTTTTCAAGAGCGGCGGCAGCGATTATCACGGACTCACAATGCGCCCCGCCAATCTATTTGCTCTATCGGCAGGAGAACAGATACCCTTTTCGCTGATCGAGCCGTGGTTTGATAAAATTGAAAAGAGTCTGATATAAAACAACCGCCCCGAAATCTTTCGATTTCGGGGCGGCGTTTTGTTATCTTACGACCGAAGAATGGCTATAGATATAGAATTCCTCCTGGCTTGGCATCCATTTCTTTTCCTTTGGCGGAAAAGTTGCGTCGAATGCCTCGACTGCGGCGATGTCCTCACAGCAATCGGCGGCGGTTGATGGAATGTACATCCACCTTTTGCCGTCAAGCACACCCGGCACAAGCTCGCAAACGAGTAGCGCGGTCGGATAGTTTCCGTCAACCACGAAGCTGACGTTCTTTTTCTTGCAGCTTACAAATCCGCGGCTGACGTAGTTTCCGGGATTGCCGAAGTTGATGTTCACGTCGTATCCCATCTTTCGTGCAACTTCAAATGAATGCTCGATCAGCATCTTGCCGAGCTTCTGCCTTTGATACTCGGGAGCAACGCAAAGCGGTCCGAAGGAGAGTATCTCCTTGCGCCCGCCATTTTCATCCTCGAGCCACGCCTTGGTGTACATTATATTGCCGATGATCTTGCCGTCAAGATCGAGCACAAATGCGAGCTCGGGGATAAAATCGGGATGGTTGCGCATCGTGTGGACGTAGTAATGCTCGTCAGCCCCCGGCTTGTAGACGTTCCAGAACGCCTCGCGGGTAAGTTCTTCGACTGCTCTGTAATCCTTTTCGGTTTCGGTTCGTATCGTCAAATTTTTCATTTTTTTGATCCTTTCATAATCGTTGACGATCGGTCACGAGAGGAATGCCGAGAATGTATTTGCAAACCTCTCGTTTACAGTACAATCTCCAATGCGTAGGTGTTTTTCAAACAGCACACTCCGTAAAAATATTCAAGCCGAGGCTTGTAAGTACATTATATCACAAAAATACCGTACGGTCAAGTACGAAAAACTGTAATAAAACCGTGTTATCTATTGAAATCTGCACGCAATTTTGATATAATTTGATATAATAAAAGTATTCAATCCGGAGGTACACTGCTTTGACGACTTATGAATTATACAAAAAAATAGCTTATATACTTGCTCCAGATAATAACCGCGCACTTTTTGACTACATCATACACGCGATGGATAATTACGGAGGATTTCTCAGATCACGTTTCTGCCTATCGGAGCTTACCTTGCCGGATAAAAAGTGCGGAGACCTAAAAACCGTTTTAGTCGCCCTCGCGGAACCTTTCGACTTTTCTTCCCGCGAGTATTACAAGGAAAGCGGCTCGCTTTATCCGTATACCGCGCTGAAAATGCAGATTTATCTTTGTGATCTCTCAGACGCGGAAAAGTTCAGATTTGCCGCGGAAGGATGCGCTTCTGTCGGATATGAATACCCGATAAAGATAAAACTTGACGAAAAGAAATACGAGATCGCGGACAGAGTAATAATCCGCTGACGGAAGCAAGCATATCCGTACGGGAGTCGAACCTAATTAGGTTCGACTCCCGTACGGCTAGAGTTACAAGAATAACCAGAACCGCAGTTTGTAATCACATTATATCACTGCGCAAGCACTTTTTATATTCCGTAAGTCCCCGTCAACGGATCTCTGAAAATGCCGATCTCGGGTGTCATAAACGTGAATACACCGAACAGGATCGCGATCAGACAAAGCAAGCCGATGGCAAGCTTCGGGAACCGACATTTCGTCGTTCCCTTTTTGAAGAGCCGCGATTCGTAGATATAAACGATCGCCGCGGATATGAAAAAGATCGCGATGTTTACGTAGTCGGGCGACTTTCCGATAACACCGTTGAAGGTGTAGAAAAGCACGGGGATCAGCGCAAGACCGAGCAGAATTCCTTTCAGCTTTACGCACCAAAAATCCTCGCGCTCACGGAAGTAAAAGCTCTCTGCGATCGCGAAAGCGAAAGTCGGGAAGAACAATAGCTTCATATGCTCCCAGGTCGATTCGTTCACGCCCGCGATGAGTGCCGCCCACACCGCCCCTCCGCTGAGGTCGTAGAGAAAATGCAGAAAGGTTCCGAGAGCAGACGTAACTCCAAAGCCTATCCATTGCCATATTCCGACAGATAATTTCATATTGCCTCCTAAAATAGATATATACAATCCTATTCTCAGTTCATCCAAGATATGTGCTGATACAGCCTGCGTACCAAATATTTTTATTAATATTAATAAATAATATTAAGTATTTTATTTATTATTTTGTAATATGTTGACAAAACAATTAATTTATGATATAATTTAATTAATTATATCATCATAAAATTCACGTCATAACTCATGGAGCATGATCATGTCATTTACTATTTTTTCAGTTGCTATAATTCTGATTTTTGCCACTGCTGCGATAATTGAAATATACAGAGGAATCGAGCGAGGTTTTCAAAGGACGCTCATTGAGTTGGGGGTTATTGCCGTCGGTATTATTCTGTCGGCGCTGATCTCTCCTTTGCTGTCCAAAGCGATCGTTAAGCCGATCCTTGACCTGACTCTGAGAAAGATGGGCTTTTACGAAAGCTTCATATCCGAATTCAGATCATTGGATCTTTTGATAGAGGCACTGGTTTGTATAATAATCAGCGCGCTGCTTTTCATGATCCTTTTCTTTATTCTTCGCGGTATCCTCGGAAAGCTCGTCATGCTGTTTGTCGGAAAGGCACTCAAGGCTCGCAAGGACGACCCCGGATACAGCAAAGAAAACGTATCGTTTTTCTACAAAAACAACAAGGTACTGGGCGGTATTCTCGGAGCGGTCTGCGCGATACTTGTCACCATGGTCTCAACCTCTCCCGTCCTCGGCCTTCTTGATGTCTCGGGGACTGCGGTTACCGCCGCCGAGGAAATAAACCCCAACGTCTGGGCTCAGTTCAGAATTGACGCCAAAAGCATGGATATGCTTCAGAAATATTCAAACGACGTCCCCGGTAATATCATTTACAGTTGCGGAGGCAAATACATGTTCCGCGCAACAGCCTCAACCGAGCTCTACGGCAAGCGCGTATATCTTACAGACGAGCTTGACACAGTTATCGATACCCTCAGAGACTTCAGCTACGTTTTAACGGTGGTAAAGACTCCCGAAAAATCCAATCCTCTTTATATCGAACGAATCAACAGCCTTTGCGATAACATCCAGAATTTAAATATTGTTCATGGCGTTCTCGCTGAATTCATGGCAAACGAAGCAAACGCATGGCTCGAGGGAAGCGGCGGACAGCTCACTCAGTCGATCCCCTCCAATGCGGTGACCAAGCCGATATTCGATGAAATAACCCAAGTCTGCGCAAAATCAAACGAGAGTAACATCAGGGAAAACATCACCACGCTTTTGCGCGTGTACGCCATCTTTCTTGACAGCGGCCTCCACAGTATCGATATTGAAAATCCCGACGATCTGATAGAAGTTTTCACAAAGAGCGACGTCATCCAAAGAATACAGGACGAACTTTCCGCAAATCCGAGCATGAAGCGTATCCGCGTTTCCGCTCTTGCGCTCAACGTACTGGCTCGTCAGATCATCGACAAGGGTCGTCAGACTCAAGACTACTTGAATCTTATGGATAACATTGCTGATGCGATTTCAACTGTCCAGAACAAGGGATACGGCACAATGGAGGAGCGCGTGACCGTCCTTACGGATCGCGTAAAACAGTACGTCACCGATTACGGAGTTGACATTTCGGATAAAATGGCACAGTATACCTCGGAGGAGCTTTTGGCTATTCTGGAGGCTGACGGCGCATTGATCCCCGCTGATCAGATCGATGAGATATTCGCCGACTACAGTAACTGATTATCATCATATTTTAATTTACCCCGATAAACAAGGAGATTAAAATGGCAGAAATAATTATGTCCTATGCGTTCCAGACGATCGTTGTTATTTTAAGTCTTTTCATTTATACATTTTTCATTTCTACGATATTTCCGAAGATCTTTTTATCACCGAGCTATAGATCGGTCAAGCCGAGCTCGAGAGGCGTTAAAAAATACCTGTTTGAAAACGGAAGAGCTATCGTCTACCTTCCCTCGGAATACACACAAAAATACATTTCACAATACATTCTTTCGGATAACGGCGGTGAAAGGTATCTTAAATGCAAATTGAACAAGGGTATTTCGTCGATCTGCTATGACGTTGTGGCTTTCAACGTCAAAAACAAGGTCATAGACACGCTACAGGTGAACGAAAACGGTATATCTTCCGAAATATCCAAGGCCGTTCCCCTTCCCACCCGCACGGCATACGTTGCTATCACGGTAAGAAACGTCAACGGCGCGCACGTGACCGCAGAGCCCACCGCAACCTTTTCATACTTCAGGATCGGCGCGTTTATCGCTTGCACCGCGGCAGCGACTGTCGCTATGTCTCTTATGCTCAATTCCCTGCTCGTCTATTTTGCCGATCTGCTTTTCGGATTCACGGCAAGCTATGGCGAGGTCGGCAACGTATTTGCAATAGCCTCAGCTCTCGCTCTTTCCCTGCTTTACTGTATATTGGTATTGCTCGGTCACCGCGACCGCGACGTCAGATACAAATAATAATCTATCATTTCAGTTTACTAATCATTATCATCAGCCGTTTTCACGGCAAGGCAGATGGAGGAACTTCGCATGCCGTCACCAAATCAGCAAATACTAAAGGGATATTATCAATATTCTCAGATAAATAATTTCGTTTCAGTCAAGAATTTTATGTTTGTCAAGGACAACAAAAAGAACGGGCTGCTTATCCGCTTCTCCAACGATTCGGATTTCAGAGTCGATTCCATGTCCTTTACGATAGTGCAATTGGATTCTACGGGAAGTACAATCGGCAAAAACAACGTCACGCTGAAATCTCTTGATTTCATGCCCGGAACGAATTATTCTTCAAACGACCCGATAATCGTAGGCGATAATTGCAGTAATTTCAAGCTGTATTTCACAGAGGTAAGGTCGGGAAATTACCGTTACCGCATCCGTCACGGAAAGATTATTACCGATTATTGTAAAGCAGATCCGGATACCATCGAGACTGTCAATATCAATTCGTCGGGTGACCTTTCGGTAAAGCCGCGCAGATTCGGCAAGCCCGCTGCCTCCCGTTTCCTGGCAGGATTGCTTCTGCTTTTGATCCTTGCCGCAAACGCCTTCCGTATGTTCTCTGTCTATTACGAACACGAGCGTGAAAGGATCGCACAAGAAAAAAAAGAGCAGGAAAAAAAGGAAAAGGAAGAAAAAGCCGAATCCGGAGAGGAAACCTACGTTTTTTCCGAGACAGCAGAGTAATGCGCGCTTTCCCGAATCAAGCAATATAGTATTTTGGAGAAAAATATGCTGAAGTATTATAACATTATAAGTCAATTATCGGACAATGAAAAGATCCGATTGTTAACCGATATAAGCAGCCTTTCAAATAAAGAATACAGAGTTTTGGGTATTCCCGAGATCAGGATCGGCACTATAGAGGCATTCTGCCGCGGAAGATTTCCCTCTCCCATCGCTCTCGCCAACACTTGGGATACCGAGCTGCTCGGTAGCTTGTCCGATTCGGTATTCAAGCGCATGGCGGAAAATAATATCGGTCTCGCAACAGTGCCCTCCCCAAAGATCAAGATCAACCCATACCGCGCCGCTTTATCCGAGGATCCCTTCCTTTCTTCGTCAATAACAAGGGAATTCCTCAAGGGCGCGGAGAGGATAGGCACCTCCGCCGCAATGAGCGGTATCTCAATGCATGCTGACGAAGCAGAATGGATCGACGTTCCCGCCGACGAGCGTTTCGTCAATGAATTTATCGTCAAACCCTTCTGCGATGCTTCTCTGTCTCTTGGCAGCCCTTCTGTCCTGAGCGAACCCGATATCAACGTCAAGGGTCTGGAAACGATCAATTCAAAGCTTGCCTCCCGAGCAACGTCGGGCGAGTTCGCAAAAGGTGCGATCACGATCTGCCGCAAGGTCTCCTCGGAGAAGACCGTTGCCCATATCGCAAGCGGCGGACTCTGCTTCGAGGGTTCCGCACTCGCGCTTGAATCCGCTCTTGCGAGATATAAGCAGATCAGAAAGTCGATCGACCACGGCGGTCACACAGTCGAGGAGCTGAATATTGAAACGGCTCATCACAGGGCAATTTCTCCCGAGACTATCGACAATGCAGTAGACAAACTCATTGATTTTGCTTTTTCCGTAAAGAAAAAGCCCCAACTCTTCACGTCGAGCCCCGACGAAGCGATCTCGCTCCGTGCGATCCGTGAATCGGCTGTCCTGCTTAAAAACAACAATTCGATCCTGCCGATAAAGAAGAAGAAAAAGATCTCTATCGTCGGAGATATAGCTGTATCCCGCTTTGAAAACCCTGCAGATCCTTCCGCATCTCTGAGCCGTACGCTAAGTGATAAAGGCTTTAACGTCTGCGGCATTGCGCGCGGATACGATCTCACTGCCGAAAGATCGGAAAATCTGATCCCCGAAGCACTCACTCTTGCAGACAATTCGGACGTTGTGCTTCTCTTCCTCGGTCTCGGTGCCGAAAGAGAAAAGAGCACCGTGGCAATGAAAAAGATATCCCTCCCCGCAAATCAGCTTGAATTGCTTGATAGGCTCGCTTCTCAAAAGGGCAAGATCGTTGCCATCCTTCCGCCGGAGCACACTCCTGACATCGCAATGCCGGAAAACTGTTCCGCAATACTCTTGGCACCGCTCGATACCGAATACAGCGCAAGAGCTATCGCCGAGATCGTCGCGGGCGAGGCAAATCCCTCGGGAAAGCTTGCGTCAACACTTTATACAAACACGGAAAAATGCTACTCGGACTATAAAACAAGAAGAATGCGCGACGGTATCCGAGTCGGTCCTTTTATCGGCTACCGATATTACGACACCGTCGGCGACTATCCGCTGTTTCCTTTCGGCCACGGTTTATCCTACACGTCCTTTTCCTATTCAAAGCTTTCGGTCAGCAAAAACACCGTAAGCTTTACAGTCAAGAACGATACCAAGAGGCCGGGTGCTGAGATCGCGCAGGTATATATCGGTGCTGAGAACTCATCGGTTCTGAATCCTCGCAAGCAGCTTTGCGGATTTGCACGGGTTGAACTCGGCGCAGGAGAAAGAAAGACCGTAAAGATCCCGCTCAAGCTCCCCGAAATATACGATACCGAAAGCCGAAGCTTCATAACAGAGGCTTCAAACTACACAGTCTACGTCGGCTCATCCGTTGCGGATATCAGACTTACGCAAAAGATCCGCGGCGGCAAGGATAAGATAGCCGATGACGGAAAAAGACTTGTAGACTACATTCATTCCGAATCAAACATTATTTCCGATAACTTCAAATTGGAGGCAAAGATAAGAAAAATGAAAAGATCAGCACTCAACTTCGTCGCCGGCGCGATCGTACTTGCAATGGCATTGGCATTAAAGCTATACTGTTTATTTTCGGGAGAAATTGCTTTATTCTTTGATCTCTTTGCAGCCGCTCTCGGCGTTACGGGTCTGATATTCTTTATTGCCGAAGCAATAACCATTAGCCGTATACAGAGCAGAGAAAGAAAAATGATCGACGAGGAAAGCCGAAAGCTCTTCAACGATGCCGAAGAGATCGCGGAATATAACGCCGAGGCAATGTTTGTCAAGGAGTTTGACGCCGAGGAATCCGAAACAGCCATCGCCGTCGATGAGCAGGAAGAGGCAGCCGACTCCGAGTATCTCTCTTATATTGACAAGACCCATACATTTGAAACTGCTGCACGTGAGTTTGAGATCTTTGCTGCAGAGCGCGGATGTAAGTTTGCGCCCGACGTAGTAAAGAAGGTATTCGCCTCCATTGCCGCATCAAGACTTATAGTCGTCACGGGAATTGACAACGCATCCTTTAAGAATTTCATGATTCTTTTGAGCAACTACTTCGGCACTCACGTATCCATAGATAAAACCGATGCCTCCTATTTATCCTCCGACAGCCTTCTTTTCAAGGCAGACGCTCAAGGAAATAAATCCAAGACCAACTGCCTTTTAGCACTTGAAGCAGCGAGAAACTCCGCGCATATCATCCATCTTGCGGGACTCACAAACGTATCCTGCGCGGATCTTCCCCTCTATTTCTCAGCTTACGTCAACTATATCAGAAATCCGCGCGGACGTCATCATGTAAACGCATATAATGAAAACAACGCAGAGGTTTCATATTTCATTCCTCAGAACCTTTGGTTCGTGCTGAATCTCGCAGACGGCGAAACTCCGGACAAACTCCCCGATTTCATTGCCGAGGTCGCTTCCGTCAATCGCTTCGCGTTCGATAGATGCGAAGGTTCGGATACTCATACCAAGATCCATAGCTTCAGCTATTATCAGCTCGATTACCTCTCCGGAAGAGTTGCATCCGGCGTTTCCGTAAATGAAGACGACTGGAAAAAGGTTGACCGTCTTGAAGAATACGTAAAGGGACTTACCGAGTTTGACATCGGCAACAGACGATGGCTCGCGCTTGAAAAATACGCCTGCGTTTATATAGCTTGTAAGGGAGACGCCGGCGAAGCTTTGGATGAGGCTGTTTCCGCAAAGCTTGTACCTGCTGTGGTCGCACTGATCGAAAACGCACCCCAACCCGCCGACAAGCCTCTTGAAGATATTATGGAATCTATTTTCGGCGAGGAAAAAGCCAACGCCTGCCGCAGAATGATAAAGCTTTGCTCCAAGAGCCATGCATAAGCCGTTAAGACAAGGAGAATTATTATGTTCCATTTTATTTATTCACTTTCTTTGTCAGCGGACTTTGCTCTCGCCAACACCATATTCGATACGCTTACCTCAAAGACAGCAATATTGGCATATCTCTTAGCCGTTATTCTGATCATTATAATCATTATCTTTTCCGCCATGTTCGGAAAGAGCCCCTCGGATGAACAGAATATTCCGCAAATCGCGCTCTCTCCTTCCCCCTCGCCCGCCGACACCGAAGATGAGATACCCGAAACGGCGGAAAGATTCTGCATGCTGAGCGAGATAGACAAGAAGAGTGCGGGCTACGGCCATCAGGTATACGAAAAGGGCATCACTCTTCAGAGCTTTTGCGAGGACTTCCGCAATTACG
>JAFQPI010000059.1 GCA_017411805.1 Clostridia bacterium
AGCCCGCGCTATTTGATTTCAACGCTTATCATATCAAGAATGACAGAATTAGTCTTAATAATTCAGCCCCTTCTATTTATTTTTCCGATTTAATGCAAAGGCAAGCGGGATCATCAGGATTATCATGCAGTAAGCCGTGCTTGATGCGCAGCCCTTTTCCTTCTCGGATTCTGTGATAGCATCCGTTACGGTCAAGGTTACCGAGGTGCTCTCGGTCGTGACAGTCACGGTTACCGTAGTAGTCTCCGTCGTAACGGGGGCAGCATCTGTTACCTCTTCCGTTGTGGTCTCAACAGTGGTTTCGGCTTCTGTTACGGCTTCGGTTGTAATCTCGGTGGTTGTCTCGGTCGGCATCTTGGCCATTCCCGAGGGAGTTGTCATATCCGTGGGGACTTCTCTGCCGAAAAGCAAAAAAGCGAATTCCGGGTAGTCGATAAATACGTTCCGGTTGCCCTGGATCTTTTCGATGACCTCGTTTCTGCCCATCTCCCACGTGTCAACGGGATCGCTCTCGCACCAATCCAGCAGAACGTCAACACTCTCAAAGACGTTGGTTATGCTCGAGCATTTCGAAAGCTCACCGCCATAGCGTGCGTAAACGTAGAGACAGATCCTCGCGACGTCGCCCTTGACGTTGTCGAGCGGCTCAAAATATGCACCTGTGGAATGACCGCCGACCGCTCCCGAGACAAGCGACGAGCCCTTGACCTCGCTTCCGCTCGGAGCGTTTCCGTATTTCAGATTGCCTCGCTTGGCGTTGGTGGTCACGTCGTCGGGTCTGATATGGTGAAGATCCGCTCCCGCACCGGAATTGTCAAAGCCGCCAAGGCTCTTCGGCCATACGTGCTCGCGGTTCCAACCAATGCTTCCCGAGCCGATAAAATCCGAAAATTTTACAACAGACGAGGTATAAAGCAGAACGATACTTCCGTCGCCGCCCTGGCAATCGGTCTCGTCCGCGTAGTTTTTGGAATCCGCATATGATGATTTATACTTATGAGTTGAAGTCATAAGCGTCCTTAATGAAGCAAGAAGTTCGCTCTCCGAAAGTGCCGAAAGCTTACCGTATTCATTGCCGTCGGTATAATACGCTTCCGCCCCCGTTCCTTCAAGCGAGAGGCAGATCTCGTCGCGTAAACCTGAATTCTTCGTATCCGAATAGGTATGTTTTTCCGCATGAGCGGATGGAATCAGCGCAAAAAGCACCGTGATCGCGCAAATCAAAGCCGCTGCGCATTTAAATTTAACGTTCATTTTGAATCTCCGTTTTCATAGTTGCTTAATTATATCACATAAAAAAATGCAAGTCAAGTAGTTTTAATAATATGTAAGCTATTGCAAATTTACCATAAAGGTGGTATAATAATTACAAATCCATTAAGGAGATGTTAAAATGAAAATAATATCCCGGATCATAAAAGCTTTGGTATGCGCTCTATTGCTCCTTTCTCTCCCGGCGACCGGAGCATGTAAAGAAAACACCCCCGAGGATACCGAGGCTGCAAGCGCACAAGGAGAAGAAACGATGTATGTCAATCCCGAAGATAGCTATGAGGGCTCTCTCAAATTCGAAACAAGCCCCGGCGGCAAGACCGTCGAGATCTCATATATGTACAACGGCGAGAAAGTCAGCTACACAGTTCCGAATAACGCAAACTATCTTTCGGGCGGTTTCGCGGCAACCGACGACGTCGGGCGCGCGCTACCGACCTCACTGACCACCGGCATCTACGGCTCGAACGGAGAGCATTACGTTGGTCTATTCTACTTTCTTTGGCACGGTGAGCACGGCGACAGCGGCGTTTACGATCTTGAGAAGATCAAGAACACATACGGAGAGCTCGCAAAGGATGCAAACGCCAAAGATCCCGTAACCGGAAAGAATATTTACGGAAGCATCGGCGCGATGCATTGGTTCGCCGAGCCTCTTTACGGTTACTATTACGCAAGCGACTCATGGGTCATCCGCAAGCACATGGAGCTGCTTTCGAACGCCAATATCGACTTTCTCTATTTTGACGTGACCAACGGATTCATATACAAAGACAATGCACTCAAGGTCATGAAAGCCTGCCACGACCTCAATATTCAGGGCTTCGATGCGCCCCGGGTCGTTTTCTATACCAATTCAAATTCCAAGGGTGTAATGAAGCAGCTCTACGATGAAATATACTCGAAGAATCTCTACTCAGATACCTGGTTTCTCGTTGACGGCAAGCCCTGCATCATCGGCGTTGAGGAAGGCAATATCAACGATTTCTTCACGGTAAAATCGGCACAGTGGCCGAACGAGGGCTACAAGCAGAACGGTTGGCCATGGATGGATTTCGAATGGCCGCAAAGGATCTTTACGGACAAGCTCGGCAATCCGAGCGCCGTCAGCGTTTCTATCGCACAGCACAACAAATCGGTTACCTTCAGCGACTCATCCCTCTACGGCTACGCATATAACCGAGGACGAAGCTTCAACGCCGCCAAAGGAGACAATGCCTCGATGGAGGCATACCGTGCGGCGTTTGATGCCGACAATTCGATCACAAATCTCGGTCTCAATTTTCAGGCTCAATGGGACCGTGCCATCGCGGCGAACGTGCCCTACGTCCTCGTCACAGGATGGAATGAATGGGTGGCACAGAGGCAGGACGGCAAGCTCCACCGAGGCGACGCAAGCTTCGTCCATTTCGTCGATACCGCCTCGATTGAATTCAGCCGCGATGCCGAAATGATGCGCGGCGGCTACTTTGATAACTACTACATGCAGTTGATCGCCAACGTCCGGCGTCTCAAGGGCTCGGCACCCGTGATCATTCAGGATGCGAGAAACAAGATCGACCTTGACGGCGGATTCGATCAGTGGCAGAAGGTTATCGTCTCGTATAAAGACCCCGAAGGTGACGCAAAGAGCCGTACGGGAAAGGTATTCGGAGGCAGAGTGGTTTCTGACAACTCGGGTAATAACGATATTGTTGAAGCCAGGGTCACAAACGATACGGAAAATGCTTATTTCTACGTAAGATGCGCAAAGAAAATTTCGGAATTCGATCCCGATCATTCCTGGATGCAGCTTTTCGTCAACACCAATAACGATCCCACCGACGGCTGGTATGGCTACGATTTCCTCATCAATGCCGCGGCAAAGAGCGAAAATACCACATCCGTCGCATCCTGTTCATCAAAGAACGGAGTACTCGAGACAGCCGAGATCGGAGAGATATCTTACAGGATCGAGGGTGCGGAAATGATGATCTCGGTTCCCCTCAAGATGCTGGGTATCGAAAACTACAAGGAAATTTACATCGAATTCAAATGGGCTGATTCGGATGCCAAGACAAAGTATTCGACGATGGAGGATTTCTACCTCTACGGCGACATCGCTCCACTCGGCAGGCTCAATTGGATCTATCAAAACTATATTCCCGATTCAAAAAACTGATATTACGGAGTAAAAAATGAAAATTATTATTGTCGGATGCGGTAAGATAGGCAAAAGCCTTATCGAAAGCCTGGTCTCCGAGGGACACGACGTTGCCGTTATTGATAAGGATCCCTCGGTAATAGAAGATGCTACAAATACATTTGACGTCATCGGTCTTTGCGGAATCGGCACCGACTGCGAGGTCCTCGCGGAGGCAGGAGCCGCACGGGCGGATATAGTAATTAGCGTCACGGGATCGGATGAGCTCAATATGCTCTCCTGCTTTATCGCAAGAACTCTCGGGGCAAAGAACACCGTTGCCCGTATCCGCGACCGCGAATACAACGATAAGAGTCTCGGTTTTATGGCGGGACATTTGCAGCTTTCTATGGCGATCAATCCCGAAATGGCTACCGCGCATAACATAACGAATATTCTGAGATTCCCCTCTGCTATCAATATCGATACCTTCGACTCAAACAAATTTGAGATCGTCGAAATGATTCTGGGTGAAAAATCACCTCTTGCGGGCATGAACATGATAGACCTGCGCAAGAGAAGCCCCGGTAAATTCCTTATCTGCGCCGTTCTGCGTAAAAACGAGATCATAATTCCCGACGGTCGATTCGTCCTCGAGGACGGCGACAGGATCGCTCTCACCGCCGCGCCGAACGAGATCGGCAAGCTTCTCCGAAGCTTCGATCTTATCACAAGAAAAACCAAGAGCGTTATGATCCTCGGCGCAAGCAGGATCGCATATTATCTCTCAAGCAATCTTCTTGCCGCGGGAACAAAGGTCACCGTTATCGACAAGGATGAAGCGAGATGCGCCGAATTTGCCGAGTCGCTCCCCGGCGTTACGGTAATTCACGGAGACGGAGCAAATCAGGATATGCTCGTCGAGGAGGGTCTCGGACAGACCGATGCCTTCGTTTCCCTTACGGGTTACGATGAAAACAACATTCTTATCTCATATTTCGCCACCTCGCAGAACGTACCAAAGGTCATATCCAAGGTCAACCGCCCCGAGTTCTATCCTATCGCGGGCAAGCTCGGCATCGACACGATAATATCACCGATACAGACCGTAGCAGACGAAATGGTACGATACGCACGCGCGCTTCAGAATTCGGTCGGAAGTAACGTAGAAAAGCTTTATAAGATAATGGACGGCAAGGCAGAGGCTCTTGAATTCAACGTTCGCCCCGATTTCAAGCATGCAGGAAAAGCATTAAAAGAGATCAAATTCAAGCATAACATCCTTATCGCGGGTATTCTCCGCAACCGCAAGCCGATCGTCCCGAGCGGTAACGACGTCATTCTCCCCGGAGACAAGGTCATAGTTATTGCCGCAAATCACCGTCTCTACGACCTTTCGGATATCATCGAATAGGAGACTGATAATGAATCGCAGAATGATCTTTTACACCGTTGGGTATATAGCAATAGCTGAGGCGGCTCTGTTGCTTTTGCCCGCGCTGGTGGCTCTGATATATCTCGAGAAAAGCGGTTTTGCTTTTCTGATAACAGCCGCGCTCGCCTTCGGAGTCGGAATGATTTTAAGAGTTTTTGCAAAACCGAAAAGCAGGCTGATATACGCACGCGAGGGCTTCGCTATCGTTGCATACGCCTGGCTTCTTATGTCCGCCATCGGAGCAATTCCTTTTGTTCTCGGCGGAGCGATCCCCTCATATATCGACGCATTCTTTGAAACCGTCAGCGGTTTTACGACCACGGGTGCATCGATTCTGACCGACGTTGAAGCCCTCGACCGCTGTATGCTCTTCTGGCGCAGCTTTACGCATTGGATCGGCGGTATGGGAGTGCTCGTTCTCGTAACCGCTGTCGTACCGAATATCGCGGACAGATCGCTCAACATTCTTAAGGCCGAAATGCCGGGTCCCACTGTCGGCAAGCTTGTTCCCCGCTCGCGCGACACCGCAAAAATTCTTTATTGTATATATTTCGTAATGACCGCAATTCTCACGTTGCTGCTTATTGCCGGCGGTATGCCCATATTTGACAGCATCGTCCACGCCTTCGGCACAGCCGGCACGGGCGGCTTTGGCATCAAAGCTGACAGTATAGCATCCTATTCGCCCTATCTGCAATGGGTGATCACGGTCTTTATGTTCCTTTTTGCAATCAATTTCAATCTCTATTATCTGCTTCTTCTCAGAAAGTTCCGATCAGTATTCAAAAGCGATGAGCTTTGGTTCTTCACGGCTCTTGTCCTTTTCTGCATCGGTGCAATAACGTTAAACATTCTCCCTATGTTCGATACCCTCTCCGAGGCAATACGAACATCGGCGTTTCAGGTCTGCTCTATCGTATCCACAACGGGATATGCAACAGCGGATTTCAACCTTTGGCCGGGACTTTCCAAGGCATTGCTTCTGCTTTTGATGTTCGTCGGAGGTTGTGCGGGTTCGACGGGCGGAGGACTTAAAGCCGCGCGTGTGGTCATACTGATCAAATCCATAGGCAAAGAACTTAAAAGACTTCTGCATCCCCGCTCAGTAAGAACCGTAAAGTCGGAGGGAAAAAAGCTCGATGATGAAACGCTGAACGGCGTAACGTCCTATTTTGCAGTCTATATCATTTGCATAATGGCGGTATTCATACTTCTTTCTTTTGAGCCGTTTGACCTTGAAACCAACTTTTCCGCCTCCGTTGCCTGCTTCAACAATATCGGTCCCGGACTTGCGGGAGTAGGTCCCGCATCGAGCTTTGCCGAATACTCGGGATTCTCAAAAATAGTCCTGTCGTTTGCAATGCTTCTCGGCAGACTCGAGGTATTCCCCCTACTTCTCGGACTCAATCCCCTCATCTGGAAAAAACAAAAATAAGGAGACTAAAGTTATGAAAAAGCTCAATCTTGCTATTATAGGTCAAGGCAGAAGCGGTAAGAACATTCACGGAAAATACTACCGTAGCGACGCCAATCTTTATTACAACGTAAAATACGTCGTTGACACGGACGAATTCCGCCGCAGTGTCGCCGAGGATATCTACCCCGGATGCAAAACTTTCGCCGACTACCGCGAGCTTTTCGCACTCGATGACATCGATCTCGTGGTCAATTCCACCTACTCTGAAATGCATTACCCGATCACAAAGGAGCTCCTTCTTCACGGCTTCAACGTGCTCGTTGAAAAGCCTTTCGCGCGTTCGCGCTACGAATGCGATGAGCTTATCAAAATCGCAAAGGACCGCGGCGTTACCCTCGCGGTCTTCCAACAGACCTTCCTCGCTCCCTTCTATCCCTTCGCATATGAACTGGCAAAATCGGGCAAGCTCGGCGAGATCAAGCAGATCAGCATCCGCTACAACGGCTTTGCACGCCGTTGGGACTGGCAGACTCTGCAGAAAAAGTGTGCGGGCGGCGTTTACAACACGGGTCCTCACCCGATCGGTCTCGCGCTCGGATTCCTTGATTTTGATGAAAACGCCCGCGTTGCATACAGCAAGCTCGGTTGCGCTCTGACCTTCGGCGATTCGGACGACTTTGCAAAGATCATTATCGACACGCCGAACAAGCCACTCGTTGATATCGAGGTCACCTCGATCGATGCTTACTCGGGCTACAACGTCAAGATCCTCGGCACACGCGGATGCTTCAAGTGCACGCCTTCCGCCTATGAGATGACCTATATCGTTGACGGCGAGAATCCCGAGAAGACGGTCTGTGAGACCTTCATAAAGAACGATGCGGGCGATCCCGTTTATTGCTCGGAAAAGCTCGTCAAGCATACCGAGGAGGGCAAGTTCACCGGCACTGCGTTCGACGTCGGTACCGCTACCCTCTACGAACAGCTCTACTACAAGATCACCGAGGGCAAGCCGATGACAGTCACTCCCGAAATGGCAGCGCAGATCATCGGAGTCATCGAGAAGGTCCACGCGGATAATCCCCTTCCCCTCAAATTTTAAGGAGAAATATAATGAAGAAAATTGCTATTCTCGGATGTGAAAATTCGCACGCAAACGCATTTCTGAAATTCATTAAGGGAAATGAAGAATTCTCCGACATCGAATGTATAGGCGTTTACAGCGTTGATCCCATCGCATCGAAAAAGCTCCGCGATACCTTCGGCGTTCCCGTACTTGAGAACTACGACAGCGCGGTCGGCGCGATCGACGGTCTCGTAATCACCGCGCGCCACGGAGGCGATCACTATAAATTCGCAAAGCCATATATCGAAAGCGGAATCCCTATGTTCATCGACAAGCCGATCACGGTCTCCGAGGACGAGGCGGTTGAGTTTATGCAGGCACTCAAGGCACGCGGAACGAGAATTTCGGGCGGTTCGTCACTAAAGCAGGACGTTTACGTTTCCGAGCTCAAGAAGGACGCCCTCGAGGAAAACGGCGGCAAGACTCTCGGCGGATTTATCCGCGCACCCTATCAGGCGGAGAACGCTTACGGCGGATTCTACTTCTACGCTCAGCACCTCGTCGAGATGGTCTGTGAGATCTTCGGCAGATTCCCGAAGTCGGTCGAGGCTAAGAAAAACGGCAGAACTATCAACGTGCTTTTCCACTATGACGATTACGATTGCGTCGGACTTTTCTGCGACGGCTCTTACGTTTACTACGCCGCAAGAATGGCTGAAAAATCATCGAAATCCTTTGAAATTCCCACAACTACCGATTGGTATTACCGCGAATTCAAGGAATTTGCCGAGATTCTGAGCGGCGGCGAGCAGACCTGCACGCACGAGGAATTCATCTCGCCGGTTTTCATAATGAACGCCATTATGCGCTCGCTTGAAAGCGGCAAGGCTGAGGAGCTCCCCGAGATCAAGGTGTAAATATGGCAAGTATCATAATTTCGGCGTTTGCCGATGAATACGCGGATTCCTTCGAGGAACAGCTTCAGGGTTTATACAAGCTCGGAATATCTCATATCGAGATCCGTCACATTGACAAAAAGAATATCTCCAAACTGACGAAAGATGAGGTTCTTGAAGCCAAAAGTATTCTTGACAAGTATGGGATCAAGGTCTCCGCGATAGGCTCACCTCTCGGAAAGATCAAGCTTGACGGCGACCTTGACGGTCATCTTGAGACCGCCAAAAGAGTTTTTGAATACGCAAATAACCTCGGTGCAAAGTTCGTCAGAGTTTTCAGCTTCTATGCACCTGCGGACAAAAGCATCATAAATATGAAAGGCGAGGTCTTCTCCGCGCTTGAGAAAATGCTCGCTCTTGCAAAGGAACACGGCGTGATCCTCTGCCACGAAAACGAGGCGAAGATATACGGTGACATTCCCGCGCGTTGCCGCGAATTGCTTGATACATTCCCCGATCTTATGTGCGTTTACGATATGGGAAATTTCGTCCTTGAAGGCGTCGATCCCTATCCCGAGGCATACCGCTTGCTCAAAGACAGAATCGCATATTTCCATATTAAGGACGCACTCGCGGCGGGTGCGATCGTCCCTCCCGGATGCGGAGAGGCAAAGATTGCGGAGATACTATCGGAACATAAAAAAGACGCGGGCGGCGACTTCTTTGTGTCACTCGAGCCGCATCTTGAGCTCTTCTCGGGGCTCAACGCCCTCGTCGGACGCTCATTCGAGAATCCCTATAAATATCCCGACGCCAAGACCGCTTTCACGGACGCTGCGGAGAAATTGAAAGAATTGATTTAAATAAAAAGCCTCGATCCGAAGATCGAGGCTTTTATAATGAATAATGAAAATTACATAAGCTTTCTGATAAGTCCCTTGATATCCTCAACCGATGCAGCCTTGGGGTTGCCGGGTGCGCAAGCGTCTGCGTATGCCGACTCTGCAAGGAAGTCGAGGTCCTCTTCCTTGAGGGCTTCAAGCTTTGTAGGGATTCCGACGTCTACGGAGAGTTGACGTACTGCGTCAACTGCCGCCTTGCGGTATTCTTCCTGGGACATTCCTGCGGTG
Organism: Clostridia bacterium; assembly: GCA_017411805.1. GTDB lineage: Bacteria > Bacillota > Clostridia > Oscillospirales > CAG-272 > CAG-390. Next base: position 9,339 of record JAFQPI010000059.1, read on the forward strand.
TCAACGCCCATAGCCTCAGCGACAGCCTTGAGCTTTTCGCCGGTCTGATCTGCGTTGTACTCCATAACGATGGGAAGCATCATAGCGCATGCAACGCCGTGAGGTGTGTCGTAAACAGCACCGAGAGTGTGAGCAACAGAGTGCGCGATTCCGAGTCCTACGTTCGAGAATGCCATACCTGTCACGAACTGACCGAGAGCCATGCCCTCGCGTCCCTCGGGGTCGTTGTTTACAGCACCGCGGAGGCTCTTTGCGATGAGGCGGATAGCCTCGAGGTTGAGACAGTCGGGAAGATCCCAGGCAGCCTTGGTGGTGTAGCCCTCGATCGCGTGGGTGAGAGCGTCCATACCCGTTGCGGCTGTGAGCCCCTTGGGCATCGTGGACATCATATCGGGGTCAACGACCGCAATGTCGGGAATGTCGTTTACGTCAACGCAAACGAACTTTCTCTTGCGCTCTACGTCGGTGATAACGTAGTTGATGGTAGCCTCTGCGGCGGTACCTGCTGTCGTGGGAACTGCGATGGTGTAGACCGTGCGGTTCTTGGTGGGAGCAACGCCCTCGAGCGAGCGAACGTCTGAGAACTCGGGGTTATTGATGATGATACCGATAGCCTTCGCGGTGTCCATAGAGGAGCCGCCGCCGATGGCGATCATATAGTCAGCGCCGGACGCCTTGTAAGCCTCAACGCCGTTCTTTACGTTTTCAATGGTGGGATTCGGCTTGATATCGGAATAGATCTCGTAAGCCATTCCTGCGCCATCAAGGAGATCGGTGACCTTCTTGGTCACGCCAAACTTAACAAGGTCGGGGTCGGAAGCTACGAAAGCCTTTTTGAATCCCTTAGCGGCGATGATGCCGGGGATCTCGGCGATCGCGCCCTTGCCGTGATATGATATTGCGTTGGATACGAAACGATTTGCCATTTTAAGTACCTCCGGTAATATTTTACCTAATTAATTCGGGATCAGTTCTGCCCGTTGATTTTATTATACCTTATCGGGCGCGAAATTTCAATAGCGAAATATAAATTATTTTGCGTTTGTGTGGATTTTTTCTTACAGTTATGGTATAATTAATCCAATAAATCGAAAGGTAAAAACCAATGTTCAGAGAAGTAGTCAGAAAAAAGAATGCAATAACGCATGATGAGTGCATCAAAATACTGAAGACGGAGTTACGCGGAGTTTTGTCCGTCATCGGAGACGAAGGATACCCTTACGGTCTTCCGATCAATTATTACTATAATGAAGAAAACGGCAGCCTCTACTTCCACAGCGGAAAGTCGGGGCATAAGATCGACTCGATCGCAAATTGCGACAAGGTATCCTTCTGCGTTTACGATTCGGGTTACCGCGAGGAAGGCGATTGGGCTCTCAATATCAAAAGTGTCATCGTCTTCGGCAAGATCCGCGCGGTCAACGACTTTGACAGGGCAATGGATATATGCCGAAAGCTCAGTTACAAATTCACCTCCGACAGCGAATATGTCGAAAAAGAAATCGCGTCTTTCGGCAAAAATACCCTCTGTCTTGAGCTCATTCCCGAGCACGTCACGGGCAAAAAGGTCAAAGAATCTTAAGAAACTATTGACACATTGATAATATTTATGTATAATAATAGAGGATAATACACCGACTATTTCAGAAAAAAGGAGAAAACCAATGAAAAAACTTGCGGCAATCATTTTGCTTCTCAGCATGCTCCTCACCACGCTTTCTCTGACCGTGACAGTATCAGCTGACAGCGCGGCAAAGCTAACGACAAACAAAACCACATACTACGAAGGTGAGCCCATCATCGTCAACGCCTCAAGTACAAACTCCTCGGGCAAGGACTGGCTTGGAATCACCGTAAAAGGCGATACTACGGGCGCGGCGATCCGTTGGAATTATCTGAGCGAGATCAGTGCGGATTTTGATATCCGAGAAGCTTCCAGACTCGGCAAAAACCGCAACAACCTCTATTCCCTTCCCGCAGGCGAATACACAGTTTTTATCATTCCGGATGATCATACCGTCAAATCAGGCTATGACAAGCGTCTCGCCTCGATCGATATTACGGTAATTCCCGATCCGAACGCGACCGATACGATCCCCGAACTCACACTTCCCGAGAAAGACACTTATATCGTGACCGACAAGACCGAATACTTAGTCGGTGAGACGGTTTACGTTGCGGCTTCGAGCGTCAATGCAGGCGGCAAGGACTGGATCGGTATCTTCCCGAAGGGGCACATCGGTCCCTCGATCTACTGGGATTACATTTCAACAGTCGGCAAGGGTAAAACCTTCGATATCGAAAAAGCAAGCAATATGGGTTCCTCTATGTCAGATTACTACGGTCTGCCCGCGGGTGAATATACTCTCTATATCATCCCGAACGACCTTACGGGCAAGGAAGGAATCGGCATCGCGCTCGCATCCCTCGATATCAAGATCGTGAACGACCCCTCGAAGATCGCAAAGGCTCCCACGTCAGCTACGTATAAGCTCAAGAACGACACCGACGGCATGGCTGACGGCACTCTGACCATCAATCTACCCGCAGATCACATGGCAGACGATATTTACATGTGGTGGGCAAACGACGCCGGCAAGCTTCCCGGTTATACACGCCTTGCGCGCTTCAAGGTCACGGGAACGACCGTCACCCACGAAATGACTCCGAATACCATCATCCCCGAGGGCGCGACCAAGCTTCTCATTTATACCTACAACGACAGCAACGGCATCTCAAAAGAATGCTTTGAGCTCAAGCTTCCCGACGGTGCGGCATCCAAGGGATTCGGCGAAGTCCTCTCCGAGTTCCAGATCGTCAGCGATATCCATATCAAGGGCGATTCCTCTCATGAATACAGCAAGCACTTCATCGGAATGCTCAGTGACGTTGTAAAGAACAGCCCGAATTCGGTCGGCATCTTCGCTGTCGGTGACATCGTTGACCGCGGCGATTCTCCCTCGTATTGGACGTATTTCCATCAGCATTATAAGTCCGTCAAGAACGCTCCCGCGCTCTATCTCGGAATAGGTAACCACGAATACATCGGAACGAATTACAGCGCAGGACTCAAGCAGTTCCTCGAAAATCTTAATTTCCCGGGCGGAAGCACCCCCGATAAGCCCTATTACGATGCTTGGGTAAACGGATATCACTATATCTTCATCGCATCCGAAAACACCGGTTCTTCCACTCTTTCCAAGGCTCAGCTTACGTGGCTTGAAGAAAAGATCAATGAAAACCGCGATGGCAGACCTATTTTCGTCTTCCACCATCAGCCAATGCTCAACACCACGTCGGGAAGCAGTCAGGCCGAAGGCTGGAGCGGCGTAAGCAATTACAGACAGCTGATGACTATCGTTGATAATTATCCCGAGGTCATGTTCTTCAACGGACATACGCATTGGATCCTCGATTCGGACAACTGCATGCACGAGGGCAAGAATGCAACGTTCTTCAATACCTCGTCGGTAGCTTACCTCTGGCACTCCTACGATATCGTAACCGGAGAGCGTCAGACGGGAAGCGAAGGCTACTACATTCGCATCTACGAGGATAAGGTTGCCGTTCTCGGCAGAGATTTCGTAACCGGTGAATGGGTCTCCTCGGCGCAGTTCCTCGTAAGCTATAAGCAGACGGGCAACTCCGAAACAACAACGAATCCTCCCGAAGTAACAACTTCGCCTGAAGCACCCGACTCAACAACCGCTCCGAACGATACTCCCGATACCGGGGTTACAACGTCTCCCGAGGCAACCGAGCCTACAGTTGCCAAGAAGCGCGGATGCAGCTCTGTCGCATCTCCGATCGCATTGTTTGGGCTCTTTGCACTTGGCGCAATAATAATCAAAAAACGAAGATAATAAAAAACCCGGCACACTTTTATGTTAGTGTTCATAGGGACATTTTCTGACAGTATGTAGGTGTGGTAACGGCGGATGGCGGTTAGTCATCCGCCGTTACTGCGTTTATCTCGCATTGTGCGGTTGTTTAAGCGGGGAGCAGTTCCGGTTGTGCTACGGTCACTGCTACGATCTGCGGTTGTTGCTGTTCGGCTTCTGCCGCATCGTCGTAATCCCATTCACCGATGTCACGGTAAATGATTCGGATTTTTTGAGCGGAGTGCCGTGAGTATTTCACAGTGCGTTCTCCGATCTCGATCCTTGCGATAAACAGGCGCACGATTTCGGGTGTTAATTTGTCAATGGTTTTATTTACTGATAGTTAAAGCGCTTGTGCCGTTTGCAGAGGTGATCTCAACGGTGTATCCGTCTGCATTTTCAGCAGTAAAGCTGTAGATCACCATTCCCATCACTTCCTGATCTTCAACTTCCTCGTTGATGTTAAATCCTGCTGCCTTGACCTTTGCGGCGTAATCCTTGATCTGCTCAATAGTTGCAGACATGAAGGCAACGGAGAAGCTGTCGGTTTCGGTATTTGCGGCAAACAATTCAAAATCGGGCTTGGGGATGAGTTTGGTAAATTCATTATCCGGCCAATCGCCGCCGATCTGTCCTTCGCCGCCATCTGCATCCTTGACTACCCAAGTGCCGTCGGGCTTCTGTACCATCGTAGTGCCGTCGGGATCGACGATCGTCATACTGCCGTCTGCTCCGAAGGAGGCTTCATAGCCGTCCTTTGCAAGATCGGAAATGATCTGCTGCTTGCTTGCTTCATCCAACTGACCGTAGATGGTATCTGTCGAGCCATTTCCACTCATGATGGAACCGATATCGATATTGCCTACATTGGACGAATTGTTTTCGCCACCCTGATTATCGGTGGATGAAGTGTTATCCTCTCTGTTCAGCGGTGCGTTTGTGCCTTGCTGACTTCCCGAAGGATCGTCATTGTTGCCGTTGCCGCAAGCCGCCAAGGTGAACACCAAGGTCAGAGACAGCAACAAGGCTAAAAGTTTCGTGAGTTTCATGTTGTTTTCCTCCTCTTTTTATCCAAGCATATCTACCACAAGGGTTAGTTTTATAACATTACGAATGTCCTGAGATGGCATAGTATCATCGGTCGGGCTGCTGTAT
>JAFQPI010000060.1 GCA_017411805.1 Clostridia bacterium
CATCAAGTTTTAGAGTTAACATCGTACTACGGACTCGAACCGGTATTTTACGAAAAAATATAATTCTGTTTTGCGTACCATAATCTCAATCTATAACTTTTTTGATAAAAAACATGGGCTATCACATTTTGATTAATGAGACAGCCCCATTTTTATTCTAAATCATCTTACCTCTGCGCCGAAGGGGCAGAATGCGAGTGCCATAAGCTTAAAGCCTTGAAGTCCGAAGGGAATGCCTACGAGCGTCAGGCAGCAAAGCAGGCTTGCTAAGAAATATCCCAAGGCAAGCTCCCAGCCGGCGAGGATCATCCAGAGCAGATTCGCTATCGGATGTCTCTCGAAATGGGTGATCACGACCTTCCCGAAGGGAGCAAACGTGAGTTTTGCCGCCTTGAAGCATTGTGCTCCGAGCGGGATCCCTATAACGGTGAGCGACAATAATACGCCTGCCAAAAGCCAATAAAGCGAGGTAAAGATACCGCCGAATAAGATCCAGATAAGGTTACCAAGACATGACATAGTAACGATCCGTCCTTTTTACGCCAACATCGAGATGAGCTTGTCCTTCTTGCAGTATCCCACGTTCTTTGCGGTCTCCTGTCCGTTCTTGAAGACGAGAACTGCGGGGATCGCGTTGATAGAAAAAGCGTTTGCAAGCTCGCCCTGCTCATCGACGTTGATCTTTCCGATCTTGACCTTACCGTCAAGCTCCTTTGCAACCGCTTCAAGCTCGGGCGCGAGCATCTTGCAGGGTCCGCACCAATCGGCGTAGAAATCGACGACCACGGGGATATCGGATTGAAGCACCTCTTCGTCGAAATTTTCGAGTGTGATTTTTACTTCCATTATTATTTCCTTTCATATCGGATATCAGGGCATAACCTCGATATTGACGTTGCTGTAGGATGTGAACGTGACGGTTTCCCTATAGATCTCATCGCATTCGTCGGAACTGAACGAGGCAGCAAGGTATACGCTGAAGGATAGCGGCAGTCCTTCGGGGGACAGGATTATCTCAACAGATTTTGTACTCACGCTCGCCTTGCTCACGGGATTGATGACGAACTGCACTCCGGCGAGATCGTGATGCGACGATGACATACGCGAGACGAGCATTTTGTCATCGACGTCAAGGATGATCTTTATTCCGTCATCCGCTTTCTCGATTGCCGAAACGCCCTTGATATACTCAAGCGAGAAGAAATCGGGGCGTATCTCTCTGAAGACGTCAACGAGAGCGGTAACGTCGTAGTAATATTCCACGGGACCGTCGATCCCTTTTCCGGTGTCACTGTAAAAATGCTTGAAATCGCCGTACTGCTTAAAGGTATTGCCTGCCGCGTTCTTTCTGCTGTAGCTGTATCCGCGCGAAGGATCATATGCTCCTCTGTGCTCGGAGACGCCTACGACAGCCTCCGTATTATGCGGAGGATGCATATTCACGGTAAGCTCACACGTACGCTCATATTCAAAGGCAAGATTGCCCGTGGACATCAGCTTCAAGATATTGAACGTGTTGCTGACCGTCGAAAATTCGTAAAAATCCTCGAATTGCAGGCTGAAGTCAGGAACGCTTACGCTATCGACCGAGCTGTTCGAATTGATATCGGTGTACTCGGAGGTGGCAAGTGCCGTGATCTTCACCTCTGTATCTCCGACCGACAGAGCCATTCTTATCTCTGCGGAAGTATTGACGGCGTTGCCCTCGCTGTCGATAACGGCGGTGAAACCGAGCCTTATAACCTCAATTCCCTCGCCGAGCGGCATACCGAATGCCTCGAATATCGCGCTCTCTCCGGCATCGGAATACTGAAGAACGATCTCGCGGAAACCGTTTTTCTCGGTTATGCTTCCGCTCTTGAAATATTCGGGGTCTCTGAGACCGAGCATACCGCTGTCCGCGCTGAGAAGCATCGAAAGATACTCCTCCTCTGTCGCCTTGAGGATGGCGATCGCGCCAAACGAGCGATTGACGGGTTTGATGGAATCGTCATAATAGGTTATACCGACCCCATCGTACATCATCTCGATCAGGCTGTCGGCGGTAAGATTGCCGCGTTCATCGAAAGCCTCTGTGAGTTGGCTGAAGCTGTAGCTCGCTCCGCTCTTTTTCAATACTGTGCGGAGAGAACTGATAACGTTACCGTCATCAGTTGAGCTCGTGGTCTGTGTGGTCTGAACAAATGATTCGTAATCATCTGAAAGACGTTCCGATTGCCGTAGAAGCTCAAGAGCCTCGGATAGGACGGCAGCGTTATCTGTCTCATCCGACGTTTGGGCGGGAGAATCGGATCCATCCGGATCTCCCGCGGTACACGAGACCATGGCAAGCATAACGGTAATTACTAAAAAGAATAAAAGAAATTTTCTGTTTGTCATTCAGGATGACTCCTTTCTCGTTTTTTATCAGATCATCAGAGAGAAAGCAATTGGGGCAGTTCCTCTTTTTTACAATAACAAACGTTTTTTGCGGTTTCGACTCCTTTTTTAAAAACGATGACGGCGGGATGGCGTTGACCCCAAAAGCGTTTGCAAGCTCGCCCTCAGGATAACATCGTTACATTTGCAGGGGCGAATCCCCATAAGTGGGAACATAAGCATATTATATCTCTCCCTCCACCGCCATCGCCCGAACCCCAAAAACGCATTAGCGCGTTTCCGGGGACCGCTTGCGGTGGAGGGAGAGACTTTGACTTTCTTAAGTTCCCACCCATGGGGCTTCGCCCCTGCACCCGGCCAAGCAAGTGCAAACATAGCTGTTTACTCATTTATTGTGTATATGCCATATGTTGAGAGGTGAGTTTGTCAGCAATCTGACCGTATTAATACGACTACTCGGTAAACATACCGATCTTTTTCAATTCGCGGATAAATTCGTCTTTCTTACCCGTTTTTCTCCAAAAATCCCGTGTTCCGATCTCAAACATCTCTGCGCCGGTTCGTCTGTCATAAACTCCAAGCAATTGGCTTGTATTAAAATGGGAATTAAGCGCATAAAAGTTCAATTTATCTTTGTTAAGAGCTTTCATTCGCAAAAACATTTCGTCTTTGGGCAAAAACTGCATCATCTCATTTTTGGGTAAGTTCTGACGAGCAATGATATATACTCCTTCTTGCGTAACCAAAACATTTGCGTGATATAATTTTTGTGTATCGATTCTGCCAACACCGTAGTATGATTCAAAGCATATTTCGCTATTTATACTATTGCGATATGAAGCAACAGAACGAGTCATTCTGATTGCAGAAACGATCTTAATAACGATCAGCAATGCTCCGATAGCCACAAGAATCCAATAAAGCTGAGCAAATCCCAACATTGTCAGCATTTCGCCCAACATTGACATCATTGCATTAACAAACACGCAAATCTGCAACGAATTCCATAAACCGCCGGATTTGTAATCAATTTTTCCGCGCAATGCCAAAAAAGCAATTAAAACCACAGCGACAACAGCCGTTGTAATCGAAACCGAAGTATATATAGACATTAATAATCCTCCGTTATTAACCGCGAGGCTTATAATAAAGCATACAATGGCAAAATCCCTCGAATTCGGGATCAGCCATCTGCTCGCGGAACTCGCGGCAGATGCATTTGGTGTCCTCACTCTGCTCGCGGCGGCAGGGGCAATAGCCCCCGCGTTTCGCGAGTCCCTCGCGGACGATCTTTACCATCTCCGCGTCGGGATTGAGTTTTATCTTTGCCGCCATTATTTCTTGAATCTCTTGCCGGTCTCGTTGAGGTAGGTGCACATCGCGAGAGTCCAGTCGGTCTGGATGATGTCGTAGCCGCGGTCTGCAAGCCAGCCCCAGCCGTACTCGGGCGAGATGGTGAAGGAGGTATCGTCGGAATGTCCTGCGGAAAGCTGAGTCTTGTAGTTATAAATGATAGCGTTTGCCCAGACGAGCTTGTTGTCTGCATGGAGCTTGTCGATGAACTCCGTCGAGCCTACGCCCTGAGTTTCGTCGTTGAATACGACCTCACAGCCGACGTAGTTGATGTTACGGCGCATCATTTCCTCGTGGATGCCCTCGTCCTTCTTTACGATCGGGAGGTAGTAGACCTCGGGAGCGTATTCCTCGACGATATCGAGGATCTCGGTCTTCGGCGAGGACTTAACAACGATCTGATCGAGCATACCGTGCGCGCGGATAGCGTCCGAGATCTCGCGGGGATGATCCCAGAACTTGTCGATGTTTATGTAGCAGCGGCCCTTGAAGGTGTTGAGAACTTCCTCGAAGGTGCAAAGACCGAACTGAGTGTAGTCGCGGTCGTAGTTAACGTAACGGAGCTTGCGGATCTCCTCGTCGGTAAGCTGAGGGAGGGAAACCTTGCCCTCGGTGCCGAGGTAATTGAGGTGGCGGTACTCCATCTTGGGATGGAGGATCCAGAGTGTGCCGTCAGCAGACTTATTGAGGTCGACCTCGATCATGTCCGCGCCGTGGCGTACTGCGATCTCGTAAGCAGCCATGGTGTTGCAGGGGATGTTACCGCCGCACTCGCCGCGATGTGCGGCAACGATGATGCGCTCGGAAGCGTCTTTCATAAGATTGAATGCCATTTTAATTTACTCCTTTATAGTAAAATAATTAAATTTTCTGTTTACGGAAGGTTGCAACCGAAATTGCCGAGAATGCCGCCACGAGCAGCGAGAGCATGATGATGCCCACAAGTACGCTTGCGTGCTTTCCGAGAATGATATCCGCGGATGCCATGTTCAGGGATGAGCTGATGATGTCGGCAATATTCGAGCCGAACATATAGTAATCGACCGCCGTGGAGTGCAGGAATTCGAAGTCGAGATAGAAGAGGGGCGTGTACGCAAGGAAAGTCAAGCCCTCCTCGTAGAGAGCGATCGCGATGCCCTGAATTATGGATGCGCCGAAGCTTACAAGTATGGGGAAGAGGATCGAGAGAGCCACCTTCTTCGTCAGCACTGCGAAGAGCAGAGCAAAGGTGACGTAAAGCATTGCCATGAGAAATTCCTCGCCGAATACACCCAGAAGTCCGAGGAAGGAGGGGATTTCGGAAATACCGTCCTTCATAGCCTTCAGGTCCGGAAGGAAGACGTCGTTTATGCCGAATATGACAATATTTTCGAGCGTCAGCACCAGCAATGATGCAAGAGATGCCGCAAGCCACCAGAAGGCAAGGCAAGTGATCTTCGAGCAGAAGATCTTGGTCCTTGAGCGCGGCTTGATGAGCAGGAGTCTGATCGTGCCGGAGGAATATTCGTGTGCCATTGTTATTCCGCCGTAGCAGATGAAGAGGATCGCGAGAATGCCCGCAAAGGAGCGGAACTGATCCTTGATCATGTTTTTCGTGGAGGCGGTGCTGAGAGCCTGCGGAAGGGGAATGGAATGCTCAAGGCTGTAGAGCGCGTAATCGAGAGCCTCAAGAGCCACCATACGCTCCTTTGCCATCTCTTCGGAATACTCCGAGGCGTCGCTATACTGAAAAGTATAGTAGCTTTCGGAAAATTCGCTGTCGGTCATGGGATAGCTGTTCTGAGTGGAGGATACGGCGTTGTAGGCGAGGTTTGCGACAGTAAGATATTCCCAACTGTTGTATTTGCAATTGCGCTCGGCTGCTATTTCGATTGCCTTTTCGTAGCCTTCGGAGATCATGATGACGTCCTCGCAATAGGACGAATATGCCTCGTAATACTTACGGTCAGCCTCGGGAAGATCGGATTCAAGGCGGATCTTGGTGCTTTCAAGCTCTGCCTTTGCCGATTTCACGGTATCGCGCGCGGAGGCGAGCATTTGCTCGTAATAGAACTTCATGCTGAAATTCTCAATATTGAAGCGCAGATTCGTAAGCTCGGTGTCAACTGCGGCGATGATGCCGTCGATTCCGCGCTCGTCGATCGCGCTCTTTACGACGGTCAGGACGTTGTACTGATAGTATCCCTGGGCATCGGTATCTTCGTAAAGCCCATAGTCAACGAGGAAAAGATATACCTGGTCGAGGGAGGTATAATAGGAATCGTTCAGTTCCTCGAGCGAGAATTTTCCTTCCGAGAGAACGGAGAGGGAGGATCTCGCAAGAAGGAGAGCTTCATAATCAAAGTAGTAGATCGAATACTCCGCGCTTGTGCCGTCAAGCCCCTTGTCGGCAAAGTATTTTTCTGCCTCGTAAAGCGTTTCGAGTTCTATAGCCTCAAGCTCCTCGCCCGATTCGCGCGCCTCAGCGGCACGGTCGAGGTATTCCTCGTAATCGGTTCCGAATTCAAAGAGCCCCAAAAGCTCGTAGATGAGGAAATTGAATATTGGTGTAAGCACCAATATGACTGCAAGAATTATCGTGAGCACGCGGAAGCTCGTCTGTCCCCAAAGCTTAAGCGACTCGTTTTTTACAAGATCTATGAATTTTTTCATTTGTTCTCGCCTCCTTCCTTGGGATCGGCGGGCGGTACGGGTATGCTGAAGGTCTGTGCTGTCGGCGCATATCCCGCAGGGGGGACGGTGTTTGGGACGGTAGGAACCGCCGGGGCGGTGTGTGTCAGCTCAAGGAAAACGTCCTCAAGCGATCTCTTTTTCTGAGTTACACCCGTGATCGCGACTCCTGCGATGGCAAGCGAGGATATGATAGCGGGGATATCTTCCTGTGCGACGAGTCCGCATAGAGCGGATCCCTCGAGATTGAGCGGACAGCCCTCGGGGACGAGACTTGCGGTTTCGGGCGTGATATTAACTATAACCTCAATGCGTCCCGCTTCGTCGGGATTTCTGATCTCCTCGATCGTCAGCGTGCGGAGAATCTTTCCGGAATTAATGACGGCAACTCTGTCGCACATAAGATCGAGCTCGGCAAGCTGATGGCTCGATACGAAAACGGCTACTCCGTTTTCATGCGAGAGTTTGATAAGCAAATCACGCAGTTCCTTGATACCCATTGGGTCAAGTCCGTTTGTCGGCTCATCGAGAACGAGAACCTTGGGGTCGGCAAGCAAAGCCTGCGCGATTCCGAGCCTTTGGCGCATGCCGAGTGAGTATTTTGATACCTTGTCCCCGAGCCTGGCAGAGAGACCTACGATCTCCGCGACCTCATCTATGCGGCCCTTTTCAACCGAATCGAACATTCTGCGGAAGAGCTCGAGATTCTGTCTGCCCGTGAGGTACGAGTACATTTCGGGATTCTCAACGATACCTCCGACGTTTGCCAGAGCTTTCTCGAATTCGGTCTGCACGTTGCAGCCGCAGATAGTGATCTTTCCGGACGAGATAGGCAAAAGGCCGAGCATGAGCTTTATGGTGGTGGTCTTTCCCGATCCGTTCGGCCCGAGAAATCCGAAGATCTCCCCGGGATAAAGGTCGAATTCTATATCTTTGAGTATTGGTCTTGCGCCGTATGAAAAGCTCAGGTGCTTGACGGATACGCATGGGGTGCGGTTTTCTTGTTTCTTGTGCTCTACCTTGCCGTCGGGAGTCATGATGATAATATCTTCCATGGCGATTCTCCTTTCGCATTGATATACTTATCTATATTGTATCATAAACTTTCCTGCTTGTCATCACTTTTTTTAAAAAAAATAATATTTTTTCTTCGGTATTGACAAGAAATAAAATATGTGATAAAATTTAAATACGTATTTTTTCTAAGGAGAACAAAAATGAAAAATTATGTAAGGCTGATGACATTGGCATTCATGATCCTTATGGCGCTTGCCTTGGTCTTTACTGGCTGTTCAAAGCCGCCTCGAGGTGATTTGACCGAGCCTCCCGGAAGTTCGGAGATAGTAACCGATGCGGAAACCGCGCCTTCCGTGCCCGAGGAATACACGATAGTGACGGGCGGCGAGGCATTATTCAAGATCGTGCGCCCCGCGGAGCTTGAATCCGAGGATATCCCCGTTCAGGCAGCGCTGAGTATAAAGAAATTCATTACGGAAGAGACCGACGTATCCATGAAGCTCGGTGACGACTGGATAACCCCCGGTAAGGAGCATGATACCGCGGCTTTTGAGATACTTGTCGGAAACACCTCGTATCCCGAGACAGCACAGGTAGCGGCTTCGATCGCATACGGTCAGTATGCCGTCAAGGCCATCGGTAATAAGATCGTCGTCTTCTCCTATTCCGAAAAGGGTTATGATAAGGCTGTCGGCAAGCTTACCTATATCCTCGGCAATGCTGTTACGACCGAGGCGGACGGAAGCAAGACCATAAAGATCGCTTCCTCTTCGATCGATGCGGTCGGCACAGTCGATGAGATGACGTCCTCGCTTCCCATGTACGGGGGCGGTACCTTCTCGAGCGTTACCGATATGGGCGACGGATGCTACGGAGTTATCATAGAGGACACCACAAAGGAGCAATATGATTCTTACGTCAAGCTTCTTACTGACGGCGGCTATACGACCTACTCGACAAACGAGATCGTCGGAAGCCACTTCGCGGTTCTGTACAACGATACGTATACCGTAAACGCAGGCTTTTACAACAATATAAACGAGGTCCGCGTCATCATTGAGCCCTATGAAGACGATACTCTCCCGACAAAGAAGGTTGAAGCCGAGCCGATAACGACCCCGCAGCTCACCATGCTCGGAGTTGAGGGTATATCTAACGGAGAGTATCAGAACAACGGTCTCTGCCTGATCTACCGCCTTTCGGACGGAAGCTTTGTTATCGTTGACGGCGGACACTCCGCCAATGCCGCAATATACGGAACGAATATTGCCAAGACTCTCAGAACTCAGTCTGCGGAATATGCGAAATCCGATAAGGATATCAGGATCGCGGCATGGATAATCACCCATCCGCACGGAGATCATTCGGGAACTCTGGTCAAGGATTATCCTCGCTTCAAGGTTTTCACCGTTGAGCGAATAATGACAAATTTCTGGCCGGCTTCGGCATTTGAAGAGGCAAAAAACAAGCAGCCCAATTTCTCCGGAAGCTATTCGAGCCATACCAATACCGCAAGTGTGGCAACCGCTCTCGGAGCCGATTACGTTGTTCCTCACGTAGGTCAGGTCTGGCACTTCGGAAATACCGAATTCGAATTCCTTTATACCATCGAAAGTTTCCTGCCCCGCGTCGCGGTAATATACAATACCTCGTCGCTGGTCTTCCGTACTACAACCACGGATGCCTCGGGCAAGCAGTCCACGACCTTTATCCCCGGCGACGCTACGGGCGAGGCACTTGAGCTTTGCACCAAGACCTTTGGCGATTATATCAAGAGCGATATTGTTCAGGTTACGCACCACGGTCTCGGCAACGGCGGATCGGAAAACAAGATCAGCGCGGCGTATACGAAGATAAAGCCCTCCGTAGTTCTCTGGCCGCTCGGAAATCACAGATACAATGCGGGAAGCGTTGATTACGTAGCGGAATTCAACCATGCACTCTTCAAGGCGCAGAATCCCGAATTTGCCGAGCTTTACATTGCAGGCTGGCAAGGAAACGCCGTTACGCTCCCTCTGCCCTATACTCTCGGCGATGCTATTCTCAATAAGGTAGTTGAGAATAAAAACTAACGCGGATATACCAAAGGAGAATTGTTATGAAAACCAATATTAAACTTTTAGCGCTGATACTTGCGCTTACAATGCTGCTCTCCGCGGCACTTGTGGGATGTAATACCGCAACTCCTCCCGACGGCGGAAATTCGGACGTCTCAAGCGAAGCACCCGCGGGATCAAACCTTCCCGAAGAAACCGATCCTCCTTCGGGTGCGCCCGAAGAATATTCGATCGTCTCGGGCGGAAAGGGCAATTTCAAGATCGTTCGTCCCGCTAATCTGACGAGCGACGATATATCCGTTAAAGTTGCCATAGATATCCGCAAGGCGATCAATAACGCTGTTGGAGTTTCTCTCGAGCTTGGCGACGACTGGATTAAGGACGGTGAGTCATACGACGGCAGTACCTTTGAGATCCTGGTCGGTAATACCGGATATCCCGAGACGGCTGAAGTTATGGCTGAGCTCAACTACGGTCAGTATGCGGTCAAGGCTGTTGGCAACAAGATCGTTGTTTTCTCATATACCGAGTCGGGATATTCCAAGGCTCTCGGAAAGCTTCAGACTCTGATCCGCGAGAACACCGTGAAAGCCGATGACGGCACACAGACCTTGACGATCAGCGCGGAAGCCCTGAATGTCATAAACAACACCGAAAAGATGACAGCCACTCTGCCCATTTTCGAGGGCGGCAAGTTCTCGAGCGTTACGGACATGGGCGACGGCTGCTATGGACTTATCATCAAATCGACCAATACCGATGCATATAACGCGTACGTTAAGAAGCTTACCGATAAGGGCTTCAAGACTCACGCCACCAACGAGATAGCCGGAAGCCATTTCGCAACTCTTTATAATGACGAGTATACCATCAACGCGGGATTTTATAATAATATGGACGAGGTTCGAGTTATTATTGAGCCTTACAGAGATTGTACTCTGGCTCCTCTCAAGAGCGATGCCGCGCCCGTTACGACAACTCAGATTACCATGATCGGTGTTGAGGGTATCTATAACGGCAGCTATCAGCAGAACGGTCTTTGCCTTGTTTACCGCCTCTCTACCGGCGAATTCGTCATTGTTGACGGCGGACATCATGGTAATTCGGGAATCTATGCTTCCAATATCATCAAGACTCTCCGCGAGCAGTCGAAGGACTACGCAAAGACAGATAAGGATATTACCATTGCCGCATGGATCATCACCCACCCGCATACAGACCATCACGGCACTCTGCTTAACGAGTACAAGCAGTTTACAAAATTCAATTTCAAGGGCATAATGTGTAATTTCTGGTCCGAATCTGACTTCAACATAGCGAAGAATACGACCTCAAGCTTTGCTACGGGTTCGTTTGCGGGATATTACAAGTCCGCGAGCATCGCAAAAGAGATCGGTGTTGATTTTTACGCGCCTCACGTCGGTCAGGTCTATTGGTTTGGCGATACCGCTTTTGAATTCCTCTACACTATCG
Source organism: Clostridia bacterium (assembly GCA_017411805.1). Lineage (GTDB taxonomy): Bacteria > Bacillota > Clostridia > Oscillospirales > CAG-272 > CAG-390. Next base: position 10,950 of record JAFQPI010000060.1, read on the forward strand.
AAAGCTATCTTCCCAAGGTTGCGACAGGCTTCAATACCTGCTCCCTTGTTTTCAGAACGATAACAACTGATAAGTCGGGCAAGAGCACTTCGGTCATGGTAACAGGCGACGCAACGGGTCACGCCTTTGCGGTCTGCAACAAAATGTACCGCAACGAGCTTAAATGCGACGTAGTTCAGGTCGCTCACCACGGCGGCGGTACGGGCGGCGCAAACGGCGATACTCAATCGGCTTACGGCTTGATGAAGCCCTCGGTAATTCTTTGGCCGGTTGGCGCGAATTACTTCCCGACCGTTGAAAAGAACACCTACAATCACGCGCTTCTTGAGGGAAAGAATCCCAATTTCAAAGAGCTTTACGTAGCGGGATGGCAGGGCAACGCCGTAACCCTTCCTCTTCCTTATACTATCGGTACTTCGGTCACGAATAACGTTGTGGAACCTAAATAACTCAAATTAAACAGTAAACGGAGCTGATCCATTAACTAATTGATGGATCAGCTCCGTTTATTCAAAATAAAAATATCAGTTCAATTTTGCATTTAGCCTTTTGCATTTATACGATCCCAAACTCCGCCCCTATCCGATTGATCATAAGGGTAGTGTTCAGCATCATCGCCTCGGGCGGGTAGATCTTTTCAACGTAGCCGCGGCGGTAACGCTTGATGTAATCGGTTGCGATCTCCTCGGCGGATTTGCCCTCGCGGAGCGCGGCGGCATATTCCTCCATAGATTCGATCGAGCGGCGGCGGATATTATCAAGATAGAATCGCGTGCGTTTTTCTTCAAGGTCTCCGAGGTGGGGGATCAGCAGACGGTCGATCTTGAGCGACAGCGCGCGGTCGATCGAGGCGATCGTGTTCTCGTAGCTGACGAGGAAGGAGGGAAGGATCACCTCTCCGCCGTCGTAGATGCCGAGGGTCTCGGTTGCGATCAGCATAGCCTCCTCGGGGCAGTAGAAGCCGACCGAGCATTTCGTGTGACCCGGCAGATCCATCACGATGAAGGTGAGGTCGCCCGCTTTCACGACGTCGCCGTCGTTGACCTCGATATCGACTCTGAGTTTTTCGCCGAGGAAGGGATAATCGGTCACTCCCGAGATCTCCGCGATCGAGCGGTCGAGCTCATCCATCTTGCGCAGAGCTCCCGCGCGGCGGAAGATCGATGCCGCGTAAGCACCCGCAACGACGGTGGCGTTCGGGTAGGTCTCAAGGATATACGCGCTTCCGAGGGCGTGATCGTAATGCGAATGGGTCAGAAAAATGAAGTCGAGAGGGCGGTCTCCGAGATAGTCCTTGATCTTCTGCGCCATTCGGTAGCCGGTAAAGCCGTAGCCCGAGTCGATCATTATCGCGGTCTTGCCGTTGTCGATAAGAAATCCGCTGTCACCGGGATGGATGCGCATATCTGTTACTTTTACGTTCTCTCTGCTCATTTTAATGGTCCTCGCGTGGTTTTTTAATATTATACGCCTTTTTTTGCGGAATTGCAATATAAAATATCAACAAAATTATTGTTGACACGTGAAAAATACTATGATATAATTGAAAAAAACATTGGAGTTGTATTATGGCACTCTTTCAAGTTACTTTCAGATCAAAATGTCTTAATCACGATACGTCGGTAAACGTCATCATCCCCGAGGGACCCGGCATTCATAACTGGGCTTTCTGGGACGAATGGGTTAAAAATGCGATCAAGTGGATGCTTGAGGGAAGATAATGAAAAATCACCGCCCCGATTTTCGGGACGGTGATTTTTGGCTGTTATTTAACTATCTTACTCTCAACGTACTCAAATCCGAGTCTGTTGATGGTATCTGCGAAGCGTTCGCCGGGCTTGCCTTCCTCGCGGTAGAAGTTGATGGTGCGCTCGATTACCTCGAGGACCTCTTCCTCGGATTTGAAGAGCTTCGAAAGCGGGCGACCCTGCGCCGTTCTCTTGCCCCATCTGCCGCCGAGGCAGACCTTGTAGCAGTTTATGTAAGTCGAGGTGACTCCGAAGGGACATGCGCCCTTGCAGCGTCCGCAATGGTTGCAGGCGTCTGTGTCGACCGCAAGCTTGCCGTCAACGAGCTTTGCCGCGCCGATCGGGCAGGCGATCTCAACCTGACATTTCTTGCAGCCGCGGCATTTTTCAAGGTCGTGCGCGGGAACACGCTGACCGATTATACCGAGGTCGTTGAGGTCGGGCTTTACGCAGTTGTTCGGACAGCCGCCGACAGCGATCTTGAATTTGTGGGGAAGGGGAACGTTGTGGTAACCCTTATAAAAACGCTCGTGGATCTTCTCGCTGAGCTCGTAGGTCTCGATCAGACCGAAGCGGCAGGTCGTACCCTTGCAGGATACAACGGGACGAACGAGCGCACCCGTACCTCCCGTCTCGAGGCCGTGAGAGGCGAGAAATTCGATCAGAGGATCGATGTTGTCGTATTTGACGCCCTGAATTTCGATAGAAAGACGGGTGGTCATGGCAGCCTCACCGCTGCCGAATCTGTCCGCAGCCTCCGCGATCGCGCGGTGCTCGTCTGATGTGATCTTGCCGTTTCTTGTAATGACTCTGACGTTGAAAACGTCGTCGAATCTCTTGTCCTTGAGACATCCAAGCCCCTTGACGCGCTTGATGTCCTCTGCTGTTAAGGTCTTGCTCATGACATTGCTCCTTTGCGGAATGTGAATTTTATAAAAATATTATAGCATAAACGGAGGACAAAATCAAGGGAATACGCCATATTTTGGATCATTTCCAAAATAAAACTTCAAAAAGTGCGAAAAAATAAAAAAATCTTTCAAAAAACTATTGACAAACGCCGCTGCCTGTGATATAATATAACCCGTCCAATACGGAACGCCAAACGCTGGTGTGGCTCAATGGCAGAGCAGCTGATTTGTAATCAGCAGGTTGTTGGTTCGACTCCGATCACCAGCTCCAAAAAAGTCCGCAAGCTAAGGCGGACTTCATATGGGGGATTTCCCGAGCGGCCAAAGGGGGCAGACTGTAAATCTGTTGTCACTGACTTCGGTGGTCCGAATCCACCATCCCCCACCAACAAAAAGACCTGACGCCAGTCAGGTCGTTGTGTTGGTGGGGGATG
>JAFQPI010000061.1 GCA_017411805.1 Clostridia bacterium
GACGAGCGCAAGGCGGCAATGGTCTCGAACCTCCTCGTTGTCCTCTGCGGCAACCGTGACGCACAGCCGATAGTCAACTCGGGCAGCCTCTATTGATATGGACGATAAGCAGAAAAAGCAGATCCCTCTGCGTCTCTCGCCAAAGCTCTACGCCGCTATCGCCGCCTGGGCAGAGGATGATTTCCGCTCGGTCAACGGGCAGATCGAGTATCTTCTCAGTGAATGCGTTCGTCAGAGAAAGAAAAACGGCAAATACGTCTCGGATGAGATCGACTTGCCGCTTGATATTGATATAGAATAAGCAAAAGCACCGCGCATCCGTCGTGAACGACGGATGCACGGTGTTTTTGATTTGAATTCTATTCCGATATGGTTGCCGATCCCGCAACTTACCTCTTTTTGAATTAAAATGAGATAATCCCGCGCGTCAGCGCGGTGGTCGTAAAATCTCAATATGCAATTTTCTTGGAACAGGCATGATTCTTGTCATGCCTGTTCTTTTCGTTATACTTATTGTAAGTGTACACACTTGTGCGTTTTCCAAAATTGCAAAAATGTTGTTTTTGGAAATTATTTTGACAGCCAATCCGCAATATCAACAATCCTTACACCCTCGTACTGATATTCATCGTGCCGAGTACGTGCAATGACCATCTTAGGGTAAGCATCCTTGATTTGAAGTAACGGCGAAACCTCACGTTCAAAAGTCTTGTCATCGCTGATATTATCCGAAACCTGTATATAAATCTTCTCGTTGCGTTTGATAGCGACGAAGTCGATTTCTTTCTTGTAGAGCACGCCGACGTAGACCTCATATCCTCTGCGAAGTAACTCTATCGCCACAACATTCTCAATGATTCTACCGTAGTCCATATTTTTCGTGCCGAGCTTGGCATAACGGAAAGTATGGTCGCTCAGATAATACTTATCGTTGCTGGAAAGATACTTTTTGCCTTTAATGTCATATCTGCGGACTTTATAAAAGGCAAAGGCATTGCACAAATACTGAATATACGAGCTGATGGTAACGTGGTTGACCTTTTCTTTTAAGCCGCTGAAAGTATTTGTGATGTTTCGTGCCGAGGTCAGATTGGAGATATTGTCCATAAGGAAATCCACAAGTCTGTCCATAAGTTGCATATTGCGGATCTTATATTTCTTGCGAATATCACGGACAATCAACGTATTGAAAACGTCGGCAATGTAATCGTATTTGGCTTCTTGATCTTTATAGAGATAGGAGCCGGACATGCCGCCCTCAATCATATACTTATCAACGGCAGCATACTTGTCGCTGTAACCAAAGTATTGCATATATTCGTTGAACGAGAACGGGAAGACTTCGATTTCAAATGTTCTTCCCGTAAACAGTGTAGCAAGATCAGAGCTCAAAAGGAAAGCATTTGAGCCGGTAATATAAATATCAAATTTTTCAGATGCGTGCAGTCCGTTGATCGCTTTCTCAAAGTCGGTACACATCTGGACTTCATCAATCAAAACAAAATTTTCTTTGCCCTCTACATATTGCGAATTGATATAGTCATATAAAGATCTGTATTCAAGCAGATGGTCAAACTCCGGCAAGTTGAAGTTGATTTGAATGATGTTGTGGTCGGGTACCTTCTGTTCGATATGATTTCTGAATGCTTCGAGTAGCTTGGATTTACCGCTACGACGAACACCTGTGATGACTTTAATATCAGGTGTTCCCATTACACCCACAAGCTTATCCAAATATTGATTTCGAGTAATAAGTTTCATTATTTATCACCTCTCATACAATATTATACCACATCTTTTTACCACTTTCAATAGATTTTCAAAAATGGTAAATAGAATTATGCAAAACATTTGCAATGTTAAATTGTACTGACAAAAATAACGATACCGGTCAAACGACTCGATATCGTTATTTTTGTTTTATTGTCCAATCCTGCCGAACAGATGCATCATAATAGTATTATTCACTATTTACTCTTGACCCAACAACTTAATTTCTTTTCCACTCTGTTCCCTTTGCGGAGTCGATGAGGGTGATGCCCTCGGCGGCGAGCTCGTTACGGATTCTGTCTGCCTCTGCAAAGTTCTTTGCCTTCTTTGCGGCAGTACGTGCCTCGACGAGTGCCTCGATGCGTGCGTATTCGGGATCGGCTGCTGCGGCTGCTGCCTTTGCGGCTGCTTTCGCTGCTGCCTCGGCGTCCTCTGCGGCGTTGATAGCAGATGCGGCGTCGATAAGACCGAGCATAAGTACCTGCTCGAAGTCGCGGATAGCGGCAAGCTTGGTTGCGGCGTTTGTCTTTGCCTTAAGCACGTCGTAAAGCGCGGTCACGGCAAGCGAGGTGTTGAGATCGTTGTCAAGCGCGTCGGTGAAACGCTTCTTGAGGGACGCGAAAACTTCTGCATCGACCTCTCCGTTATCCTCGCGGAGAAGGGGAGCGATCTTAGCGACGAGTTTGTTGTATGCGGTGGTCGCATTGTCGAGGTTTTCATAGGAGAAAACGAGCGACTTGCGGTAGTGCGACTGCATGCAGAAGAAACGGTAAGCAAGGGGAGAATAGCCCTTCGATTCAAGGAGCGAGACGGTGAGGAATTCGCCGCTCGACTTGCTCATCTTGCCCGAATTTGTATTCAGATGGAGCACGTGCATCCAATGGCGGCACCATTCGTGGCCGAGGTAAGCCTCGCTCTGCGCGATCTCGTTGGTGTGGTGGGGGAATGCGTTGTCGATTCCGCCGCAATGGATGTCGCAGTATTCGCCGAGGTGCTTCATAGCGATGCAGGAGCACTCGATGTGCCAGCCGGGATAGCCGATGCCCCAGGGGCTCTGCCACTTGAGCTCCTGATCGTCGAACTTGGACTTTGTGAACCAAAGAACGAAGTCTGCGCGGTTGCGCTTATTGCCGTCAGCCTCAACGCCCTCGCGTACGCCGACCTCGAGGTCTTCCTCGTTGAAATCGTGGAAAGCGTAGTAGGATTCGAGCTTGGATGTGTCAAAATAAATATTTCCGCCCGCCTCGTAAGCGTAACCCTTTTCGATAAGAGCCTCGATCACGCGGATGAAGTCGTCGATGCAGGAGGTTGCGGGTTCGATGACGTCGGGGATGCGGATATTGAGCTTCTTGCAGTCGGCGAAGAAAGCGTCGGTATAAAACTTGGCGATCTCCATGACGGTCTTCTTCTCGCGCTTTGCGCCCTTGAGCATCTTGTCGTCGCCCGTGTCGCCGTCGCTTGTGAGATGTCCGACGTCGGTGATATTCATAACGCGCTTGACCTCGTAGCCCGAGTAGCGCAGATAGCGGTCAAGGATGTCCTCCATCATGTAGGTGCGGAGGTTGCCGATGTGTGCGTAATGGTAAACTGTGGGACCGCAGGTGTAGATCGAGACCTTACCCTCCTCGCGGGGCTTGAACTCGTCGCGTGCGTGTGTCAGAGAATTGTAGAGGATCATATTTAAACCGTCCTTTCGGGAAGATGTCTATTATATTATTATAGCAGATTGTCCGGGAATTGTCAATAATTATGAATAATGAAAATAGAGGGGTTGTGAATGCAAAATGCAAAATGATAAATGCAAAATGCAGGTAACTTTTCGGCAAGCCGAAAAGTATTTTATTTATAGCAAAAAGTATCAACGCTAAACTAAGGTATATTGCCTATGATTTCCGAACTTTGTGAGGAAATCTACCTTCATTTTGCATTTTGCATTTTCAATTTTGCATTTTAATAAGTCGGCGTATCGAGTCTCCACGCTCCGTTTTCAAAAACGAAGGTAAGAGTTACGGTATGCTCTCCCGTGACGACCTCGAAGTTTTCGTAGTCGATGTAGCGGCCGACGGCGGTGATCTCGATATTGACGAGATCGGCGCGCGAGGGCTTGATGATCTTCATCGTATCAAAGTTATAGGTCTTGTGCTCCTCAAAATAAGGCTTGAATTCGTTTGATTTGAGAAGGTAGAAGCCGTCAATACTGTCGTCAACGCGATAGCGGGCGTAGCTGACCTCTGTTCCGAGCGCGATTCCGTCGAACATTGCGGCGTAAACTCCGCCGTAGCCCATATCGCCCTCCTGCCATTCCGCGCCCTTGAGATAGGAGACGGAATAAACCGATTCGGCAAGTGCCATGATAGATTCAAGGTCCTGATATTTGCAGTCGGCGCGGACGTAGTCGTAGTTTTCGGGTGAATCAGCGTCGTAGACATATTCGTATTTCGACTCGTCAAACTCCGTGGGGTAGTAGAAATTGCCCTCGGGGTCTTTGTAAACAGCTTCGGTATTCGCCGCTTCGGATGATTTTTCGGCGTACTGCCAATCGCCGTCGCCGATCTTGTACTTGAGGATCGTGCGGTCGCCGTCGGCAAGGAAGGCGTAGTATGCGTCGTGCTCCTTGTTGTAGATAAGATTGCCGTCGCCCGCAATCCTGGGATAGGTAGGCAGACCCTCGCCGAAGAAGATGTTGTTGACCTCAACGGATGCCTCGATGAGACTTACGAAGGTGCTTTTGACCGAATCAAGCTCGGGCGGCTTTGAGCAGGATGTGAAAAACGGCACTGCGGCGATCAGAGCCAGACAGAGCGAAATTGATCTGATAAAAAATCTTTTCATTATTTTTCGACCTCGCGGTTTTTGATTTAAAAGCAGCTCTCCCTCCACCGCGCCTTTGCGCGGTCCCCCTCCCTCCTCAGAGGGAGGCAAGTGACCTGTGCAAACAACGAGTAAAAAGAGTATATTGGGAATAATTTTTATGTTTTAATTTATATAGAAAGCTATGTTCGGACTTACAATCTTGCCTCCCTCTGAGGAGGGAGGGGGACCGCGGCTTGACCGCGGTGGAGGGAGAGCGTAGACACATTAGCTTTAAATTTAGATATAATACCGTTACTTATAAAATGTATTCTTAAATATCGGTAGCTTAACGCTTTTAATGAAAAAAGAGAAGAAGCGGAGCGCTCCCGTGCCGAAGAGGCGGTTGCCGATGCTCATCAGATGCGCATCCGCGCCCGTAACGATCTTCCTTTGTCCGCGACGCAGCCTACGGACGATCTTTTTTGCCGCTTTTTCGGCGGATGGCGCGAATTTTCCGATTATCGACGCGCCTTCATGCGAAGAAAACAGATCGGTCGCGGTCATGCCGGGGCAAACGGCAGAGACGAAAATCCTGCCCGAGTACTCGAGAGAGAGGCTCTGGGTGAAGGAGAGGAGAGCCGATTTGCTTGCCGAATAAGCCGCCGTGCCGGGGAGTGAAGCCAAAGCCGCAGAGCTTGCCACGTTTACGATCGCGCCGCGATCCGACTTGAGAAGCATGGGCAGAAAGGCTGAGCACATTTTTACGTGAGCGTGGAAATTCAGCTCCATTACGTGTTCGAGTTCGTCTTCCTTTTCGGGTGAAAAATGCGAAAATGGAGGAAGTATCCCGGCGTTATTGATCAAAATATCCGGCTTAAAGCCGTGATCCGCAATATATTTGAGTAGATCTGCGCGTTCAGAGCCGCTTGTCACGTCGCAGACGAATGGGATGAAATTATCACCTATACGCTCGGCGGCGCGATCGAGCTTTTCCTTATTTCGCGCGAGCCCGATGACGGTGCATCCGTACTTCCCGCAGAGTATCCGTGCGATCTCAAATCCGATCCCCGACGAAGCACCGCTGATGACGGCGCAGGCTGAGCCGAGATTATACTTACTCATCCCCGACCTGGTATTCGGAGATATCCTCAGCCGCGAGATCGGCGTTTGTCAAGCGTCCGTGAGTGCGCTCAAAGTACTGAATATTGCCCCGAAGGAGGAAGAGAAACTGATTATTGATGCTTCTTCCTTCCTTTTTGCTGATGAGCGCAAGCTTACGCATAAGATCCTCGCTCATTCTGATTTCAACTTTACATTCCTTTTTCATAATAAACCTCAAAAATTATTCTATTCCGAGCCTGTCCGCAATGATATTTGCGGCGGTCTCAACGGCTTTGTTTCGCATAGCGGTTATTCTGTCCGAAAGAATACTGTCGGCGGTCTTGTTTTGAGAGATACCGTCCGATATCAGATCGTCGATGTCGCCCCATCCGAGAAGAATGCCCAGATCGAGACGGACGGAATCCGAGATGATCCCGATAAGCTTTTTGCCCTGTGCTCCGCTCCCCTTGCTGAGACTGCCGTAAACGTGGTCCCTGTATTCCGAGGAGGACATATTGAGCGCGGATATGAGCGCGGAGAGTCTGTGACCGTCAACGACGCCCGCGGGTGCCGCCAGAAGAGACAGAGTCGAGGCGTCCGCGAGTGAGACGTACTCTGAATCGATGCTTCGCTTTGGGAGCGGGAGGAAGATACGGCTGTCCGCATCTGCGGAAAGCTTCGTAAGCAGGAAGACAGAATTCTCGTCTCCCGAGTTTTTGGAAGCGAGGTTACGCGCGATATCGTATTTTTCGGCAAAGGTCTTGTCCTCGGTAAGCGCGCTGAGGGGCAGTCCCTTGGCGTTCTTTACGAAAATATTACCGCCGACGGCAGAGAAGAGCGCGATGGAGTCTTCGCTTTCGAGGAAAAATGCCTCGTCCTTGATCTCGGAAATGTATCCGAGAAGGGCTTCGACGGTGAAGTTGCCCGAAGCCGCCAAAGTGGCAGGATCGGAGGAGAAGGGCGTGCCGTCGTATGCGATAGCGTATGCTGAGGTAGTGTCCGATACGAGAGCGTCACAGGCGAGCAGATAGGTTCCTATGCCGAGAGTGAGGCTTTCTGTCAGATTTTTACGAATTCCGATGCTTTCGGAATTGATCCCGATTCCGACCTCGGAAAGATCCTCGAGCGCGCCCGCCGTCATAAGCGGGGAGGCGTATTCGGGCAGAAGAAGCAAAAGGTCGTATTCCTTCCCCGAACTCAAGGCATCCTTTTTTACCTTGCTTACGATATCGTCGGTCTGGTATACCGCGATAGCGAGAGCATGCTCCCTCAGAAGCAGTTGGGAACGCTTGTCAAGGACGGATCCTGATTCTTCGTCGGCAAAGACCGAGGTCAGAGCCTCACCCTTGCCTTTTTGCATAAGTATGCGCAGAGTGTCGCTCGCGGTGGGCGGAGAGGTAGTGATCTCGGAGGTGGTGATCTCCTCCGTGGTGTCCTCTGCGGTAGTCTCGGGATTGGGCGGAGCATCCGTGGTCTCCGGAGGCGCAACTACCGAGACGTATGGTTCCTCTGTTGTCGTTGCGGCTGTAATAATGTCGGTCGTCTCGGGTGCGCGAGTGTCGGTGGTCTCATTTGCGGAGGTTTCCGCATTTCCTCTCGCCGAGCATGCGGCGGCGGTAATGAGAATGAAAACACCGAGCAGAAGCGCGATCAGACGGCTGTGTTTTTTCATTTTTTTATCCTTTTTATTATTCTTCGTCGTTTACCACAATCCTCGGAACTCTTCCCGAAACAAGGCTGAGGCATTCGTGGACGATGGTGTTGCAATGGAGAGCAAAATCGAGGCAGGTGACGTGCTCGTCGCCGTAGAAAACGACGGTGTCGCCCTCGGCAGCATCTGTCTTTCCAAGGTCGAGCATGCACATATCCATACAGACTCTGCCGATCACCGTGGCGGGACCCTTGTATTCGCCCTCGGGGGAATATACGGAAACGGTATGTCCTGCCGCATGGCGGAAGACGCCGTCGGCGTAGCCGATTCCGACCGTGGCGGCTGTGATCTCTTTTTCAACCTTATATTCACCGCCGTAGCCGAGCTCTTCTCCCGGAGTCAGGCGGCTGATGCGCGCGATCTTGGCGCAGAGCTTGAAGGTCGGAAGCAGACCGAGATCAACCCCAGGCGCGGGTCCGAATCCAAAGAGAGAGATCCCGATGCGCACGGCATCGCCGAGGTCCTTTGCGGGGCGCGTAAATGCGCCGGGCGAATTGCAGAGATGGACGACCCTGGGGTCAACTCCCTCTATGCGGATGCGGTCGAGGGTATCAAAGAAGCGGATCGATTGCAGATCGGTACGCTTTTTTGCGTGCTCAGAGGTCTCGTCAGCTACTGCGAAGTGAGAGAAGATACCGTCGATAACGATGCCTTCCATGCGTGATATCTGCGCGACCTGCGCGACGGTTACGATCTTCTGGTCCTCGTTGAAGGTGCCGAAGCCGAGGCGGTTCATGCCGGTATCGAGCTTGATATGAGCGCGGACGGTCACTCCCGAGTCGGTTGCGGCGCGCGAGAGCTTTTTGGCGTAGTCGAAGGAGGGGATGGTCTGGATCAGATCATGGTGTCCGACCTCGCCGATGAGGGCGGGCTCTGTTGCGCCGAGGATGAGAATATCGGCGCGGATATTCATCTCGTCGCAGACGCGCTTGGTGCAAAGAGCCTCCTCGACGTTTGCCAGAGCAAATGCGCGGCAACCCTCGGAGAGGAATATGCGGGTACATTCGGTGATACCGTGACCGTAGGCATCGCCCTTGATAACGGCGATGATGCGGCATTCCTTGCGCTTTTCTGCAATGGCGGCTGCAACGGTGCGGTAGTTGTGCCTGATGGCTGCGGCATCGACCTCTACCCATGCGCGCGGCGCGCGGCTGAGCGGAAGATCGGCGTAGGTTATATAAAAATCGTGTTTCATAATCAAACTCCGTGTAGCCGTACGGGAGTCGAACATAATTGGTTTTGTCGGGCAGATTTTCCCGATAACTACAGTTCTTTCCTTGATAATATTAATATATGATCATCGAAAAGAACCTTGTTCTCGAAAAAATCTGCTCCGTCAAAACTGCTCGC
>JAFQPI010000062.1 GCA_017411805.1 Clostridia bacterium
AGTTGCTCCCACATGCACTCAGACAGGACTTACGGAAGGCAAACATTGTTCTGTTTGTAATGCGGTATTGGTTTCGCAGAAAACAGTCAATGCGCTTGGCCACACAGAGGTCATAGACAAGGCAGTTGCTCCCACATGCACTCAGACAGGACTTACGGAAGGCAAACATTGTTCTGTTTGTAATGCGGTATTGGTTTCGCAGAAAACAGTCAATGCGCTTGGCCACACAGAGGTCATAGACAAGGCGGTTGCGCCTACTTATACAAATACAGGCTTGACAGAGGGATCTCATTGCTCGGTATGCGGTGTGGTAATCGTTCGGCAAAACATCATTCCGATACTTAGGAAATATGACGATCCCGAATCGTATAACGACGATTACGGTTATTCATATCTTGGAACTATGACGAAAGGCCGTTCACTTCAGAAATTCTACGATAAAATTGACGACATCGCCGAAGCATTTCATGCCAATAGCAGCGCAAATGCAAATAACAATGTGGTTGGAAAGATTAATTTTGCATCATTGGGCTTGACCGATAAAGAAGCAATTTCTGTTTGGATCACTTATAAGAATGATCATCCGCTGTATTATTGGATATCCGCTTCGGTTACGATCTCGGGTACAGAGTTGTGGCTTTTGACGGAGGATGAATATGCCAAAGGCTCAGACCGTGCAAAGTATAATGAGCTTATATATGATTCCGTTGAGGAATATGTAAGCTGTATCCTTCACGAAACGTCTGAATATCGCATAGCGCTTGCGCTTCACGATGCCATTATTTATGCTATTGATTATGCATATGAGCCGGATGGATCCACACCCGAGGATGAGCTTTGGGCGCATAGTGTTTTGGGCGTGTTTGAAAAGCAGAGCGGTGTTTGTGAAAGCTATGCAAAGACCTTCCAGATGCTTTTGAATTTCATGGGAGTGGAAAATGTTTTAGTAACCGGTCAATCAAAAGGTGGCAATCACGCCTGGAACCTTGCAAAAATGGATGACGGCAAATGGTACTGGTTTGACTTGACCTGGGATGATACCCCAAATTGGATGTGGGGCATAAGATATAATTATTTTTGTGTCAATGATACGCAAGACGTAAACTGGAGGGATTTTGGGTTGAAATCCTCAGCTTCCTTCCTTGATAACCATACGATTTCTTTGCCAACCAATGAAGGTCCCGAATTTTTATATGATATACCCGCAAGATCAAGCACGAAGTATGAACCCGAAGAACCTCTTTTTAGGGAGAGGTTCAGTATCGGTGGACTTGATTATGCTATAGTCGGATACAATACCGCTGCATTGATCAAGATCAATATTGGAGGTAGAGTATCTATTCCCGAAAAAGTTAAGTATAATGGTACTGAGTATGAGGTTGTCGCCGTCTGCCATATGAGGGATGATTCAAAATTTGATCAAGGAAAAATGATTGACAACATATTTGAAGACACAATTATGACCGAAGTAACCATTCCAAAAACAGTGCGCTTTATTGGAGATCTCGCATTTGTGCATGCTTCACTGGAAAATATTATCGTGCATAAGGATAATCCGTATTTTGATTCGTTCGATGGTGTTCTGTTTACAGAAAACAAATATTCGTTGGTTCAATATCCTTTAGCCAATAAGAGGACCGAGTATTATATTCCGAATGAAGTTGTAATAATTGCATATGGTGCTTTTGGACATAGAGATATAGACCAATCTCGTTTGGAGGTGCTTACTATAGGCGCCAATGTTAAACATATCGGTATAGCAAGCTGGGGTACTAGCTATAATAATTTATATGCAATGGTAGATGGGCAATTAGGTCGAATATACAATTCATTGTCAGGGAAAAAGATAATCAAGGTAGATCCGAATAATAGTATATATGAGGTTTATGATCATGCACTTTATTCGCATTATGGTGATCATAGACTGCTTGTCGTGTTAGATAAGGATATTACAAGTATAACTATTCCAAATACTGTAATTTGGATAGCACAAAATGCGTTTGAAGGTTGTACACGTCTCACAAACGTTGCTCTTCCTAATGGAATAACCTACATTGGCCCATACACTTTTAGGAATTGCACAAGTCTTGTAAGCATTACGATTCCTGATGGTGTTACAAGTATTGACGAAAGGGTATTCTCAGGTTGCACAAGTCTTGTAAGCATCACGATCCCAGATAGCGTTACAAGCATTGGTGATGGGGCCTTCAGTGGTTGCACAAGTCTTGCAAGCATCAAAATTCCCGATGGTGTTTCAAGTATTGGTTATGTGGTGTTTCATGGTTGCACAAGTCTTACAAGTATCACGATCCCCGATAGCGTTACAAGTATTGGCAGAAGTGCATTCTCAGGTTGCACAAGTCTTGTAAGCATCACGATCCCAGATAGCGTTACAAGCATTGGTGATGGGGCCTTCAGGGGTTGCACAAGTCTTACAAGCATCACGATCCCAGATAGCGTTACAAGCATTGGTGATTGGGCGTTCCTTGGCTGCACAAGTCTTGCGAGTATTATGATCCCCGATACCGTTACAAGTATTGGTGATAATGCATTCCAAGATTGTACAAGTCTAGCAAGTATTACGATTCCAATGGATGTTTTGAGCATTGGAGCTGCGACATTCCATAATTGCACAAGTCTTACAAGTATCACGATCCCGGATGGCGTGATAATTATTGATACGAGTGCATTCTCGAATTGCACAAATCTTGCAAGCGTCAAGATTCCCAATAGCGTTACAAGTATTGGCGATTGGGCATTCTATAATTGCACAAGTCTTACGAGTATTATGATCCCCGATACCGTTACAAGTATTGGTGATAATGCATTCCAAGATTGTACAAGTCTTACAAGCATCACGATCCCAGATAGTGTAACAAGCATTGGTGAGATGACATTCTATAATTGCACAAGTCTTACAAGTATCACGATCCCAGATAGCGTTACAAGCATTGGTGATTTGGCATTCTATAATTGCACAAGTCTTGTTGACGTATATTACGCAGGTACCATGGAAGAGTGGAATCAAATAATAATAGAATTGGGTAACGAAGATCTCAAGAACGCTACGATCCACTATAAAAGTTAAACAACTATAACAAGAGCGCCATCGTTTTTTGATGGCGCTCGGCTTTTGGTTGAGTTCATCTCTGAAATTGCGGTGGTTGAAAAAATTAAAATGATAAAAGGAGCTTCCTTGAGAAGCTCCCGTTATTTTTAATCAAAAAGGAAGTTGACGTTGCCCGCCATCAGCGCGGTAAATCCGCGGTAGATGACCTCGGGGCGGTCGTCGAAGTTTGCTTTCATACGGCGCGCGCGGTCGATACTGTCAACGACGAGCGTTGCCTCGAAAATGACCTTTTTCTTCTCGGTGAGAGAGCAGTAGACGTTGCATTTTCCCGTCTTGGGGTCAACGCTTTCGATACGGCATTCCGCGTAGATCCCTCGCTTTGTAAAGTCGAGATAGCGCAGAGCCGCGGTCATCGCGGAGTCAAGCACCGATGAAAGGACGTCGCTTTTGAGTGCCTGAGCCACGATCCTGCCCTTATCGCTGACCTGATAAAACGTATTGCCGTTCTCCTCAAAGCTTTCTATGAGAGCATCGTCGACCATTTCGTTGAAGCTCTCGGCAAAGTCGAGGAACATGACGTAATCTGTCTGCATGACGATGTCGTTGATGGTGCAATATTCGAGCGGATAATTTATATTTTCAAGAAGATAGAGCACGAATATCTTTACCGTGCGCTTGCTTCCGATGGGTGATGACATGTAACGATCTCCTTAAATAAACTTGTGTATATAAATATTATCACAAAACGGGAATTTTTTCAATAGTTTTTATTGCTTTTTTTGAAAAAATGTGATATTATAATGAGTAATACAATTATATCGCAAAGGAGTCCCAAAAAAATGTTGAATGTTGCGCTTATGGGCTACGGCGTTATCGGAAGCGGCGTTGCCAAGGTTATCGAAGAAAATAAAAAGCTTATCGCTTCCCGCCTCGGCGAGGAGATTTATCTTAAATATATTCTTGAGATCAAGGATATGTCGTCGACTCCTTATGCCGACCGCGTGGTCACCGATCTGAATATTATCCTGAACGACCCCGAGGTCAAGGTGGTAGTCGAGGTTATGGGCGGTATCCATCCCGCATCAGATTTCACACGTTCCTGCCTTGAGGCGGGCAAGAGCGTTGTCACCGCAAACAAGGCTGTTGTTGCCGATTGCGGAGACGAGCTTCTTGCGCTCGCGAGAGAGAAGGGTGTCCGCTACCTCTTTGAGGCGAGCGTCGGCGGCGGTATCCCGATCATCCGTCCGCTTATCAATGACCTCGCATCGAACGAGATCGAGGGCATCTGCGGTATCCTCAATGGTACTACAAACTATATTCTCACCCGTATGACAAACGAGGGCTGTACCTACGAGGAGGTCCTCAAGGACGCGCAGAAGCTCGGCTATGCAGAGGCAAATCCCGCCGCAGACGTCGAGGGCACCGATGCTCTCCGCAAGATCGCGATCCTCGCGGCTCTTTCTTACGGCAAGCTTATTCCTATGGATATGCTGAAAGCGAAGGGTATTACCGAGGTGTCTCTCACAGATATTGCTGTTGCAGAGTCTTTTGGCTGCTCGGTCAAGCTTATCGGCCGTGCGGGCAAGCTCGATGACGGCCGCATCTACGCAACCGTTTCTCCCGAATTTGTTGAAGATTCCTGCCCTATGGCACATGTCAACGACGTTTTCAACAGCATCCTCGTTCGCGGCAATATGCTCGGCGATGCTATGTTCTACGGCAAGGGCGCGGGCAAACTCCCGACAGCGGGCGCAGTTGTTGCCGATGTTATCGATGCGCTTGAGACCAAATACGCCGCTCCCGCAAGACTTTTCTGGGAGAAGGCGGATATAAACGATGTTCTCCCCGCAGATGATGTCATCGGAAATGTGGCGAAGAAGTTCTGCCATATCTTTGAGGATGGAGAGGCTCTGAAAAAGGCTGTTGAAGGAAAGATCGATATTTCATTTGTCTCCTGCAGCGGTGATATCCATGCAGTAATGTGTTCCGAGCCCGTGCTCGAAGGAAGTGTGAAAACCTATGCAGTCCTCAGCTAAGATCAAGGTCACGCATATTCTGACCGATTCGAATATCGGCGGAGCAGGCAGACTTCTTCGCTATCAGCTCGAGAAGGCAGACCGCGAGAGATTCGAATACAGCGTCATCCTCCCCGAGGATGCGGCGCTGATCCCCGAGATCGAGGCGCTCGGCATCCCCGTCATTACCGTCTACGGTATCGCCGACAGATCCACCGCGCCCGATATGAAGGGAATCCTTACCGAAAAGATAAAGTCGCTCGCGCCCGATATTCTGCATACCCATTCCTCAAGAACGGGCAGATTTGCGGGAGTTGCGGCGGGCGTACCGAAAATAATCCTCTCCAAGCATTGCTCGGACATGCCGCCCGCGCAACTTATGAAGTTCCCCTATAAGCAGATGCTCGTAAGGGAATGGAAGAAGACGCTCCACGGCGCGATCGCGACCGATGACAGCGCGGCTGATTCGATCGCGGCAGAGGCACTTTCCCGCGATAAGATCACGGTGATATACAACGGCGCCCCCGCGCTCCCCGTTTTATCTGACGGGGAAAAGAGCTCGCTTAAAGCCGAGTTCGGTATTCCCGAAAAATCATTTGTCGTTGGTATCTTTGCGCGCATCGAGCCCGTCAAGGATCACGATAAGTTTCTTGATATCGCAACAGAATGCATCGAGCGCGGACTTGATGACGTATATTTCCTCATAGTCGGTGACGGAAGCAAGAGAGATTACGTCGAGGACTATATCAAGGATAGCGAATACGAGGGAAGGATCAAGACCACGGGATTTGTCCCCGATATTGCGCCGCTTATGAATATCTGCGACGTGAACGTAAATTGCTCGGTCGGAACCGAAACGTCAAACCTCGCACTCATCGAGGGCATGAGCCTCGGAGTCGTGCCCGTGGTGTCCGATCTCCCCGGTAACGAAAGAATTGCCGAAGGTTGCGGAATCGTCTGCGACCGAAACGATTACGAGGAGTTTGCCGATGCTATCGAGAGCCTTTACCGCGACAGAGAAAAGCTTTCCGCGCTTTCAATTGCCGCAAAGGAAAAGTATCTTGCAAAATACACCTCCGAGAGATTCGCGCGCGAGGTTGAGGAATACTATCTTCAGTTAATGAAGTAATTCATAGTTTCCTTACGTATCCTTTGCCTTTCAAGAATAAGTACCGAAATATTTATCAAGGTCATAATTCCGATAGAAAGATCGGCAAGCCCCCATACAGACCCCGGCGGCGTTCGTGATGCTACGATCGCCGCCGTTCCGTATGCGACCGTCAAAAGCACCTTCGCGGCTTTGCTTTTTGTCAGATAAGAAAGACACTCCTGACCGTAAAAGCATTGGCAAAATACCGTTGCAAGCCCGAAAAGGAGCACAAGTCCGCACATCACGGGATCTGCCCAATCTCCGAGTGCTTCGGAATACGCCGAGACCGTCATCATCACGGAATTGTCGCCGAAACGCTCGACCTCGGGATAGCTTACGAGTATGACGAGAGCGGTCAGCGTGCAGAGAAAGACCGTGTCGATCAGAACCTCGATTATGCCGAGAAAGCCTTGTTCTACCGGTGAATCGGTCGATGACGTTGAATGAGCCATGGGAGAGGTTCCCGCACCGGCTTCGTTGCTGATAAGACCGCGCATAACTCCGAGCCGCACGCTCTTTGATATGAAAAAACCGCCGACACCGCCGAAAATGCTTGAGGAACTAAAATCAAATGCAGACTCAATGATCTCCGCGATCGCGTTCGGTATCCTCTCCGATCTGATGATAAGTGCGGCAATGGACAGAAAGCAAAACAGAATGGTCATAAAGGGAACGATCCTGCTTGTCGCGGCCGATATCCGCTTGAGTCCGCCCGAGGAGACGACTATCATCAGCAGAGCACAGACGGATCCCACGATCAACGGATCGATATTCAGAATATCATCGCAAACTCCGACCATAGCGTTGACCTGAATTATGCACCCGAGCGAGAGCGAATTGACAAGGCAGAGAATGGCAAAGATCACGCCGAGAAATGCACCGATATGCGGATGTCTCCTTTCGGCGAGCGAATCCTTTATATAGTCTGAGGTGCAGGACGGATGATTCTTCTTTCTTCGCGAGAGGGCAAGAAGCGTTTCCGCATACTTTAAAATTGCCGCTATGGCGGCTGAAGCGCACATCCAAAATACAGCCCCCGCACCGCCGAAAAAAATTGCGGAAGAAACGCCGACGATGTTACCTACTCCGAGAACACCGCCGAGAGCAAGCCAAAGCGCGGATCGTGGACGTACGTTGCCTCTGCCATTTGATTCGTTTTTCAAAAACGGCGCGATTATCGCAAGCGGTCGTAATAAAGGTAAGCCGTTCATATATATAATAAAGAACAGACCTGTTCCGATCAGAAATACGGGCAAAACGCTGCCGATAATAACGGAATTTATAAATTCCAGCATAATATCACCCCTTTATAGAATATATGCTCGAAATTTGTTGGCAATTCCTTTTTTGTGTGCTAAAAATTATGTGAACAATATGTTAATTTGAGGGAAAAGTACTTGATTTTTTGAGATTTTGTAGTACAATTATAGACGTGAGTTAGCACTCGGACAAAAGAGTGCCAAAAATATAGTAAATTTTTGGGCGGAAACGCCTTTTACCCTTAAGGAGGAAGAAAAATGAACATCAAACCGCTTGCAGACAGAGTTGTTATCAAGCTCGTTGAAGCTGAAGAAAAGACCAAGAGCGGCATCATCCTTACCGCAACGGCACAGGAAAAGCCCCAGATCGCAGAAGTAGTTGCAGTCGGCCCCGGCAAGAAGAACGACGACGGAGTTCTCATCCCCGTTGCTCTCGAGGTTGGACAGAAGGTCATCGCGGCTAAGTACTCGGGCACCGAGGTCAAGCTCGACGGTGTTGAATACACCATCATCGCAGAGAAGGATATTCTCGCTGTTATCGAATAATCGAAAGGAACTGAATTATCATGGCAAAAGATATTTACTACGGAATTGATTCCCGCAACGCCCTTCTTCGCGGCGTTGATAAGCTTGCAGATACAGTCAAGATCACTCTCGGCCCGAAGGGCAGAAACGTAGTTCTTGACAAGAAGTACGGCGCACCCCTCATCACCAACGACGGCGTTACCATTGCAAAGGAGATCGAGCTTGACGATCCCGCTGAAAACATGGGCGCACAGCTTGTTAAGGAAGTTGCTACCAAGACCAACGATGCTGCCGGTGACGGTACAACCACCGCAACCCTCCTCGCTCAGGCAATGATCCACGAGGGTATGAAGAACGTTACCGCAGGCGCAAACCCCATGGTTCTCCGCAAGGGTATGAAGAAAGCTATCGACCGCGCTGTTGAGTGCCTCGCTGACATTTCAAAGCCCGTTAACGGATCTGAGGACATCGCTCGCGTAGGTACCATCTCCGCAGGCGACGAGGTCATTGGCGCTCTCATCGCAGACGCTATGGATAAGGTTACCGCAGACGGCGTTATCACCGTTGAAGAATCAAAGTCTGCTGAGACCTCATCCGAGGTCGTTGAGGGTATGCAGTTCGACCGCGGCTATATCTCCCCCTACATGGCAACAGACATGGAGAAGATGGAAGCCGTTCTCGACGACGCCTTCATCCTCATTACCGATAAGAAGATCTCCGCAGTTCAGGATATTCTCCCCCTCCTTGAGCAGATCGTTCAGGCAGGCAAGAAGCTTCTCATCGTTGCTGAGGACCTCGACGGCGAGGCTCTCACCACCATCATCCTCAACAAGCTCCGCGGCACCTTCACCTGCATCGCTGTAAAGGCTCCCTCTTTCGGCGAGAAGAGAAAGGAAATGCTCCGCGATATCGCTATCCTTACCGGCGGTCAGGTCATCACCTCCGATCTCGGTCTCGAGCTCAAGGATGCTACCATCGCTGATCTCGGCCGTGCACGCCAGGTCAAGGTTACCAAGGAAAATACCATCATCGTTGACGGTGCAGGCGACTCCGAGGCTATCAAGGATCGCGTAGCGCAGATCCGCGGCGAGCTTGAGAACACCACCTCGAGCTTCGACAAGGAAAAGCTTCAGGAAAGACTTGCAAAGCTTGCAGGCGGCGTAGCCGTTATCAAGGTCGGTGCTGCTACCGAGGTCGAGATGAAGGAAAAGAAGCTCCGCATCGAGGACGCTCTCAACGCAACCCGCGCGGCTGTTGAAGAGGGTATCGTACCCGGCGGCGGAACCGCTTACCTCAATATCATCAGCGAAGTTGCAAAGCTTCTCAAGACCGTTGACGGCGACGAGAAGACCGGTGTCTCGATCATCCTCAAGGCTCTTGAAGCTCCCGTTCGTCAGATCGCTGCTAACGCGGGCTTCGACGGCGGCGTTATCGTTGACAAGATCGTTTCCTCCCGTAAGGCAGGCTGGGGCTTTGACGCTTACAACGAGGTATACTGCGATATGATGAAGGCGGGAATCGTTGACCCCACCAAGGTTACCCGTTCCGCACTCCAGAACGCAGCTTCGATCGCTTCTACCATCCTCACCACCGAGGCTGTTGTAGCTAACCAGAAGGAAGACCCCGCGGCTGTAGCTGCTGCTAATGCAGCGATGAACGCAGGCGGCGGAATGTATTAATCCCGACGCGTCGATAAATCCCCCAATGCTTCGTTGCTCCTCGGCTCATCCCTTGACTATCCCTGTGATAGCCTTCGGGAATCGCCTCCGGTGCGCCTTGCCTTGGGGGATTTCTCTCGGTCGGTCAAATGCAAAATGCTAAATGCAAAATGAAAACCAAGGGAGTCGAGTTTCGGCTCCCTTGATTCTATTGTAATAATAATCAAATATTTGAACGAGGACTGAATGGAATAACAATATTATTTATATTACGAGTCCGTAGGGACCGACGTCCCCGGCGGTCCGAGCCCAATGATATTATTGCTGTGCATTCTATCAAGGAAATATAATCATAGTTTCTGAATTTTACCAACTATATAATTTAGTGCCTACGGACCGCCGAGGACGTCGGTCCCTACAGACTCGTGCTATATTTTTATTGTTTTATTCAATAATCGCTTCGTTTTATAAGTCAACATAAGTTCTTCGTTTCTTGACTTTTTTATTATGATATGGTATAATGATGAAAAAGGAGGTGCGGGATGAAGAATAATGTTCTGAAATTAAACGGATTTGCAAAGCTGTTGCGCCCGATATCGATAGTTGAGGCTTTAGGGTTTATAGTGCTATTCTTGATTTTTTTCACAGAAAAACGTGGATTTGATCCGATTTACCTTTTATCTTGCTTCTGTGCTCTGGTATTCTTATATCCGCTTTTCTCGCTTTTGGGATTTACCAGATCTACCCGAAAGATACAGCTTGGTAAAGGCATGATGCAATTTACCCATTGGCAAAAACTCGAGTCGCCCGGAGGATTGGGCGAAGGTGCAATCCGTACGAGAGGATTTACTCCGAAAGCTAAAGTGAAATATACCGTTACAGAAATTGAAAACCTCAAGTTTGAGCAAAACAAGCTTGAAAAGCTCTTTAATTGCGGTCATTTTTCTTTTGAAGGAAATACAGTATACGAAACTGATTCCGACTGTGTTGTTCCCAAAACCTCATTCACCTTCTATGGTGTGACTCATTTCCGTCAGACCAAAAAAGAAATTTGCGACGTTCTCGGTGTAAACGAAACTGAATAAAAAACACGGATATTTGAGCATCTGCTCCAATATCCGTGTTTATTATTTCAAATAATTACTTCAGCAAGAATCTGCCGTCAAATAGAAATTTTTCTATCAGTCGTAGTATTTTGCAAGTCCGTTCAAGAAATTCTCTATGCTCTTGCTTGAAGTTTTGGAAGCGGTCTTGATTGCGGAAACTACACCGCCGGTATTGCCGGCTTTTGCCTGAGACCAGATGTTGCTCTCGAGACCTGTGAGCTTTGCAGCCTGGTCAAGGTCAAACGTCTTGGAATCGAAGAAGATATCAAGCATCTGTGTGTCCTCGGGAGAACGTGCAAGACGGTAGTCAGCGAGAACGTAGTAGAAAGCATCGCGAAGGCTTGCGTTGGATTCGGAAATGGTGAATCGCGAGTAGTATGTAATAGCCTCGGTTACGAGCATTGCGTTCTCAACGTCCTTGAGGTTGGAGGGGAAGGAAAGAGGATGGTGGTTACCACCGGATACGTAGCAGTAGTACTCGTTGCTCTCGCCGTCATTCGGAACGGGAAGGATACCGTAATCTGCTGTCATCTCAAGAAGACCGTTTACAGAGGAGAGCGCGCAGGAACGGAAGAGTGCGTTGCCGCTCTTGAATACCTTGGTTGCATTGTTCCAAACGTCATTTCCGCCAAACCATTCGCCGTTATTTACGATCATAACGTCGGGATTCTTTGCGAGCTGAATGGTCTTCTGGAGCGTGTTGGATACCGATTCGGATTCGATATTTACTGTGAATTCTCCGCGATTGTTGGTGACGGTCTTTTCACCGTGACCAAGGAAGAAGTAGTAGGGAGCGGAAACTTCGCTTACCATACCCCACATGCCTTCCTCGCTTGCGGGCTCGGAGGTAACGCCCTTGATCATCTCGATAAGGGTGTCGTACGTCCACTTGTTGCTTTCAACAAGATCGTAGGGAGTTCCGTAGAGAGTGTTGAAATTGTAATTGTTGTAGAGTTCCTTGTTGAATATTACGCAGATGGTACGAAGCTCGTCAAGCATGTTCATATCGCCCTCAAGGGTGAAGAGATGATCGCCGATGAGATATTCTTCCTGAATACGCTGGTCCCACCAGGGCTGTTCGAGTTCAAGACCTTCAAGGTCCATGATGTCAAGAACGTAGCCTGTGGTAGCCGCTTTGATCGTGTCGGTTCCGGGAAGATAAAGAGCTTCGCAAAGATCGGTTCCGGTAGAAACGTGGTTTCCGAGAGTCTGGAGTGCCTTGGAGTCGATAGTGTACTCAAGCTTGCATCCGTAGGTCTCTTCGATGAATGCTTCGCGGCGGTAAAGAGCGTCATCGATAACGTTGCCGTTCTGCTCGCCCTCTTCGTTGAAATGCACGGGCATCCACATTGTGTTGCTTACAACAAAAACGCGATAGGTGTAGCCGGAGAGATCCTTGATCTCGGGCGTGGGAATAGAAGTGGTGACTTCATCGGTCACACCGCCCGAGGTTGTGGCATTACCTTCGGGCTCATTTGTTTGGGCATTGCTTTCAGTGGGATCGATCGGCGTTTCCGAGCATGCAACGATCATGGGCAGAAGCACGAGAAGAGCGCAGATCAGGGAAATGATGCGTTTTTTCATGATTTTTCTCCTTGTTTGAAGTATTATATTTTTATTTAAAAATAAACGCACAATTGAAGCAATAGGATTTGCCGGGAGCGAGCTCAATAAAGCCCTTCCTTTCGGAGATCTCATCTGCAGGCGTTCCTTCGGGGGCATCGGAAGCGGGTAGGGACTGCCAAGGCTCAATGCAGAGGAATGGGGCATCGGTGTTCATCGGCTGCCAGAAGCCAACGTAATTTGCATCGGGAAAGCTTACCGTAACGCTTCTTTCTGAATCGGGAGATTCGAGCGTTGCAGTCTTAATTCCCGATAGGATGATTGCATCGTTATCAAAAAGCGAATTATCGATTTCAATGTATCTACCTTCGCTGAGCGGGTAAGGCTCGGTTTGGTCCGCCATAAAAAAGCGGGGAGAGAGAAGCTGACGCTCAGGCTGATCCGAACATTCAAGCGACAGGCGGGCGCGTCCCTCGGGAAGCATGAATCCGGGATGGAGTCCTATACCGAAATAAATGTTTCTGTCATCGGTATTGGAGACAGTGACGGTTTCAAGCAGCGCGTTTTTTGCAAGCTTGAAGCGGCGTCGGAGGGAAAAAGAATAAGGATAAGATTCATGTGTCTCGGCATTATCCTTAAGGGTAAATTCCGCATAATCGCGAAGTGCTACGGCAGACATTTTCTGATGTCTTGCAAAGCCGTGGGTACCCATGGCGAATGATCTGCCTCCGTCCGTCCACTCGCCTCCGCGAAGTCTTCCGACCGCGGGGAAGAGCAAGGGCGCGCTTGACTTCCAATACGCGGGATCGCGATGCCAAAGATATTCATGACCGTTCATGACGATAGATATCGGTTCTCCGCCGATTTCGGATAGCTTTACCGTAAGATAATCATTACTGATAGTATATATATTCATAGTTATTGTACCTCCAAACTATTTTACCATATTATCGCGAATAAATCAATAGCTTGGGGAGAAAATATATTGTGAAAAATCAATTTTGGAGTGAAAAATGGAATCCAACAGACGAATAATTGACACAAAGGGCGCGGTGATAATTTCCTCGTCGAGCGTTGTCGGCGGAAAGGAGTTCGAAGGACCTCTCGGAGGCTGCTTTGACTTCCATGATCCGTCCGACAGATTCGGTCAAAAGACTTTCGAAAAAAGCGAGGGCGAGATGCAGAGGCTCTCTCTTGCTTCGGCTATAGGAAAGATAGGCGCAAGGCCCGAGGATATAGATGCTCTGTTTGCGGGAGATCTGCTGAATCAATGCGTTTCCTCGGCTTACGGTCTGCTTGAATACGATATACCCTATTTCGGACTTTACGGTGCGTGTTCAACGGCAGCAGAGGGCTTGATGCTTGCATCTGTGTTCGTTTCGCGGGGTATAGCGCGTCGCGCTGCCGCGGTAACCTCTTCACATAATGCGGCAGCGGAAAGACAATACAGAAATCCGCTTGAGTATGGAGGACAACGTACGCCGACGGCACAATGGACTGTAACGGGTGCGGGAGCTTTTGTGGTTGCGAACGAGAAGGAGGTTACGCCCGATACCGTCTTGGCTTCTGTGGTGGAAGCTTTTCCCGGGATTGTGGTTGAAAAGGGAATAACGGATGCGGCAAATATGGGTGCCGCAATGGCACCTGCGGCTGCGGATACTCTGTTGAACTTTTTTGCAGCAAGCGGTAGCTCTCCCGATGATTATGATATGATCATCAGCGGTGACCTCGGGAAAGAGGGAATGTCCATCCTCGGTGAGATACTGTCGGCATCGGGAATAGACGCTTCCGAAAAGCTTGCCGATTGCGGCACGATGATATATGATCTTGAGGCGCAGGACGTTCATTCGGGCGGCTCGGGCTGCGGATGCTCTGCGGTAGTTCTTGCCTCTCATATCCTTCCGCAATTGAGACGGGGCGAGCTTTCGGATATTCTGATATACGGAACGGGAGCCATGATGAGCCCGTCAAGCTTAAAGCAGGGCTTGGCTATTCCTGCCGTGGCGCATCTGCTTCACTTGCGCTCCCCCGAAGCAAAGTATAAATGAGGTGATCGAATGAGCGGAGTTTTACCCTACGTATGGGCTTTTACAGTTGGCGGCGGATTATGCGCTGTGGCACAGATATTGATAGACAGAACGCGCCTTACTCCCGCGCGTATCCTTGTCGGATACGTTGTTACGGGCGTATTTTTGGGCGCGATAGGAGTTTATAAGTATATTGCCGAATTCGCGGGCGCGGGTGCTTCGGTCCCCTTGACGGGCTTTGGATATCTTATATCAGAGGGGGTACGCAAGGCTGTGGACGAGAGGGGACTTCTCGGCGCGCTTACGGGCAGCCTGACCGCGGCGGCAGGAGGTACGACCGCGGCGTTGTTATTCGGACTTATCGCGGCTTTGTGCGTAAGAAGCAAGCCTAAGCGTTAACAAGATGTAAAAGTTTTTCCGAGATCGGCAAACAACTTGCAAAAATGAAAGTAATATGTTATAATTAAAACGTTATGCAGATATTTCGACATGTAAGGCGTTTGCCGAAAGGATAATCATATATGAATTTAAGAAAATATAAAATAATTGCCGGAGCGATAGCCCTCCTGCTTGTTTCACTATTGCTTGCTATCGGTGTATATGCCGATGACGAACTTCCTCCCGTGCCGATCGATCCGAATCAGAAGCCGATTTCGATCAGTATTTCAAGTCAGCCAAAAAAGACGCTATATCTTGTCGGCGAGGAACTTGACGTTTCGGGCGCCGGGCTTGAGCTTAAATATGAAAGCGGACAGCTCCTGTTCGACGTTATCAAGACCGAGTGGTGCTCCGGCTTTGATTCAAAGACGGTCGGAATAAAGACGGTCACAGTTACGTATCCCGGAACCGACAAGACCGCAAGCTTTACGGTCGAGGTCGTTACGGAGGATGAGCTGAAGATAGTAAAGCCGCAAAAGCTTGTATATTTCGTCGGCGATAAAGAGGACAGAGGCGGTCTTTCCGTCTCGGTCGTTTACAGCAACGGAAACACGGCTTTGCTTGAATCGGGGTATACCGTTTCGGGCTTCAGCAGTAATACGATAGGCGAGAAGACTATTACGGTAAAATACAAAGATCTTAAGGCGACCTATAAGATCAACGTGATCGAGCCGGCTCTTGTTGATATCAGTATAGATAAGAAGCCGAATAAGCTTTTCTACTATATCGGCGAAGAGCTCGATCTGACGGGAATTAAGGTCACGGCGAAATACGAAAACGGAGTCGTTGCGGAGATAACCTCCAAGATCGTTGTAAACGGAGATATTTCATCTTCCGGTAAGAAAACAATTACCGTCGTATACACAGAACGTGACTTTATTATGAAAGAATCTTTTGAGGTCACGGTCACGGACGTACAGATCAA
Organism: Clostridia bacterium; assembly: GCA_017411805.1. Taxonomy (GTDB): domain Bacteria; phylum Bacillota; class Clostridia; order Oscillospirales; family CAG-272; genus CAG-390. The sequence continues at coordinate 15,737 of JAFQPI010000062.1, forward strand.
GAGTATAAAATTTGCAACCTATCCGAAAAAGACTGTCTATACCGAGAATGAGGTCTTTGATCAAACGGGTATTTCGATCACGGTCACATATAACAACGGTGACGTAAAAACCGTATCCGAGGATCTGCAATTTACCGGTTTTGAAACGAACACCATCGGCAAGAAGACAATTACCCTGCATTACTACGGATATCAGTTGAATTTTGAGGTTGAGGTAATCGTCTCTGCTTCGCACGTTCACAAGGAGAGCGAATACGTTCAAACCAAAGCCCCCGCTTGTACGGTGAACGGCGAGGAAGCTACCACCTGCCTTGTTTGTTTTGAAATTGTTTCAAAAAGACCGATCCCCGCTAAGGGTCACGGTGCCGAGAGTATGCCGGTTCAGACCAAAGCGCCTACCTGCACGGAGGCGGGACAAACAGCCACGTATTGCATGATATGCGGTGACGCGGTTACTATCGGAGATATTTTCCCGCTCGGACATACCGACGGCGAGGTTCAGATCATTCTTGCTCCCACTTGTACCGAGATTGGCATTTCCAAAATATTCTGTACCGTTTGCTCAGCCGAGGTTTCGGTGTTTGAGATCGATGCTCTCGGACATAAGTTCGGCGAGTGGAGTATTACCCTTGAGCCGACGGGAGAGGCGGAAGGCAAGGAGGAAAGAAGCTGTACGGTATGCGGCTTTGTCGAGTCAAATCCTCTTCCAAAGCTTGAAAAAAACCTGTCAAGCGGTGATTTCTCCGCAACTCTGAATTCTGACGATGCGTATTTCCCGTATTTGTCCGTATTTGCCGGCGAGAAGATCACGGATAAGCTTACAAACGAGGAGATTGCTGCCCTGATCGAGGGTATGGATATCGAAAAATACTGTGTTATTGACGTATTTGAGTTTGTATTTACCAATGCAAGCGGTGAGCCGTTCAATCCTATCGGGGAAGTGACTTATACCGTGAATTACGCTCTGCCGGGCACGCAATACGCTTCCTTCATGATCTATGACGGATACGCAGTCGCGGAGTCGGAAAACGGCTTCAGCTTCAGCGTTGAGGGTTCGGGATTATTCGTGCTCGTTGGGGAAATGATCCCCGAGCCTACCGAGACCGATCCCGAGACAAGCGCGGATGACACCACGGAGGAAGTAACTCCCGGCTCTTCTTCGGATATTACGACCGACCTGCAGGTTTCTGCTCCGCCCGTTAAGGGTACGTCGGCGGTCGTTATGTCGCTTGTGATAATTGCAATTATCTTGATCGTAATAATCGGCGCTTTGCTCTATACTTATATTTTCAAAGAATATTATTAATTCAATAACGAAAAGCCGATACGGATTTCCGTATCGGCTTTTCGTTATTATAATTGTTTAGGGCTTTGTCTTAATAATGGAAGTGATGGAATTGACATCGCCGTTGTAGGGCAGAGGAACGATATACTGGCTATTGCTCCATCCCGCAACGTAGAGTTCCTGGAAGTTCTTGTTAGTGCCGTCCCAAAGAACCTTGTTATAGGACTTTTCTTTGTAATTCGGGAAAGCAGTTGAGCCCTGAGGCCAAAGAACGATCTCGGGAGACATGTATCTGTATGCGGTTGCCATAGCGGAGTCGTTACCCCAAGTGGTGTAGCCGTGATGCGCAACCTGAACGATCTGGGATCTCATATCGGTTCCGTACATCTTATTGCAGATAGCCATTGCGGGACCTGTGCAGTCGCCCATTACCATGGTGGAGGTGGAGTTGCCCTTATCGTCGGTGGTGATGGCACGAACGAGGATAGTGGAGGTGTTGAGAGCGTTAACAACGGTAGGACCGTAGCTTTCAACGGTGTAGAGGATCTCGAATACGGTGTCGGCGAAGAAGAAACGCTGACCAACGTGGCATGTAACGAAATCTGCGCCGAGTGCTGCTGCCGCATTTCTGGTCCTGTCGTCCGAGTCACCCTCGGTACCCTTTGAAGACCAGTTTCCGCCGTAGGAGGATGCCATGGATCTCTGACGCTCTTCGTCGGTCATGAAGTTAGCGATTACGCGCTCGACGGTGAACTTCTTGAAAGCATTTGTCTGGCCGATAAGCGCGCCGTTGTGGTCGCCGTGTGCGTGGGATACGAACCAAGCTGCAATCTTGATGTCCTTGCCGGTTGCGTATTCCTTAGCCTGCTCGGTGATAGCATTTACGAGGTTGTTGGCGTTCTCGGATCTGTTGAATGCGCCGTCAACGACTACGAAACGACCGTCAGCAAGTCTGAACAGAAGGGTAAGTCCGTTACCAACGTTCTCGGAGCCGTTATAATACTCGTTACCGATCATGGTGACCTGAGTGGTGGTAACTGCAGTATACTTGTTGTCAGCCTCGGTACCGATGAGAGTTTCGTCACCGAAGGGCTCCATGATGATACGGCACTGGTCGTTGTGCTTATAGTAACCAACGTTGAGGGTGTAGTCCTTGTTGTAAAGGGTAGTGAAGAGGTTGCCGCTGAGATCGCTGCTTGTGTATTTGGTGTAACCTGCGGACTCAAGCTTTGCGATGTAAGCGTTGTAGGAATCTACGGTTGCGTCGTCAAGGATGATCTCGTCGCAAGCAATGTTGGACTGATAAGTAGAGAAGAAGGTAGCGCCGTCATATGCGGGAAGGATGGAAAACACCTTGGAGCCGCTGTGTGTACCCGAAATATTGAGTGCTTCAACGGGGATAGAGAGGTTAACAGTGTCGTTTTCCTTGTTTGCATATTCTTCAACGATCTGGGAGAACTTATTTACTGCATAATTGATTGCGCCCTCGGTAAATCCGAAGATAACGATCTTGTTGCCGACAGCCTTGACAGTGTAATCACCGTACTTAAGATCCTTGATAGCTTCCGCTACCTGGGGATGATCTGTATTGCCAACAAGGATCTCAACCTTGGAATGGTCGTATTCCTCGCTTGCCTTCTTGAAGTCGTCGCCCATGTTGAACTTTACGGACGTAACGTCCTCAAGCTCGTTACGGACTTTTACTGCAGCGGCAACCATGGGGTTGTCGGAATTGAGATCTGCGGGACGGATGATCTTTACGGTGGTTTCACCGTTTACGATAAGATCAAACGCGGTGCGCTCTCCGGACTCGGGAGCCGTAGTTCCTTCGCCGCCCTGTTCGGTGGATTGATCTGCACCGCTGCCGGGCTCGGTCTCTGCGGGAGGGATAATCTCGTCGCATGCTGCGAAGATGCCCAAGACCATGATCATAGAGAGCAGGAGGGCGATAAGACGAATGTTAAGTTTCATCTGAAATCTTCCTTTCTTTTGGTGAGGTGTGTTTTGCTTTGATGCCTTGCGGCGGATGCGCAAAGCACGTCAAATACTGAAAACAATTATACCATTTTTTTATACTGAATTCAACAGTTTTTTGAAAATTTTCACAAATCATTAATACAATAATTTTCGTTATTATTCGTTTCCGAGTGCTTTTCGAAGCTTTTCAAGCGCGGACTTTTCGATCCTGCTTACGTATGAGCGCGATATTCCCAGAAGAGAAGCGGTTTCTTTTTGAGTTTTTGGCTTTTTTCCTCCGATTCCGTAGCGGAGGAAAATGATCTGACGTTCGCGCGGGAGCAGGATCGTTTCGGCATAGGAAAGTGCACGTTCGGCAAGCATTCTCCGGTCAAGATCCTCCGCCATGTTTTCATCTGTGCTTATTATATCCTCGTATGTGAGAGGATTGCCGTCTTTGTCCGTGTCGATCGCGTCGTTGATAGATACCTCGTTCTGCAGCTTGCGCTGGGAACGGAAATGCATCAGAATCTCGTTCTGTATGCATTTTGCCGCGTAGGTCGCAAAGCGTGCGCCGTGAACGGGATCGAAGGAGTCCACCGCTTTGATAAGTCCCAAGGTGCCGAGAGACACAAGATCCTCCTGGTTCTTTGCCGTGGAATAGTATTTTCGGACGATATGGGAAACGAGTCTGAGATTGTGTACTATAAGCTTTTCGCGCGCGGCGGCATCTCCCTGCTTGGATCTTATAAATGCATCGTATTCTTCCTTCTTTTCAAGCGGAGGAGGAAAATTGTTCGGAGTCGATATACCGAGCATTACGTGAAGCAGCCGCGACAAAATCGATAAAAGATTGAACATATCATACCTCTTTGACAGTAATACTCGATTATATTCATTCTCTTAAACAATTTTGCATGTCCTCAGAGGGAATCTTTTCCGTAATTATTTGCCTCTTATGAACAGAAGATGCCCTTATATGTAAATTTTGGCGACACCCCTTGACAAGTAACGATAAAAGATGATAAAATAACAATAATAAACAGCTTATCATTTTTTATTGCCTTTATCTTACGGAGGAAAACAAAGTGTCCGCGAACAAACGGAATAATATATTGCAAATTACAAAAAAGAGATTTTCACGAATCGTGGCTTTCGCGCTTTGTGTTTGTATGCTCATGCCAACGATGATGTTGCCTACGTATGCCGAGGTCGAGATCCCCACGGGAGCCGATCTCGTTGACAGGATCGAGTATACTTATGCCTGGGCAAAACGCTATACGGGTTATTCGACCTTCAAGAATTACTGCGCGCATTACGTGAACACTCAGCTTCTCCTGCTCGGCATAAATACGCGCTACGTCGGCGGCAACGGAAACGACGAATATGATAATTACAAAAACTTATCGTATACCGGCGGAGGAAGAAAGATCCACGATTATCCCGCAACGAACGATACCTTCAAGGAAACGCTCGAAAAGATCGCCGCCCAGGGAGACGTCGTTACCGACGTTCTCGTCGGCTTCCAATGGACAAGCACGACAGCGGGAAAAAAATACGGTCATTCCTTCCTTATACACGGAATAATCGACGGTTACGTTTATTTTTCGGACAGCTTCAATCTCACTCTCGGAGGCAAATACTACAAGGAAGGCTCCGCGATCAAGTGTACGATAGATCAGCTTGTATCCTATTACGGCAGAAAAAGCGCGTATACTCTCGAGGGGCTTATATGGTTTGAGGACGAGGAGCTTACCGCAGCCATGGGAGGCGGCGTTGAGGACGAGCCGACTCCGAGCGTTTCAACGAAAGGTATATATGAGATAACTTACGAATCCGGCATGCGCCTGCGCAGCGGACCCGGTACAGGCTATTCCTCGCTTGACGTTATGCCGAGAGGCACTCAAATGTACGTCACCGAGATCAAAGGGGATTGGGGATACACTACGTATAACGGCAAATCGGGATGGTGCTGTCTGCCTTCATATACCAAGAGGATCGGGGATCTTCCCGAGTTCCTCGTTGACAAATACGAAGGAAGCAAGTTAATCTCCAGAGTGGCGTACACAAGTTTTTCGGACGCCGTTGCTTCTGCTTCGGATACCGAAAAATATAATTATACCGTACTTGCACAACGCGACGTTAAACTTTCCTCGGATATAGAGCTTGGCGCGGGAATAACGCTTTCGCTCTACGATTATTCGCTGGATATCGGAAAATACTCTTTGATCCTCAACGGAGGAATCGTGCGCTCCTCGCTTCCCGTCGAATCGCTGAAAAACAACGGACTTGTCAGCGAAACTGTCAGCGGCGGCGAGTATATATACGCCGCGCATACGGTAGATATGCGATTCTTATCGGTGGGCCTCTTGCTGAAGGATAATATTGCGCTGAAATTTACTGCGCAGGTGGATGATCTATCCTCGCTTAAGGACGCTGAAGTCGTGATGATCGCGGAGGACGCCGCGGGGAATTACAGCGAATATTCTCCCGATTCCGAGAATGCCGGAATATACGTTTTTACAACCGACGGTATTCCGTCAAGAAAGATGGGGGACGCGCTTTCCGTTCAGATTTGTATAAGGTCAAGCTCTTTCGGGGCTGTCGGTGAGCTCAGAAGCAACGCGCTCTCCTATTCGCCTGCCGATTATGTCAGGGCGAGCTACGGAAGCGGAGAACTGTTTGATAACCTGCTTTCTTCGATGCTGAATTACGGAAGCGAGGCACAGGAGTATTTCAAGTATAATTCCTCATTCCCCGTTAATTCCGTTCTTCCTGAAGACAAACGAGGACTCGGGGGCGATAACTCGGTGCTGATCAGGGCAAATGCCGCTCCCATAGTTAATTGTAATTCTACGATACATATAACTACTGCTCAGCTTGTTTTGCTTGATAACGTCGCGCTTCGTTTGCATGCGGAGGGAAACGTTGGCGGCTCGGATCTTTCGCTGCTCGTGTGGACCGATGCCGACTACCGCGCGCTCAAGGCGAAGGCAGAGGCTACGGGTAAGGATATATCTTCTTTGATGGTTAAAGGAAACGAATCCTTTGTTCTTAAGGACGAGGAGGGAACCTTCACTCTTGACGAGATCTCCGCAAAGAAATTCGCAGATACTTATTATTTCAGACTTTGCCAGACTGACGGAGGCAAGGTAAGCTACGATTACGTAATATCCTATAGCGTAACGGAATATTGTGCATATAAGCTTTCGGACGGGGTGGAGGAGGATATAGATCCGCTTTGCCGGGCAATAGCTCTTTATTCCGCCGCAGTCAGAGAATACTTCGGTTATAAAGTGAACGGATAACAAAAAATCGGGATGACTCAATGAATCATCCCGATCGTTTTTTATAATTGAATTACGAACCGAAGTTGTTGTTGCCGAAGATCTTTGCGAATGCTTTCGGAATATCGGTATTGTCGATAACGTCCTTGTTGATAAGCTCAGCCGCGCCGTCGCCGAGAGCAAATACGGGAACGTTCTTGTTGGTGTGGTTTGTAGCGTTGTAAATGTAATCGCCGTTTGGCTTCTTGGAAAGGTTTCCGCAGTCGTGGTCAGCGGTGATAACGAGCATAACGTCGCCGCGAACCATTGTGTAAGCGATGCAGTATGCGATAACGTCGTTGTAGATCTTAACGCTCTTTGTGGTCTTGGTGAGATCGTTGTTATGCGAGTTCTTATCGATGTAAGCTTCCTCGATCATGATGAAAAAGCCCTTGTCGCTGTCGGAGATAACAGAGAGTGCCTCGCGAGCGAACTTAGTGAGGTCTGCGCCGTTGTTGGAAGCTGCTCCGTACGTATAATCAACGAGTCCGTTCTTCTTAAGATTGTCGATCTGGCTCTGAAGTTGAGCGGTAGCGTCACGGTCGGGGTAGTGGCAGAGGTAGCCGGAGGGAGTTGCGCCGGTGATCTTATCTGTGGTTACTACAGCGGTCTTTGCGCCGAATTCGTGAGCAAGCTCGCGGATGTTCTGCTTTTCCTGCTTCTTGGGGTTAACGCCAACGTAGCCGTTTACGGTCTTGTAACCGCTCGAGAGAGCAGTTGCGGAAGCGGCGGAGTCAGTGTATGCCTTGCCTGAATGGATAACGGAATAGGAAGCTGTAGTGCATTCTGCCTTGTAGGGAAGGGTATCTGCAACAAACTCGGGAATGACGCCTGTGTCGATCGCTGCTGCGAAGTGAACTGCGCTCATACCGTCACCGATCATCATGATGCCCGAGGTTGCCTTCTTGAAGGTGAACTCAGCTGCAGCGGGAGCGGTGGGAAGATTGGTTACGTCAACGTCCTTGCCGTCAAGTCCGAAGTAGGTGTTGATGAGAGTGCTTGCGGCTGCGCCTACCATGCGGTAATCGCCCTGCATTACTACCTTACCCTCGGAGATAGAGAGGGAGTACTGATCTGCGGAGAGGCTAATGCCGATATTGGAAGCCGAGCGGTTGGTGTCGCCGACGAGAAGCTCATATGCGGTCTCAGCCTTACTGTCGTCGATGACCTCAAGCTTATAGCCTGCGTTATTGAAGATGTAATCGGAGATAACTTCTGCGGTGTAGTAGGTGATGAGATCGCATTTCTTGGGACGGACGATCTTGTACTCTCTGAGGGAAACGCCGTTGATCGAGATATTGCCCATGGGGTAATTAAACGCTACAACGTCAAGCATATGCTCGGTAAGAGAGATCTTCTTGTTTGCTGCGTCGATATAATTCTCGATAAAGTAGTCAACAGCCTTTGCGCAAGCATCATCGGTTCCGCCGGTGATAATGATACGGTCGTTTTCAAACGCGATCGCATAATCCTTTGCTTTGATCGAAGCGATAATGTTCTGAGCCTCGGTGCGGTTTGTCTTACCTACGAGGATCTCCTTTGCTGTTTCGGGCAGTCCTTCGGACTTGTTGTACCAGTCGTCGAGAAGCTGGACGTCAACGCCGAGCTCGGATTTGATAGATTCGCGGAGCTTCTTGGCAGCCTGAATGCTTGCTTCAATGCTTTCATTCTTGACGTTTTCGGGTCTGCGTATAACGTATTCCGCGAGAAGTTCGGCAGTCAGCTCAATGGGAGCCGCTTCGGGCTGGGTCACATCGCCGCTTGTACCGTCTTGATTATTTGAGTCTGCGGTGGAATCGGTGCTGCCGGCGGGCTGGCAGCCGACGAGCGCGAAAATTGTGATGAGCGCCAAAAGAAGCGCTGTGATTCTTTTTAACATTTTGCACCTCCAAAATGAGTCGATTAAAGATAAAATAATTATACATCAATCTGAATCAAAAAATGTGAACAAAAAGTAAAGAATGGATTTTTTGTTCAAAAAAATGAATTGCAGCTTCATATTTTTTTATGCAATTGGATAAATTTAGCAAGCTGTCCAAGTTCGACCTTTTTTTCGCAATTTATATGTTATTATTTTTTCAGTAACCGAAAAGGATGTGAAAAAATGAAAAGCAGGCGTATACCCCGCGATAAAAAGGGAGTGCTTGTAAGATCTTTTGAAAGTATTGGCATTGCGGCAGAAAAAATTGCGAAAAAAGCCGCGGTTTTGAAAAGAGGATATAGTCCGCGAGCACTCTGCATAAATCTTGCTCTCGGCGGGGCGGGATTCTTGCTGTCGGGGGCAGAGATTTATTTTTCTGCCGCGCCTCTGGGGATAGCATGGCTTTGTGCCAGCCCGGCAGGGATGCCTTATATAATAACAGGCGTGCTTCTTTCCGCTTTGACGCGCGGAGACGAAGCACTTGTGTTTTCTTTGAGTGCGCTTTTTGCCTTGGGACTGCGCGTTCTTGTCAGATGCGCGATAGAGCCTCCGAAGAACGAACGCATATCGGAGGCTCTATTTGGCGAAAGCGCGTATCTTCGCATGGCAACAGCCGCAGTTGCGGCGTTTGCTATAGGATTTTACAGAGCATTCGTAGGCGGTTTTTATCTATACGATCTCGGCGGTTGTATTACGTCAACCGTAGTTGCACCCGTGGCGACCGCACTTTATATGCCGCTGTTTGAAGGAAATCGGGAGCAGCTTCCCGAGGCCGATTCGGCTCCGGGAAAGCTTTTGCGCGAAGCCGCGTATTTCATTCTGCTGTTTTCTCTGACCGTGGCGGCAGCGGGATTCGAATTTACCGGTCTCTCCCCGGTACACATTGCGATTACAGCCTCGATCCTGTACACGGTTCGCACTCGCGGAGCAGCAAGAGGCATTGCCGCCGGAGCACTTTGCGGTATAGTTGCGGGATTTGACTATGCTTTGCTGTATGCTCTCGGTGCGGCGGGAGCCGCACTTTTTATGAATCTTTCCATTCTTGCAGCGGCAACCTCGATACCGATAAGCGGAGCTTTGCGTTCACTGTTTTATTCTGATGCGGACGGATTTATAACGCTCTTTCCCTCGCAGGTTGCGGGGCTCGCTGTTTTTTGCTTGATATCTCTGTTCGGAGAAAGACTTGAGTTTTCAGCCGAAAACGCCGCCGAGGCAGAGTCCGCTCCGGCAAAACCCGCAGGAAGCAGAGAAAGGATGCGTGAGCTTTCCGAGGCGTTTGCAAAACTTGCCGACAGCTTTTCCGAGCTTGCGAGGACGCGCCGACGACCGACGGAGGGTGAACTCCGCGCGGCTTGCGACAGCGTTTGCGATAAGGTTTGTTTCAAATGTCCGAACAGAAATCTGTGCTGGAATCTCGAATACGCATCAACGCTTGATATAATATCCAAGGTTTGCTCAGCGGTATTGAGTAAGGGCTACGTTGAAACTTCTGACCTTCCCGAATATATGCAAAAACGCTGTCCTTTCCTTGACGAAATAACCGACGGTGTTAATACCGCAGCCACCGAGCTTATCCGTGAATGCCTTGAGGACGGCAGATTGTCTGGGTTTTCCGCAGACTACCGTGCCGTTTCCGCCGCGCTCGCCGAGGCTGTCTCGGAGGATCAGAATGAGAATACCGAGGATATGGAGCGCACGGAACGCGTAAAAAGAATACTTCGCGACGCGAGCATAAGATTCTCTTCTCTCAGTGTGGTTGGAAAGAGAAGGACGGTTATCAGGGCGGAAAATGTAAATCTCGCGCGTTCAACGCTGAAGGCGGCGGAGTTGAGAAAGAGCCTCGAGAAGGCAGTGGGCTGTCTGCTCGGACCTCCCATGCTCTTTCCTTCGGGCGGGGGTACCTGCCTTGAGTTTGTTACAAGACGCCGTTTTTCCGTTAACTTCGGCGCGGCGCGTTCAGCCGCCGAGAAGGGAGACCCATGCGGCGACAATATTTGTCGGATTGATAACAGCGAGGACTATTTTTACGCCGTTATCTGTGACGGAATGGGTCAGGGAAGCCGCGCGGCGTTTGCCTCGGGCGTTTCGATAGGATTTCTCAAACAGATGCTCGAAGCGAAAATGAGCGTTGAGACCTCACTCTCTGTGCTCAACGCATGGCTTCGCGCCGATCGCGAGGAATGCTCGGTCAGTATAGATATTCTGAAGATAGATCTTCTTACCGGCAAAGCCGCGATCTACAAGAGCGGCGCGGCGGCAAGCTATCTGCGCCGCGGTAGAGAGATCTTTCCGATAGAATCCGAAGGCTTCCCCGTCGGGATACTGAAGCAGATCGCCGCGATAAGAACCGATATCGACCTCTGTGCCGGCGACGTAATTATGATGGGCTCGGATGGAATCGATCCCGAATGCAGGATCGCGCGCGGAGCTGAGGTCTGGCTTCTTGATCTGCTCGAGACTGTTGACTCGGAAAAACCCGAATCAACGACTCAAGCCGCCAAGCGTACCGTCAGCGCAGCAAGGCAGGCGGGCAGCGGCGACGATATCGGCGCGCTTTACGTTTCGGTCTCAGCCGAGCCCTTTGAAACGGAATAAATTTTTTTCGATTTATTGACAATTATCTCCGAAAATGATATAATGATGTAAATACATTATTTATTCTCAAAGGAGAAAGATCATGATCATTTCAACCGACAACAGCGTCATGCGTTATGCTTACGGCGACAAGGAGTCCATCAGAATGTGTAAGGAGGCGGGTTTCGACGGAATCGACTACTCACTCTTCAAGATGCAGCCCGATAACGATATCCTCAATCTTCCCGACGAGGAGCGCAAGGCTCTGGCTTACGATCTGCGCAACTACGCGGAAAAGATCGGCATCTGCTTCCCGCAGGCTCACTCGGATTTCGAGACACGCTACGGAGAAATCGGCAATTCGGTTCATTACAATAATCTCCTGCGCAGCCTTGAGTTCGCATCATGGATGGGCATCCCCCAGATCGTCGTACATACCGTAAAGTACGGTATTCCCGAGGACGAGAGCTTTGACGTTTATGAATACAACCGTCCCTTCTTCTCGGATCTCATTCCAATTGCCGAGAAGCTGAACCTCAAGATCGGTATGGAAAATCTTTTCATAAAGAAGAAAAACGGCGACTTCAACTATATCGGCGTACTCGGAACCGCAGATGAGATGAACGCTTACCGCGATTCCTTCAATTCCGACGTTTTCGTGACTTGCTGTGACATCGGACACGCCGCAGTCGTCGGCGTTGATCCCGCAGAATTCATCCGCGGAATGTCGAAGGACAAGCTGACCATGCTCCACGTTCAGGACACCGATTTCAAGGGTGACCGCCATTGGCTCCCTTACGTCGGGAAGCACGATTGGAACTCGGTCACATCCGCTCTCGCAGAGATCGGATACGAGGGCAATATGAACCTCGAGGTGCTCCATTTCTACGACAGATTCCCCACAAAGGAACTTATGCAGTCGGCGCTCGGACACGCCGCAAAGGTAGCCCGCCACCTTGCAGACGAGGTCGAGGCGAAGAAAGCGGCTCTCGCAAAGTAAAGATATGATCTACGGAGACGGCGAGCATAACGATACCCTTGAAATACAGCAGTTGCTTGACGCGCGCGGTATTGTCACGATCGACAAGCCGGGTACCTATCTTATCAGCAAGCCTCTGATTATTCACTCGAATACACGCTTCGTTTTATCCCCCGGAGCAAGACTTCTTGCCGCCCCGCTTTCACGTTGTGCTCTTATTGAGAACGAGCATTTCGCGGGCGGAGGCAGAGATGAGAACGTCGAGATCTTCGGCGGTATCTGGGACGGCAATTGCGATGCGATGGGGCTTGACGGCGAATACGAAGCCCGCCACCGCCTTGACGATCCCTACAGCCCCGAGCTATTCAAGGGAAAGCTTATGCGGTTTGCGCATATCGACCGCATAAAGCTTGAGGGACTCACGGTAAAGGATCCCGTCAGCTATGGCGTACAGATCGGCGACGTCCGCGGATTTGTAACACGAGATCTGTTCTTTGACTACAATTGGCATTTCGGCACTACCGACGGCGTGCATATCAACGGTCCCGCACGCGACGGAGTTATCGAAAACCTTTGCGGCACAACGAACGACGATATGGTCTCGCTCACCACGTACGACGAGCCGCATGCTGAGGTTTCTCTCGGCAACATCGAGAACGTGTACATTCACAATATCACCGCTGCCAACGGATTTTCGGGAGTCAGATTACTCTCGGGCGAAGGATATAAGCTTTGTAACGTCCGCGTTGACGGTGTTTACGGCGATTACCGCCATAATGCCATCGTCATCTCAAATCACAATAAACGTCCGGGCGAGGTATGGTTTGACAACGTCACGCTTGAAAATTTCGGAGCGCGCAAAAGCTATACTCCTCTCGGAGAGGGATGCTTTCGTATGTGGGAAAAGAACGTCGACTTGCGCGCGATCATCGAGTTTGAGTGCGGCGCGCGTTGCGGAAACGTCGTTCTGCGCAATATCCATCGCCGCGAGGAACAAGCAACCGCAGCGCCTCTTTTGAAGATCAGCGCGGATACCGTTATTGACCGCCTCGTGCTTGACAACGTAAGCCAAAGCGCCGCAGACGGAGTGACTCTTGCCGCGATTGAGATATACGGAGACGTGAAGGAACTCGTCAAACGCGACGAGACAGAATAAAACAAAAAAGACAGAGAATGATTGGATTCTCTGTCTTTTTGCTTTAATTATTCGGGATTTTAATTGATCTCAAACTCTGCCCAAAGCAGGCAATGGTCAGAGTAGCTCTTGCTTACGTAACCCGAAGAGACTTCCTTGAAGGCATCCGAATAGATGATATTATCGATAGGACTCTTGTTCGAGGGGAAGGTGGGATAGTTGCGGATATCGTTGTTGATGAGACTGCCCGAAATGACTCTGAATTCACTGAAGTCGGCAGTGTTGAAGTCGCCGGTGACTATGTAGTTTTTGCAGGCATCGGTCTTTTCGGAGACCTCAAGGAACTGAAGTCCGCGGAGGCTCTTGTCCTCAAAGGAAAGATGTGTGTTGAAGAAATCGAGCTGCATGCCGCCGAGGTCGATTACGGCATGACCGAGGGATCTTCCTTCCTTGTCCCAGGATTCAAGCGGAATGACCTCCGAGGATACGATCGGATACTTCGAGAGAATGAGAGTACCGTACTGACCGCCCTGATAGTCGATAGCGCGTACGAAAACGTAGTAGGGCATATCTGCCGCCTCGGCGAGCATTCTGGGCTGATCGATGTAGTTCGAACGCTTGGTTCTCTTATCGACCTCCTGCAGTCCTACAATGTCGAGATTCTGCGCTTTGATGACCTCTGCGATGGTATTGAGGTTGAGATTTGCATCTGCGGCGTGCTTGATGTTGTAGCTGCCGATTCTGATCGTCTTGGGCATTGAAATTTCCTCCTTGGTTGTTTCGGGCGCGGATGTTGTGATCTCCTCCGTGGTTACCTCGAGGGTAGTTTCCTCGATCTCGGACGACTCGGGAGCGGGAGCTTCGGTCGTCGTGTCCGAGGTCTCGGGAGCCTCTGTCTTCTCGCAGGAGCAGAGAAGAGCGGTGAGCGAGAGAAGGAGAAGGGCAAAAATGATAGAAATGCGTTTCATATTGTCGCCGTCCTTTTGTTATTCTGCTGTTATTATAGCTTACCGAAGCGTTTTTGTCAAGTCATTATTGACTTTTTCTTCCGCGGGTGGTATAATTAAGATGATATAACACGTTTACAAGGAGAGTAAAATGGCTGATTGTATTACTTATCAGAGCAAGGTACCCGTTGTACGCGAATGCGACGTTCTCGTTGTAGGTGCGGGACCCGCGGGCGTATGCGCCGCCGTATCCGCGGCAAGAGAGGGAGCAAAGGTTATTCTTTGCGAGCGTTACGGCTCGGTCGGCGGTATGCTGACTATGGGCAACGTCGATCCCATCCTCGGCGAGGTCGGCGGAGGAACCTATTATGACGAGATAGTAAGAAGACTTTCCGAGATAGATAAAGGCACCGTTCCGACTACGGGAACGAGGATCGGACGCGAGGTGCCGGTCAACCGCGAGGCTGCAAAGATCGTCCTCGACAGAATGATATCCGACGCGGGAGTTGAGCTTTGGGTAGGCGCGGCGTTCGTTGATTCGCTCGTTGAGAACGGTAAGGTGACAGGCGCGATATTTGCAACGCAAAACGGTCTGCGTGCAATCCGCGCAAAAGTGACGGTCGACTCCACGGGTGACGCTTGTGTTGCCGCCGCTGCGGGTGCCGAGATCGAGATCGGACGCGAGAGTGACGGCGGACTTCAGCCAATGACACTTGAGTTTACCGTGACAGGAGTTGACGAGAGCATTGCCATCAGCGTCTGGGGCGGAAGCGACCCGATAAAGATCCCCGCGGGCGAGTTTGCGGGTCTGGAATACCGTGAGCTTTGCAAGCAGAAGAACCGCGAGGGCGAGCTTCCCGAGTTCGTTACGATCGTAAGACTTCACAGAACGTCACGCCCCGGCGAGCGTTCCGTCAATGCAACTCAGGTCAACGACCTTTCTCCCCTCGATCCCTCGGATATGGGCAAGGCAGAGCTCGAGCTCCGCGACCAGATCAAGAAGTGCGTCGACTTCCTTCAGAAATATATCCCCGGATTTGAGAATTGCGCGATAAGGGCATCTGCAGACACCGTCGGCGTACGTGAATCGAGAAGAGTGCGCGGCGTTGAATATATAGTTGATAGCGACGTTGAGAACGGACGCCACCGCGATGACGGAATCGTTCATAACGCGTGGTTCCTCATCGATATCCATAATCCCAAGGGTGGCGGACAGGCAGAGGGGTACTCGAAGCCCGCACAGCCCTACGACATTCCCTACGGCGCGATCGTTCCGATAAAGACGAACGGGCTTCTCATAGCCGGTCGTCCTATCTCGGGCACTCACCGTGCGCATGCTTCTTGGCGAGTCATGGCAATATGTATGGCAATGGGCGAAGCCGCGGGAATTGCCGCTTCCAAGTGCGTCGCTCTCGGAGTTGAGCCCCGCGAGCTTGATCCCGCCGAGATCCGTAAGGTACTTGCCGCAAGAGGCGTTGAACTTTAAGATAAAAATAATACCGCGTCCTGCCGTTTGGCGGGGCGCGGTATTATCGTTAACGGTATTATGCAGGCGTTGTTTTTACCAGCCCGACATCATACGCTGAAAGAGATCGTTTGTTTTGAATGTTTCGATTTTGTGCTCTGCCCACTCACGAGCCTTTTTATAGCGGTCAATGTCAGGATATTCCGAAATCAATAAATCGTATATCTTAAGTGTCTTCTCCGCGTATTTGTCTTTTTTCAAAGTATAGTATGCCATCATGCAATGCGTGGCAAGCTGATCGTATTCATCTTCAAAACCGTTCTTTTGTACCGCTTCTTCGAATACCCGCAGGTGTTCGTCGAAATAATACTCCGCGCCGTCAAGATCGTTGCTCGATTGTTTATGGTATGCAACGGAGCGGTAAGCGAACGAAAGCTCTTTCATTGAATCAACCGATCCGTTTTCTTCGGCTAAGCTTTGCAGAATTGAGATGTGTTTGGAAAAAAACTCATCGCTCGAATCGTTCGTCCAGACACCCATATCGTAATAAATTTCCGCAAGATCATATTTTGCCGAGACTGTATCATATTCGTCGGCGAGCTCTTCGAATATCTTAGTTGCTTTCAGATAGTAATTGTTTATTACTTTGTAGCCTTTTTCATCATAAAAGCGTGATGAGAGCTCGTCTGCGTAGCTTTTATATATGATTCCGAGATTGCGTTTGGTGCTTCTGTTGCTTGTGCTTTTTATAAGCTTTTCTGCGGTTTTTATTGCCTGCAGGTAGTATTTTTGGATTTTGCCGTGTTTTACTTTATCATCAAAGAGATTCAGCTGCTTGGCATAGTTTATATAACTTTTTGAAAGATAAAAGGCAGACCGAGACTTTTTGAATCTGAGATTAATTCTTTTTCCTGTCTTAAGTACGTCCTCATAAATCTCTTTGAGGATTCCGTGTTCTTCTTCCTGTTCTTCATTAGTGAATTCTCTGAAATAGTAATAGTCATAAAGCTCGCCGAAGTAACACAGTTCCTTCAAATACCGATGAGCCGAGTCTTCGTCTCTTTTTTTCAGATAAATCTTTTTTAGATGGTCTGTCAATCTCTTTTGCCATATTAATGCCGTTTTGTAACAGCCCGATCTTTCGCTGTAAACAGAAACCAACTTTTTCATTGCTTCGGGAAGCCCCGCTTCCGCGGCGGAGGTTATCAGAGAAAGCGCGCGCTCAAAGTCTTTTTCAACGTCGATGCCTCCAAGATAAGCGAGTCCGATAAAAAGATTATGCTCGGGATCTTTGTCATTCTCACGAACGGCAATATTTGCAAGAGCGTTTGCCAACGATGAGGAAAGCTGATTGTCATCATGAGCGTCAATGCAATCGGGAATATCGGGATATTTTTCGGAAAGCTCGGAGAGGTCGGTCTTGATAAGCTCTGCGGGAATAATCGGTTTGTTTGCACCGCGAGCCATCGGATATTCCACAGACATTATGTAGTTGCTTTCGCTCACAAGATTTGGTGTGACTGCAAGCGTGAAGAGCTCGCTCTTTTCGATAGCCGCCTTGATGGAATCATTGAAATTATCGCCGGGAGTCAGAAATTCATCGTACCATATCGCGATGTCGCGGCAAAAGTCGTTCTTGTGTATAAGCCGCATTAGTTCCTGAGCGTAAACTCGATCCTTTTTGCGGTAGCTGAGGAAGATATACGCATCAAATGCACGGCGGATCTTTTCGTAAAGCTCATTGTCAATGAGATGGGACGACAGATAATCCGCAAGCTTTTCTTTATAAGGAATCGCCGTAATATCTTTCGAAGTAGTATCGAGATATTGCAGATTGCCGCATTTTTCATTGAATGCATCGTTCAGCTCGGGTTCCAATATTATGGGCAGGACCGTGATATCATTGTTAACCGCAAAGCGGAAATCAGAATCAAGAGCAGGATTTGGCGTATTCAATAGCTTGTACGTTACCGGCATAACGAACAAGTCCATCTCCTTTAGATCAAAGAAAAAATCTTCATCGCGTTCGGCGGCAGGGTCTTCGAGATATAATAAGGCGCAACTTGTATTGCCTTCGTCCTCAAGGGTGTTCAGAATGTCATTCTTGATCCTTTCAAAATACAAGCTGTAATCGCGAGGATGTGCGCAGAAATATATTTTTTGCTTACCCTGCAGAGTTAGTTCTCCTTTTGTTTTATAATTGAAAACTGCCATTTGCCGTCTCCTTTTATAAGATAAATAAGGTGATTAAATTATACAATAATTCTAACTTAATGTCAAGAATAATTGCAGTTCATTTTGATAGATGACGCATTTATCAATTATTTTGGTTAACAAATATTAAGAATTGATACACAAAATATTTAACTGAACTAAACACTTGAGTGTTATAATAAATTGAATATTTCTTACCTTCGGGAGGAACTGCTATGAATGCATTGACATTAAAAGAAAATATACTTTCGCGCGCGCTCGACGTCCGCTTTGCAAAGCTATACGGCTCGGATGAGTCTGCACTTGCGCATCAGAGAGCAAGATACGCCGCTCTTATCGACGAATTTGCTTCGCGCTACGGCGAGGACCGCGATATCGCTCTTTTCTCGGTTCCCGGCAGAAGCGAGCTTTCGGGTAACCACACCGACCACAACCACGGTTGCGTGATCGCGGGCAGCATCGACCTTGATATTATTGCCGTGGCGGCAAAAAACGAGGACAGCGTCATCCGTATCAAGAGCGAGGGCTTCCCCGAAGACGTGGTAAATATTGATACTTACAATACTCCGGATGAATCGAGATTCGGCAAGTCGGACGCACTTATCGCGGGTGTTGCGGACGGATTCAGATGCCGCAGCTTCCGCACGGGCGGCTATGACGCTTGCACGACCTCGAGCGTTCTCAAGGGCTCGGGACTTTCCTCGTCCGCGGCTTTTGAGAATATGGTAGGACTTATCCTTTCCCATTTCTATAACTCGGGTGAGGTTGATTTTGTCACTCTCGCACAGATTTCTCAGTATTCCGAGAACAAATTCTTCGGCAAGCCATGCGGTCTTATGGATCAGGTTGCTTGCGCCGCGGGCGGTATCGTTTCTATCGATTTTGCAGATACGTCTGCTCCCTGCGTTGAAAAGGTCGATTTCGATCTTACCAAGGCGGGTTATTGCCTCTGCATCGTTAACACCGGCGGAAACCACGCCGATCTCACGCCCGATTACGCCGCTGTCCCCGCAGAGATGAAGGCTGTTGCGGCTGAGCTCGGTGCAAGTGTTCTGCGCGAGACCGACCGCGAGGCTCTTATCAAGGCTGTTCCCGCGCTCCGCGAGAAGGTCGGCGACCGAGCTATCCTCCGTGCCTTCCATTTCTTTGCCGAGAACGACCGCGTAGCTGAGCAGAAGAGCGCTCTCAAGTCAGGAGATATTGAAAAATATTTCTCTGGCGTTCTCGCTTCGGGAAGATCCTCCTTCTGTTATCTTCAGAACGTATATACCACCGCAAACGTGTCCGAGCAAGGCCTTTCCCTTGCGCTGAACCTCTGCGAGAGCTATCTTTCGTCGCTTGACCAACCGACCGCTTGGCGTGTTCACGGCGGAGGCTTTGCCGGAACTGTTCAGGCATACGTCCCCGTGTCTGCCGCAGAAGGATTCGTATCTCTGCTTGAGAGCGTATTCGGAAAGGGCTCCTGCTATCTGCTCAAGATCAGACTTTCGGGTGCCGTAAGAGTATTTTAATCCATTTTTGAAAGGAACGTCCGCCATGAAAAAAGGACAAAATTCACAACACCAAAGCGTATCCGAGGCTGTAAATGCCTTTAATTGGAAGCGCATGCTTCTTCTCGTGCTGTTTTGCGCGATCTCGCTTGGTTTATATTTCTATCTTATCAACTTCACCTTCTGGAAAGTCGTTGTTATCGGATACGTAGCAATTGCTTCGGTACTGATTATTGCGTATTTTATCATCAACCGTGCCTTTACGGGCAGCGGCGTAACTTACGAGATGCTCCCCGATACGATGACTCATGACGAAAAGGAAGAGTATCTTGCCGACGTTGCCGATCGCGAGCGCCGTTCAAGACCCCTTCTTATGATCATTTTTCCCGTAATAGTCACGCTTCTTGTTGATCTTTTCCGCCTTTTTGTGATCGATGGATTTCTCGGCAAGTGATGAGCGAGCTGACGATCGGAACACTTTGCTCGGGCTCAAAAGGAAATTGTACCCTTATTAAGTATCGCAATACCGCGATCCTTGTAGATGCCGGACGCTCGACAAAGTACATAAAAAACGCGCTTGCTTCGGTTGGGATCATGCCTGAGGATATTTCCGCAATTTTCCTCACCCATTCGCATAGCGACCATACCTCGGCTCTCAAGGTTTGGAGCTCGCATTATCATACTCCCGTGCATGCCAGTGCGGCAGTTTGCGCAGATCTCGAGAATAAATGCTGTGAGGTACTCGTTGAGCATCCCATAGTTTTTGAAGAGACTGTCGGTGAGATAAACGTGAAAAGCTTTCCCACCGACCACGATTCCTTCGGCTCGGTCGGATACCGCTTTGAAGTCGGAGAAAGAAGCGTAGGCATTGCTACCGACCTCGGCCACGTGACTGAGCGAGTCCGCGAGGGGCTTTGCGGATGTGCGGCGGCAGTTATCGAGTCGAATCATGACGTCGATATGCTTCTCCGCGGTCCGTATCCTCCCGAGCTTAAGCAGAGAATACTTTCGCGGTACGGTCATCTTTCCAATGAAAGCGGAGCGGAATTCGCAAGATTCCTTGCAGATAACGGAACCTCACAGCTTTTGCTTGCGCATCTTTCCGAGATCAATAATACTCCCGAGCTTGCTGTCCGTGCCTCAACCGCGGCGCTCCTTGACGTAATGAACAAGATTGAGCTTGCGGTAGCCGAGCCCGCTGTTCCCGTGCTATTCAATCTTTGATGAGGAAATAAAAGTGATCAATCTGAAATTTATCGTTCTGGGCAATATTAAGGAGCAGTATCTGCGAGATGCCGCTGCCGAATATATCAAACGTCTCGGAGCGTTTGCCAAGGTCGAGCTTTGCGAGCTGAAGGAAGCGCGTCTTCCCGATAATCCATCGCAAAGTCATATAGATGCCGCGCTCGAGGACGAGGCGCAGAGAATTCTCGCCGCCATTCCTCCCCGTTCGCACGTTATCGCGCTCGCCGTTGAAGGGCGGCAGATGTCAAGCGAGGATTTTGCGGAGCATATCGAAAACGTGACGCAGATATCTTCTGCGATCTGTCTGATAATCGGAAGCTCCCACGGACTTTCGCAAAGAGTAAAGGCTGCGGCAGACTATAAGCTTTCGTTGTCAAAGATGACTTTCCCTCATCAATTGTTCCGCGTTATGCTGCTTGAATCCGTCTATCGCGCGTTCAATATAATCAAAGGTACTAAATATCACAAATGATATTCAACATATAAATTTTGGAGAAAAACATGCGTTTGTTTAATGAGATCGCAAAAAGAGGAGTTGCCTTTCTGCTTTTGGCGGCAACTGCTTTTGCAACAATAACATACTCTCTCGGATACTATGAGCTTTCCTTCATAAAGCGTGGGGAAGAGGAGTATGATGACGAAACGTTACAGGATATACTCGGATCTCTTGGGACGGGAACTAATATTTCCGATTTCACGGGAGATATCAATGATATCACTCAGCCCCCCTCAACTTCATCGCCGTCTTCCGGCACTTTGGCACCCGAGTCGTCATCATCCGAATCATCCGGAGTACCCGGAACGACTTCTCCCGACGCAACAACGGGAAGTGATGATCCCGAATATCCGAAGGGACCCTCTACACTCGCCGAATTCCTTGCCGCGGGATACAAGATCACGTGGTCGGATTATAACCCCGAGATGCAGCTTGCGGAAGTCATCCTTGATGCGGACGAGCTTGATCAGTATTCCTTGGGTAGTTACAAGAGAGTACGAGTCAAGATGAAGATGAATTACGGCGAAGCTCACCGTGAGATCAGCTATTTTGCTACGCAGAGCCGTGAGCGTCCGACGCTTGAGCTTTATATGGGATATATCATCATTGATTCCGACATAGGAGACGTAACTTCGGGTATAACCGGACGTGATTATTCTGATGAGGAACGTGTAAGCATCTATAAATCGGACGGTACATTTATCGGTGAATATCCCGGATTCGAGGTTATTCCGGCTTATACTCGCGATAAAGCCGACCGCCCCGTGTTCTACTTCAATAACGTCTATTATTATCTCGATGAAAGCACGGGAAAATTCGAGATCTCGGATTTCAATCCCGATTGCGACAGCCGCGGATTGTATTTCGACTACAATCCCGATTTCGGTAAATCTGACTGCAAGTATCAGATATACAGCACGTGGCAGATGATCACCGAGACTTATACTCTTGATACGACAAGCTATTATACCAGATACGGTGTTGACGCCCGTCTTGCCGAACAGCTTTATCTGTATTATCCTAAGTTTGCGAAAGACGTAGCGGTTATTACGGACGAGGGAAAATATTATAACAGATTGTTTGCGGAGAAGCTGCAAGAGATTATCAAGGGAGTTGAATCCGGCGATATAACAAGACCTCCCGAGACCACGGTTGAACCCGAGACTACGGTTGAACCCGAGACCACGGTTGAACCCGAGACCACGGTTGAACCCGAGACCACGGTTGAACCCGAGACCACGGTTGAACCCGAGACCACGGTTGAACCCGAGACCACGGTTGAACCCGAGACTACGGTTGAGCCCGAGACTACGGCAGAGCCCGAGACTACGGTTGAGCCCGAGACCACGGTTGAACCCGAGACTACGGTTGAACCCGAGACTACGGTTGAACCCGAGACTACGGTTGAACCCGAGACTACGGTTGAACCCGAGACTACGGCAGAACCCGAGACCACGGTTGAACCCGAGACTACGGTTGAACCCGAGACCACGGTTGAACCCGAGACTACGGTTGAACCCGAGACCACGGTTGAACCCGAGACCACGGTTGAGCCCGAGACTACGGTTGAGCCCGAGACCACGGTTGAGCCCGAGACCACGGTTGAGCCCGAGACCACGGTTGAACCCGAGACCACGGTTGAACCCGAGACGTCCGCGCCTGTGGAAGAAAATACTCATGTGATCACCGAGGAGACGATTATTAATCCTTTGTTGTCGAGATCGATTATTTCCGAATCGAAAGACGATAAGAACAAAGACGGCGTTCCCGATAAGATCACGCTTGACGTCAGCTACGGCGCTTACCGTTTTACTTATCGTTCCTCAAAACCGAAGGTAGATCTCTCCAAGACTATTACAAATAAGTATACCTACAATTCTTATATTACCCAGACCATAAGCTGGAAGACCGATTTCAAATATGCCAAGGCATATAATTTCAGCGAGGATCGCGCATATACTGTAGATGCAAACGGTATCGTTAAGATCATCAATACCAGCGGAAACAGCGCAGCATATCTCTATGATACATATCTGTCGGGAAGCGGTGACGGTGAGCATTGGCGCTTCAAGTATTATACCGAGCCCTTTAAATGCGACGAGTACATGCTCGGACACTACTTCTACGATGACGGGCTTATCAGAATGCGCGTCGTTGAAAGACGTCCGCATAACCTCAATACTTATGAGGATGATTACGAGGTTCTCATTGACAAGAACGGCAAAGAGGTATCCTTGATCCCGGACGGTTACAAGCTCGTATCATACTCTGACAGCATATTCCTTCTTGAACGTAACGGCAGATACGGCTACTACCACCGCGACGGCTATTGGGTCGCTCAGCCTATCTACACCTATGCCGCACCCTTCATCGAGGGACTTGCGGTACTCGGCTTCCAGGGCGGTAATAAAGGTGTTATCGATACCGACGGAAATATTGTTATAACCTTCAATTATACGTCTATCTCGAATGCCTCAACGGGTCTCTTCGCTTGCTACAGCGATGAGAAAGGTTGGCAGGTGTTCGCCAAGGTTTCAAAGTAATTCCGTAATTGAGAATCTGTATAAAACAAGACAAAACCCGCGTTTTTATCCGAAAAGCGCGGGTTTTATATTTTGTTTAAAAATAAAAGCTTATTTTGTCTTGACTTGTCGAAAATAATAGGGTATAATAGTCGGGTCAAATAAAAACCGAAAGGAAAAGAGAAATGAATTTCAAGAGAATCACGTCGCTTATGCTGATCCTCGTTATGGCAATTTCCATGTTCGCCGCATGCGGACCCGACGTTGCTCCCGAGGCTACAACAGACGCGAACAACACATCTGCTCCCGACGTTACGGTTGAGTCTACAGACCCCGCCCCCGATGAGACGACAGACGCCGTCACCGACGAGGTGACCGATGCACCCGATGAGACAACGGGCGAGGCTGTGAAATATCCTACTATCACAATCGCGGAGGCTCTTGCTCTTTGCGAGCAGTTCGTAGAATCCGCGTCTTCCGAGAGATACTACATCCGCGGTATCGTCAAGGAGATCCAGAGTGAGACCTTCGGTCAGATGATCATTGAGGACGCTACCGGCTCCATTATGGTCTACGGCACCTACAGCGAGGACGGAAGCATCCGTTACGACGCTATGACCAAGAAGCCCGTAGTAGGCGACGAGGTGCTCCTCCACGGTACTCTTCAGAATTATAAGGGCAATACCAAGGAGATCCAGAACGGCAGACTTATCGAGCTCAAGCAGAACGGCTACGTTCCCGAGACTCCCAAGCTTCCCGAATTCGGAAAAACTCTCACGATTGCCGAAATGCTTGCGCTTCCTCTTTCCTCAAATCAGGTGACAGAGGGCAGATACTACGTAGAGGCTACCGTTGATTCGGTAACAAACGCGGCATACGGCGCAATGTATATCAGCGATAAGACGGGCACTATTTCTGTTTACAACAGCAAGAACGCTGACGGCACAGTTGATTACGCAGCTATGGCAGATAAGCCCGTCAAGGGTGATACCGTCAAGCTTTACTGCACCGTACAGAATTTCAACGGCACATTCGAGATCAAGAGTGCGTATATCGTTGAGTTCAAGCACAACACCATCGACGAGTCGGCTTACACCGCAATGTCCATAGCAGACGCACGCAAGGCTGCAGAGGGCGCAAAGATCAAGGTCGAGGGCGTTGTAGCAAAGATCACGTATGCAACGGGAATGGTCCCCTCGGGCGTTATCCTCGTTGATGCGACAGGCTCTATCTACGTTTACGACGGCGACCTCGCAGCTTCGGTTTCCGAGGGCAACAAGATCACCGTAGCGGCAGAGAAGACCTGGTGGATCCTCGAGACCGAGCAGGCTAACGCGCAGAAGTTCGGCTACAAGGGATGCAATCAACTTGCAAACGCCTGGATCCTTGCAAACGATAAGGCAAAGAACGATTTCGATAAGACCTGGATCACCACCACTACCGTCAAGGATATCCTTGACACTCCCGTAACCGAGGACATCAGCACCGTTATCTACAAGGTAACCGCGCTCATCAAGGAAGTTCCCGGCAGCGGATTTACCAATTATTACATCAACGATCTTGACGGTACTACCGGTACCTATTCCTACTCTCAGTGCAACGGCGGCGACTTTGAGTGGCTCCGCGCATTCGACGGCAAGATCTGCACCGTTTACGTAATGGCTCTCAATGCAAAGTCCACCGCTTCCGATTGCTTCTGGAGATTCCTCCCCATCGCGGTATTCGACGAGGGCTTTGACAAGACGAGCGTTAATCCCGCTGAGTTCGCTGTCAAGTACCACGGCATTCCTCAGTTTACAGCAACCACCTTCACGGGTGACCCCGCTATCGAGCTTCTCGCAACCGTTTCCTCCGATCTTCTCGGATTCAGCGGCGTAAAGCTCAGCTACACCTCCGATAACACCGCTGTCGTTTCGATCAGCGAAGAAAACGGCAAGCTCGTTCTCCATTGCCTCGGAACAGGTAGTGCAAACGTGACCGTTACCGCGGAATATAACGGCAAGAGCTACAGCGATACTGTCAAGTTCACCGTTAACGCTTCCGAGAATATAGAGTCGATCACAGTCAAGGAGGCAATCGACGCGGCACTTGACAGCAAGGTTACCGTCAAGGGTATCGTCGGTCCTTCTCTTGTAAACCAGTCGGGCTTCTACCTCATCGACAACACAGGCATCATCGCTGTTCTCTGCGATAAGGCAGTATTCGACGGCATCGAGATCGGTAACGAGGTCGTTATCGAGGGTAAGAGATTCCATAAGACCAAGGGCGGCGACACATACTTTGGTCAGTCTGCTATCGACGGCGGTAAAGTCGTTGCAAATTACTATGGCAGCCACGATTACTGCACCGATTTCTTCGTAACCGATAAGAGCGTTGCCGAGTTCTACGCGCTTGATGCAAAGGTTGACTACTCTACCACAGTATTCGTTCTCAAGGCAACCGTTGAGTTCACCGGCGGCGGATATTCCTCCGGTGTAAGCCTCGCTTCGGGCGGCGATAAGATCACCCTATACTGCTCCGGCGCAGGACAGTACGAGTGGCTCCGTCAGTTTGAGGGGCAGGAGGTGACCCTCGAGGTCGCAGCCTGCAACTGGAACTCCAAGACCTACTGGCGCGGATGCGTTCTCGCAGTTCGTACCGCTGACGGCAAGGTCGTCAACGAGCTTAATTTCAATTAATAATTTGAACAATAATATAAAGCCCCTTTGCACCAAAAAGGTCAAAGGGGCTTTGTGTTTATTGGGAAACGATTCTCGTCTTCGACATATTGAATCTGCTGAAATATATCAGCAAAGTAGTCGCGCAGGCGAGCCATCCGAGGGGATATGACATGCCGACGGGAACGAGAGTGTTTGAAATGTAATTTGAGATAACGAAGAGGCAGACCTGTCTGAAGCCAACGAAGGTCGAGAGCATGATGACCATCGGCGCCGTTGTGTTTCCCGAGCCGCGAAGAGCCGCGGAGACGACCTGATTTACACAGCAGCAAACGTAGAAGGGCGAGATGAACCGCAGCAGTATCGCGGAGTTGGCCACGACCTCGGGCGTATCACTGAATATTGAGGACCAGAAGGGAGCGAAGATGATTATCGGGATGATAATAGCAACCGCGGATATGCCCGCCATAAGAAGTCCGACGTAAGTGCCCCTCTTTGCGCGTTTTGTGTCGTTTACGCCGAGATTCTGACCGACAAAGGTAGTGACTGCGAGACCGATAGACTGTATCGGCAGGAAGATGAATTGGTCGATCTTGGAATATGCCGTCCAGGATGCAAGAGATACGGTTTGCATCTCCTTTGGCGAAAGCGCAAGACCGGGGATGGTCGCTTTGCTAATGTAAGATTGAACAAATACGTTAGAGAATGAAGTGATAGCCATCTGGATCGCCGCGGGGAAGCCGACCTTTATGATCTTCATAAGATGATCCTTATCAATGCCGATCTGTTTTATATGAAGCTTGATGCAGGTGTTGCTTCGGAAGAGCGTGATGAGCGTAAGGATCGCGGAAAGCGTCTGCGCTATCACGGTCGCAAGCGCAACGCCCGCAACTCCCATTTCAAATACGAATACAAAAAGAAGGTCGAGAGCGGTATTGGTGATCGCTGCGGCAATAAGGAAATAGAAGGGTCTCTGCGAGTCGCCGATCGCGCGCAGAAATCCCGCGCCCATATTATAGATCATAAGCGAGATAACGCCCGAAAAATAGATCGTCAGATAGGTCTTGGCTTCGTTGAATACCGATGCCTCGCCCGCAGACGCTTCGCCTCCGAGCATCAGCTTCAGAACGAGGGGAGTCATGGTCACGCCGAGAATAGTGAAGACGACCGCCATAACGAGCGTCAGAGCCATTCCCGTATGAACCGTCTTGCTCGCGGATCTTTCATCCTTTGCGCCGAAGTATTGGGATATGATTACTCCCGCTCCGCTTGAAAATCCGAGGAAGAATCCGATCAGTATATTGATGATCGGTCCGACACTTCCTACAGCCGCAAAAGCCTCGTCGTTGCCCGTTTGACCTATGACCCACGTGTCAACAAGATTATAAAGTTGTTGGAAAAGATTTCCGACGAGGAGTGGGAGGGCAAAGAGCAGAATATTCTTTGCAATACTCCCTTGCGTCATATCCATCGTATTCTTTTTTCTGAATCCGATATGTTTCATTGCTTCCATTGTTCAGCCTCGTTATTTTTGATATTGTTATTATATCATGTAATAAAGCAAAATGCAAATATAATTTATATAATAAATAAAATAATATATGGAATTTTTCGATAGTTTTTGTAAAAAACAAGAAAAAAGAGTAATAAAGTATGCCGGAGTGGAACAAAAAGTAAAAGAATAGACCCCGATAATGTGGAAATTCTCCCAAAAAGGTTGACAAATCGTAAGGTTTGTTGTATAATTTTATAAAGATAATGTATCATTGTGAGTCGAAAGAGCATTAACCGTATGACTCGCATTTTGTATTTTTATGTACATAATTATTATTTGGTTTTTTGCCGCTTGTTGTCTCGGCTGAAAATAAATCATTTATTAATGAAAGGTTAGGTATTTAAAATGAAAAGATTTACCTCAATTGTCATTGTTTGGGCAATGCTTGCATCTATGATGATGATCATGATCCCTTCAGCATCCGCTGTATGGGATGGTTCTTCTGTTTCCGCCTCTCTTATTGGCTCCGGAACAGAGTTCGATCCTTATCTCATTTCGAGTGAAAACGATCTTGCTTTCGTTGCAAAGCAGGTTAACGACGCTGTCACCGGTTACGAGGGTGAGTTCTTCAAGCTCACGGTAGACCTCGACCTCGGAAATAATCTTTGGACTCCCATCGGAGTTGCGAAGAACTACTTCCGCGGTACCTTTGACGGCGACGGCCATACCGTTTCAAATCTGAACGTAAAGACTGATCCTGCAAATTCCTCGGAACAGTACGGCGGACTCTTCGGAAGAGTTGCCGACGGCTTTATCAAGAATCTCACTATCGACGGTGCAAAGGTAATATCGCTCAAGTATGCGGGCACGGTTGCCGGTCTTCTTTCCTGTACTGCTGAAACAGGCGCTGCTGCAATCATTAATTGCCGAGTAATGAATTCCGAAGTGTACGGTACTCAGCCCGGCGGTATCGTAGGACGTTGTGCCACCACGAAGGCGACAAAGGGACAGCTCAAGCTCATTGGTTGCTCGGTAGAAAATCTTTACATCGGTCAGGTATCTCCCGATGATTATCCCGCAGCAGAGTTCGAGAACCACTATGTCGGCGGTATCGTAGGCTGTGCGGGTGCCACCTCTATCCAGGGTTGCTCTGTAAAGAACTTCACTGCTGATATTTCCGGTACCGGTTTTGCGCCCGCAGGCGGAATCGTTGGCTGCCATGGCGCAAGCAGCGTTGCAAGCGACATTAACAACTGCTACGTTATCGGCGTAAATTTCAAGGCAACGGCAGAATGCCACCCCGAAAAGACCGCTCTCGGCGGACTTATCGGTAAAGCTGCTCACGTATCTGTTATGGCGGGTGATACCAATAAAGAGGGTAACGTATTCAACTGCTTCGTAGCTGACGTAACCGTCTCGAACGCCACCTCGAACGGCCGCGACGGAATGGTAGCGGGCTGGGTGAACGATACCATCATCTTCAATGATATTTACTATGTTGCTCAAGATAATCTCCCCTCTTACGGAGTAGATACATATTATGCAGAGTGGCCCTTCATGGAAGTTACTTCTCTTGCAGACATTAAGGTAGAGAACCTCAACAAGGGCAACAGTACCGCTGTATGGAGCTTTGATACCGTTGTAGGTCATCCCGTGATCGACGTTGATGCCGTTATCGCAAACGAGCCCAAGTTTGTTGACTACTATGTTGAGCATGCTGACGAGACTACCGCTGAGGAAACAACGGAGAAGCCCGAGGATACGACGGCAAAGCCCGAAGAGACCAATGAACCCACCGCTGAGACCACTACCGAGGCTTCAGTTGAGTCCACCAAGGCTCCCGAGGCAAACGTAACAGATGCTCCCGGCACTCAGGCTCCCACTAAGGAAGAGAAGGGTTGCGGCGGTATGCTCGCAAGCGGCGCGATCGTTATCGCTCTCCTCGGCACTGCGGTTGTGTTCAAAAAGAAAAAATAATTACAATGTTAATAAAATGAAAGGTAAGGTAATGTAATTATGAAAAAAACCATGTCAATCATCCTTGTAGCGATCATGCTCGCTTCAATGATGACCATGATGATCCCTACAGCATCCGCTGCATGGGACGGCACATCTGCTTCCGCAACTCTTATAGGATCGGGAACGGAAGCGGATCCCTATCTCATTTCGAGTGAAAACGACCTCGCACACGTTGCAAAGCAGGTCAATGACGGAACGACTCATTACGAGGGCCAGTATCTCAAGCTTGCTGTAGACCTCGACCTCGGCGGTAAGGAGTGGAGCCCTATCGGTGCACTCAAAGCTAACTACTTCAGCGGCCACTTCGATGGCGACGGACACACGATCACCGGTCTTTTTGTTAAGACTATAGACGACTCCGCTGCCTACGCAGGCGTTTTCGGACGAATTCTTGACGGTTCCGTAAAGAATCTTAACGTTGACGGCGCGGTCATCAGCTCTGCTAAGTACGCAGGCGCTATTGCGGGCGTTCTTAATGTAACTGCAGGCACAGGTTTTGCATCTATCACAAACTGCCATTCTTCCAACTGCTCCATCCGCGGTCTTCAGCCCGCAGGTATTGTTGGACGTTGCAGCACAAAGGAGGCTACCAAGGGTCAGATCGAGGTTACGGGATGTTCTTCAATCAGCAACACCATGGGATTTATCACAGGTGAGGAATATCCTGCTGCAAGCCTTGCCAACTTCTACATGGGTGGTATCGTAGGTGCTTCCGGTGTAGCTATTATTTCCGGATGCTGGGTTGAGAACGCTGTTATCAACGCTCACGGTACCGGTAACCCTTGGATCGGTGGTCTTGTCGGTGTTCACGGCGCGGACTCGGTATCTTCCGATATCAACAACTGCTACGTTAAGGGTGTTACAATCAACGTAGATCCTGTCTGTAGCCCCACAGCAGGAAGCTACGGCGGACTTATCGGTAAGGCTGCACACGTTGCGGTATACGAAGGCGATGCCAATAAAGAGTCTTCGATATTTAACTGCTTCGCTTCCGACGTAACCATCAATAACCCGACAGATTCTACATATCTTGGCGTTCTTATGGGTCTTGTCAACGACACCTTCTTTTTCAACGATATTTACTACGTTGCTCAGACCAATCTCCCTTCCTTCGGATATGACAAGTACTATGCAGAGTGGCCCTTCATGGAAGTTACTTCCGTTGGTGATCTTAACGCAGATAACCTCAATAAGGGTAACAGCACTACTGTATGGAAATTTGATGCTGTAGCAGGCCATCCTGTAATCGACGTTGATGCCGTTATCGCAAACGAGCCCAAGTTTGTTGACTACTATGTTGAGCATGCGGACGATACTACCGCTGAGGAAACAACGGAGAAGACCGAGGATACGACGGCAAAGCCCGAAGAGACCAATGAACCCACCACTGAGACCACTACCGAGCCTTCCGTTGAGTCCACCAAGGCTCCCGAGGCAAACGTAACAGATGCTCCCGGTACTCAGGCTCCCGCTAAGGAAGAGAAGGGTTGCGGCGGTATGCTCGCAAGCGGAGCAATCGTTGTTGCTCTCCTTGGTACCGCTGTTGTCTTCAAGAAGAGAAAATAATTTCTATTTCCACTTTTGAGGTTAATTAAAATGAAAAGATTTATCAGAATCATCGCCCTTGTAATGGCGATCATGACTCTTGCGGGTGCCTTTGTTGCATGCGCAGAAACGAACACTCCCGAAGTTACTACCGAGGGTAATTCCGGTGCTGCAAGCACCACAGCTCCCGGCGACGACGTTACACAGGCAGAAACCGAATACGAAGAAGACGATCTCGCAGATTCCTATAATTTCGATACCACCGTTACCATCTATATGTGGTCCGACTACACCATGATGGAGTTCTACGCAGAGGAATCCGGTGATATCATCGACGACGCAATCTTCAACCGTAATAATGACGTTGAGAACAGACTTGGCATCACCCTCGAGTTCGTTGAGGAGCCCGGCTCCGCTAAGAAGATGACTCCTTGGATGACCAGAGCTGAAAACGACTGGCAGGCTGATAACGAGTACGATATCTATGCAGGCTACAGCCGTTGCGCTCCTCAGATGGTTCTCAAGGGCATGACCGCAAACCTTCTTGAGCATGAAGCTTTCAGCGTTGAGAAGTCCTGGTGGCCTAAGGCACTCACTACAGAGTGTACCATCAACGATAAGCTCTTCTTCTGCTCCGGTGATATTTCCACCAACCTTCTTTGGATGATGACCGGTACCTTCTACAACAAGGAACTCTATGAGAAGTACTATGCAGGCGAGAAGTCTCCCATGGATATGGTTGAGGCTAACGAGTGGACCATGGAGAAGCTCTTCTCTATAACCAAGGACATCTATACCGATGACGGTAACAACAAAAAGGATACTGCTGATACATTCGGATACGTTCTTTACCAGACCAATATTGACGCATTCCAGACCGCAGCAGGCATCACCTCTCTTGAAAAGGATGAGGACAAGGGCCTCAGACTTGCAGACGCATTCCTTGACCAGCGCTGTGCTGACGTATGCGATCTTGTAGGTACTTTCGTTAAGTCCGAGGGTGTTCTTTACAATGAAAGCACGAGCATCAGAAACATATTCTATGAAGAGCGCGCTCTCTTCATCACCGACCGTACCTTTATCGTTGCCGGTAAGGATACTACCGAGACCAATAAGATCGAGTTCTCTTACGGTGTAGTTCCCCAGCCTAAGTACGATACCGATCAGGAGACCTTCCTTACCAACGTAGGTCATCCCTTCACAATGTACGCGGTCAACTCCAAGACCAAGGATATCGAAGCTGCTGTAACCACTCTTGAGGCTATGGGCTCGGCTAACCACCGCACCGTTACTCCCGCAGTTTTCGAGGTTGCTATGAAGGTAAGATATAATGACGACCCTCAGGCGTCCAGAATGTATGATATTCTCCGTGAGAACATCTCCTTCGACGCAGGCCGTCTCTATTGCGATATGCTTGGCAAGAGCACCGCAAACGTATTTACCAACACCGCTCTCTCCGGCAACCCCTCCGGTATTCTCTCCAATATCGACAAGAATAAGAGAGTTATCGAAGCAGGTATCAAGGATATCATGAAGTTCTACGCTGACTAATTTCAGCACATACCGAATAACCCGCATACTTGCGGGTTATTCGGTGTTTTAAAATATTATCATAATAAGGAGAGTTAATATGAAAAAGAGCATACGAATTTTTTCATTGATTTTATCGCTTATGACCCTTCTTGGTATTTTTGCATCCTGCGCGGAGGCAGGTGAGGGAACAACCACAACAGGTTCGACACTTACCAACGCTCCCGGTGAAAGCGGCGACGCAACGACAGTAGCCCCCGACACTCTCTATGAAGAGGATGATCTCGATGACAAGTATGAATTTAACGAAACCATTACGATCTATCTGTGGTCTGATTACCGTATGAGAGAATTCTATGCGGAAGAATCGGGCGACGTTATCGATGATGCTATCTACCACCGCAATATTGCCGTTGCGGACAGACTCGGAATTACCTTCGAGTACGTTGAAGAGCCCGGAGAAGACAGCGTTTATAAGTCCTGGGTCCAGAAGGCTGAAAACGACTGGCAGGCTGATAACGATTATGATATCTACGCGGGATACAGCCGTGCAGTTCCCGTTCTTTCTCTTAAGGGTATGACTACCAATCTGCTTGAGCATGAGTCTTTCAGCGTTGAAAAGGCTTGGTGGCCCGAGGCACTCACTACCGAGTGTACGATCAACAACAAGCTCTTCTTCTGTTCCGGCGATATCGCTACCAGCCTTCTCTGGTACATGGACGGTATCATGTACAACAAGGAGCTTTATGAATCCTATCTCGGCTCAGATTCCAATCCCATGGACATGGTTG
The DNA here is from genome assembly GCA_017411805.1 of Clostridia bacterium. Lineage (GTDB taxonomy): Bacteria > Bacillota > Clostridia > Oscillospirales > CAG-272 > CAG-390. The sequence goes on from JAFQPI010000062.1 coordinate 49,329, forward strand.
AGGCTGACAACTGGACCATCGACGTATTCTTCACTCTGATCAAGGATATCTATACCGATGACGGAAACGCAACCAAGGACCAGAACGACTTCTTCGGTGCTTCGCTCTATTCTACTGATATCGACGCGTTCCAGATCGGCGCAGGCATTACCTCGCTTGAAAAGAACGCTGACGGTGAGCTTCAGATTTCCGAGTCATGGAACAGCGAACGCTGCGCAGACGTTTGCGAGCTTGTAGGTAACTACGTTGCTTCCGAGGGCGTTTATGCTGCTACAAGTAAGTCCAGAACCGTATTCTATAATCAGCAGTCCATCTTCCATCTTGACCGTATCTTTATCATTCCCGGTACAGATACTTCCGAGGGAAGCAACGTTGAATTCGCTTATGGTATAGTTCCCGTTCCGAAGGCTGACAAGACTCAGGAAAATTTCAAGACCAATCTTGGCAACCCCTTCACGATGTATGCTGTAAACTCCCAGACCAAGATCCTCGACGCAGCTGTTACAACGCTCGAGGCAATGGGCTCGGCTAACCACCGTACAGTTACTCCCGCAGTATTCGAGGTAGCTATGAAGGTAAGATATACCGATGATCCTCAGGCGGGAAGAATGTTTGACATCATGCGCGCGGGTATCTCCTTTGACCTTGGCCGCCTTTATGCATATCAGTTCGGAAGCACAACTGCGGCTCTCTTCAGAAACACCGCAACCTCCGGTAACCCCTCCGGTTTCCTTACCTCTCTTGGAAGAAGTATAAGAATACTTGAGAAGTCTATTGGAACAATTATGGACGCATATAACGATTAATCCGATATATTAACCGCCTGCCCTAAATAATATGGGGCGGGCGGTATTATTTTATATGAATGCCTATTGACAATCATATAAAAATGTGATAAAATAAATCATATTTTTCATAGGAGGAAATGATATGTTTTTTGAAAGAGTAAAGGATTTTGATCCCGAGGTTGGTGCTGCGTGCGGCAGAGAATTGAACCGTCAGCGCGGAAATATCGAGCTCATCGCATCCGAGAATATCGTCTCCGAGGCAGTGCTTCTTGCCGCAGGAGGAGTTCTCACAAATAAATATGCCGAAGGTTATCCGGGTAAGCGATACTACGGCGGATGCGAGTTTGTTGACGAAGTAGAGGAAATTGCGCGTCAGCGTGCATGCAAGCTCTGGGGAGCAGACCACGCAAACGTACAGCCTCACAGCGGAGCAAACGCAAATCTTGCGGCATTCTTCGCTCTTCTCAATCCCGGTGATAAGGTGCTTTCCATGAACCTTGCACACGGCGGACATATCTCTCACGGCTTGCCCATCAATATTTCGGGTAAGTATTTCACAATATATCAGTACGGCGTTGACGCAGAGACGGGACTTATCAACTATGATGAGGTTCGCCGCATGGCTCTTGAATGCCGTCCCAAGATGATCCTCGCGGGCGCAAGCGCATACCCGAGAATCATTGACTTCGCAAAGTTCCGCGAGATCGCGGATGAGGTAGGCGCATATCTTATGGTAGATATGGCTCATATCGCAGGACTTGTTGCCGCAGGCGTTCATCCCTCTCCTGTTCCCTATGCGGACGTCGTAACCACTACTACTCACAAGACTCTCCGCGGCCCCAGAGGCGGTCTTATCCTTTGCCGCGAACAGTTTGCTACCGCTATTGACAAAGCCATCTTCCCGGGCACACAGGGCGGTCCTCTGATGCATATTATTGCCGCAAAGGCGGTTGCACTCGGCGAGGCACTTCGCCCCGAGTTCGTTGACTATCAGAAGCAGGTTGTCGCCAATGCCGCAAGACTTGCAAAGGGTCTTATTGAGCGCGATATCAAGCTTGTTTCGGGAGGTACAGAGAACCATCTTATGCTTCTCGATCTCCGCAACACAGGTATGACGGGCCGCGAACTTGAGGTAAATCTCGATAAGGTGCACATCACCGCGAACAAGAACGCGATCCCCAACGACCCCCAGAAGCCCGCTTACACTTCGGGTCTCCGAGTAGGTACTCCCGCAGTAACCACCCGTGGCTTTGGTCTTGAGGAAATGGACAAGATCGCCGGATTTATTTCAGACGCAGTCTATGATTTCGAAAACAAGAAGGCCTCTATCGCCGAGGGCGTTGCAGAGCTTTGTGCAAAGTTCCCAATCTATGTAGGTTAATATTCAAAGACAACGGACAAGCCCTTGCCCGTTGTCTTTTTTACTAAAAATGTATGGGAATATATGTGAATTATTAACAAAAAATCAGATCAAATTAATTTTGGTTGACAATCTCAACACAATGTGTTATAATATAAAATACCAATAATATAAAAAGGAGAAAAACAATGAAGAGATTTATTTCCGCTCTTTTAACCATTGCTATGGTTGCCGCTCTCGCAATTGGTGTCGGTGCTGAAAAGGAAGCGTATACTCCCGATGCAAACGCTGTTGCCATTACCGATCAAGCGGGTTTCCTTGCTATGGATCCTGCAGGTAGCTACTACCTTGCAAACGATCTTACCCTTACCGCTACTTATAGCGGTGATTTCGCCGGCACTTTCGACGGTAACGGCAAGACCATCACTCTCAGTGCTCCCGTTTTTGCAACCGTTAACGGTGCAACAATCAAGAACCTTAACGTAAAGGGTGCAATTACCACCGCAGAGAAGACTGCATTCGTAAATGAGAATGATCACGACTTCATCGCGGCAGTTGCTGTTATTACAAGCGGTAACTCTGTATTTACCAACATCACCTCCGATGTTGATATTTCCGCAACCGGCGGAAACACCAGAGGTGCGGGTATCGTTGCTTTCACAAATGCAGAAGGTACTGTCACAATGACCGATTGCGTAAACTACGGTGATGTTTTTATGCATTACTCCGGCGGTATTTACGGTTGGACCGATAAGGCTGTAAATGCTACTTTCACCAATTGCGTAAACTACGGTAATATTAGTTCAACCACAGGTTACGTAGGCGGTGTTGTTAACCGTGTTTCCGCAAAGGCTGCAACAAATGTTTTTGTTGGATGTGAAAATCACGGTGAAGTAAGCGGCACAACTCAGGTTGCGGGTATTGTTGCTTATGCATCGGGTAATCTTTCTTTCGACGGATGTCTCAATACCGGTAAGATTATCAATGTTGAAGGTAAGAACACCCATGCCGCAGGTATCATCGGTACCAATCAGGCTAATGCAGGTACTACTACATTCATTAAGAATTGTGTGAACACCGGAGATATTACCGGTTATTCCGTAGACGGTGAGCATACCGCCGGCGGTATCGCAGGTTACATCAACGAGACAACTCTTATTATGGAATACTGCTATAACAGCGGTGACATTACAGGTACATTTGCTGTTGCCGGCCTTGCCGGCCGTGTAAGACATAAGGCAGCGGGAACAGTTGAGCCCAACACCCAGGCTGCTTTCCGTTACTGCATCAACACAGGTAACATCACTGCTGAACGCAGTGCTGCAGGTATCTCCGCAAGATGCGGTCTTACTAACGGTCTTGGCACCGTTGAGTTCACTAACTGCATCAACACAGGTAACATTTCGGTTGTAAATCTTCGCGATGCTCAGGCAACAAACAATGACTGCGGTATCGCAGGTATTGCAGGACATGTTCGTGCAAAGGAATCCGAAGGTTCCAAGGTTGTAGTAACCAACTGTATTACTACCGGTGATATTACCGTAGCTGCAGGTACTACCCGTATCCCCGCATTCCTTGTTGGTTTTGCAGGCGGCGGTGCTAACATTGAATTTAACAACAATAAGGTTAGCGGTAAGCTCATCAACGAAGACGATGCAACAAAGGTTGCAGGTCTCTTCAACAACAATTCCTACTACCTCCCCGACGGTGCTCTTAATACCACTGCAGTAACCGCTGATTACAGCTATCCCGCATCTCGCGAGAAGCTCGACGGCGCAGAGGCAGCTGATTACGTACAGCCGGGAACCAAGTACACCCTTGCTTCCTTTGATACCGCAGTACTCACAAGCGGCGAGGCTATCTATGAGATCAACCAGGCTTACAAGGCTGCTACAGGCTCTGAGGAAGATGTATTCTTTATGACCATTGACGGTACCTTCAAGCCCACTACTGTTGCTACAGGCGAAAATTCAGTGCTCAAGATCGACGGCGGATATGCAAATAAGCTCCCCGAAGTTCCCGAATCTACCGAACCCGCACCTGACACAACAGAGCCCGCTCCCGACACAACAGAGCCAGGCTCTTCCTCCGAAACCGGAGACAGCTCGATCGTTTTCATCGCTCTCGTTGTAATTTCTGTTTCTACTCTTGCAGTAGTTTCCAAGAAGCGCAAAAACTGATAAAAGATAAATACAACCCCGGGTTCAATCCGAACCCGGGGTTGTATTTGTTTGTTATGATAAATAAATCAATAAACTTCCTTTTCGAACTTCTTCCAGGGTACTTCAATTCCTGTCTCGTTGTCGAGAAGTCTGCCGATGTGGTAGAGAAGGGGAAGATCGTCAGCCTTGATAACACCCATGGACTCAAGGGTCTTAGCTGCTTCAACTGTTCTGCCTGCGATAGCGATGGACTCGAGGGTAACACCCTTGAGAGCTTCCATAGCATCCTTGAAGCTCATGCCTGTGCCAAGAAGAGTACCGATCTTACGGGTTCTGCCGCCGAATACGGTAACGTAAAGGTCGCCGGCTCCAAGCTCGATGTTGTCGGGATGTCCGCCGCAGAGGTCGAGAAGAACTCTCATCTCGCGAACTGCCTGACCGAAGAGAGCTGCCTGGGAGTTGTAATGCTCAAACTCGCGGCCCTCGCGCTTGTAGGACATACCGATCGCGAGAGATACGCCGAGAGCGTATGCGTTCTTGAGAGCAACTGCGCACTCAACGCCGCGAACGTCGGTGGAAAGGCTTACGTGGTAGTAGGGAGCCTCGAAGAGATCGCGGATCTCGCGGAGAAGCTCGATCTTGCGTCCGCAGAAGGTTACGCAAGAGGGGTCGAGGTCTGCAAGCTCATAGCTGGTGCAGGGGCCGCCAACTGCGCAGAAGTCGATGTTCTTCTTACCGCAAGCAGCAGCAACCTCTTCCATTCTTTCGGGATAGGAGATCATCTTACCTTCGCCGAGGTGGATCATACCCTTGGAGATAGAGAGAACCGGAACTCCGTCGGGGAGGCGCGGAATTACGTAATCGAGATACCAATCAAGACCGAAGCTCGATACGCCGCAAATGGAAAGATCAGCTCCCTCGAGAGCTTCTTTGAGCTGGTCAACTGTGTAGTACTCGGTGCCTGCGGGAATGGGACGCTTTAGGGTCAGGTGCTCGCCTGTAGCGCGCGCGTGTGCGATGATCTCGCCGTCAAGGGGAGAACCTACGAAGCGGATCTTGCAGCCGTTGTATGCTGCTGGCCAGGTGATGGCGGAGCCCATCATACCGCAGCCGACAACTGTGATAATGGGATGTTCGGACTTGTTTCTCATTTTTTTCTTCCTTTATGTAATATTTTTTTACCGTATATAATTATACTACAAAAATAGGTTGATTTCAATAGTTTTTAAAGCTTTTTGAAAAAAACGGCATTATGTTGAGTTTTGATAATGTAATAAATGATTTTTTATTGCAATATGAAAAAGCACCTGCCCGAAGGCAAGTGCTTTAATCTTGAAAATTAACCAAGAGTCTTGATTATGTTACCCAGACCCTTATCCCAAGCTCTGTAGTTGGAAGCGTAGTAAGTGCTCCAAGAGGTGCTGCCGTCTGCGCGAGCAGCCTGACGGAATGCTGCGAAGCAGTTGAGCTGGTCAGCAAAGAGTCTGCCGGGATCGAATACGAGAGTATCATGGAGAAGGTCAAACATTCTTGCGTTCTCGGGAGTGTCAAGGTAGCGGTACTGGAAGGACTCCTGATAGAGAACGGGAGTCAGATAACGGTAACCGTAAGAGGAGAGACACTCAAGAACAGCGGAGGACATGGAAGGATCGTTTGCATTAGCAGGGATGGAGAACATACTTACCCAATAGCTTGTGATGGTGTAGTAGTCTTCCTGATCCTTGTCATAAAGCGGGAAGGGAAGAACGGCAAAGTCGAAGGATACGTCCTGGAGATAGTTCTGAACATCGGAGATACCGCCGCAATGGAAGAGAACGTTTCCGGAGGTGAAGCCGTTTGCGCCGTTGACAGCAAGAATCTTAACGTCATCATTGTCAAAGAGGAAGCTGCGGCAAGTCTGGAACCAAGTTTCAAGACGGTCGTCGGTAAGATCCTCGGACATTACGAGGTTGTCGTTATCATCGTGCTCAACAAAACGGAAGCCTGCGCCGTAGAAAAGGCTGTCGTATTCAACGTCGTTGGGGAATGTAACGTTGGTAGCTGTGGTGCCGTCGGGGTTAATACCCTGGACAGTGCCGAGAGAAAGCTCAGCGAACTTATCCATGGTCCATTCCTTGTTGTCAACGAGGTCGTAAACGTTGGGGAGATTGTAGTTTTCCGCGATGTCGAGGTTGCAGAGGATCGAGTGAATGTTACGTACAAGGGTACCGGTGATATCACCTGTGATGAAGTATACGCTGTTGTTGATATGGCAGGATTCCTGAATATCGGAGGGCCACCAAGGTCTTTCCCAATCGAGGTATTCAACCTCAGTAAGGTCGAGATAGAGGTTCTTCATAGCTCCGATGGGGGCTGCGGGGGTGTACTGACCTACAAGGTCAAATGCATCCTTAGCGCCTGCACCAACGTTGGCTTCAACGGTGGTGATAAAGGAGTTTCTGTTATTCCAGTCACCTGTCTGCTTAGAGATAACGAACTTGATGCCGAGACGCTCCTCGGTACGAACCTGGCGGTCATAAATAGCGTCATGGATCTTTTCGCCGTTGGTCTGACCGTCCTCATTCCACTCCCACATAACCTGGTTTGACCAAGTGAAGAGGATGAATTCCTCATCCTTGTAGTCAAGTTCGGGGAGACGGTCGAGCTCGAAGCCGTTCTCGTCGACGGGATAGGTGGTCTCTTCGGGAGCGGTTGTTCCGGCAGGATCGTTGGATACTGTTGTGGATGCATTGTTGCTGCTGTCGGAGGGATCACCCGTGGGGGTTTCCGCGCAAGAAGCAAAGCAAAGCACCAACATGAGCGTTGCCATAAGTAATGCTGCCAAACGGATTTTCTTCATTGTTATGATTCCTTTCAAATATAATTATGTATGATATAATGATACCATGACATAAGCCCCGTTGTCAATGCTTTTTTGTAAATTAATTTACAAAATTAACAAAAAAGAATTAAACGGGGCTTAATATGGTAATTTATTTGGAAGGTTCGAAGGCGGTTTTCAGATTTTTATACTTTAAATCCGCGGATTCGCGATCGGGTGCGCATACACAGTAATAGAACTTGCATTTTGGCTCTGTTCCGCTTGGACGAACGGCTACCCAGCATCCATCCTCAAAGATGAAACGAAGCACGTCAGAGGTGGGGAATCCTGCAGCCTTGGTTTCTTCCGAAAGATAATCTTCAGTCTTGATGATTCGGACACCGCTAACCTCGGAGGGTGCGGAGCTTCTCAGCGAGCCTGTCAGAGCGGATATCTTTTCCTTGCCTTCAAGACCGGGGAAATAGAAGCTCGATTGAGCGTCAAGGAAATAGCCGTGCTCGGAGTAGATCTTTTCGAGTACGTCAATGAGCGTCATACCGTAATTTTTGTAATATGCTGCCGCTTCACAGAGCATGAGGGATGCCTGGACACCGTCCTTATCGCGGACAAAATCCGAAATGAGACAGCCGTAGCTCTCCTCGTATCCGAAAACGAATCCGTAATCGCCCGCGGCGCGGTGCTTGGCAATTTTCTCGCCGATAAATTTGAATCCCGTCAAGGTCTTTTCTACCTTGACACCGTACTTATCGCAAATGCGGTCTCCGAGGTCGGAGGTGACGATCGTGGTCAGCATATAAGGATCGGAGTGCAATGAATTGTCGGCAGTTCTGCGTGAGAGAATATATTCAAGAAGAACCGCGGCGGATTGGTTGCCTGTCATGAGAGTCATTTTGCCCGACTGATCAAGAGCCGCAACGCCGAGACGGTCGCAATCGGGGTCCGTGGTTATAACGATATCGGCAGAGGTTTCTTTGGCGATCTTCAAAGCTTCTGTATAAGCCTTGGGAGACTCGGGATTGGGGGATTCGGTGCCCGAAAAATCGGGATCAGGCTCGCATTGCGAAAGAACGGGGATCACGTCATATCCGCAATCCGAAAGAACACGGCGAACCGGGATGTTTCCGGTTCCGTGCTGAGGGGAGTAGATTACCTTAAGCTTTGCGGCACTTTCTCTGTCGCGTGCGATGGAAATGTTTTCAACGCGCATTGCGTATTCGTCGTCGATCGAGGGATCAAGCGTAATGATCATGTCGCCGGCATCCTCAAGCTTGAGGCAGGGAACGCGGAGCTCATCCTTGATTTTGGAGACGAGAGAAATGACCTTCTCGCTTTCTTCAATAGAAAGCTGACAACCTTCGGAATCGTATATTTTGTATCCGTTGTATTCGGGAGGGTTATGCGAAGCCGTGATCATGACGCCACCTGCCGCACGCAACTTGCGAACAGAGAATGAGAGCATGGGTGTGGGGCGGAGTGAATCAAAGATATAAGCCTTTACTCCCGAAGCAGCGAAAACACCCGCAGTAGCAAGCGCAAATTCTCGTGAGCAACGGCGGTTATCGTGCGAAATAACAACACCTTTTTTTGCGGCGTCCGCGCCGAGACTCTTGATATATTCGGCAAAGGCAAGGCTTACACGCATAACGGTATAGATATTCATTCTTCCTATACCCGCGCCGAGTATACCGCGCATACCGCCCGTGCCGAATCCAAGCTCGGCGGCAAAACGCTCTGCGATCGCCTTTTCGTCGTCCTTTATTGAGATCAGCTCGGACTTCAAGGACTCGTCAAGACCCTCGAAATCAAGCCAACGCTTGTAATCATTCATGTATCTTTCGGATGACATTCAAGTACTCCTGTTCAAAAAAATAATACTCTAATATTATACTACATTGCAGAAGAATTTTCAAGTGGTAGAAAAAGAAAAAATACAGAATCGACCGCAGGATGGGACAAAATGGGATGAAAAATGACAAAAACAAGATTTGCATATATAAAACAAGGGCAACCCGAAGAATTTCGGATTGCCCTTGTTTGCCTATGTGCTACAAAAAAGATATTTTTGCTGTTTTTGCGTATGAATTCGAACTCTTGCAGAAAATGAAATCCTTGCTACGCAAGGATGAAATAAGCTGACGCTGATGAAATCTTCGGCTTTGCCTCAGATGAAATTAAATCCACCCATCCGCCGTCGAGGCGGATTTCATCCAACGAAGTTGGATTTCATCGTCGAAGACGATTTCACCCACCCGCAAGGGTGGATTTAGTTGAAAAACCGACAAGTCGAAACTCGTCGGTTTTTCTGGTGCGAGTGTTCATAACGAAAGTCAAGAATCGCCTTCGTGCCAATACGGCACGAAGCTTTGAAAAAGCCCCGCACGAGGCGGGGCGAAAGTGTTATCGTCTTAAGTTTTGAATTTCTCTTTTTGCCCAATCTACACACTCACCGTCTTTTATACCGTAGTCATCGGCAAGAGCTTTTATAATATTCTCCCACATTTGAATCGCCTTTTCTTTTATGCCGATGTTAGTATACAAAAACGCCAGTGCATACAGAGGATCCATTTCTTTAGGAGAAGGAGCAACTTCATAGGACTGCTGATATAATTTCAATGCAGTTTCTGTATCATTGATTTTGTTGCATCTTTCTGCAATTTCAAAAAGAAGATGGCTGTCATTATAATTGGCTAATGCAGCAGAAGCCCAAATGCTTTTGGCACTTTCTTTGTTTCCAAATGCAAGCTCGATATCTCCTTTATAAACATCGAAAATAGTTTCTTTTTTGGATGAGCTCATCAAATTAGTCGCATTATCATACTTTCCATATTTAATGTAAACGGATATTAATGCATCGATTACAGCAATATTTTGGATGTACTTTGAATATAGAGTTTCAAGAAATTTTATAAGACGATCTGCTTCGTTTCGCTTTTCTCTGATACGTGTTAGTTTGCCAATTAGAGCAATATTGGATGGCTCGATTAACAATCCTTCTTCGCAAAGACGTCCACCTGCGAGCGAATCTCTGTTTTCTCGATGCTCATACAATTCCACAAGTAAAGTACGTGCAGTGTTATTTTGCTTTTCTTCGCTAAGCAATCCCTTCAAATACCTTTCAGCCCATACAAAGTTTTCGGGAGTGATCGAATACTCGTCACGAATCATTTTGCTGATTCTTTCTATATAGTCATCTTGATTCATAGAAAACAATGCGTCCATACTGACGCCGAAAAACAATGCAAGTTGCGGAAGGATGGCAATATCCGGTGTGGTTGTGTTTGTTTCCCACTTGGAAACTGCTTGATAAGAAACACCCATTTTGTTCGCGAGTTCTTCTTGCGTTATCCCTCGCTCAGTACGAAGCTTTTTTATAATTGTACCCAATTTAAGTTCCATAAGGATATCTCCGTATTACAAATATTTTATCAGCTGACAACCATATTATACTCCTTACGTCAGTGCAGGTCAATAACTGCGTATTAGAAATGACTCGCCCCCTAAGCGAATTTTTCTTTGTTATTCAACCATATATATCAATATTTGAGAAAGGAAGTGATCCAATGAACATCGGTTACTCCGAAAGTGGCGGATTTCGTCCGATACTGTAGCAATCATAGCAAACGTGGCTACGCCCGTTTACCGTCTTTGCACGCAAAGGCACTTTAGGAAAGTCTCTCTAATACCCTCGTTTACAAACAGAGAAATAAAAAATCGAGTGTCCATAACTCAAATTCGTTATGAACACTCGATATGGTGCGGGTAACAGGACTTGAACCTGCACCTCCTTGCAAAGACTAGAACCTGATGGTAACGTCACCTCGGTGAAATGTTTTTAAACACGCCGCTTGAAATTTCCAAAGACCTCACTTACCTTTTCAAAGCTGGCAAAGGTGTCGGGATAGCTTTTTATGATCTTCATCATTTCACCGATTTGGCGCTTATTTATGATACATACCAGCATATATTTGTCTGTATTCGAATACATTCCATGTACTTGTATGTTCGTAACACCGTGATGCAATCGATTTATAAGATCTTTGGATAACTGTTCGGGATTATTTGTAACGATTTCAAACTTATAACCGTTTTTAATTCCACTCAAGCCGTGGTCTACGATGACGTTGGCAATAAACAAATTCAACAAGGTGCATATAACAGGGGTAATTTTCATTCCGTAAACAAAGAACGCAATAAGTACTACGCTGGTGTCCATAATGAAAGAAACATAGGCGATATTCATTTCGGGTCTCATTTTTTTGATCAATGCGGATATGCCGTATGTACCGCCGCTTGCACCAAAGCGCTTCAACATTAAGGAAAAGCCAAAACCCGATATAACTCCCGTTGCGATACAGGCAAAAACGATATTGAAATCACCTTGGTTATTTGCTAAACTGTAGGGCTTTGTACCAATTATTTCATAAAGGCGGGGTATGAAGGATTGAACAATCATATACAGACTCAAAATTGCGCCAAGTTTTTTGTTAATAAAGGCACTGACTAAAATAAAAATTGGCAAATTGAAAGCAACCATTAAAATTGACCAACTGACTTTGTCCGCAAATAAGTAGTGTGTGATAGTTGCGAGTCCCCCAACACCTCCGGGGGCAAAACCGTTGCTGTTTTGAAAAAAATAATATGCGCTACCGACAATTATTCCTGCCGTTATTGCATAAAGCATATCAAATATAAGAACCTTTAAGTATCTTTTTTTCATTTTTAATTCCTCGCAAATGTTTTTTGGTGATTGTTATTATAGCATTTGTATGTAAATTTGTCAATAGGATATAACAATGGCCCAAAGCCTAGAAAACGTAGTGTTTTCAAGGCTTTGGGTGGTGCGAGTAAAAGGACTTGAACCTGCACGGAGGTAACCTCACTAGGACCTGATGGTTGTGTCACTTTAGCGACACGTCATCATACTCGGTGAAAGGTTTAGTCTTTTCCGTCGGGATAGTTGCTTACTGAGATCTCTCCCGTTTCAATATTTACCGAAGTAATTTCAAGATGCTCGTGATAGCTATTGATTGCCGCCTCATACATTTCCATAGCGATCTCGGACTCTGTAATATGTGTATCGGTGGTATCGTTTGCGCGATCCTTCTAAATCGAGTCAGAAGGGGGATTCTCGTTTTGTGACGGAGCATAGGTGGAAAAAACGGTGTGTTACAATATCATTAAAGTTTTTCAAAAAAAGCCCTGGTTTTCCCGTAAAGATCAAAGGAATGCCACGCGATGGCAATGTTTTCATTGTAATTTATATAAAGACATTGCCCCCTCATTCCGCCTTTTGCATATCCTTTTCCTTTTTTACTGAATTCATAACCGCGATCCAGTACAAGGTCGATCCATTCTTGTGATAGGATTCTTTCTCCGTTCCATAAGCCGTTATTCAAATAAATACGCCCAAGCTTTACTACGTCCTCTGTGCGCAAATAAAGTCCGGTTGCTCCAACAGGATAGTTTTTGGGGCATTTTGACCACGCAACTTCACGACAGCATATTTTATTAAAAAGACGATCCATAAGAAACTCATCAAGCTTCTCGCCGCATATTTTGGTTACGATACGGGAAATAAGATAGTATGCGGCATCCGAATAAACCCTGATCGTTCCTGGATCATACGTTAACTCGTGGTCAAGTACAATAAATAGAAAATCATCCGTAGGGTAGGTTGTAATGTCTTCTGTGTCAATATCGAGAAAGCCTTTGGAAAAGCCAATTTCATGACGCAAAACATGATCGATCGTAACATGTTCCCATTTTTTTTGAGGAATTCCATACTGCTTTAGCTCATCAGCAAAAATATCCGCGATCGTTGTATTTGTTGAGAGCTTCTTTTCGTCAAAAAGCATTCCAATTGCCGTTACGCAGAAAACCTTGGCGACTGAATAACAGTTTTGGCAAGGATTTGCCGGTATTCTTTCAAGAGTCTCGATTCCTTTTTCTGTAGAAACACTAAAACAGTATGTATTTATATCATCTTTTTGGGCAATATTATTAAGCTTTGTCAGTATATCTAACATTTTTTCTCCAATCAAGTAAGTGTGATTATTGTATCGATGTGGCAGAGATGCTTTTTATCATTTACAGTATAGCATAAAAGAAAGGGAAAAGCAAGGGAAATGCGCAAACATTGCCTGCTATCAACTTCTTGCGTTGGGAAATTTCTGCGAGCCGATCACTCAGACCAAAACAATAGGGACGGCTTTGCCGTCCCTATTGTTTTGGTGCGGGTAACAGGACTTGAACCTGCACCTCTTTGCAAAGACTAGAACCTGATGGTAACGTCACCTCGGTGAAAGGTTCATCCTTTTCCGTCAACTTCAGTTTCTACGTATTCTCTAATTTTTCCCGTAGAAGCGTTCACTAATAATTGCTTATATATTCTAATTTTATGAGGTGAATTACTTTCCCACCCATCATAAACGTGTGAAGAGTATTCAAGTTGCAAAGCAATGCGATAATAATTCGTATCCGAATTCGGCGTATCGAGTAACACAACCTTGCTAATAATAGTTGTTCCAGCCGCCCCCTCTACGCGACAATCTGCATCATTCCAATATGTGTTTGCCAGATTCCATGCTTGATTCGCTGTTATAGGATAAGAACAAGTCAACTCAAACGGAGAAAATGACATTCTCGTTTTGGGGTTGTAGTTGTAATAACTCAAAAATTCATCTCTGGTAACAGATTCTCCGCCCATGTAATATGCATCGATTTCTGCGGTTAAATATTGAATACTGTAGATGTTTTTTATAGTTAGCGTTTCTCCCTCAAAGATAATTTTGTTTAATCCGACTTCACAATTACCTGCTACGGAAGAGTCTTTCCAATAAAAAGTTCCGTCTGTGTTTAAATTATAAAAATTGCTGATACCAAAGCCATAACTATAAACTTTGTCGTCATAATAATGTAAAACAATACAATCGTTATCGGGCGATTTAATAACATATTCATTGACTCCGTCCTGATCCAAATCCAAAATGGCTTTCGCAAGTAATTTACACTCATCTATCCTTGCGTTATTGCTTGGAAAGCGGCAGGCTTTCAGCTTGATCTCGCCCAAATGTTCATCAATAACGCAGATTTTATCATTGATCGCCGCTTCATACATCTGCATAGCCTTTTCAGCTTCGGAGATTGACGGATTAACATTATCATCGTTTGTATTACCATCATTAACATCGGATACACCGCCATTTTCGTTTGACGATAGATCATCTTTATCATCATTAAAATTACACGAAATCAGCGATAGTATCATTATCAGGCACAGCAAAAAAGCTATATATTTTTTCATTAAAAGTCTCCTTGTTTTTATCTCTCAATGCTACTATACCATATCAAAAAAACGATGTCAATATGGTGGGGAAAAGTTTGTTTAAAAGGCACTTTTTGAGGTCAAAGTGGTGAAAAAATCCTAAAAAGCAAAAAAGGAGCGAAAGCTCCTATTTTGCTGGTGCAGGGAACAAAAAGAAATCCGAACCTTTTGGGTTCGGATTTCTACTGTTTGGTGCGTGTAACAGGACGTGCCCCTGCGCCTCCTTGCAAAGACTGGAGCCTGATGGTAACGTCACCTTGGTGGAAGTAATCAGCCCCTTCCGTCAGGGTATTTAGTGATTTTAATTTCTTTGGTTTCAATATTTACCGTAGCGATTTCCATATGTTCATAATAGTGGTTGTAGACAAAACGGTATAGAGAAACTTCGTACCATCTTTCGTCGATTTTCCTTTTACAGATAATACGGTATCTCAATCCTTGGGGATCAAAGTCACCATCCTTTATGCCCCAATATTCAGAAGCAAGCTTTATTGCTTTCCACTCATTGTTATAAAGGAAATCCGTGTCAAAAGCTGTAATGTCAAAAGCTGTAAAAGCAATAGGAGTTCTTTCACTTTTATTTAAATAGTCATTGTATTGCTTTTTTGTAACTTGGATACCACTTATAAAGAATTTAGAATTTCCCTCTGCTCTGCAAAGCTCTTCTACTTTTTTTAATCCGTTTACAAACGAAAATCGGCTAATGCCGCATTCGTATCCGAAAATATCGTCAGTATGACTCCAAGCAAAAGAACCGTCCGTATATATTGTTTCCATAGAATTCAAGTCAAAATCAGTTCCGTACACCATGCCGTTTTCAAAATGCAGAAGTATGTAAAAATATTCATATGCCAATACCAACTCTTGAACTCCGTCTTTGTCCATGTCAATCAACGTTTGACGTGTGGGATTGCCTTTTTCCACGCCGCGTATTCTTTCGAAATAAGTTTCAGCTGGTGTCATTGAGTCGAGTATTGGATAGTATATATTAATTTCGTTTCGTAGTGCCATTCCATATGCCTGTCTTGCCTGTTCATTCTGAACAGAGTCAATGACCGAGTCCTCTTTATTATCGGGAACGATCGTATTTTTCGGTGTTTCTTGAACGGTTGTATTTTCAACATCATCACTTAATTGAGCATCTAATTCATCGTTAGTCTCGTTACACGAAACCAGCGATATCAACACAATCAAACAAAGTAAAAAGGCGATATGTTTTTTCATTAAAAATCTCCTTGTTTTTTATCTCTCAATGCTACTATACCATGTCAAAAAATCGTTGTCAATAGGGTGGTGAAAAGTTATTATTTTTGCCTCTTTTTGCATCAAAAGTGGAGTATGAGTGGAGAAAACAAAAAACGGTACACTACTGCGTACCGCCATTTGTTTGATGCTGATAAAAGGACTTGGTCTCGTCGCGACACCGCAAAGCCGAGTTTTGATTTC
>JAFQPI010000063.1 GCA_017411805.1 Clostridia bacterium
GCGAGCAGTTTTGACGGAGCAGATTTTTTCGAGAACAAGGTTCTTTTCGATGATCATATATTAATATTATCAAGGAAAGAACTGTAGTTATCGGGAAAATCTGCCCGACAAAACCAATTATGTTCGACTCCCGTACGGCTAAGGAGGAAAAAGATGCACAAACAATTGCTTTCAACCGCATTTGCGGCATTTCTGGCACTTGCGTTCGTCTTCGGGATCATTTCTCCGATGGCAGAGAGTACGCAGAAAGATCAGACCTCGGAGGAGATCACGACGGAAGAATATGCCGACGAGCCATCGGCGGCGCCACAGGAGACCGAAAAGCCCGAAATCGAAGAAACTACCGCGCCCCCCGAGACTTCGGACGCTGAAACTACCGCGCCGTCCGAGCCCGAGGAGAGTACGAAGGAAGAGGAAAAGGAGAAAGACGAGCTCCTTTTGCCTATCTTGCCCGAGGGAGCAGTACCGCTATCGCTCTACATAAACGGCAGAGCGATAGAGGATGGCTTTTGCTTTGAGCACGAGGGGAAAATATGGCTTCCCGTCGAGGGATTCGGGGGACTTTTTGACTATGATCTTCTCGCGGCTGAGGAGGGGAAGAGCTATATCGTATCCGGGGAGCGCGCCATTCCCTGTTCTAAAAGGGACAGCGAGGTTACCGTTATCGAATGCGGGGTGCTTTGCGCGCCGATAGAGCCCCTGCTTTCGGCGGCGGGGTTGAACGCGACCGAGATCATCGGAAACGAGATATGTATCTGGGGCGTTCCGACCTTCCCCGAGGCGGAGGATATATATGACGATGAGGATCTTTATTGGCTTTCACGGATCATTTCTGCGGAGTCGCGCGGCGAGCCCTTCATCGGTCAGCTTGCCGTCGGAACGGTGGTCATCAACCGCACCCGCAGCGATTACTATCCCGACACGATCTATGAGGTTATTTTCGACCGCCTCGGTGGCGTGCAATTCACCCCCGCATCGACAGGAAGCGTCTACCGTGATCCGACCGAATCGAGCATTCTTGCCGCAAAGCTCTGCCTTGAGGGATTCTCGCTTGACGACGGTATCCTCTTTTTCTTCAACAGCCGCATTGCCGCGGGAAGCTGGATAACGGCTAACAGGACCTATACCATGACCGTCGGTCAGCACGATTTTTATTCTTGAAAAGCGAAAAGGAATATTATATTTGAATCAGTTTGCACTCATAATAGAGTATTTGTAAACTATTTCAATATAATATTCCTTATTGTTTTCTTTAGCCGTACGGGAGTCGAACCTAATTGCCTCACGGCGATTACTTTTCGCGTATTTCGGCGTGCTTTTACTCGCAAGGTTTTAGTCATAGGCGCTTGGAGCTCGATCAACTATGAGCTTCGTGTCGCCGTCCGAGCAATGGACAACGTCGATATCCGAGCCTCCGAACCAATCGAATCCGCGCTTCATAGCGTTCCATTCGGCAACGGTACCCTCGTAGGTTATGCTCTTTACGTTCGGGCACTCCCAAAAAGCTGAGTCGCTTATACTGACGATATTCTTTGGTATAAAGATCTCGGTCAGATTTTCCCTGCCCCGAAATGCGCAGGCACCGATCTCGTTGATTCCGGCGTCTGTCGGGATCACTCCGTTCGAGGCACCGAGCAGAATTTTTTTGATGCCCGACGTCTGCTTGCTGAAGATAGAACGTCCGTCTGTTGAGTAGGTCGTGTTTTCGGGCGAGATGGATACTGTTTTCAGCTTGTCGCCCGTGCCGATGAAGGCGCTAGATGCAATTGATCTGAGGGTCGATGGGATGGTGATCGACTCAAGCGCGGGGCAGTATGCGAAAGTGGAGTATTCGATTGTGATTATTCCCTCGGGAATGACGACGGATCTCAATGATTGGCAGTTTGTGAATACGCTTCTTTCGATCTTTTGGACGTTATCGGGGATGACTACCTCGAGAAGAGAGACGCATCCGGCAAAACAGCCGCTCTCGAGTAGGGTGACTCCGCTCGGGATATCTATATTTTTAAGTGACTTGCAATTGTTAAAGATCGATTCGGGTATTCTGGTTAATGACTTGGGCAGAGTGATTCTCTCGAGGCTCGTGCACGAGGAAAAAGTATATCCCTCGATCTCGGTAGCCGACTCAGGGAGTCGCACCTCCCTGAGAGAAGAGCATTTGCCGAATGCACCGTTGCCGATAGAGACAACGCCCTCGGGAATATAGACCTCGGAAAGGCTTTCGCATCTTGCGAAAGCGTCTGTGCCAATGCTTGTGACCGAATTCGGGAGGATCACGCTTTCAAGATTCTTGCAGTCCATAAATGCCGAATCGCCGATCTCGCTGACGCTTTCGGGAATAAAGATACTTTTGAGCGATGAGGCTTTAAAGGCGTCAACGCCAATCTTGGTGATGGTATCGGGAAGGATCAGGGTGTCGATCGTTTTGCAATTTGCGAGGACTTCCTCACCGATCTCGGTGACCTTGAGTCCGTTATACTCGCTCGGGATCAGGATCACGTCGCTTTCGTCGGATACGATGGCAACGAGCTTGTAGCTCTTACGGTCTTCTGTTAGGTGAAAACGCGCGTCCTCGGTGGCAACGGTTGGGATCTCCTGGATATGAGCGTCCTTGCCGCAAACCGTGCAGGACTTGACGTATTTCGTTTCGTCCGTAAGTACCCAATCGCCGAGACGGTGACCGAGCGGATAGAGATCGCGTTCCTCGACCTTGTCGCAGGTCGAACAGATGCGTTCTTGCTTACCGGGGGCGGTGCAGGTCGGCTCGGAGACGACCGACCATTCTCCGAATTCGTGAGAATGCGGCTCGGGCTCTTTGCCGCCGATCCTGTGTCGGTTTCCGAGATACAGAGCTCCCGCAAGGATCGAGGCAACAATTATGAAAATGACTGCTAAAGTTACGATCTCTTTCTTTTTCATTCGGAAGCTCCTTTTGATAATTTCTCGGATTAATGATACCATATTTTCATGCGGATGTCAAGCAAATCAAAAAGGGACTGAATCACTCATTAATGAATCAGTCCCTTCTATTACTGCGCTTCGGCGATTCCCTCGGAGACGATACGGTGTATCTCCTCGCGGGCGATACCGAGAACTGCGGAAAGCTCTCCGTAGAGGCATTGCTTTGCGGTGTATTCAAAATCATTGTCGAGATCGGGGATACGGCGGCGCGTTTTTCTGAAAAGCTCGCGGCGTGCGCGGACGGTCTTGATTATACTGACAAAACCTTCGGGGGCTCCCTCGCGGATAGTCTCTCGGTATGCTTCCTTACGGTGCTTTTCTATAGCGACGGCGACCTTTTCGATCGCGGAAAGACGCGAGAGGAGCGCCTCTGCCTCTTCCTTTGAAATGAGGGGGCGCATAACGACCTGAACGTTGTCCACGGGAGTGTAAATTACAAGACTCGAATGGTCGGATATTGGTGTCAGCTTATAAAAGCTTCGCGTGTCCGCTGAATCAAAGGGCGAAGAGCATATTTCACTGACGCGACACACGCCGTTGGTGCCGTAAAACAGCAGATCTCCTATCTGAAACATTTCAATTTCATACTCCTTCTGGGCATAATTCAATGATTATACATATATTATACACCAAAAAAACGCATTTGTCAAACAATTTATTCGCAAAAAATTGTAAATATTGCGCTCAATTCATATTTTTTAGCCTGTCTATCGTGTTTTGAAGGATAATTTCGGCAGAAAGGCTGTCTATGACGTTCTTCCTTCGTCCTCCGCGGGTATCGGTAGCGTTGAGATAGCGTGAGGCGGCAACGGTGGTCAGCCTCTCGTCGGTCATGGCAACGGGGATACCTGCGGCGGCAGAAAGGCGGCGGGCAAAATCGCGGCATCGATCAGCGCGTGCGCCTTCGCTTCCGTCCATGTTTCGGGGAAGACCGACGACGGCGGCAACAACGCCCTTTTCCTTTATTATCCTTGCTATCTCGGCGGCGGTCTTGTCTATACCGCCAACGCGGACGTTTCCGATGCCCGACGCGAGAAAGCGGGAGGCATCAGAGACGGCAAGCCCCGTTCTTGCCTCGCCGAAGTCAACTCCTATGAGGCGTCCCTTCGTCTCTTTTATTTCCGAGAGATCGGCAAGTGCGATCGAATCAAATTCTGACATTGTAATTAATCCTTTGAGGCAGAAGAAATTGGTCTGTAGATCGGCAACAGCGATGCGCCGTCCGTTCTTGTTGCGCCGTCGCGGCGGAATTCACTCGGCGTCATGCCGCGGAATTTTGCAAAAGCGCGGTTGAAGGTACGGAGGGTGGAAAAACCGACCGCCTCGGCGATCTCCGTGATCTGCATGTCCTCGCGGCGAAGCAGACGGCATGCGTGCGAGATGCGCAGCGAGTTGATATAATCGTTGAAGCGAATGCCGAGCTTGCCCGAGAAGAGATGCGAGATATAATATTTGCTCAGATGGAGCTCGGATTCAAGCACCTCGAGCGAGAGCTCCTCCGCGAAATGCTCGGAGCAGTAACCGACGACCTCGCGGACGGCTCTCGAGTCGCCCGTTCTCGGCGCGGAAAGGCTCATAAGCGGCAAAAGCTTACCGAAGAGAGCGAGCAGGCAGCCGCGTATCACAGAGTCGCTGTAAAGATCGCCGCCCGTGTGATGATGTCCGGTGAAGGTGAAGAGCGTTTTCGTCAGCGCGTTGATCTCGGGATCGAGACCCGCGCCCTTGATCAGAGCCGAGCTTGGCACGCGCGAGGTGAAGATCGGCAAAAATTCGGGCATAAGATCGGGCGAGACGATGAAGAGACGGTATTTCTCGGGATTTTTTGTGACAAAGCTGTGGACTTGATTGGGAAAGGCGATGAAGATGTCGCCGGGCTCGATCAAGGTCTCTTCGGTGTCGGCAAGCCCGACGGTCTCTCCTTCGAGGAGCTGAACGAATTCGATATGGTAATGCAGATGCGGACTGCATCTGAGCTTGGCTTTATAGTTGTTGTCGCCTCGGCAGAAGAAATCGGAGGCGCGGTTTTCATATACTGCGGACATGATTACCCCCAATATTTTTTGTCAAGGCTTCGGAGGGTAATGGCCTCGGCGATGTGATTAGCCTCGATCTTTTCGGATGCCGCAAGGTCTGCGACCGTACGCGCCATGCGAAGAACTCTGTCGTATCCGCGCGCGGAAAGACCGAGTCGGTCGTATGCCATTCTCATGATCTCGACAGCCTGATCGGTGGGATGGCAGGTGCGGCGGATCGCGGAGGCATCGAGCTGTGCGTTTGAAAAGATTCCGAGACCGTCAAGCCCCTCGGAGGCAAGACGGCGATGCATAAATTCACGCGCGGCGATAACACGCTCGCGGATCTGTGCCGACGTTTCGGTATTCTCGGTGCGTGCCGAGATCTCGTCGTAGGAGAGGGAGGGGAGCTCGATCTGTATGTCGATTCGGTCAAGCAGAGGACCGCTTATCTTCGATATGTAGCGCGCGACCTCGCCCTTTCCGCAACTGCATTTGCGGGTCGGATGGCCAAAATAGCCGCATCGGCAGGGGTTCATTGCCGCAACGAGCATAAAGGTACAGGGATAGGTCACACGGCCGAGCGCGCGGGTGATGGTAACTCGCCTGTCCTCGATCGGCTGGCGGAGGTTGTCGGTGATGCTCTTCGGAAACTCGGGGAGCTCGTCAAGGAAGAGTACACCGTTATGCGCGAGCGAGATCTCGCCGGGCTTCGGGTTTGCGCCGCCGCCGACGAGCGAGACCGCCGACATCGTGTGGTGCGGCGAGCGGAAGGGGCGCGAGGTAAGCAGCGACGAGCCCTCGGGGAGAGTTCCCGCAACCGAGTGGATCTTCGTCGTTTCGATAGCCTCATCGAAGGTAAGAGGAGGCAGGATCGTGGGCAGACGCTTGGCAAGCATTGATTTTCCCGTGCCGGGAGGTCCGATAAGAAGAATATTGTGTCCGCCTGCGGCGGCGATCTCCATGGCGCGCTTTGCCGCAAGCTGACCCTTGACGTCGGCAAAATCTATCCCTCCCGCGTAAGCGTCCTCAAAGGAATGCTTGTCCGACGGGGTGGGGGAGAGGGGCTTTTTGCCGTTGAGATGATCGACAATATCGCGGATGTGGCGGACGGCATAGACGGTTATGCCCTCGACGGCAGCCGCTTCGCGCGCGTTTTCTGCGGGAGCGTAGAATTCACGGAAGCCGTCGCGCTTTGCGTCGGCGCACATGGAAAGCACGCCCTTGACGGGGCGCACCTCGCCCGTCAGCGAAAGCTCGCCCGTGAAGCAGCGTCCCTCGAAGGAAACTCCCTGCATGACAATACCGCCGCATCGCATGATTCCGAGAAGCATGGGGACGTCAAAAGCCGAGCCCTCTTTTCTTCGGTCCGCGGGCGCGAGATTTATTGTAAATGATAGGTCGGGGAAGGGATATCCGCTGTTGAAGCAGGCGGATTTCATACGGTCGCGTGCTTCCTTGACTGCAGTATCGGGGAGACCGACCACCTGGCAGATCCCCTGATCCGAGGAGGGATAGCCGTCAACCTCGATCGTGACGCGGAAGCTGTCTATGCCCGCAAGCGCGGCGCTGTAAACTTTAGAGATCATTTTTTGCTCCGTTCCGTTTTACGATTGCTTTTTTTTGAAAACGAGAAGTTTTGAGAGAATATAGTTGAGAATCGTTACGAGAACGACCGAGATGCCCATCGCGATGAGATCGGCATCGAAGGTGATGATGATCGTGAAGGGCTTGTATCCGAGCGCGTTAAGGAGTGCGGGAACGCCGACTCCGAGACCGACCTCGACAAAGTAGGTGAAAAGGCGGGAGAGGGTAAATTCGCCGAACTGGATGAGAACGGCGCGCTTGCCGCTGACCTTATCCTGAAATACCCAGCTTTTGTTGGTGAAGAAGGCAAAGATAACGCCCGCTACCCATCCGAGCGACGTGGCGATGGCGCGGAGCACAGCTGCTTTACCGCCTCCCTCGGAAAGATCAATCGAAAAAATCGGCGCAAAGCCGTATATCGTGCCGAGTCTGATGCCGTAAGCAACTACGGTCGTCATCAGACCGACGATGATGTAAACGATAATTTCACGGTATTTTTTGAACAGTTCTTTCATTTTTGCGATTCCTTAAATTTTTCAATAATTTTATCGATCACGGCATCAAGATAAGCCATATCGAAACGAACGCCGTTGAATCTTGATACACTCTCGATCTCTGCGGGCAATCTTCTTGGAAATTCAAATCCGTCAAGCATGACGGGAATAATATTTTTATTTGAATTAATTGCGCAAGTAATTTCCTGCCTTACCCAATCCTTTTCATTGCGGCAACGCGCCAATGCCCGTTTGGGTAAAACAAGAACGAAGTTGGTGCAATTGTTTATGGCGTCAATAATGCTGTTGTCAAAGTAACCTCCCTTGAGAGAATCGTAATCGTAAAACACCGAATAACCGCGGTTTTTGAGCTCGCTGCAGATGAGCTTTGCCACAACGTCGCCGCCCTTACGGCGATAGCTTATAAAAACTTGATAACGCGGCTTGGTCGGTTCGGTATTTTGTGCCGTAGCTTCGGGCTTTATTGGAGCTGAAACGGGCGGTTTTGACTTTGGCGGTTTTGACTTTGGCGGTTCTGATTTTGGAGGCTCGGCTTTCGGGATTTCGGTTTCAGGCTGCTTTTTGGGCACGGGTACAGAATTCTTTTCGGTTTGGATCTCTTTTTTGGGAGCCGATGATTCAAAGCTCTTGATGCATGAGATCAATTGATCGGTGCTTGAAAACTTATAGGCGAACAGAGAAGGTGTTGAATCAAGCAATAACCGCATTGAAGGCGGCGCCTCCACAGGTTCAAGATAGACCATAAGGATCTCTTTGTTCTGATGCAAGGCATACAAGATTTCATTTTTGCAGTTGGTGGATTTAAGCAGATTATTTGTGAGAAAGACAATAGCTTTATAGCTGCGATCCAATTGCTTTGCTATATAATCCGGCCATTCATACCCGGCTTCGATACCTCTGTCGTACCAGAATCGTATCTTCTCGCGGTCAAGAGCCTCGAGTATTGGCAAAATTTTGTCGGTATCTGCATGTGCATAGCTGATGAATATGTAGTTTTCGTTTCCTTCGTAGATATTCATTGTAACCTCTGAAAGTTTTTAATTAAAGGAAGAGTGAAGGAGCACCATCCTTCTGCAGAGGAAGGGTTGACTCCTTCCAAACCGTCGGCAGGGGCGCAGCCGGTTTGAAGCACGGAGAGAGTTTCGCCCTCTGCGGAGGACGACTAAAGAAACTTTTTGAAGAAAGTTTCTTTAGAATCTTCAAAAACTTTTCTCTGTTTTACTCTTTTGCCGCCTCAATGAACGCCTTGAAAATATTCTTCGCCGTATCGTCCGTGCGGAAGAATATCTCGGGATGCCATTGTACCGCCATAAAGAAACGGGAGGAAGAAAGCTGATTTTCGGGCTCGATCGCCTCGATCGTGCCGTCCTCGGCGCGTGCGGACACGACGAATCCGGGCGCGACGTCCTTTACCGCCTGATGATGGAAGGAATTCGTCTTGATGGCGGTCGTGCCGGCAAGCTTATGAAGAAGGGTGCCCTCCGTAACGGTTGCCGCGCGGAGATTCTGCGAGCCGGGCTCGGACTGCTTGTGGCCGTCGATGTGCTGATAGAGGCTTCCGCCGAAGGCGACGTTGAGAAGCTGTTCTCCGCGGCAGATGCCGAGGACGGGACGGCTATCCTTCTTGATGAGCTCGGCAAGCGCAAGCTCAAAATCATCTCGGATGGGCGTGATCTCGACGTTGTCGAACTTGACCTCTTCGCCGTATCTCGCGGGCTCAACGTCAGCGCCGCCGGCAAAGAGGATGCCGTCGCAAAGAGAGAGGAATCTTTCCGCGTCAGCCGCGCCGCCCGTGTGGGGGAGAAAGACGGGGATTCCGCCCGCCGCGAGAACGGCGTCGAAGTATGTTCTCTTCATTTTAATATAGTCATCCGACATCGAGGCAGTGATTCCGATGACGGGTCTTGTTGTCTGATTCATTTTATTTTACTCCAATATGATTTTTGTGATTTCCGTAGGATTGTTTACGCGGGGGATGATGTGCCTTTCTGTTGAAAGGCCGGAGGAAACGATCAAGGTCGAGTTTCCGAAATCGAAGCTTCCGATCGCGTATTTGGGGAAGAGGCCCGAATTTGCGCCCCAAACGGGTCCGAGAATGGGAAGAATGACGTGTCCGCCGTGAAGATGACCCGCAAGCACGAGCTCGGGCTCAAATCCCGCGGGATATATTGCGTCGGTGAAGGAGGCGGGGCGGTGCTCCATAAGGATGATATATGAGTCGGTTTGGCAAAGCTCGGAGAGAAAGGCGGTGCAAGTGTTCGCGTCGGGCTTTCGCGTTTCGGCGCCGTTCGGCGTATAGAGACCGCCGAGACGGATTCGGTTTCCGCGAATTTCAAGGTCGACGTACTCGCGCTCAAGCAGGATCGCGCCCGCCTCAACGATGCGGTCAACGGCATCCCTGTCGTAGTGGTCAACGCGATCGATCTCGTGGTTGCCGAGCGAATAATATACCGGCGCGATCGAGGCAAGCTTTGATACGGCATCGGCGGTGATGAGGATATCCTCGCCGGTTTCGTGCTGATGATTTATCATGTCGCCGCAAAGCAGGATCAGATCGGGCTCTTCCGCCTTTACGATGGAGATAAGATCCGAATTTTCTTTCCCGTGCTCACAGCCGTGAAGATCGGAGAGCATGATGATTCTGACGGGCGACAAGATCTTTTCCTCATCAAGGACGTATTCGCGCACGATAGGAGGGTCGCCGTTGATCCTTACGCCGCAAACGAGAAAGCCCTCGGCGCAAATAACGAGTATCATGCAGGCGAGAAGCAAGGTTTTAGAGATCATTTTGCGGATATGACGTCGGCGATGGCGTTTTATTCGTTTTTCTTTTGATATTGAGGTGTAATTCGGATTCATGAATACTCCTGGTGAGGGGGAGCAGAGAGTTAAGTGTAAAGTGAAAAGTGAAAAGTGAAAAGTTAATGAAAATTTCCTCGCTTCGCTCGGAAATTTTCATTATAATTATATTTCGGATATAACAGAGTTTAGGCAAAATAATTAAATATTTTTGCTTGCAAAAAAATACCTCAACTCTGCATTCTGCACTTCCCTTATTCCATATAAAGCTTTTTGGGCTTGGGATATCCCTCGGGATTCTCGAGATAAATATTGAATTCGCGCCAGATCGTGTCGGCGGCTTCCTCGGGGGAGATGGAGGTGGTGCAGAGGATAAGGTCGTAGTTATTAAGATCATGGTTGTCAACGCCGTAGAATTCACGGTAGCGGAGGCTTTCAGACTGCATACGCGCAAGTATCTTGGCTTCAGCGTCGGCGGCATCGGCGTATTCCTCGACGTTACCGCGGCTCGAGTCGCCCATGATCCGCTTGACAGAGACCTCGATCGGAACGTAGAGGTAGACCTTGAAGGAGCTTTCGGCAAAATGCCAAGCCATGCGCGAGTCGAAGAGTATCTTGTCGTCGCGGCGAGCGCGGGAGACCTCCGTGGTCTTATTGTCGATCATGTAGTCTGCGGTGCGATCGTTTTCGCACATTTTGTTGAATTCGAGCGCGCTCATTCCGCGCTCCTCGGCAAGCTGACGCATTATCGCGCCCGTATAGTAATGTTCAAAGCCGTATTTGGGGCAGAAGATCTTGGCAAGCGTGCTTTTACCGCTTCCGAGTCTGCCGGCGAGTGAAATATGCATATTGTTCTCCTATGTATCAAGTAATGTAGCAGAATGAAAAACGCAATTTTAGGTCGAGAATTTACGTTCTTGCCAATTTTCTGAGATATTCGGCTTTTGCCTCCTCGGCAACGCCCGAGCGGCGCACCTTTCTCGATTGCGTCAGCTCGAAGTCACGGCGGCGCGTGACGAAAAAGTGGATCTTTTTGAAGGGAGCGACCGAGCGGTTGACCTCCTCGATCGCGCGGTTGAATTCTGCGTCCACCTGTCCGCGCGAATATTGCTTGCCGTATACTTCCTCGAATTCGGAGACCTCGGGGCGGAGAACGGCGACTATGTCGTAATCCTCGCGCGATTCGTTGACGTAACCGACGACAACTGCCTCGTTTACGAAGCGGTTGCGGCGAAGAAGAGCCTCAAGCTCCTCGGGGAAAATGTTTTTGCCCGTCGCGGTGACAAAGACGTTCTTCTTCTTGCCCGAGATATAGAGGAATCCGTCGCGGTCGATATGACCGAGATCGCCAGTATAGAGCCATCCGTCGCGCATATATGACGAGACCTGAGAGCCGTTTCCGAGGATTCCCGAGATGATATTGTCGCCCTTGTATCTGATCTCGCCGATGCCGTCGCCGCCGATATCGTAGATATCAATGATACCGTCGGGAACGCATACGCCGACGGACGAGTCGTTGTATGCAAAGTCGGTGGAGATGGAGATGAGGGGGAGAGTGTCGGTGAGGCCGTAGCTTTGCAAGGTGCGGAAGCCGAACTCGCGCAGACCGCGGATGATATCGGGATTGGCTATGCTTCCGCCCGAGATAAAGAGACGCAGTCTGCCGCCGAGAGAATCGTGGATCTCGTTGAATACGCGCTTTTTGAGGGCGAAGCTCGAGCCCGTCAGCTTGATCGCGGCGCGGACTTTCTTTTCGCTTCCCTTGAGGCGGATATTGTTTTTGATCTTTCTGTGGATCGTTTCAAGCAGATAGGGCACGCAGACCATGACGGTCGGGCGAACCTCCTGGATGTTTCGTGACATATAGCGCAGACCCTCGCAGAAGGCAACGCATGCGCCCGAGATGAGGGGATAGAGGAATCCGCAGATCAGCTCGTAGATGTGATTGATAGGAAGGACCGAGAGAAAAACGTCCTCGGGATAGCAGATGACAGTCCTTGTGAGTTCGGAGAGATCAAAGCATACGTTTCTCTGCGAGAGCATGATGCCGTGCGGCTCGCCCGAAGAGGACGGGTTGAAGCAGATCGCGGCAAGATCGTCGGGATCGACCGAGAGACGCAGATAATCGGTGTCCCCGCAGGAAAGCTTTGCCGTGCCCTCCTCGATCAGAGCTTCAAGGGTATTGAAGGAGTATTTTTTGATGCCCGAGGAGAGCGAGGAGATCTTTTCTTCGAATCGCGGCGAATAGAATATTGCCGCCGCGTCGGTTTTTGCCGCAATGAGCTCGATCTCTACTGCCGGAGAATCCTTGTCAACGGGAACGACTACGCCGAGCCCCGAGATGCAGGTAAGAAAAACAGTTGCCCACTCGAGCGAATTATCGCCGAGGATCATGATCTTTTTGCCTGAAAAACCGAGCGAAAGCAGCTCGGTGCCGAGTCCCTCGACCTTATAAAGCAGCTCAGCATAGCTGATCTCGCGATATGCGCCCGCGAATTTCTGCATGATGGCAGGGCGGCCGCTGTAGCGTCTTGCGGCGGCGCGTATGGCAGATCGGATATTTTCGATCTTTTTTCCGTCGTGGTATTTGATGGGTAATTTCATTTAAACGTCCTCCGTGGGAGTTTTCAAAGAGCCCTTGAGAGCTCTGCCGCAATACGAGCGGCACGGTCGGCGGAAAGCTTTGCAAAGGTGGGGAAGTCCATCTCCGCCTCGCCGTCGGCACTGTCCGACATGGAGCGGAGAACCGAGAATTTTACCGAATAGAGGCGGCAGACCTGCGCGATCGCCGCGCCCTCCATTTCACAGCAAAGGGCGTCGGGGAAGGCAGATAGGATATCCTCGCGCGCGGCGTTGCTTGAAACGAATTTGTCGCCCGTTGCAACTGCGCCGCGTTTTACGGCAAATTCGCCGCCCGATACCGCTTTTGCCGCGCCTTCAAGCTTTGAGGAAAGCTCCGCATCGGCGGGCATGATGATCTCGGAGGTCGAATCGGGGTAGAAAACGCTGCCGCGCGCATCACCGAGAGAGCCGTATTCGAGGTCGTATTCGATGCAACAGTCCGCGATTATGACGTCGCCGACGGTGATTCCCTTGCCGAGCGCACCCGCAACGCCTGTGTTGAGGATGAATTCGGGGGTAAATTCAAGTATCATAGCGGCGGTGCAGACGGCGGCATTGACCTTTCCGACGCCCGCGCGCGCGATTACGACGGGCGTGCCCGAAAGCAGACCCGCGTAGTAGGTGTGTTTGCCGATCTTACGGCTTTCCTTGTTTTCTAGCATGGATACGAGGAGCTCGACCTCGCTTTCCATCGCTCCGATTATTCCGAGTTTGATATTTTTCATTGTCATATTCCCGATCTTCCGCCTTCGTATTCAAAAGTGGGGAGAGTGCCCGCGCGGCGGTATTCGTCGAGCACGGAGAGGTATTTTTCGGCTTCCTTTTTAGCCGCGGGGAGCGAGAGAGCGCGGAAATTTCCGCATTCACGCCGCGCCGCGCCCGGCATTTTGCCCTCGTGGGCGAGGATTTTGTCGAGAGCCGAGCAGAGGGCGGCAAAATTTTCTGCATTTTTCTCGGTGCCGCCGCTCATAAGGAGATAAAATCCCGTGCGGCAGCCCATGGGACCGACGTAGATGACGCGGTCGCCCGCCTCACCCGAGCGCATATAAGTCGCAAGCAGATGCTCAAGCGAGTGCGCGGCGAGGGGAGTTATGTAGTCGCCCGAATTGGGGCGGCGCATGCGAAGATCGTACGTGACGACGTCGCCGTCGATGCGCGAGACGTAGATGCCGCGCTCAAGGCGGTCGTGGTCAACGGTGAAGGAGGATATTTTTTTCATCAGTAGCGTACCTTTGTCATGATGGTGTGCGACGAATTGTAATTGCGGCAGAGCTTGAGCATCTTTTCGGTCGCCTCGAAATAGAAGACGCATCTCTTGCCGTCGGCGGATTCGAACGCGGCGTAGTAAGCGTCGGGGGAGGAGGAGCTCGAGAGAGCCGAGTAGACGACCTCGGGATCATAGATCTCGAGTCTTTCTGCCCATTCGCGGACGGTCATGGGCGCGATCATGAGACATTCCTTGATCGTGAAGGTGAGCTTTTCCTTGCGCGAGCGTCTGCCGTAGATGATAGAGAAGGTGACCCTGCCCGAGGTGACCGAGTATTCGTATTCGGGCTTTACGTATTTCCAGGTAAAGAATACGAGCATCCATTCGGTGACGATGACGAGTGCAAAGAGCTGGAAGAGCTGAGTGATGAAGGCGATAGCCATAAAGATGAGGGGGTAGATTATGTATAGTGCCATAAAGCCGATCCTCATGAGTCGGAATTTACCTTCGCTTTTCTGCTCGACGGTGTATTCGTAGGTTGATGTGAAATCGTTGTTCATAGGGAGACCTCCGCTATTATATAGATAATTAATTATACTATATAATTAGCAAAAAATCAATACCAAATACAAAAAAACGCCCCGAAAACGTGAGTTTTCGGGGTTTGGATGGACAAATATTGCGGTTTACGGAGAAATAGATTCTTCGGGCGGGAAAAGCGAGTTGTTCGGATTAATGACAAATCGTTGTTGCAGAAATTGCAGGAAGTTAAGTCAGACCTTGAGATGCGGGGGTGACAAAGGCTGAAGCCTTTGCATTGAAATGGGGCTCTGCCTTAAGAAACCGTACGGCTCTGGCGGTTTTCCGTAGAAAAACGGCGGTGTTTAGCCGCCGAGACAGAGTCGTGGCTTGCCGTAGGCAAGCATAAACTTCATGAAAAGTTTGATCAAACTTTTGGTCTTTTTTATAATTACAATAAGAAAATTTCCGAGCCGTCAAGGCTCGGAAATTCACCTTTAACTTCGCCGTCAGGCGAACATTAACTCGGCGTAAGCCGATCTTAACTCGCGCTTTGCGCGATATTAACTCTCGCGTAGCGAGACAGAATCACTTCCCGACACAGAACCTCGAAAAAATTCCGTCCGCTATGTCCGCTCCGACCGCTCCGTGTCCCCGTCCGTCGAGCTCGCAAAGGCGGGCGGCGGCGTCCTCGAGACAGACTCCCGCGACGTCGGGTGGGAAGCCTTCGGAGAGAGACGACCATGCCTCGCCAAGTGCGTCGATCACGCGGACGAGTGCGTCATGCTGACGAGCCGACGCGATAACGGCGTCGCGCTCGGTGTCAAGCTCGCCGTCGATGAAAAGTCGGTTGATAAGTGCCTCAAGCTCATCGCATCCTGAGCCGCTCTTGACCGAAAGAGTTACCGTCAGCTCAAAGCGCGATGCAAGAGCGATTGCATCATTGTTTTTATCAAGATCGGATTTGGTCAGGACGGCGATGACCTTGCCGCCGTGAGACTCAAGACGCTTTGCGAGCGCGATATCGTCCTCGGAGGGCGCGCGGGATGAGTCGATAAGGAAGAGAACGAGCTCTGCCGAGTCGATCCTTTCCTCGGCACGGCGGATTCCGATGCGCTCGACCTCCTCTGCTGTTTCGCGCAGACCCGCGGTATCGGAGAGGAGAAGGGTCGCGCCGCCGAAGGAGACGGTCGCGGTCAGAATATCGCGCGTCGTGCCCTCGATGTCGGTGACGATTGCCTCGTCCGCGCCGACAAGGAGGTTGTAAAGCGTGCTTTTGCCCGCGTTCGTGCGTCCGCAGATGACTGTCGGAATGCCTTCTGCCACCGCGCGTCCCGTCGAGTAGGTAGCGGCGAGCTTTTTTGCGGAATTTATGAGGTCTGAGAGACGGGAGATCACTTCCTCGTCCGCGATCGAGCCGAGGTCTTCCTCGGGAAAGTCGACGCGGGCGTAAATGTCCTCGAGCAGGGTCGTGATCTCGCGGCGAAGTCCGTCGCAAGCCGTCGAGAGCGCACCGCTCATACCGCCTCTCGAGAGCTTGAGCTGTGCCTCGGTGCCCGCATCGAGGAGCATGCCGAGTGCTTCTGCCTCGTTGAGCGAGAGCTTGCCCGCGGCAAAGGCGCGGCGAGTGAACTCACCCGCCTCGGCGCGTCTCGCTCCCGCCGCAAGTGCCGCGCCGAGGACGGCGCGTGTGACGAGGATTCCGCCGTGACAGCAGATCTCAACCGTGTCCTCTCCAGTGAAGGAGTTTGGCGCGGCAAAGCGCGTGCAAAGACCCGTATCGATGCGTTTTTTGTCGGTGGGATCGACGATCTCGCCGAAGAGCGCCGTCCTTGCCGGCGACTCGGAGACGGGCTTGCCGTTTATTCTATTGAAGATGCGGTCGCCGACGGCGTTTGCCTCGGGACCCGAGATGCGAACGAGCGCAACACCGCCCTTGCCCTGAGGAGTGGAGATGGCGGCGATCGTGCTGAATTCGGTTGTAAACATTTTGTGATTACCTCGTAATATAGTTGGTAAATGCAAAATGCAAAATGCAGAATGCAAAATAAAGGTAGCTTTTTTCGCTACGCTCAAAAAGCAATTCAAATAGAAATGAAAATTTCCGAGCTTCGCGAGGAAATTCACCTTAACTTTACACTTTACACTATACACTTTTCACTTAACAAACAGCCGCCGAGTGATCGGCGGCTGTTTGTTATTCAGCTGAGTTATCGAGATAGATAACGATCTTGCGGTTGTTTTCGCTGCCGATGGAGTTGGTGCTTACGCCCTTGATGGTCTGAACCTCGGAGTGGATGATGCGTCTTTCGTAGGGGTTCATGGGCTCGAGCATAACGCTTCTCTTGTACTTGAGAACCTTATCAGCCTGCTTACGTGCGAGAGCGCGGAGGGTCTCCTCTCTCTTTGCGCGGTAGCCCTCGATATCAAGGGTGACCTTGAGGTATTCTCTCTTCTCGCCATCCTCGCGGCGGTTTGCTGCAAGGTTGAGGAGGTACTGGAGAGCGTCGAGGGTGTCGCCGTGGTGTCCTATGAGGATACCCGAGCCCTCGCCCGAAATATCAATGACGAGCTCGCCGTCGTCACCGTCGCGAACTTCGACGTTTGCGTTGAGCTGCATATCTGCGATAACGGTATTGATGAAATCAATTGCCGCCTGCTCTCCGCGGGGAATATAATATGCGCTGATCTCGGCGTCGGTAGAGCCGATTCCGAGGAATCCGCGCTTTGCCTCGGCAATTACGGTGTACTTGATCTCGCCCTCGGGTGCGCCGAGCTGCTCAGCGGCAAGAGCGAGAGCTTCTTCAACCGATTTTGCCTTTACGGTTACTTCTTTCTTCACAATAATTTCCTCTTAAAAATGTTAATTGAAATATTACTTTTCGTTTTTGTCGTGCTTGCGGTCGTCCTTGAGGGGAGCTTTCGAAATAGCCGAGGAATCATCTGTCTTGATCTCGGGCTTCTTTTCTTCCGCCTCTTCCTTAACGGGCGGGACGTAATCCTCGTCGTCCATATGGAAGAGAGAATTGGGGTTGTGCTTTGTGGCATCGGGATTTGCGGTTCCCTTGGGCTTCTTTTTGGTAGCCTTTGCGCCGTATTCCTTCTCGGCTGCCTTCAGCTCCTCCTCCGTAAAGGTGGGGATGGGCATAACCTTCGACATGATGAACTGCTTTACGGTACCGAGGATGCTCTTGAAGATCCAGTAAACGCCGATAGCGGCGGGAACGATCGTGGAGATCCATACGCTCATCAGAGGCATCATGATATCCATGGTGTTGTTCGAGCAACCGGTCTGTGCGTCCTGCTGTGCGTCACCGGTGGTGGGCTGATAGGTTAGCTTACGGTTGAGCTTCATCGAAGCGAAGTAAACGAGGAAGGTAAGAACGGGAACGATCAGAAGCCAGCTCGGCTCCTTGATGCTGGGAACCTCTGCGAGGTTGAGTCCGAATACGTTGAAGTCGGGCATTCTGTCAGCAACCGCGAGGAAAGCGTCGTAGGTCTCCTCGCCGGAGATGCCGAATCCCTTTGTCGAGCCAACGCTGTTGACGTATTCAACGACACCCGAGAAGAATTCGATGCCGTTTTCCTTGATCTTGGAGATGAGCTCGATGGTTCCTCTCTGCGTGTTTAGGGTAAGTCCGAGTCCGCCCTCTTCGACAGTTGCGATAGCGTAGGTCTGCATAGCCGTGATGGCATTTTTGCTGACGTGGAGCACGTGCTGGAGGGGGTTTATGACGACCTGATAGAGCGCGAGGATGATGGGCATCTGGATGAAGAGCTGCAGGCATCCCGCGAAGGGGCTGTAGTTCTCCTTCTGGTACATAGCCTGGATCTCCTCGGAGACCTTCATCTGAGTTGCTTTATCGGTTCTGCCCGCGTACTTTTTGCGGATCGCCATTTCCTTCGGACGGAGTTTTGCCTGTTTAATGGAGTTTCTCTGCTGCTTGATGGTGAAGGGGAGGAGAATGAGCTCAACTATGATGGCGAAGATAAAGAGTGCCCAGACATAGTTTCCTGTGATCGAATCAAGCCAGCCAAGGAATGAACCTATCCAACCGAGGATGGTATCAAACATTTTTCTTTTTCTTCCGCACGGATGCGGAATTTCCTCTCGTGTTATTCGACGGAATCGGAGCCGTCGTCTCGGTCATTGTCACAGAGACTGATGCCTCTCGGGACTGTATCCCTGTTTCGGAAGCCTCGTTCGGGCACGGGATCGTATCCGGGCGCGCAAAATGGATTGCAGCGAAGGATGCGCCATACCGTCAGAATGGTTCCGACTATGAAGCCACGTTTCTGATATGCCTCAAGGGCATAGGCAGAGCAGGTCGGCGTGAACCGACATGTGGGATGCGATTTCAGTCTTGAAAGGTATTTTCTGTAGAACTTAATAAGAGCGATACACAGATATTTCATTGGATCTCATCTTTTTGAGTCGGTTTTTTGATAAGACCGAGCTGCTTTAGACATTTGGTGAGATCGCGCTTGACGTCCTGCATCTTCGCATCCGCGATCCTTGCGCGGGCGGCAATGACCAAGAGATTGCCGTATACGATCTCGTTTT
The DNA here is from genome assembly GCA_017411805.1 of Clostridia bacterium. GTDB lineage: Bacteria > Bacillota > Clostridia > Oscillospirales > CAG-272 > CAG-390. The sequence continues at coordinate 18,787 of JAFQPI010000063.1, forward strand.
CCGCCTCAATAAGTCTGTAAGCTTCGCGCATAAGCCTGCGCGCGCGGCTGCGTACAGTAGCCCCTCCGATCTTTTTGCCCGTGGTAAGTCCCAGGCGATTAAGCGGACGGTGGCATGGGTCTGCCTTCATGAAGCGGTGGCTTTGGCGGTCGGGAAGAGTATAGACGGCGACGTATTTGCCCGCCTGCGACTTTCCGTTGCGATAAGCCTTCTGAAAAAGATGATTTTCCTTAATTGGTGTGTTTTTCATTGTACTTGTGCTTCCGTTGATTAAAAAAAGTTTGTTTTCGTCGAAATAACCGGCGTGGCAGACAGTTAAAATGTCGGCACTCGCCGGTTATTTCGATTAGCGATAAGAATAGTAAAGATTAATAGGTAAGGCGCTTTCTGCCTTTAGCGCGACGTCTCTTGAGTACTTCTCTGCCGTCACGGGTTCTCATTCTCTTTCTGAAGCCATGCTCCTTCTTGCGCTGACGCTTTTTGGGCTGATAGGTTCTGAACATTTGTGGCACCTCCTTAAGTGATTATTCGGAAGCGTTTGGTATAATGCCAAAGGCAGCGACGATAGATAATGCTGCCAACTACGCTCACACACAATGACATCGTATATTATAATATTAAATACCCCATTTTGTCAAGAGGTATTGCGGAAATTTTTTGTCATTTTCGCAAAAAAGCGAAAGATTTATCGAAAAGTTCACGGAAAGTTTTCAATGTTACTAAAAGGCTTGCTCCCCTCGGGCAGCCGAAGGGAGCGGGAAAACAAGTCATTCGCCTGAAAGCTCATCGTCATTCTCGGGCGGAATATTGTTCCAGAGCGCGAGCATGACGTCGCTTACACATTCCTCGCGATCCTCCTTAATAGCCAGGATACCCGAGGTTACGTAATAACAGAGATCACCGAATTTTTTCTCGGTCTCCTTGATCGCGTCCTCGTTCCGAGACCAGAATAATTCAATAATTTTTTCGTCGGTCATGTACTTTCCTCCTTTTCGAATTTTCCCTTCACCTACATAGACACGGTTTGAGACCGAAAAGTCACGTTTTTTTATAAAAAAATTTTTATTCCCCTTGGATTTTAGTATTTTTAAGATAAGAATTGTAATCGTTATGTCTCTCTGATATTAAAGCAATATTATCATCGGTTAGATAACCTAAATCATACGCTTCTTCCAATCTCAAAATAGCATCGTCTTTGATAACATAAATTGATGCAGAATTGCTAAATGATATTGTATATCCCGCTATCTTATATTCAGTCATAACTGCTGCCATTCCGACCGAAACCAATATTACGCAATCATTGATTGTCCCATAATATCTGCTATTATGATAATACTGTTCATTAAAGAAACAGTGTCTGACTATCTCATTAGCAAACTGACTTGCTCTTTTATCGGCTAATTCTGATGCTTCGGATTCGCTATATTTCTTGTTTACATTATTGATATAAAAGTCGTAAAATTCTTTATAACTGTTATCATATACTCTTTTATACCAAAGCTCATCTATTCTCAGCATCTCTTGAACTGTTAACAGCTCAAGATCATCAACGAACATGGGATAAGTGTATGGGACACCGTTTTCATCTGTTATAACATCCGACATATCATCCACCGTCCCGACACCCGCGGCGGAGTTGCCTCCCAACGATGCTATTAAATCGCCGAGCTTCGGAATACCGTTACTAAGCATGGGAGCGATTACCGAAAGCAAAACCATGCACGCCGCAAGGGCGGTGAATTGCTTCCAATACTTGAAGGGTGTCTTCCAAGTGCGGACGGGTTCTGCCGCAGTCATGGACGGCAGCTTCAGCATTACGGCAACGTCTCCTATGAGGTCGGTGTCGATGTAATCGAGCGCCTCGAGGAGCCTCGTATCCTTGATCATTTCGTTTTTCATAAGATAATTCCTTCCTTTCTTAAATAATCGGCAAGCTTTGCCCGCGTACGCATCAGAGTCATCTTGATCTTGCTCTCGCCGCAGGAGAATTGCTTTGCGATCTCTGAGGGCGACATATCGAACCAATAGCGCATGAGAAAAGCACGCCTTTCAAAGTCGCCGAGGGTACGTAGAAATTTGCTTATGAGCTCGCCCGCGCGGCGCGATTCATATTCCTCGGCGAGGTCCGTGCCGTCGTCGAGCATAGAGAGCAATTCCTCGTTAACTATTTGCACCTGCGCGCCGCGCTTCCATGCGTTGTTTGCGCGCGATTTGTTTACTGCCTGCCGCCGCGTGACCTCGGAAATATACCCCGGGAGATTCTCGGGCTTTGCGGGCGGGATCGAGTTCCAGAGCGCGAGCATGACGTCGTTTACGCACTCATCCCGATCTTCTCGCAGACATAAGAAGTTCGACGCTATGTATCGGCAAAGACTGCCGTATTTATTCTCGATCTGACGCAAGGCTTCTTCATCCCGTGCGAAAAACAGATCTATTATCTTCTCGTCCTTCATATACTGCCTCCTTTCATGTTCCTTCACTTATATAGTAGTAAAAGATTTCCGCCGGTCACATATTTTTTGAAAGTTTTTGATTTTTGTCGCATTGCACAAAAGCGAAGATGTTCTTTTGTGCAATATTATGGTATCATATTTCAAGCGGTTTGTCAATGGAAGATTTACATTGACAAACCCGCGATTTCGTGTTATTATTATAATGAAAGAATCACACCGTAATAATGCACAAAAACCGCCGTGCGGTTTTGTGCGACATGCCGAAAATTGAAATTTTCAAAAAAACTTTCCGAAAATCCGTTACCAAAGAGCCTTGTTTTACGGCTTATAGGATGAAGACATCCGAAGGGAGGTGCGCTTATGAAGGATGAAAAAATTATTGAACTATTTTTTGCCCGCGACGAAGAAGCGATACGCGAGACACAGAATAAGTACGGAAATCTCTGCCTCTATATAGCCGCAAATTTTCTTGCACTCCGCGAGGACCGAGAGGAGTGCGTCAATGATACTTTGCTTGAGCTATGGCAAAGTATCCCGCCCGAAAAGCCGATAGATCTTCGCGCGTACGTGGCAACGATCGTCCGCAGCCGTGCAATAGACAAGTCGCGAGCGAACAACGCTTGGAAGCGCGGCGGCAACGTGCAGATCGTCGGCGAGGAATTCCTCTCTATGCTTGATGACGGATGCGATCTCGCAGAGGATTATGAATCTGTAAGGGCGGGAAGGGTCATAAATGATTATCTCGGAGCTCTCCCGAAGCCCGAGCGCGCGGTCTTCATCATGCGCTATTGGCTTGACGAGAGCATTACGAATATCTCAGCGCGGACGGGATTTTCCGAGGGGAGGATCAAGATGATGCTTATGCGTACGCGAAAAAAGCTTGAGGAAAGACTCAGATTGGAGGGTATTACGGTATGAAAAAGGACACAGCTTTTGAGGACAAGAGGCTTCTTGAAGCCATAAACCATATAGACTCCCGCTATATTTCCGAGGCGATGGAGTATTACGGTGACCTGCCCCCCGTCGGCGGCTTGCCCGAGAGGGACAAAAGGGTCACGCGCAAGTCGATAAGATACGCTCTCGCTATCGCGGCGTGCTTTTTGCTTATCGGCGCGGTGATACCGGTGGTGACGAATATTATTCAGAAGTTTTCCGGCAGCGCGGGGGGAAATCCCGAGGAAACCATTCTATCGCTTGAAGATTTCGTTTATGATACCGAGATCGACACCGATCACGTTATCACCGAGGCAGAGCTTGGAGCGATAAACAAACTCTGGCTCTATGAATTCGGTAAAAAGTTCGCTGAAACTCCCGAAGAGGCGATGAGGCGCGAGACGAAAGGAGACTTTTACTTCGGCAGATACGGCAGAACCTTCGTCTTTTACATAAAACAATTTAATATGGATATGGAATTCCGTTGGGGAAAGCACAACTTCGTTATGCCGTGGGGATTATTTTTCTTTATAAACGGAGATAAGGTATATACTCGCCAGGAGTTCATGGTGACAGATTTATTCACCCAAGAGCATATCGATACTCTGTATGACAGCTGTATGAATTTTTATCCCACCTACGTACCCGTAATTACTCTTCCCGAGGGCGATCACGTGCTGAGCTCGGAGGAGCTTGCCGCAATGCAGGAGGCTTTCGACGGCTCGGTCAAATACAGTATTTTCGCATCTCTCGAAAGCACGATGGGAAGAAAACAGAACAGCTCATATTATTTCGGCAAATTCGGAGACACCGTCATAGTCTGGGTCAACGAGGTTGACGAGCTGAGACACGGCTTCGAGTGGAGCGGATATAATTTTGATTTTAATTTCGGAAGGCTGTATTTCTACGAAAACGGAAAGTTTTATGACCATATCACCGCGGCGGAAAATAATATTATGACCGCGGAGGAGATCAAAGCCTTTTACGATCATTATTCCGAGCGTTTCGTGCCCTTCAACGCTATTCCCTACACCTGCCTTGAATTTACGGATGGCGTTGAGAAGCTTACCGATGCCGAGATGCGAAGCATAGACGAAGCTTACGCCGCTTGGAAATACGAACAGGAATACAAATACTATTATGAAATATATATCGAATCCAAGTACACCGAGCAGGAAGCGCACGAAAGCGCGGACAGAGCCGCATACAGACAATTAAGCAGAGATAACCGCCACTTCTTCAAAGAGGAGAACTATCAGACCTTCCGTTATTACGGAAAGAAGGGGAATAAGGTGTTCCTTGTTGAAAAGGACCGCTATGCTGACTGGAACGTTTTCGACCTCGCGGGATATAAATTCGTCATTGACGGCGGAGCGGGAGATGTTCTCGTCTACAGCGGCGGCGAGTTCACAGATCTGAGTGAGGCTTATGAAAAAGGAATGATCTCGAAAGAGGACGTCAAGTTCGTATATGAAAGACATCTGGCATATACGGAGTATTTCCGCGACGGAATGGAGGAGATCGCTCCGCCCGCAAGATTGAAGATCGGCGTGCCTTACAATGAATCACCCATCAAGCTCTCCGAAGAGCTTCAGCGCGAGATCGTATGGGAATATATTGCTGATTCGACAAGGCTCGAGGAGGATCTGATGTCTTCCTATGCCGTACGCTGCTACGGCAGATCCGGCGACACCTACGCGGTTATGATCGACGGTCCTTGGTTATACACACAGGCTATGCGTTCTGAAATAGTTGCGGGATATACCTTCAGCTTCAGCGATGGACAGCAGATGTATATATATAAGCAAGGCGAATTCTACAGCCTCCGCAAGGCGTATGAGCTTGGAATCGTGACCGAGGAGGATATTGTTGCGATCAAGTGGGCGAAGACCGCGCCGTATACCTATGAAACCGCCACCGCGCCGATCAAGATCGACGAGAAAGAAGTTGCTCTTTATATCAGCACCTATGCCGTATCAAAAGGCGGACATAAAAAGGGAGCGGTATATTCTATGAGGTGTTACGGAAAAGCCGAGCGAGGGTATGCGGTTTTCATCGATTGCACCGACAAGGTATACGCGGAAACAAGGACGGTTGAAACAGTCTGCGGATATGAGTTCATCTATCCAACCGAGCAGACAATGCTCTTCTGTTATAATTGGAGCGATACTTCAAGTCTTGCAGAAGCCCTTGAAAACGATTATCTTGAGGAATCCGAGCTGAAGGAAATATATGAAACCTATCGGGCGGAGCATCCGGAGCTATATAAATAGAATGAATTTGGGACCGAGTCATTAATTCCGACTCGGTCCCTTTAGCTTATTGACAAACCCACGATTTCGTGTTATTATTATAATGAAGAAAAGTTTCAATGTCATCTTGCACAAAATCAAGCCTTCCTTTTTGTGCAACAGGACGAAATTTAAAAATCGGCGCGACGGCAGGGGTATTTTTTGCGACATATAGGATGAGAGGACATCTGAAAGGAGGAAAGTCTATGAAGGACGAGAAGATAATTGATCTGTTTTTCGCGCGGGACGAAGAAGCGCTGCGGCAGGTTGAGGAGAAGTACGGAGATCTCTGCAATTACGTTGCCTCGAATTTTCTTTGCATGCGTGAGGACAGGGAAGAGTGCGTAAACGACGCGCTTCTTGCCCTCTGGAATTCGATCCCGCCCGAGAAGCCCGAAAGTCTTTCGGCTTATATATCGTCGCTTGCGAGGAATCTGGCGATAAGCCGCTCGCGCGCGAACAACGCTTGGAAGCGGGGCGGCAACGTGCAGGTGGTGAACGACGAGGTACTTGCCTTGATCCCGGATGATCGCAGCCTTGCCGATGAGTACGAATCGCGCCTTGCGGGCAGGGTCATCAATGATTTTATCGGAGAATTGAGCAAGAGCGAGCGCAAGGTCTTCGTTTTGCGTTATTGGTTTGACGCGAGCGACCGTCAGATCGCGGATCAGACGGGATTCTCGCATTCGAAGATCAGATCCATGCTTGCGAGGTTGCGCAAGAGACTTGCCGAAAGGCTCGGAAAGGAGGGCATTATAGTATGAAACAGAAGGACTTCAAGGATTCAAGACTTATTGAGGCATTTGACTATATAGATCCGAAATATATCGCCGAGGTCGCGGACAGCCTGAAGCTGGCTCCCGCAGGCGGCGCACACGTTCATAGCGGAAGATTCAACAGACGCACCTGGCGGCATATCGTTGCGCTTGCGGCGTGTCTGCTCCTACTCGGCACGGTCATACCGGTGGTATCGCATCTGATAAGGTATCTTTCGAATGCGGGAACTACCTCGTCCGAGATCACCACGGAGCTTACCGAGCCCGAGACCCCTCCCGAGGAAACGACAACTCCTCACCCCGAGAGCACAGAGGAAGAAACGACCACTCCGCCTACCGAGATCACGGAGGAAGAAACGACGTCCGAGGAAACCACAGCCGAGGAAACGACTGCAGAAGAAACCACAGCCGAGGAAACGACTGCGGAAGAAACCACAGCCGAGGAAACGACTGCGGAAGAAACCACAGCCGAGGAAACAACTGCGGAAGAAACCACTTCCCCACACGAGCCCGAATACGACGGCACGCGCGGGCTTGAATACAAGATCAGCGACGACGGTACGTACGCTATTCTCGTAGGCATCGGCACTTGTACCGATAAGGACATCGTCGTTGCCACGTATTACAACGGCGTGCCCGTAAAGGTCATCGGAGAAAGTGCCCTGTTTGATGAAAAAGCCGACAGCATAAGAGTTTCCGATATGGTCGAGATCATCGAGGAAGAAGCTCTCGGCGCGGGGAAATATACCTCTTTGTATATTTCGGCGAGCGTTCGTCAACTCGAGGGCGCGTTTTCGAGTTGCGACAGTCTCGAGAAGATCGAGGTCGACAAAAATAATCCGATATACCGAAGCGTAAACAACTGTCTGATCAATACTCAAACCAAAGCCCTGGTCCTTGGATGCATTAACAGCGTAATTCCCGCCGACGGAAGCGTGACTAAAATAGGCACCAAGGCATTTGAAACCGTAAGATTCACAAATATCACGATCCCCGAGGGCATCACCGAGATCGGCAAAGAAGCCTTTGCGTGGTGTATGATGCTTGAGAGCATCACCATCCCCGACAGCGTCAAGATCATAGGCGACTTGGCATTTTCCGATTGCGAAAGAGCCAAAACGGTCAAGCTCGGAAAAGGTGTTGAAAGCATCGGAAACGGCGCGTTTTACTGTTGCTTCCTCATCACCGAGATCGAGCTGCCGCAGAGCCTCAAGTATCTCGGAGGCAGTGCTTTTGCAAATTCTCGTATCAAAAGCCTGGTTATACCCGACGGAGTCAAGTTACCCGAAGGTGCTCACAATATGTTCGCCTCGTACAATTACCTTGAGAGCATCGTTCTGCCGAGCGGGATCGAATCCTTCGGCTCGTGGTTTTTCGGCGGCTGTGAAAACCTCAAGAGCATAACCATACCGAGCAGCGTCAAGGTAATAGGCGATTATGCCTTTTACGGTTGCCGCTCGCTAAAGGAGATAATCATTCCCGAAGGAGTGACGGAGATCGGTGAGGGCGCATTCAAGCAATGCACGGGGATCACCTCCATTGTCGTTCCCGAGAGCGTCAAGTCGATCGGGAATAAGGCTTTTGCGGGTTGCACCGAGCTTGTAAGCATCACTCTGCCATCCTCGATCACAGAGATCTCCGCTTCAAGCTTTTCCGAGTGCGCAAAGCTACAAAGTATCAATATTCCGAACGGTGTCACATCGATAGGAAGTTATGCATTCAGAAGCTGCACGTCACTTGAATCGTTGACCCTTCCCGACAGCGTCAAAAGGATCGGCGAATATGCCTTCAACGGATGCTCCGCGCTCAAGGATATCGACCTCGGAGAAGGACTTGAGTCGATCGAAACGTGGGCGTTTGAAAACTGCACCTCGCTCAAGCAGATCGAATTTCCGGAGAGTATGAAGGAAATAGTGAAATACGCCTTCGTTCGCTCAGGACTCGAGTCGATCAGAATCCCGAACGGCATCAAGAGGATCAATGACGGCGTATTCGGTGCCTGCGCTTCGCTAAAGGACGTCTCCCTCCCCGAGGGCTTGACCGAGATCGGCTACAACGCATTTTCATATTGCACCTCTCTCGAAACTCTCGTTATACCGAATACGGTCACTATGATCGGCGGAGGAGTATTCGGGAATTGCACCGCTCTGAAATCGCTGACCATTCCCTCGAGCGTAAAAGTATTGCAAGGCTCAGAGCACTTTATGAATTGCACTTCTCTTGTCAGCATGACGATCCCCGAGGGGATAACGATGCAATTCGAGTATTACAATATGTTTGACGGCTGTACAAGTCTCACCTCTGTCACCCTTCCCCGCGATCTGCCTCGCGTGTCGCGCGAAATATTCAAGAATTGTTCCGCTCTCACCGAGATCAATTACGGTGGAACCGTTGCCCAATGGAATAATTTGAAGAAGCAGGATAACTGGAACTCGGGCTGTGCGGCAACTGTCGTTCATTGCACCGACGGCGACGTTGAAGTAAACGAATACGACGGCTCCCGCGGGCTTGAATATCGTATTGAAGGAGACCACGCCGTTCTTGTAGGCATCGGAACATGTACCGATAAGGATATCGTTACGGCAACGACGTATAACGGTGTTCCCGTGACCGAGATCAATGCATTTGCTTTTGAAAACATAAGCAGCATTACTTCTGTCACGGTTTCGGAGGGAGTTACACATATCGGTCTCGATGCATTCGACAATCTCACCGACCTGCGCGCCGTATATTTGCCAAGCACACTTGAATCTATTTACGGCGGCGAAGGAATTGCTTTCTATGAGTGTCACAATATTGAGATAATCTCGGTATCGCCTAACAATCCAAAATTCTATTCAATCGGCAACTGTATGATTGAAAAAGATTCAGGAACTCTTGTTTTCGGATGCAAGGCCAGCGTTATACCGACCGACGGTAGTATAAAAAGTATCGGAATTTTTGCATTCAGCGGACTGCAGTCAATCACAAGCATTGTAATTCCCGAAGGTGTTACCGTGATTGAAGGGTATGCTTTTTCAGGCTGCAAAAATCTCAAAAGCGTCAGTCTGCCAGGTAGCCTCACGGAAATCAAATGGAGTGCGTTCAGCAGTTGCGAAGCACTCGAAAGCATCCATCTCGGCGACAATGTGATCCACATCGGTAGTGGAGCATTCGGCGGATGCACATCTCTGCGCGAAGTTAGGCTTCCCTCAAAGGTTGAATCTTTTGGCGAAGAAATATTCGCGGGATGCGCCATAGAAAGCGTCATCATACCCGATGGAGTTACCCATCTGCACGGCGGGATGTTTATAAATTGCAAGGATCTCAAAAGAGTAACGCTTCCCGAAGGCATTGAGAATATAGGATTGTATGCATTTACCCGTTGTACCGCTTTGACCGATATTGATGTGCCTGTAAGCGTCAGAGAGATCGGGCAATATGCTTTTTCCGAATGCACGGCACTTGAGCGGATAACTATACCTCGCAATACCGAAAAGATCGATAAGTATGTTTTTTACGGCTGCACTTCTCTCGATAAGTTTTATTTCTTGGGTACGAAGGCTGAATGGGAAACAGTAAATAAGGGCGAAGGCTGGAACGAAGGCTGCCCATTTACCGTAATTCATTGCTCAGACGGCGACGTTGAAGCATAAAAGCAGAAATTAATAAACTGATGCTGACTGCGCAAAGCGCAGTCAGCATCAGTTTATTAATATACATTTATTATCAACCGAATACCTTTTCGCAGACGTTATCAAGCTCGCCGATATCCCAGAGAAGTCTGGGGAGGACGTACTTGTCTCTGATATCCTTGGTGGATTTGAGGGTCATTGCGAGTGTGGAGGAATCGAGTCCGATCGCCTCGAGGGTCTTCGGCGCTTCGATCGAATCGAGGATAGCCTCGAATTGATCAACGGAGGGAAGCTCCTCGTCGATGATGCGGAGAACGTCGTCCCACTTCTCGAGGATGACCTCGAGTCTTGCCGCGTGCTTGTCAAGGTCGTATTTCTTTTCCTTGGATTCAAGCGCGATCATGGCCTCTGCGCCCTTGCCGACAAAAGTACGAAGCTGTTCGCTCCAATCGGCAAAGTCGAAATTCTTCGCGTAAGCGAGAGCCTTTTCGCGGTCGGGAGTAATATTCTTGAGCTCTTGATAGCACTTGATGGTGTTGAGAGTGCCGAGAGCGACCTGCATACCGTGCGAGGATGTGGGAGTGCCGAAATCGAGACCTCTCATATCCCAGATATGCGAGAAATAGTGCTCAACACCGCCGCCGGGACGCGAGCAGCCCGCGTAATCCATAGCCTTGCCGCAGTTGATGAGTCCCTCAAAGAGCATTTTCATGCTCTCGTCATTGTGCTCAAGGAGTCCTTTTGCGCCGTTTACGCAAGCGCGGAGCGACTGACGGGTGAACTCGGCGACCTCTTCGCAGTAATATTCGCCGTTGATAAGGTTCGAGAGTCTCCATTCGCAGATGCTGACGTATTTTGCGAGCATATCGCCGAGACCCGCCTTAGCCATATGGATCGGTGCGCCGTTGAGAATATTGATATCGCCGATGATGACGTCGGGAGACTTTGCGGGAACGGTGACCTTAACGCCCTCGATAGCCATGGAGGAGCTGCCTGCGGCATAACCGTCCATAAATGCTGCGGATGCTACGATAACGTAGGGAGTGTTCGTCTGATAAGCAAGGATCTTGCTGATATCGTTGATAACGCCCGAGCCGATCGCGATGATGATGTCGCTCTTGGCATCATAATGCAGAACGAGTGAGCCGACAGCCTTTTCGTCGGGCTCGAGGCGTCTTTCCTTGAAGACGTACTTGGAGCAGGAAATGCCCTCTGCCTCAAGCATAGCGGTGATCTTGTCGCCTGCGAGGGGATAGGTGTTGACGTCACCGATGAGAAATGCTTTTTTTGCGCCGTATGCCTTGGCGTATGCGGGGATGGCGTTGATCGCGCCCGCCTCGATGGTTACGTGCTCGACGGCTGTGGTGTGTTTCTTTCCGCAGGAGCAAACAACTGCGGGATCAAAATTGAAGCTCATAAAAATATTTCCTCCTGATCGATATGATCATATAATTTCTTATGTTCCGGCCGGGATCGTAAGATCTCGGCGATTTCGTAAACGCCTGAAAACGGATTATTTCCGTTTTTTGAAGAGACTCGAGAAGAATTCTTTTCTCTTCTTCTTTGTAAGCGCACTTTTGAGACGCTTTTCCATTGCGGCGCGGTAAAGCGAATATTCGCAGTTTGCAGGGAACTGCTCCGCGAGCGACGCCCAGACTCCTACAGCCTTGGTCAGATATTCGGCTTCCTTTTCTCGGATCACGACTGAGGCGTTCATATACGTCTGCGCGAGGGAAACTCTGACGGCGACGGAAGAGGTCTTTTTCGAGATATCCTCGTTCAGCTCGACCGAGCGCGAAAGGTAGTATGAAGCAGAGCCGGGGTCTTGCAGTCTGAGGTAGATCTCCGCCAGCCTTTCGCAGGCGATGGCAAGGCAGTTTTTGGCTTCCAGCGTTCCCGTTTTTGCCTCGAGCTCGTATCTGATCGAATAAGCGTCGACAAAGTAATCAAGAGCTTGGCGGAGAGTTCCGGTCTCAAGGCTGATCTCGCCGAGCTTGATATATTGCATGCTCAGGGAAAGCTTGTCGTCAAAGGTGTCGCTCTCTTCTGCAAGCTCGCGGCAGATCTCGGCTGACTTCAGAAAATATTTTTCCGCACCCGCGAGATCCTTTCTGTCGCAGAGGACGTCTCCGTAATGGTAGTAGCTCACGGCAAGGCCGCGCTTGTATTCGGAAGAATTGGTAAGCGAGGCGAGCTCCTTTGAGATCGCCATGGATTTCTGATGATATTCGTCGATCTCGTCGGCGAATTTCTGCGGATCGCGGCGGCGCAGGATATCGGCGATCCTTTCGTAGGAAACCGAAAGGCTGTGCTTGTCGAAGATATCGTCATTCTGCTCAAGGAGCTCAAGATCGTGCTGCAGCTTTTCGCGGAAGAGCTCCTCGGCTTCGCGTAGTTTTCCGTTTTCGCGCATAATATCGCCGAGGTTGAGGTAGCTGACCGAAAGATCGCGTTTTACCTGAAGATATGAGGTCTCGGCGGCATATTGCTTGTCCATTTGGAGCGCGATCGCGTAATGCTCCTCCGCGCCCTCGTTGTCGCCGAACAGCACGCAGGCGTCTCCGACCTTTGTATAGCTCGCGGAAAGCGTGCGGCGCGACCAATCGGTTTCGAAAATATTGTTGATAAGGTGGCTTTCGGAAAGCAGCTCGCGGTATATCTCAGCCGTATCCTCAACCCGTCGCGCCTCGCAGAGGTAATCGCCGAGCAGCCACATCGAGTTAAGATAGTCGGAAGCCGCCTTCTCATGAAGTGTGTTGCGGAATTCCTTCTTTCGGAGCTCCTTGACACGCCTCTGCCATTCGATCGCCTTTTCGTAATCGCGCTTGATGCCGTCGCCCGTGCGGTATATGGTAACAAGCTTACTTGCCGCCTCGATAAGTCCGGCGTTTGCGGCTGAGGTTATCAGCTCGAGCGCGCGATCGGCGTTCTTTTCAACATCGATTCCGCTGAGATAAGCAAGTCCGATGAAAAAATTGTGTTCGGGATCAAGATCGTTTTGGCGGAGCGCGATGTTGTTGAGGGCATCGCGGAGCGCGCCGGAGAGAATGGCTTCCTCGCGAGCGTCCACGGGGTTCGGGATGTCGGGATATTTATCTGAAAGCTTGCCTGTGTCGGTTTTGACGAGCTCTGCGGGGATGATCTTTATCTCGCCCTCGTCCCTGAGCTTGCGAGCCATGGGATATTCGGTGGTGATAATGTAGTTGTCGCACTCATTGCCGTCCTTGTCGCGCGATTTTTCAAGCAGACTCGGAGTTACTGCGAGAGCGAAGAGCTTGCTCTTTTTGAGTGCTTTTTCGATAGAATCGTTGAAATCCTCGCCCGGAGTGAGAAATTCGTCGTACCAGATGGCAATATCGCGGCAGAAATCATTCTTATGGATCAGATCCATAAGCTCACGCGCGTAGAGGCGGTCCTTCTTGCGGTAGCTGAGGAATATGTAGGCGTCGAAAGCCTTGCGTATCTTCTCGGCGAGCTCGTCCCCTATGATGACGGATGAGAGGTAGCTCGCGAGCTTGTCCTCGTAGCTCAGCGCACTATTGTCGGTGGAATTGGGATCAAGAAACTGCAAGTTGCCGCATTTTTCGTTGAAGAGATTCTCAAGCCCCGATTCCATCATAAGAGGCAGGACAGAGACGGGCTTATTAAGCGCAACCTTGAAATCAACGTCGAGCGCGGGATTCTGCTCGGTGAGAAGCTTTGCGGTGACGGGCATGACAAAAAGGTTCATCATCTCAAGAATTGCGAGAAAATCTCCGTCACGTTCCGCATATGGATCCTCAAGGTAGAAGAGGGCGCAGTTGCGGTTGCCCTGTTTTTCGAGAGTATCGAGAACGTAGGATACGGTCTTTTCAAAATATTTACCGTAATCTTCGGGATGTGCGCAGAAATATACCTTCTGCTTGCCCTGCCACGTTTGATTTCCGCGGGTTTTGTAATTCAGAATTGCCATGGAGGCCTCCTGTTAATTATAAGCTCTTACCTCAAATACAGTGACGTTTTCTGCGCCGTTGGTGGAGCGGATGACGAAATCGACTCTATCACAGTCTGTGGGATCGAATTTATGTACGACGTGACGCTGATGGTTGCCGCGGACCTCGATGGTCTTGACGGTCTCGCCGTTCTTCTTGAAGACGACGTCGTAATCCTTGACAAGCTCTGCGGGAACGCCGGGACGCTGCTGTACCTGGCGGTTGGGAGCCATCGTTACGCGGATGGGGTAGTTGAAATCGCTCTCGAAGGTCAGCGCGATCTCGGAGAGAGTCTTTGCCGAGTCGAAGGACATCGTAAGCACCTCGCCGCCCTCGCGGATTCCGTTGGATACCCAACCGTGGGAGTCATCACCGAGTCTGCGGGAGATACCGTCGGTGACCTTTGCGGGCTCGCTGCCCTCCTTTGCGGAGGTTGCGGTGAAGGTCGCGGTGCGCGCAAGGTCAAGGATATCCTCGTTCTTGAAGCCGGGGATGAAGCAGTCGCGGCGGAGAAGGAGCTGCTGAAGCTCGGGAACGTGGGGCGCGAGTCCGCGCGGGTTGCATCCGTACTTCGTGCAGAGTGCGGCAGCCGCACCGACAGCCTGTCCGCCGACGGCGCAACAGCCTATGATACGGGTCGAGCACATACCGAGCTTGGTTGCCGAGATATTTCTGCCCGCCATAAAGAGGTTTTCTATATTCTTGGAGTAGTAGGAGCGGTAGGGAATTGTGTAAACGCCGTCGTAGAAGCGGCAGTCGCCCGAGGGCATAATATCGGTGTCAAGCAGACCGTGCGGACAATGGAGGTCAACGCACCAACCGCCGTATGCAACGGCATCCTCGAAGATGCGGTTGTCGAGAATATCGGTCTCGTTGAGAATGTAATCGCCCATCAGACGGCGAGATTCGCGTGTTCCGGGGAGCATACCGACCCACTCAAGGTCGTGATTCTCCGCGCCGTGGTCACCGCCGTTCTTGATGTGATCCCAAACGCCGTAGAGGGATGCAACAAGCTCGTCGCGGATGTTTTCGTAATCGGGGATGATGTCATCTTTGTCGCCCATCAACTCGATCCAGAAATAGCCGTAGTCAACGCCGCGAGCCGAAACACCGCCGCAAGCCTCGTTCTTTTCGGGATCCTTACAGCCCGAAAAGTCTACCTTGTGATTCGCGCAATGCATACGGAAACGCAGATCGTGCTCGGTGTACTTCTTTGCGAAGGAGGGGGGCGTGAACTTTACGGGATGACCCATATTGCGCGCGCGGAAGAAGATGGTGTTGCCCATGCGCTCGTTGTTGCCTACCTCGGGAGCGTCGAGCTCACCCGTCTCCGCCTTTGATTCGCTGCCCTGACGGTATTCTGCGCCCGCGTAGTAGCCGAGCGTTCCGTTACCCGTGCAGTCTGCGAAGAGGGGAGCGGTCAGACGGTAGCGCATCTCGGTCGTCTCCTGAACGCAGAGAGCCGCGGTGATGCGATCGCCCTCGGTCTCGCAGTCGTAGAGGACGGTGTTGTAGTAAACGGTAAGGTTTTCGGTGTTCTTTGCCGCCTCGAAGAGGATCATATCCCAGATCGAGTAGGAAAAATGCTCGTTGCGAGCCTTATTTTCGAGCATAAGCTCGTAAAGGAGACCGCTTTCGGCGAAGTCGGGCTTCTCAAGGCTGTGGTCCGCGCCCGAGATGTGGACTCTGACCTCGCTCGATGCGTTGCCGCCGAGGACGGGACGGGCGTGGACGAGCGCAGTCTTTGCGCCCGAGCGTGCAGCCTCGATAGCGGCGCAAATGCCCGACATACCGCCGCCGACGACGATAAAATCATAATTTCTTTCAGCAAATCTTTCGGAAATTCTTTTCATTTTAATATGTACCTCATAGCCAAATTATTTCATTATAATTATAGCACAAGGAAGGGGATTTGTCAATCGGATTATTTGCCGATATAGGTACTTGACAAAAGACTTTTTGCATGATATCATTAAACAAGCAAAAAGCAGCGGGTCAGATTGCACAAAAATTCCTCTTTCTTTTTGTGCAAGTCCACAAATTTGAAAAACTTTTCAAAAAGCTGAAACCAAAATGCCCTTTTGCGGTACTTGATAAGTGAAGGGCCCTATAGTCAAATCGGTTTGAATTGACAATCTTGAAAGGAGGAGAAGTCCATGACAGATGAAAGGATAATAGAGCTGTTTTTTGAGCGCGACGAAAAGGCGCTTTCGGAAATACAGGCAAAATACGAAAATTTCAGCCTCACGGTCGCCTCGAATATTTTATCTATGCGCGAGGACCGCGAGGAATGTGTAAACGACATGCTTCTGGCACTCTGGAATGCTATTCCTCCCGAAAGACCGCGTTCGCTCAAGTCCTATATTGCAAAGATCGTGCGCAATCTGGCACTGAAAAAGTCGCGCTCCGAGAACCTATGGAGACGGTGCGTTAATTTCACAGACACCGTAGATGAATTTCTTGAGGAACTCCCCGACACCTTCGACCTTTGCGAGCAGTTTGAAGCGGCACTCGCGGGAAGGATCATCAATGAAATGCTTGAAACGCTTCCGGGGCATGAGCGGCAGATCTTCGTGCTCCGATACTATTTCGGCGAGAATGTTGCGGCTGTCGCGGATGATATGGGATTTACCGTAGGAAAGGTTAAATCCATTCTGATGAGAACCCGCAAGAAGCTTGCGGACAAACTAAAAAAGGAGGGTATTTTGTATGAAAAAGGGAAACAGAATTGAAGACAAGAGGCTTCTCGGCGCGATAGATTATATTGATGACCGCTTTATTGCCGAAGCCGCACAAAAGATCAAGCAAAGATCCACAGCAACAGCTACGGAAAAAACAAGCAAGAAAAAGCATTTCGGCTATCTTTCGCGTCTTGCAGCATGCCTTATCATTATGGGAGCAGTGCTTCCGATCGTAACATATCTGCTGCGCCATTATGCCGATCATTCAGACCATCCCGCCGGCACCGCTTCTCCTCCCGCGGGTATCGCATCCGATAATACATCCTCCGTGCTATACGCCGATGACACCTCTGCGGAAAACGACCCTCTGCATGACGGAAGCAAGGGCTTGATCTATCAGATCAACAATGACGGCACGAGCTACACACTTGTATCGCGCGGAAGCTGCAGCACCGCCGAGGTGCATGTTGCCTCAACCTACGACGGTCTGCCGGTTACCGCGATCGGAGACTTGGCTTTTGCTAATTTTACCGAGTGCGAGTTGCTCATTATCCCCGAAACGGTCACTTCGATCGGCATTGGTGCCTTCAAGGACTGCAAAAACCTCGAAAGCTGCGATATTTCGGACACTGTTGAAAGGATCGGAGCCAATGCCTTTGAAAATTGTATATCGCTGAATACCCTTTTCCTTCCCGACAGCCTTGAGGTTATAGAATCGGGATTGTTTAAGAATTGTACCTCGCTGAGAACTGTTGAGGCGCGAAACAAGCTGAAACGTATTGACGCAGGTGCCTTTGATGGCTGTACTGCGCTTTCCTCGCTGAATTTTAATGGTACAAAAAGCCAATGGGAAAGTGTTTCCTTGGACAATAATTGGAATACGGGCAGCGACATCCGTCGGATCGATGCCAACTCCGGAAGCTTCAGTTTAACTCCTTACGTTGGAAGTGACGGTCTTAAATACAAGTGCGACATTACGGCAACCGTTTTGGGCATTGGAAGCTGTAAAGAAAAGGATATAGTAATTGCCGACCGTTACAGAGACCTTCAGGTATGTTTCATAGGCAAAGAGGCATTCGCCGATTGCACCCAAATAGAAAGTGTCAAGATCCCCGATATTATGTGGATCATCGAGGAGCGTGCTTTCGCGGGCTGCACAAATCTTACCGATGTTTACTACCAGGGAACAATCGATGAGTGGCAATATGTCGTAAAAGAAGCCGATTGGAACAAGGATTGCCCCTTCACGGTAGTCCATTGTCTGGACGGAGATGTTTCTGTCTCTGACTGACCATAATATGATCAGATCCCTCCCGCAAAGGCGGGAGGGATCTTGCGTTATCAATAAGCTGTACCTATTGACAAATCCGTTGCTTCGTGCTAATATTATTGCGGAATTGCACAAAATCCCTCCTCGCTTTTTGTGCAATCATCCAAAAGATTGGCTTTTAGAGAAATATTTCCGAAAAATTGTTACCTTTAAGGTGCAAAATGCAACTTATTTAGTGAAGGGACATTTTTGCAAAGGAGGTAAGTCTATGAAGGATGAAAGAATAGTTGAAATGTATTGGGAGCGCAACGAGGACGCCATCCGCGAGACAGAGAAGAAATACGGCGATTATTGCCACTATCTTGCGGAAAATTTCCTTTCGAGCCGCGAGGATCGCGAGGAATGTATAAATGACGCCATGCTTGCGCTCTGGAACAATATCCCGCCCGAGAGGCCGAAAAGTCTTTTTGCCTATCTCTCGGGTATAATCAGAAAGCTTTCTGCGGAGCGTTCGCGCTCAAACAACGCCTGGAAGCGCGGCGGACAGGTTCAGATCGTCAGCGAGGAGTTCCTCATGATGCTCGATGACGGCAGCGACCTTGCGGCGGACTACGAGGCAAAGCGAGCGAGCGAGGTCATGAACAGATTCCTCGAGCGTTCGAGCGCGGGGGACAGAACGATATTTGTAATGCGATTCTGGTTCAATGAAAGTTATCGCGATATCTGCGCGCGTACAGGCTTTGCCGAGGGCAAGGTAAAGGTTACGGTCTCGCGTATGCGTAAGAAGCTGCGCGAGGCGCTGAAAGAGGAGGGAATCATCGTATGAATAATTATAAGGATAAAAGACTCCTTGAAATGCTCGATTATTTGGATCCGAAATTTATCGAGGAGGCAGGAAAGTATTATAAACACGTTCCCGTCAGGGGAATTCCGAGCACAAAGAGCGATCCAAAGAAGCAGATCAAGTATATAGTCGCGCTTGCGGCATGTCTCTTGATGCTTGGCGCGTTCATTCCCATGGTGACCTATATAATTCAGAATCGCCCGTATATCGGCGGAATCCATGAGACAACGGGCGGCGATACCACTCTCGCGCCCGAGATCACGAGCGAGGAGATCACAAGCTCTCCCGAGCCCGAGTCATCCGCACCCGAGACCACAGAGCCCGAGCCTACGCACGAGACGACCGAGCCTCTATACGACGGCACGACCGCACCTCGTGAAGAAACATCCGCTCCCGAGGAAACGACCGCTGATGAAACGACCGCTGAGGAAACGACCGCCGTGCCCGAACCGGAACACGACGGCTCATACGGGCTTAAGTATCGGGTCGACGGAAATCGTGCCGTTCTCGTCGGAATCGGCACTTGTACCGACACCGATATCGTCATCGCGTCGAAATATAACGGAGTACCCGTGACGGAGATCGGTGACAGTGCGTTCCTTGGCTGTAACGGAATAAAGAGCGTTCTTATTCCCGAGAGCGTAAGCGCCATCGGCGCACACGCTTTCAGCTTGTGCGAAAATCTTGAAAGGGTTAATATTCCAAATAAGGTCACAAGTATCGAGACCTATGCCTTCCACGCCTGCAAGAGCCTGAAAGTCATTGATATCGGCAACGTGACAAAAATTGACGATTTTGCTTTCACTATGTGTGAAAATTTGGAGATGATTAACTTCGGAAAGAGCCTGCAGAGCATAGGTTATCAGGCGTTCATGCATTGTTCAAGCCTCAAAGAGCTTACCCTCCCCGATAGCCTTACAACCATAGGTGATTGGGCGTTTGATTGCTCAAGCCTCAGACGTGTAAGCGTCGGCAAGAACATCAAAAAGATCGGCGAGTCTGCCTTCCTCATGTGCTCGGAGCTTTCGGAATTCGTCTACCGAGGCACGCGCGAGTCCTGGAAGTCAGTGACGCTTGGAGAGGATTGGAAATCTCGGCAGATTACATTGATCAAATGCTCGGACGGTGATATCGATCTCAATGCGCCTCCCGAAGATGACGGAAGCCGCGGACTCGTCTATCAGCTCAGCAAGGACAAAAAGAGCGCGTCACTTGTCGGCATCGGCACCTGCACGGATAAGAATATCGTGATCGCGTCAACGTTTGGCGGTGTTCCCGTCGTCTCGGTCGCGGAAGGGGTATTCAAGGACGATCCGAATATCACGGGAATTCATATCCCCGCAACTGTCACGACTCTGAACGGACTTTTCTACAATTGCCAGAACGTCAAGAGTCTGACGGTCGATCCCGATCATCCGAGCTTCTATTCTGCGGGTAACTGTATAATAGATAAGCAAAGCAAGACGATCCTGGTCGGCTGCAACGGAAGCGTTATTCCGACCGACGGAAGCATACTGAGGATAGGAACATCCTCCTTTGACGGCTGCAACGGAATCACCGAATTGACTATTCCCGACGGCGTTCTCATTATCTACGATTATGCGTTTGATAACTGTATCAATCTGGGATCGGTAAAAATCCCCGACAGCGTCACAAAGATCAATAGTGCGTTTAACGGATGCACGTCGCTCCGAAACGTTGAATTGCCTTCGGAAATGGAATGGGTCGGCGGATTTTCGGGATGTACTTCGATCAGGGAGATCACTTTGCCGAAAAAGGGAAAGCTTTCTTCGGGAGCGTTCAAGGACTGTACTGCGCTTGAAAGCGTGACCGTTCCTTCGGGTACAACCTCTTTGAACTCTACTTTTGAAGGTTGCATAAGCCTTAAGAGCGTGATCCTGCCGGATACTCTGACGAGCATAAGCAAGTCCTCCTTCTTAAACTGCAAGTCACTCGAAAGCATAACGATCCCGAAAGGCGTAACAGAGTTGAATGATGCCGCGTTCAAAAATTGCCCGAAGCTTTTGACGGTCAATTTCGCGGGTACTGCCGAGGAATGGAGAAGCATCTTCAAGGCGGTCGATTGGAATCGGAATTGTAATTTCAGCGCCGTCCATTGTTCGGACGGAGACGCGCTTCCGGGTCCCGAATCGGACGGAAGCATCGGGCTTGAATACGTCTTTGATATCAAAAAACGATATGCAACCTTGATAGGCATAGGCACGTGTACCGATTCCGAGATCATTCTTCCCACAACGTACGGCGGGGTACCCGTAACGGCGATCTCACAGGCTTTCGGCGGAAATTTCACAAGCATCGTGATCTCCGACAGCGTAACCGATATAGAAGAGGGCGCGTTTGCCGACTGTCCGAATTTGAGAAGCATACATTTCCCGTCGAGTGTGAATAACATCCCCGTGGATGGATTATTCAATTGCAAATATCTCGAATCCCTGAGCGTTGATCCCGAAAACCCGAATTATACCTCGTCGGGAAATTGCATTATCGATAAGAGAACGGGTATTCTGATACTCGGAACAAATAACGGAACTATTCCCTCCGACGGAAGCGTCAATGAAATCGGAGCGAAGGCGTTTATTAACCGTTCCGGACTTACGGATATCGTCATTCCCGAGGGCGTGACTTCTATCGGAGAATACGCATTTGCAAATTGCACCGCACTTAAGTCGGTATCCATGCCGAATAGCTTGATTGAGATCAATCATCATGCTTTTTCGGGTTGTAGCTCACTTAAGGAAATGAAAATAGTGGCGGCAGTTGCGATCTTTGATTATGCCTTCAAGGACTGCACGGGGCTTGAGAGCATCGTCCTTCCCGATGGCTGCGAGGTTTTGCATGGGATGTTATTTGAAAACTGTATCGCCCTTAAGACGGTCAAGCTTCCCGCGACGCTGAAGAGTCTTAATTGCCTTTTTGTAAACTGTCCGTCGCTCGAAAGTATAACTCTCCCCGCTACTCTGACTCAGATCGATTCAAATCCCTTTGTCGATTGCGATAATCTGAGAGATTGCAGATTCGCGGGTAGCGTCGAAGAATGGAACGCGGTGGAAAAGCCTTTGTTCTGGAGCCGCGGCTCTGCTTTTACGATGATCCATTGCTCGGACGGAGATGCAACACCTTAAAACTGATCCCGCAGGCGAAAGTCTGCGGGATTTTTATGCGAATTTCGGTTGCAAAGGCGAAAAAATGCCCGATGCGAACGTAGGTTGCGCAGATTCCACCTGTTGTTGGTTGAAAAAATCGAAAATTTATGGTATAATAGAGCCAACAAACGTGAGGTGTGTGAAATGGACAAACTCGAAAAACTCGGAGAAAGAATAAACAGATACCGCACCGAGCGCGGACTTTCACAGCTTGAACTTTCCGAACTGCTTGAGGTCTCGCGGCAGTCGATCTCGAAGTGGGAGACCGACGTTGCCGTTCCCGAGCTATCAAAGCTTGTGAGGATGGCGGAGATATTCGGTATCAGTCTCGACACTCTCGTCCTCGGCAAGGAGAGCGACAAAGCAGAGGAAAAGCCGATCGAAGCCCCCGCGCCCGTCGATGTGAAAAAGCCCTACAGCCCGATCAAGGCGGGGATGGGATTTATGTTCCTGGGAGTCGGAATCTTGCTGAGCGTTCTTTTATTGATCCTCACGGGAGATCTTTTCGCCGCGCTTGTGTTGTTCCTTCCGTTCGCTCTTTCGGCGTTTTTCTGCCTTGGACAGTACCAAAATGCCGCGCTTTGGTGTTCGGCAAGCTTCTTTTTTGTGATCGCATGGTATCTTTATATACTGACGGGTTCGAGTTGGACAGGTTTGCTCAACCCGTTGATCTATACCGATGCGGTGAGTCCGTGGTTTGCGGTAATATCATGGGCGCTTTTTGCCGCTCTCGCCTTCTTGATTTGCATGACGGTGTTTGTATATCGCGGGCATAAGTTCGAGTATTCAAAAAGAAAACGTATCACTCTTGCCGTCGTAACACTGGCGATTTATCCGATAAAGACAATTTGCGGTTCCTTTTATAGCATGTATTTTCTTGCGATGCTCGACCAAAACCCGATTTTTAAGTACCGCCTGCTTATCCAAACAGCCGATTATCTGATCAAGCTTGCAGTTCTCTTTACCTTCACAGCTTGCCTCGTGCCGACCTTTTATTGGCTCCGCGGAATGATGAGAAAGAGGAAAGAGGATAAATAAATGAAAACAGCCCTTCCGCTTTCGCGGAAGGGCTCAGACTGCTGACAAAGTAGCATAAAAAGCATTCATATAGCAATATGCACAAAAAGCAGAAAGCTATGTTCGCACTCGCGATGCAGGGGTGAAGGGGGCGCAGCCCCCTTCAAGAAAGACGATGTCATCCTGAGGGCGCGAATACTTGCCGTTGGCAAGTGGCAATTCCGACTTCTCGGCTTACGCCTCCATTTTCCTTCGGAAAACCGTCGGAAATGCCCGCAGCCGTTTGCGCCCGGTAGGTCTGTTGCTTTGCAAC
>JAFQPI010000064.1 GCA_017411805.1 Clostridia bacterium
AAAGCGACGCAAAAACTTTGTAATATCAGTCATTTTGCGTGACATAGCCTTTGCTTTTAATACTTATACATAATTATTCTTGCCTCGCGTTTATTGAGTTTGATCCTTATTCCCTTTCGAAGTTCTTCGGAAACAAACTCTCCAACCGAGGTTACGTATTTTGTACCATCTTCGATGCAAGGCAGAACAAGGTTGAAGCTATCCTCATCGGCATCTGCATTGCGGATGATCTGAACGAATCCGCGGCGTTTTTCGGCGTCGTCGAACTGCATAGCGTACCAATCCTCTGTCGAGCCGCGACATTCGGTGATCGGATAATAATCGCCCTCAAGCTCGATCTCTGCGACCTTGCGCCATAGAGCTTGCATTTCAAGCGCGAGCTTGACGTCGTCCGCGCTGTAGGGGATCATATCCGTCATCGACGGTACAAAGGCATTCTGATAAGCAAATTCATCGGGCGCGTGCTCCTTGCCGTCGTATTTGCCGCTTTCAGCGTCGAACCAATTCATATTATGAGCGCGGAAATAGGGGATCCACTCGAACATCTCACGGTGTTGCTTCTGCTTGATCGGATGATCGCCGTAGCCTACGTCGGTGTAATGAAGCGTGATCGCGCGGCGCATCGTTTCAAGATCGTTGCGGCGTCCGCCCGATGCGCAGGAGTCGATTATGAGTCCCGGATTACGGAGAACAAGTTCATCCCAATACGCGAGATAACCCATTGCGTGGCGGTTTTCACGGAAACCTACGCGGTCGGGAGCCTCGTTTGCCTTCCATATGGGTAGCGGATCGAAATTGAAATCCTGACGGTAGATCTTAACGCCCGACGCCTTGATTATCGAATCGACGCGGTCGGTGATCCATTCTCTCGCCTCGGGGTTCCCGAGGTCGAAGAGCCTGTTGTCATTTCCGTCAACAGAAAGAAGAAATTCGGGATGTTCGAGATCTATCTCCTCGCCCTTGCGGACACGCTCGGGTTCAAACCAAAGCAGAAAATCAATATCATTCTCCTTGCAAGCCCTGCCTATGGGCGCAAGTCCGCGCGGAAAACGGTTTTCATCCACTCTCCAGGTTCCGATGCGAGGCCAATTATAATCGCAGGGATACCACCCCGCGTCGATCCACCACACGTCGGGTTTCATACCCTTGCCGAGATAATCCTTCATCGCGCCGAGCTGATTTTCCTCGGTCGCGCCCGTGAACTCGGGCTTACCCTCTGCGCGCCAGTTATGCAGACAAAGCTTAGGCTGCATCGGTGCGCCGTTGTCCTTCGGAAGAATATGCGCGAAATAGAATCTTCTCCAGATATTGATCCCTCTGTACTCGCTTCCCGCACCGTAAGCCATAAGAGTAAGACGGGGCGAGGTGAAGGATTCACCGGAGGAAAGCCTCGTATGACATCTGTCCTGACCGCAGAGGATGGAAATTCCATTCTCGGAGGGGGAGAACTCGGCAACCCATTTGGCGGGGAATCCGATTGCGGCACGAACCTCGACGCCCTCTCCGCGGATCGTCATATAGGGAAACGCGCCTTGACACGAAGTACCCGAAAAGGGCGTCAAAGTGATCTTTTCGTCAACTTCTCTTTCAAAGAAGCTGTATCCGTCGCGTCGGCAGGTGTCGCCGTTCCCGTATTTGATGACCGATCTTCCGCAAGCGATCTCGCCTCCTACGCGAAGCTCGGAGATGATCGGAGTATCACGTCTGCCGTTGTTGATCAGAGTAAATCTCCATTCGGTAACGGGGAAATCGCGGTATTCTGTATAGTCCGCGCGGATAGCCAAGCCCGAACGGTTCTTGCCCTCGACGGTTATCTTCAATATATTTGAATCGATGAACTCACGGCTCACCTTGGGTGAGAATTCCTCGGGAATACCATTGATCCTTCGTCTTCCGAGTTTGAAGGAAATCGGGATCTCCGCAGGAGCGGTGTATTTAAATATCATCGGAATATATGACATATTGACCATAATAATTCTCCTTTTTCAAAAACGCACAGAACGGATCTGTGCGTTTTTTGATTATTTTATTTCTTTAAGAGTTTCAAGACTGATCAAACTGAGCTTATCCATCTTGTAGATCGTGGGATCGTATGTCTTGATCACGTGTACGTTTACCTCGTAAGGATAGCTTCCCGTGGGAGTGAATTTATTCATGTTCGGCGATGTTACGACAAGTATCTCGGGCTTGACGGCATCATAGAACTTTATAGTCGCGTTTCTCGCGCGGTAGCTTTCGCGGTTGTGCGCATGATGAGGAGTCGTTACGATATCCGAATCGAGATATTCCGCGCCGTAGCGGTCAACCATGCAATCGAGAACGATATTGGTCGAGTCACCAGTCAGCATACAGGTGTTGCCCTCCGGAGTCTTAAGTCTGACAACCGTAGACATTGAGTTACCGTCTCCCTTGGACTTATCCGCATCGGCTCGCTCGTATCCGATAACAAGCGGAATAAAGTCTGACATGCAGGCAAGTATCTCCATATCCATTCCGGGGAAGCGATAGATCTGACCCGTGAGACACTTATACACCGGAACGTCAGAATTCAAATACTTGATCGCGCTTTCAACCGCAGCCATCTGCCCGGGGCTGATCGTCTCGGTCTGCTCAACGGTATCACAGAAATTAAATATGAAGCCTTCAATAGTAACGGTCTTGTTATTTCTGTATCTTTCAACATAATTTCTGAAAGCACCGATATGGTCTCCGTGAAAATGAGAAAATACCCAAGCGCGGACAACGACCTTCTGCGGGTCTGGAGCATAATTGATCAGGGTTTCGTAGATCTGCTTCGCCTGATAAGAATTGTTGTTTCCGCCGTCATAGATCATAAAGCTTCCGTCAGCGAAACGGATAATACATCCCTGCGAATCTCCCGAAACTGTGCCCTTGTCGCCGAGACTGCGCAGACAAATAAATGCAGGCTCACAAACTTTAGTGTATTTTACTTCATCAAGCGAGGGAAGATTTACGTCCTCTGCAATTATAACTCGAGTCTCGCCCGTGTTCGGACAGAAATAGTAGTAAAGCATTTCGTCCTCTCGAGTGTAGGTCGAGTAGGTATTCTCAGCAATCACGTTCTCGCTGTAAAGCGAATATCCGTCTGCCTCAAGCCTCGGCGCGTACGCCTCATACATTTCTTTATCGGTATCATAAATGGTGACCTGAGTATAGCTGTTGCCGAGAAGCGAAATGTCCTCTATCTTACCGCCGGGATAACCGGGGACCTCATAGAAGCTCTTATAATCCTTATTCCCTGCCTTGCCGGAAATCATGAGATCGTTATCGACAACAAGCTTTCCGTCAACAGTTTTGCTCGAAATAAAGGAAACAAACTCCTCAAAAGCTCTATTAAAACCTTCGCGTTCATGTCCTGTTATAACCAACTTATTGCCAATCAAAGTTATAACGTAATCATTGTAACCGACGGAAGAGATAGCAGTATCAAACTCCTCGTAATCAAGGAAGCTGAGGAGAATCTCCTTAACAGAAGGATCTGAAGCTTCGGTGTTGCTTTTTGTTGCTCTGACGATCTCGGGCTTAACGCCGCAATGTCCTTCAATAATCCCCTGGAGCTTGCGAGCCGCATTGAATTCGGCATCGGTATCATCGGAAGGATATACTATGCGGTAATCACAAACCCCCGGCTCAAAAAGGACGTTTTCCGTCTGTACGGGCAGAGTTTCCTCAACAACGGGCAGAGTTGTATCGGGAACGGTTGATTCATCCGGCGTATCGGTATTGCATGAATTGAATATGCAGAGGCTCATGATCAGAGCCAAAAGCAAGTATAATAATCGTTGTTTTTTCATTTGGATTCTCTTTCGGTTAATTCATATTAATCTTATCAAAGGACATATCGATATCCTTCTTTGACCATCCGAGTCCGAGATAATCGGTCTCTTCCCAGACTGCCTTAGCACGGTCGCGTGCCTCGGGATGAGGCTTCCACGCAACTGCGCGAGGAGGATGATCTGCGGGGTCGTCGCCTTCCTTGAGGAAAGGAGTCCAGTTATCATTTTCGTATTTCTTGCGATCTTCCTCATCATCCCACTTGGGCACGTCGAAAGGCATACCGCCCGAGAGGACGGATTTCCATGCGAGAATGCCTACAGAGGACATCGCGCAAGCGCGGTAGACGTTGAGATAGGGCTGCTCGTTCTTGCGAATAGCCTCGCCGAAGTAATACTGTACCCAGAAATCTCCGCCTCCGTGACCCGCCTCGGATGCAAGCTCACCGTGCTCGGGCCAATCTGCTTCATAAGAACGGTAGGGCTCAAGCTCCTTACCGTTGACCTCTGAATGATAGATAACGACGTTGCCCGTCTGTCGCTCGACTTCCGCTGAGCCCTTCGTGCCGTAGAGTCTCGCTATGCCCGAATGGGTCCTGAACGCGCCCTGGAGCGTACGCACAACGGCACCGTTATCCATCTGACAAACGATCACTCCGCCCGAATCCTGCTGACGGAATTCATATTCGCGGTAGCTCTGGTCCTTTATCTGCGGAACAAAACCGTTGACGCGAACGGGCATCGTATCCGTGATATGCATGATCTGAGCGATCGCGTGCGTGCAATAATATGTAGAAGGGATCTGATTGCGCCAATGGTATTCGCCGGGCGCGTATTTATAGGTAGTGTTATTTGACATCGGATGACAATATTCAGCCTCTCCGTACAACATCTCGCCAAGCTCACCCGAATCGTATACTCGCTTGATCTCAAGTCTCTGCTTCGTGAACGGATAATTCTCGGCGATCATATAGATCTTTCCCGTTTCTTCAACCGCGCGGCAAAGCGCAACGCCCTCGGATAGCGTGGACATAGCGGTACATTCGGAAAGAACGTGTTTACCGGCGCGAAGAGCTTTGATTGCAAATTCGGCGTGCTCGTTGAAATAGTTGGCAAGAACAACGGCATCTATATCGCTCTTGAGCATTTCATCATAGTCGGTAAAAGTCATAAGAGTGCCGTCCGTATCGTACTTGGCTTTGATGACTGCGAGCTTTTCGGGGCGGCGGTCGCAAACAGCGGCAAGCTTCAATCCGGTACATTCTGCAGGATTCATAAACGTCTTACCTCTGCCGGTTCCGACAACTCCTATTCTGATAGGATCATTCATGTTTTCACTTCCCTTTAAGTTAGTATATAATAATATTACTACATTTTTTTCCGATTGTCAAGTATTTCTTTTTTCTGATTTAAACAAAGTATTGCATTGCGGCTTAAAAAATGATAAAATGAATAAAAGATAAGTTTTTTCTCAAATACTGTAACCTAAACGATATTTTTGCATCTATATGTATGAAGAGAAAAGTCAAATACACCGGAGTAAAGAAATGACAGATGAAAAAATAATTGAGCTCTTCTTTGCGCGCGACGAAGCGGCTCTCGAGCAAACCGCGAAGAAATACGAAAACTATTGCTTCACGATTGCCAATAACATACTCTCAAACCGTCAGGATTCCGAGGAGTGCGTCAATGACACCTACCTTGCCGCCTGGCAATCGATCCCGCCCGAACGCCCCAAGCAGCTTTCATCCTATCTTGGTAAGATCGTACGAAATTTTGCGCTAATGCGCCAAAGGAAGGATCGGGCAGCCAAGAGAGGCGGAAATTTTTCTGAAATATCCGCAGAGTTACTTGCTCTTATTCCCGACGGAACAGACCTTGCCGAGGAATACGATGCACGGCGAATCGGATTCATTATTGATACGTTCCTGCGTTCAATAGGAAAAATCGACAGAATCATTTTTGTCCGCAGATATTGGTACGGTGATAACATAGCCGATATCTGTCGGAATTTCGGACTCGGTGAAAGCCGTGTCAAGGTCTCCCTACACAGAACGCGTGAAAAACTCGCGCAAACATTAAAAAAGGAAGGAGTTTCATTATGACTACCAAACACGAACGCTCAGACATTCTCCTCGATGCAGTAGGTTATATCGGAGAAGATCTGGTCGCAGAAGCATCAGGAGTATCAAACGTAATTCAGATACCCTCTAAGCTGAAGCTGAATCTCATGGTCATGCGCCGAATCGTTGCCGCAATGATATGCTTTGTACTTATCAGCGCGCTGACACCTCTTTCGGTATATCTCTACAATAATTATATAGGACCCGCATCCCGTCCCGATACCTCGGAGGGCAGCACACAGCATATTGAAAACGACGACACTAATAATGGGGATAACGATTCCCTCCTCTTCTCGGTTCCGGATTATTACGAGATTGACGCTTATTCCTCTCTTGAGCTTGTTGCGCGGGAGAATAACGCGATGAAAAAGGTCACCGCTCACGTTCTCGCCCTTACTCATCTTGAAGATTCCTCTCGAGCCACTTATATCGAAATCAGAGATTATGACAACGATTCCATGACCGACAGCGTGATCGTCCCCGGCTTTGGAATCGTGATCCTTAAGCCCACCTCGCCCTCAACGCTTATCGTTCTGAACACCGAGCTTGCCGGCAAAGAAAGCGCGGAGGGATACGTTCAGATCAGCGAATATTACGTAAACGACGCCAAGCTTACGGATATTCCGATCTCGGGCACTTCAAGGGCAGAATTCAGCATCGCTTCGGATTATGAATTTGACAATTCGCGTCAAGGAGTATTCAATCTCTTTATACAACTGACCGAAGAGATCGGCGAGCCCGAGAACAGCTACTTGATACTCGACACATATTCCTCATCCTCCGACATAGCTTGCTCACTTGAAGATAAGGTTCCCGCTCCCGATATTCACGAAGACCGCAAGAGCGGCAAAAACACCTGGAGCCTCGATCATATCGGTTCGCTCTGGGGTTATACGCCCGAGGAGATCACTCAGCCTCCTCAAAATACGGAATACGTAACCGAAAACGGTCTCACTCTTGTGAATTTCTCGTCAAACTCCGATTTCCTCGTTCTTACGGCAACAAGCGACGAAAAGACCTCGATACTCGAGATACCTCAATTCTATGCAGGACTTCCCGTTACGATTATTGGGTCTCACGCTCTTGACAATTGCCGCGCTGAGACCATCATAATCCCCGAATGGATCAAAACCGTCCATAAGCAGACTCTGAACGCAGACGTAAAGACACTGATAATCGAAAGTAACGATAACGACGTTCTCAGCATTTCGGGCTTTGCAAGATCCGAGATCCGCGAGGTGATCTTCACGGGTAATCTCACCCACATCAATTCGCGCATGTTTGCCTACTGCAAGAATCTTGAATCGGTAACGCTTCCCGAAACTCTGACCCTCATCATGGAGTCCGCGTTTATTAGCTGCTCGTCTCTCAAGACCGTCAATTACCCGAGCAGCCTTAAATCGATCCAGGAAAACGCATTCCTCTCTTGCACATCGCTAAAAGAAATACTGCTCCCCGAAGGCTTCAACAGCCTTGGCGAATCCGCCTTCCACGGTTGCTTCGCCGTTGAGAAGATCAACGTCCCGTCAACCCTTGAAAAGTTACCTGAGGGCAGCTTTGCAGGCCATAATTGCCTCTCTATCACCATTCCCGAGGGAGTCAGCTACATCGGTCAATCCGCTATACGCGGCGGCAGACTTGAAGAGATTTATCTGCCGAGCACGCTGACTTATCTCAATAAGAACGATCTCTACTCGAGCAATTCGGATATAATCGAAAAGATCCGCTATAACGGAACTATTGAAGAATACAGAAGGAACGTCGGCTTATGGTCGGAGGACAATTTGCACGAAAACGGATATATTGTTTATTGCTCCGACGGAATTATTGAGATGTATAAAAAAGATTGACAGAAAGGACAGATAACATGAAAATCAAACTATTTACGATTTTTTTGCTCTGCGCGCTCATTCTCTCCTCGCTTGTTTCCTGCGCAGATCCTATGGCACCGACCGAAACAAGCAAAATTCCCGAACAATCCGCAAGCAGTTCTCCGGAAAGTACCGCTCCCGACGATACGACAACCTCGGAAAACGACACTTCCTCCGCGGACGAAACGACCTCGGCACCTCAGGCCGATCCCTCTGCAAAGCAGATCCCCGACGGTTACTACGCAAACGCGGAAACCGAATTTCCGCTTATCATAACTCTCGGCGGCAATAAGGTTGAAGCAACAGTCCGTGCTGTTACCCTCCGTACCAAGCTCGGAACTCGCGCTCTCTATCTTGACGCGCTTTACGACGGCAGAGTCGTGGCAACAAAATTCATGTTGGGTGCGGCTCAGGTTGCAGCCGCGCAGACAACCTGCGAGGAATTCGCCATTCTCTTCATCAGCGACAGCTTAGACTGGAGCCAAGAATCCAAATTTGAATTAATCTCGTACTATATTTCGGATCTTGATAACGTTGCAGGAACTCAAGTTACGCTCGACTCTCCCGAATTCCAGCATACCGGTTCTTCTATCAATGCGGGAATGAGAGCTGAATTTGACGAAAATCCCTCAAGCCATAAGAGAAACGACAATTCAATGTATATGTTCCCTCGCACTTTTTCGTCTCAGATCACGGCTTTCGAAGCGAAGTACTCGAAGCTCTGCGTCCTTCTTGACAGCCTCAGCGACCTCGAAAAGGATATCGTGGCATATCCCGCAGACGGACTTACCTTCTATGATGCAAGCAAGCTTTTGAGGAACAAGTATTTCCTGGAGATCAATCAGAATTATCTCGACTATATGTCGATCACTCGCGCACCCAATTATTTTACCACGGAGTATCTTCCCCTCGTTCTCCCCGAGGGCTACAGCATGCCTAATTATTGGATCGGCGGCAATATGTACTACGTCACCATCGACGGAGTGACTTATAAATGCTTCTCCAGAATGACTTGTATCTACAAGGGCGAGGAAAAGCTCTTCTATATTGATCTTGTAGATATCATCAACAGAAAAATACTGACCCACAACACCATCGACTATTTCTTCACTCTTTACGAGCACAACGATAATTTTACAAGTCACGCATATTTCATTTTAGAGACGTATAAAAAGCTCCCCGACGGCAAGATTGAGATCTCGACCTCCGAGTACGCCTTCACCGAATTCATAACCGATGCCTCGGGCAGCACAAAGGCAGAGCTCGCATTCAGACCCGTTTACAATGAAAACAACTATTCCGCAACAGTAACTCTTGATCCCTCTGACAGCGAATCCGGCGTGAAGATTGCGGAGTTTGGAAAGAAGAGTGCCGCCCTTGCTGCTGTTACCGAATTCGGCACAACGAGCTTCAGCCGCCGCGCAAAAGCAGATAACGCCTCGACTTCCGCCGACTCGTCCGACCACGTCGGCTCGGATTTCAGATATGACCCGAGCTTCTATACCGCATCGGGCTTAAAGGCAAGGATCTTCGAGATTCAACCGCAATATTAACGGAAGGCACACATGATGGTAATGAAATCTATCATAAAGTTTTCCGTTGCCATGCTGCTGATTTCTTGTTTTTTGCTGTCCTTCGCATCCTGCCAAGATAAATCTCCCTCGCTTCCTTCCGGTGTCCCGGCGATAACAACGGCGGGCAAGACAGAAACCCCGGATCCTTTCGAAAAGGATCCGGGCGAAAAGTACCGCGACGGATATTACGCTCTTGCCAAAACAGAGATCCCCTTTATCTCAAGCATCGACGGCAAGAACGTTGATTGCACGTTGAGATTCATCAGTACCGTAACAAAGCTTGGCAGGGTCGCTCTTTTCGCCGAGGTTATCCGCGACGGCGAGATACTTTCAACCGAGCAATTCAACGGTGCTTGCGCAGTTATGGCAACGGCAGAAAAAACCGACAGGATAATCATCCTTCAAATCGTTGACAATCTGAATTTCAGCAAGGCGACAAAGATCAGACTGAACACGTATTTCGTTTCAGATGTCAATATTGACAATAATAAAGAGCTTGATGCACCGAAGCTTCAGCAATCGCGCGAGCTTTCCCTTGATACAAGCTACGTCTTTTCAGTTGAATCGATAAGTGGGCTTGCCAATCCCGAAATAGAAACCAACGATAAGCTTAATGAGTATCAGCTTGAAAGCTTGGAGTCCAAGGCAAGCCTCGCTGTATACGAATATGAGCTTTCGCATTCAGAGTTCTATTGCGTAATCAATGCAATAACCAACCACCGAAAGCCATCCGTAGCCTTTCCTTCGGATAAGCTTCCTGTTCCCGATATCGCATCGCTAAAGAATAATACCTATCTCAAAAAGCTGAATTCCGCATATTCGAACTACAAAAACTTCATAGAAGACCCAGATAATTCATCGAAAAAACTCGTCCCGACCGATATTCCCGCGGGGATGGAGCACGGAATCAAGACAACCGTATGTGATGAAATCATTATAAGCTATGATTGGGTCAACTATCGCCTTCCCTGCAGACGTATCGGTCTTGACTACAGCTCGGGCGGCGTAGCCGGTGTGTATATCGACGTGATCAACGTATACGAGCCGTCACTGATGGCAAGCATCGTGATCGAAGGATACTGTTCAGTATACTTTGACAACAGTACCTCGATAAATGGTAACGCGACCTCATTTATTCTTGAGCATTACAACGGAAAGCTCAGCGAAGACGTCACAGTATCATGCGCAGAATATCAGTTTACCGATCTCAGAACGCCGAATGATCCCAAAGGAAAAAAATTCGGATTCAATATGACAGATCCGGAAAGCTCCTTCAACGCTACGCTTGATCTTCGATCACCCGATCAATCCGAGCTTGATCTGCTCCGTCAATTCGGCGACAGGATCGAGGAAATGATCAATAAGCTTGCCGCCGTATCACTATGTGCCGAGTCAAGCAGTTCTTACGCCTGCGGAATAAACCAAGCGTATCAGCATGCGGATAGCCAATATCTTCCCGAATATCTTATCAACCGATACTTCAATTCAAAACAATAATGCTTAAAACAAAGTAGTGATCCAATATATTATTCCGTAAAGAGTTCCTGCGGCAGTACCGTACAAAAGCACGGGTCCGGCAACGGTGAATATTCCTGCTCCGAGCCCGAGAACGAAGCCTTCGTTCTTTGTATCTATTGCCGCAGATACGACAGAATTCGCAAAGCCCGTGATCGGCACGAGCGTCCCGCCGCCCGCAACCTTTGCAATATCGTCAAATATTCCGATAGAGGTAAGAAGCGCCGCGGCGAAAACAAGTATGACGGAGGTCAAAAGCCCCGCATCCTCCTTTACCATGCCGAGCGATCTCCACAAAGTCGTCATTGCTTGTGCCACGGCACAGATAAGCCCTCCTATAAGAAAAGCACGCAAAGTGTCGCGAAGGATATCGGATTTCGGCGCGTGTGCATCTGCATATTTGGGATATTCCTTTTTTGAAATATTCATTTTTTCTCCTTTTTTATTATGAACTATTTACAAACTTCAAAAAATAGGTTATAATAATTATAATGTATTATTAAATGGGAGATAAGATCATGTCAAAATCCTGGAACGAATTCCGTGAGGGCGCGGAAAGATTATTTGATAAGCTTTCAAGCGAAGCTATCCGTCTCGGCGATGCCGCTTCAATGCAGATAAAGCTTGAAAATTGCCGCGGCCGTCTTGAGAAAGAATACGCCGCACTCGGCAAGCTCACGTATGCAAAGCTGAACGGCGGACGTGACAACGCGGAACAGATCGATGCTTCTCTTACCCGCATATCAGAGCTTCGCAAGACCGAAAAGGAAATCTTGCGCGATATCGAAGAAGCAAAAGCAGAAGCCGATGCACAGAAGGAAGCCGACCGTGCGGCAAAGGAAGCAAAATAAGTTACTATGGGATGATTTGCATCAGCAAATCATCCCATAGTTTTTAGAGATAAGTCTTAAGCTTTTCTACAGACTTCTCTTCAAATTCAAGGGCTTCCTTGGCAAGAGAGAGGACCTCTCCCGAGATACCTGCTTCCTCAGCCTCACCGATATCGCGGTAAAGCTCGGTGACACCCATGGTGAGTCCCTGGATCATCATTTCGGCAAGGTGCTCGCTTGTGGAATCGGTCGCGGTATTCATGACCATCCCTATCTTCGCTCCCGCGCGGGTAAGCATATTCTCTTCCTTAGGCGTAATGCCCGCTTGGATCATCAGCTTTGATACGCGTGAAGCAAGTCCCTCGCAGCCGTCGATGATGTTTGTCATTTCCTTACGCAGATCGGGGTCCTTGACTCTGGCAAGGATATCGGTCGTCGAGGTCGAGCCCATTTTTAGATTCTTATAAAGATCGTCAAGCAGCTCGGCTCTTGTGATCTTTGTTTTAACCTGAGGCATTTTTGCGCTCCTTTTTGTTTTTGATTGAACAGGATGTCATCAATATTTTGTCCGGAAAAACAAATATTATACAGAAAAAGAGCCGACCGAAGCCTCCTTCTCATAAGGAAGTTAAAAGCCATCACGAAAATATCGTGATGGCTTTTATAATATTGAGTTATTTTAACAAGGCAATCGTTTCTGAAATCACACGGTACAATTGCTCTTTACTTTCGAGAGTATATGAAATATCGTCATCAGGCTCGTCCAAATCAAATGAAATGCTGAATTCATTAGGGTAAATTTGTATATCTGCAAAGTATTTATTGTATCGTCCTTGTATGCCAATGCATTTTA
The DNA here is from genome assembly GCA_017411805.1 of Clostridia bacterium. Taxonomy (GTDB): domain Bacteria; phylum Bacillota; class Clostridia; order Oscillospirales; family CAG-272; genus CAG-390. Next base: position 12,561 of record JAFQPI010000064.1, read on the forward strand.
TTTCATCTAACCAATCAATATGAATTTCATTTTTTGTTATTCCAAGCAATTCAAGATCTGTTTTTAATGTTCCGTCTAAATAATTGCAGAGAAGAAAATCAAAAGCATTTTTGTCACTCTCTGCTTTTTGCTCTAAGTATTTCTGTATTTTCTTTTTCTTTGTGAAAAACATTTTTTGTCTCCTTTTATCGCCAGTTTCGCATTTGTTTTACAAATGCATCGGGCAAAGCCCATACCCCTATGGTTGCACATATCCAAAGGCTCCCTCCGGGAGGAAGGCTTTTCGTTAGCACCATTATAACACAAAGGCGAATAAAACTCAACTTCCTTACGGGAAGTTGGGCAAGTCAGCTCTTTTTTGAAATTAATATACTTTTTTCACTTCAAAATCGCAATTGAAAAGCGATTCGAGGCTATCCTCAAAAGAAGAAGCATCCGAAGCATCAAGCTTTTTATTCAATACGACCGTTGCGGTCGCGGAGCAGGCGTCGTCCTCACCGTCATAGAAACAAACGGCAACTATGACACCGTCGTAGGCGTAAAAGTACACCATGTCTTCCTCTATTGCCTTGCATTCAAAAATCTTTCCGACGTTAAAAACCGAGGAAAGTATTACGCTTGTTGTACCCTCGTTGGAATTGATTCCCGAAACTAAGGAAGCCATTGACTTATTTGCATAAATTTCAAAAAATTCGTCGGATACCTCTTGTCCGATTTGCTCTTCAAGCAACTTGCGTGTGTCGCAAGTGACCTTGAACACGATTTTCGGCTTGGAAAATTCAATCTCTCGCAAAGCGTCGATCTCCGACTTGTAGCCCTCAGGACTGAAATTGTACAGTTCCATAGCTTCGTCACCGTCGATCAGAACCTCCATCGCGTCAATAAGCTCAAGTCCGTATCCGAGCGGCGTGTTTTGCCTCTTTACACAACCGCCGAGAAGGATCGCCAGTATACATATTAATATAAACAGACTCTTTTTCATTTTCACTCGGTAAGCTTAAGCTTTCTGACGTCGCTGCCGCTGAAGATAAGAGGACGGAATTCGCCCAGTATACGGCTTGTGATTCTGTCCCAGTATCGTGAGTTGAGCTCATTCTGATTGAGATTTGTACTGATGACGGTCGGGAGTCCGAGACTGATGCGGTTATTGAGCACGTTATAGACCGTGCTGACCGTGAACTGATTCGACACCTCCGCGCCGAGATCGTCGATGATAAGCAGATCGCAGTCATAATAACGGTCAAGATCGTTTCCGCTCTCGCCGCCCGCAGAATTGCCGAAGCGATGCTGCTCGAAATCCGCGATCATGCCGATGGCACCGGTATAAACGACGTCATATCCGTTGTCGATCAGAGCCTTAGCAAGAGCAGTGGAGAGATGAGTCTTTCCAAGACCCGTACCGCCGAGAAGCAGGAGATTACCCGAGCGATCGGGGTTGAAATTATCGGCGTACTCACGCATGGTGCGGAGCACGTAGCTCATGTTTTCATAGGAACGCTGATTTGTCCTGTAATAATCGAGTTTGAAGGTCTCAAAGCTCTGCGTATCCATAAGCTTTGCAATGCCCGAGCTTTCGTAGCCCGCAAGGCGGAGACGAAGCTTCATGCATTCGCAGATCTCGCCGTCCACGTACCCCGAATCGCGGCATTTTTCACATTCGTAGCGCGGATCGGAGTAATCGGGCGGGAAGCCGTAGGTCGCAAGCAGGAGGCTTCTCTCCTGATTTAGTCTTTCAACGTCCGACTTGACCTTCTCAAAGCTCTCACCACTCTTGCCGAGAATAGCATTGAGAAGACGGGGACCGGTTGCCGAAAGCGCGGCATCAAGCGCGCGGAGTCCGTCGATCTTGCCCCAAAGCTCGCGGCGGCGTACGTCTGCCTCTGCCTCTGCTTTTTTGTATTTTTCCTTGTATTCCTCGCGGATGCGGCGGAAATTATTTACGTTATAAGCCATATCGGATCCTCGCTTTACTTTCTTTTCTTGGGGGCGGGTACTGTCTTCGGAACGTCCGGAACTGCGCCCGAATCGCTGTAACTGCGGCGGAGTGCGGCTTCAAAGAAATCGGTCGAGTCAAAGCTCTTGCCCGCGGCAGGCTCACCCTTTGCCTCAGCTTCGGCATCGATCTGCGCCTTTACCTCGTCCTCGGTCTTGAGTCCCTTAGCGTTCCAGCTCTCGAGGATCGCGTTTGCATAATTGAGAGACGGCTCCTGGATCTTATCTACCGTGATCTCATAGGCAAGTTTGATGACCTCGATGCCGTAGCCGAAGCTTCCGATCCATGAATCGATGAATTTCTTTTCCTTTGTCGTCAGCGCACGGCTCATGTTCATTCCGAAGAGCGAGCGAATCTGCGTCTCAAGCTCGTGCTTAGCACGAACGGCGCGAAGATGCTCCTCAAGAGCAGCCTTATCAGTAATTCCGTCATCGTAAAGTGCGATAGCTGTGGTCTCAAGATATCTTACCGAGGTCTTGCCGATGCCGGCGCAGTACTCGCAAAGAGTTGAAATATACTCGGGCGAAAAGCCGAGATAATCGCGGAGAGCGAGGATCTTTGCGGTCTCGCCAACACGGAAGATCTTTCCAAGGGCGCGCTCGCATTCGTCGATCATCAGGGCAACGTCGCGGTCGTTCTCGACCATCTCTGCGATCTCGTTGCTCGAATACTCGGGAAGCGAACCGAGGTCGCCTCTCCTGCCCTTTTTGGCAGTTTTTTTCTCTTCTTTTGTTTCAGCAGCAGGCTCGGACTTCTTCTCCTCACCGTATGTGATAATACCCGCGCCGCGCCAAAAGGCGATCGCACGCTCGACAGCCTCCTCGCTCATTGCAAACTTTTCCGCGACCGATGCCGTACTTGCATCCTTGTCCGAAAGAAGCGCGAGAAGGACGATAATATCATTCTTCTTGGCGGACGAAACAACTCCCATCACCGCCTCGGGAATAACTATCACTCCCTGTCCGTAATTGACAAGCAGCTCCTTATTTTCACTGTTATTCATTATCTACTCCGATCAGTCGTCCTCTGCGGACGCGTTGAGATAGGTATCGGCAATTCTGCCGGCCTTGAGCTCGTAATAGCCCTGAGCGGCGACCATCACTCCGTTGTCCCCGCAAAGAGAGACGGGAGGAAGAATGAGCTCTGCGCCCGACTTGCGGCAAGCCTCGCCAACTGCGGCACGGAGATGAGAATTCGCCGCAACGCCGCCCGACATAACGAGCTGACGCGCGCCCGACATCTTAATTGCCGCGGGGATCTTCTTGGCTATCGCCGAGCAAACCGTCTCGGTATAGAGCGCGGCAAAAGCGGGGCGGTTGACCTCCGCCTTCTGCTGTGCGAGTTTATTGAGATAATTCAGCGCGGCTGTCTTGAGTCCGCTGAAGGAAAAATCGAGATTATCACCAGAAAGAGCGGGGCTCGGGAGCTTTAAGTCGAGTTTTTCGCCGAGTGCGATACCCTCGTGTGCAAGCTTATCCATAGCCGCACCCGCAGGATACTGAAGTCCGATCACTCTGCCGATCTTATCAAAAGCCTCGCCGGCGGCGTCATCGCGCGTGCCGCCGATCTCGGCGTACTCCGTGTATGATTTAACAAGATAAAATGACGTATGACCGCCCGAAACGACGAGCGAAAGATACGGGGGCTTCGGGGGATTTTCGGTCAGATATGACGCCGCTGTGTGAGCGTGAATATGGTTGACCGATATCAGCGGAAGCTTATTTGCAAAGGCAAAGGCTTTGGCAAAATTCACGCCTACGAGGAGCGCGCCGATGAGTCCGGGATGGGTCGTAACGGCAACTCCGTCAAGATCGGATATCTCAACTTTTGCCTCGGTAAGTGCGCGTTCAACGACGTTCGAGATAGCCTCGATATGAGCGCGTCCCGCGATCTCGGGCACAACGCCGCCGTAAAGACGGTGCGTATCTATCTGCGACGCCACAATATTGGAAAGAGCAACAAGCTTGCCGCCCTCCCCCATATCTCCGACGACGGCGGCGCTCGTCTCGTCGCAGGAGGTTTCAATTCCGAGAATTAACATATTAACGTCTGCCTCAATTCAATTTTTTCATCATTTCTACCGCATCCTCGGCTGGAAAGCGGTAATAGTTTTTAATGATCCCGCAGGGCAAAAAGCCTTCCTTTTCATAGAGCGCACGCGCACCCGCATTCGACTCCCGAACCTCAAGATAGACGAATTCAACGCCCTTCCCGAGCATAAAAGCCTCAAGCTCATGCATTATCGCAGAAGCACATCCCATGCGTCTGTAATCGGGATGAGTCGCGATATTGACGATATTCGCCTCATCGAGAACGTACTGAGCTCCTCCGTAAGCCGCAAGTCTGCCCGTAGCCCTGTCGACAGCAACAACGGCATGCGTATTCGGCGAGGTGCACATATATTCAAGCGCTTTCTCGCTCCAGGGCTCGGAAAAACAAAGCCTCTCTATTTCTGCCGCCTCGGGAATATAAGACTCCGAAAAGGCCTTGATCTCAAAGGCTTCCATTATTCCTCTTCTTCATCCGAGTCGTAATCCTCATCTTCATATCCATCATAAAGATCGTATTCCTCAAAGAGAAGTCCCATATCGATATATCTGCCGGTAAGTCTGTCATGAACGTACACGCCGTCAGCATCTGCTACGAGCACCAAGCTGTAGTAGAATTCAGGGTACTTTTCCGAGATAAATTTGACAGAATAATTCGAGGTATCCATGACCGTAGAATAGCTCGGTGTATTCTCATCAAGATAACGTTCAACGATCGCGTCGATCTTTGCCTGATTTGTAATTTCGTGAATGGTATAAGCTGTTGCAGCCTCGATACAAATATACGCTCCGGAGGGATCAAAGCCGCGAACGTCGGGAAGGACCTCATCTGTCGCGCAAAGGATCTCTCCCATCATAGGGCAATAAAGCCATTCCGTCGGCTCAAGACCTTTGATTGCGTAATACTCGATCTTGACGTCGTTGCGCTTCCATTTTGTATAAGCTTCGGGATCGTATTCAATGGGCTGATAGCAGGGATCAAGAACGTATGTATAGGATATACCGGTTTTTTTATGAGTCAGACCGTTTCCCGTAAAAGACATTTTGTTGGCACAGCTTGTCAGCGAGAACGCAAGACAAAGCATAGCAAGCATAAAGCAGATTATCCTCTTTGTTATTTTCATATCATTTCTCCTTAATAACCGAATTTTCCCGCGAGAGAATCATCATCCTCGATCCAATCGAAAACATTGATAATTCTGAAATTTTCCTTATCGTCTCTGACAACGATGCGCTCGATACCCGCATTGATGGCAAGCTTTTTGCACATCATGCAGCTCGTCGTGCCGGGCATAACTGCGCCGTCCTCAGGCGAGGTGCAGACCATGTAGAGTGTCGAGCCGAGCATCTGTTCACGTGGCGCGGCGATGATGGCGTTTGCCTCGGCATGGACCGAGCGGCACATCTCGTATCTCTCGCCCCTCGGGATACCCATCTTCTCACGGAAGCAGTAACCGAGATCGTCGCAGTTCTTACGACCGCGGGGAGCACCGTTGTAGCCTGTAGAGATTATACTGTCATTCTTTACTATGATCGCGCCGAAGCGGCGGCGAAGACAAGTGCTTCTCTCGCTGACGGTCTGCGCAATATCAAGATAATAATTTTCCTTTGAAACTCTGTTTGCCATTTTTATTTCCTCACATTTTTTTTACAAGACCAATAAGGAATCGTTTGAAATCTTCGGCAACCTCGGGATGCTTGAGTGCCTCCGTGACGTTTGCCTCAAGGAATCCAAGCTTTGAGCCGAGATCAAATCGCTTACCCTCAAAATCAAGAGCCGTAACGCCCTCGCGGCGCGCGAGAGTTGCGATAGCGTCGGTAAGCTGTATCTCGCCGCCCGCACCGGGAGGAGTCGAATCGATGATGTCGAATATTTCCGGACCGACAAGGACTCTGCCGAGTATCGAATAATTAGAGAATATCTCGGCATCCGTCTTCGGCTTTTCGATCATATCGTCAACGAAAAACTCGGTTTTGCTTCCTTCGATCGGATGGGTCTTCAGCGAGCAATACTTCTTGACAAGCTCGGTCGGGACCTCCTTGACTCCGCAGACCGATCTGCCGTACTTCTCGTAAGTCTCGATCATCTGAGCAACTACGGGCTTTTCCGAAAAGATAATATCGTCGCCGTAAAGAATGGCGAAGGGCTCGTCCCCAACAAAATTACGGGCGCATCCGATAGCGTGTCCGAGGCCTCGCGTGATCTTCTGGCGAAGGAAATACACTCGCACGCCGAGTGGCTCCGCGCTCTTTCTTATCTCATCTATCTCCGCGTCTCTTCCCTTTGCCGCAAAATACGATTCGTATTCGGGGGCGTAATCAAAATAATCCTCGATCGCATCCTTGTTTCTGCCCGTTATAATGAGCACGTCGGTAATACCCGATCTTGCCGCTTCCTCAACGAGATATGAGATCGCGGGACGGTCAACTATCGGCAATATCTCCTTTGGTACGGCGCGCGCTATCGGGAGCATACGCGTTCCGAGTCCCGCCGCGGGTATGACCGCTTTTCTGACTTTATTTATCTGCATGGCATAATCCTCGCATTATTGTCACTTTATAATTATAATAATTATAATATAAAGTTGAAGATAAATCAAGACCTTTTTGTAACTTCCGCAAAAAAATAAGCCGACTCGATACGAGCCGGCTTATAGAAGCTGTTATTCTACGGTAAATTCGGTCTTCGCAAAGAGGAATTTATTCGGGCTGAGCTGAAGTTCTGATTTTGAACTGCCCGAGTAATTCTTGACCGTTACCTTTTCCGTTGCGACGTAAGGATACTGCTGAACGTAGCCTTCGCTCTTGCAATCCGAATTGAGATTTGCAAAGATATAAACGCCGCCCGTCGTATCTGCAATAAGTCCATCGATTATTACGTTTTTAGGCATATAACAAACGTAACCGAAATCGTGATTCGACTTATTGCTTCCGCCGATGACGTAAGCATCCGCGGATGAGGATGCCGGAGAAAGTGTGGAATTACGAATGATGATATCTCCCTCCCATGAGCTTCCGTAGTCGGAGCGGAGGTTGATCATCTTGGTCGTCGTGAAGGTGGAATTCTCGATCAGAAAGGTGCCGTAGCCTATGATGCTTGCGCCGGCGTGTCCGATTACGGAATTCTTGATAGCGCCGTTTGCAACGCCCTTATGCGCGTCGAATCTCGAAAGAACGCATCCGTCGTAGACGAAGTTCTTACAGTAGTTCGTTCCCGAAACGCCCCAGTACTTCGAGTCGTTGATGTCGTTTGCCTGACTGCAGTTGATAAAGGAAACGGAGATCGAATTGCCCATTCCGATGTCGTAAGAGCCCATTGCCGTAGTGGGGCTCTGATATGTCTTGTGACCCGTGAAAACGCAGTTGCGGACAGTTACGTAAGCACAGTTGTTGATTGAAACAAAGCCGTTGTAAGGAGCACCGGTTGCGCCCTCGCCTGTTATCAGATGGGTAACGCCGTCGATAACGGTATTCGAGCGCGAAACAGCGATTCCGCGTGCATAATAAGTATATTCGGAAGGTGCCTTGTTGGCGATCGTGGTAATAATGCCGCCGCTGACCGTCAGAGTTTCCTCGTCGATCGGACGGACGACAACTGATGTCATAGTCGTGAAATCCCACATAACGGGAGCGTCCTGATCGATATTTCCGTCCTTATCGACAACGATATTGTCAACCATTGTCTGACCGTTATCTGCGTTGCCTCCGTAACGGATATAATGAGTAGTATTGGCATCATACGCGGTAACTATGCTTGCCTGCGGGAGCTTGATACCGATATTGGTCATGCCGCGTTTTAGCAAAGGAAGATTGTCGATATTATAGGTCGAAAAGCTTCCCGGGATGCTGAATATCCAGTTTCCTCGTTTGTCGGGTGTAACTCCCGAGTCGTCAATAACGATCTCTGCATTGCCCCATTCAACGTCGGTCTTGATAGTCACGGTCTTGCCGGTTGAAGCTACGTAATACTTCGCGCCGTAGTCGGCAAAGACCTTGTAGCCCTTCTCGTTCGCGTAATCATGCGCCGCGATAAGTCCGTCGAAGCAGCAGACAGAATCGCCCGTGACAACGTCGAAGTCACTGTAAAACACCGTCTTTGAGAGATCGCGGCTGTAATTGAGATCCGCAGGGAGATCATATGCACCAACCGAATAGCCGATATTTTCGTACCAGAAGCAGACCACAGCCTTTTTCATCGCGTCTGCATCTTTTGCTCTTATTACAAGATCGCCGTTCTCGAATTTCGCGCTGACGATATCGCCCTCCGCACCCGCTGCGGTCAGAAGGATCTTCTTCTCTCCCGCATCGCCGAGAGCGGTGCCGCATTTGTCGGAGACGAGCTCTTTTACATAGCCGAGCGCATCCTCAAATCCCGCGTCGCAAGCAAGTGTGTATTCGGAAATATCAACTCCTCCGAGCTTTAATTCGGAAAGGAAGAGACCGTTGCTTTGAATATAACAGTAATTCTTGGGCATGGATGTTTTTCCTCCCGCAATATCAAGAAAATTCTTTATAAAGTATTCCGAAGCTTCAACGAGTGCCTTATCGTTGTTCGCTACGATAATGATCTTCTTGCCGAAGGCTTTTATGACGAATCCGTCAGGTCCGAGCCGAGAGGTATCTATACCCTCAAGCGCGCCATCGGGAAAAAATTTTGTCTCGCCGACAAGGATCTCCTTGGCGTCCTCGCTCTTATCGCCCCAGTCGGATATCTTCGACTTTATTCCGCAGTTCTTTAAAAAATTATTTATCGTCACGGCAGCGCGCACGTTCACGGAAGATGCGTTATCCGGGCGGACTATAGTATAAAGCATCTGACCATCCGCAATAAACTCGATCATCTCTTCAGGCTCAGGCACAACCGTTACGGCATCCGTTTCGCTTGCCTCGGGATCGGATGATATAGACGAAGACATGCCTCCTTCTCCTGTGCCCGTGCAGGCAATAAGCGGAAAGCACGTACAAAGAATCAAGAATAATGCAATAATTTTACGCCAATCTGACATGAAGATTACCTCCAAAGAAGCTTGATAGGTTAATTTTACCACAGAAAACCGCTCTTGTCAACAAAAAAATGCCGATGCTCTGCAGCATCGGCAAAATATTAAGATTCGAGCTGTTTTCCGAGGAAGACCGCGGCTGTCTGAACCAACTTTACCTCAACGTTCTTTTCGTGATCGGTCGCTCTCGGCGCGGGGGAGTCAATAGAATCGAGCGATACGACACATCCGAGAATGTCGCCCTCCGATATGATCGGCATTGCGCATCTGACATAGTGTGAGCAGCTGTCGTTGATCGGTTCGAGCTTTGCTTCTCCGTCGCGATGATGATAGAGCTGACGGCTTTCGATAACGTGCTCAAGCTCGGGCGAGATATGCTTGTCGGCGTATTCCTTCTTGGGAACTCCCGAGACAGCGATAACGGCGTCGCGATCACAGATAAGAACACTGATCTCCCCTGTTTTATGAAGTGTCTCTGCGTACTGTGCAGCAAAAGCATTGAGCTCACCGATCGGCGAATATTTCTTGAAGATGACCTCGCCTTCGCGGTCGGTGTAGATCTCGAGCGGATCGCCCTCACGGATTCGCATGGTTCTTCTTATTTCTTTAGGGATCACGACGCGTCCAAGGTCGTCGATCCTTCTGACAATTCCTGTGGCTTTCATTTATATAAAAATCTCCTTGTATTTACAGATTTGTGATGTTAGTATCTGCAAATAGGGGAGATTTATACTTTTTTATTGAATTTTTGAAAAGAGTTTGATATAATATAAAAAGAGGTGACAATATGAATAATGAATTACTGAAAGCTCAAATCGATTGGAATACATATGTAGTTGAGCCCTTTTTTCTGAAAAACACAAACTCCCCCTTTAGGATTGCCGACCATGCGTCGCAAATCCCGTATCGGATATATCCAATATTCTGAATATCGAATCAAAATGTATTTGGACTTATCATCCCACTTTTCTTAACCGCAGTCACATATTAGACGATGTTGTGAAATGCATAATTGAAATAATGGAATAACGCAAAGAGGCTGATTCATTGACAAATCAATGGATCAGCCCATTAAGTAGACTAATTGTTGGAATAAATGAAGGATTTTGCTGATAATGATAAATAGAAACACAACTCGTAATTACTTTTGGTACTAACACAGTATCTCCGTCGCTTCCCCTCATCCACCACTTCCGTGGTCCCCCTTCCCCGCCAGGGAAGGTAAAGTAGGTAGCAATCTTGTTACGTTTGTGCAGCGAATAATATTCTGTCATATAATTTTGCATAGCAAAAAGGAATATTTTATTGAAAAAGTTTGCAAAAACATAATTGTAAGTGCAAATTGATTCAAATAAAATATTCCTCTTTGACTTTTTATAGGTGAAAACTTAACAATATTCGCTGAAATGCGATAAGGTTCGGTCTAACCATTTTACCTTCCCCGGTGGGGAAGGGGGACCACACGGAAGTGTGGTGGATGAGGGGAAGCGACGGATGCACTTTGTTAGTAATAACTTCAGTTCGAGCGGTATATTACACAAATCCTTAATGAATC
>JAFQPI010000065.1 GCA_017411805.1 Clostridia bacterium
GCGTTTACACAATCTGCTTCAGCTCCGGGTGTGTGGCCCTTTGCTGTTTCAAGTACTTCGCCGCATACCGTACAGGTCTGAGCGTTTACACAATCTGCTTCAGCTCCGGGTGTGTGGCCCTTTGCTGCTTCAAGTACTTCGCCGCATACCGTACAGGTCTGTGCGTTTACACAATCTGCTTCAGCTCCGGGTGTGTGACCCTTTGCTGTTTCAAGTACTTCGCCGCATACCGTACAGGTCTGTGCGTTTACACAATCTGCTTCAGCTCCGGGTGTGTGGCCCTTTGCTGTTTCAAGTACTTCGCCGCATACCGTACAGGTCTGAGCGTTTACACAATCTGCTTCAGCTCCGGGTGTGTGGCCCTTTGCTTCGCCATAGCGCTGGCCACATTCGGTACATACCTTTGCTTCAGTACAGGTAGCTGTGCCGCCGGTATGTCCGGTTACATTTGCTTCCTTACAGGTATCACAATCGTGATCGCCGTCACCGTCTGCATCGGTGTGACCGGTTGCATCAACCTCTTCGGTCTTAGTTGTACCACATACGGTACAAGTAAGAAGTTTTTCCCCCTTTTCGGTACAAGTCGGGGGGGTTGTTATCACGCCTTCGTCATAGGCATGATCGTATGTATCATCATCCAAACAAATCCATACGCCTTTTTCATTATCATAGACATATGCCTTTGTTGCAGAACCGCCTTTAGATGTCTCAAAATACGAGCCGTCCGCGTTTTTCAGCTTTACGGGAGTAATGGGAATTTCTACATAAGTGCTTGTCTTTTGAAGAAGCTGATATGTTACGGTTTGTGTACCGGGTTTTACGATCACCTTGCCGGTACCTTCGCTACTGTAAATGTTAGCACCGCCGGCAGTAGTGTAAACATTTCCCGAGCTGGCATCCATCGTGCCGTTGACGTTGATCATAGCGTCAACAATATCTGCCGATGTGCGAGTATACGTTCTTCCGGGGGCATAAATAACCGATATGATCGGAAGATCTGTCGCGCCACAGTAATTTCCCCACTGATCCTTATCATAAATATAAACATTTATATTCGTGTCCAATTTACATGTGGCGCCTTCTGCAACATTCACTTGACAGCCCGGCAAAAAAGCGACGTCTTGCTTGATTGTTACATTAGATCCGGAGTTTATATTAAGAGTAATATTACCATTGATACCAAGATCATAGTCTTTCGAGTTTATACTGGAAGTACCAACCTTCATCTCGACAGGTGACATTGTCATGGTACCATTGAGATCAACAATCAAACGGTCTGTCGAACCATCATAGCGCTTTGTAACATATCCGTCGGTAAGATTGAACATCGCATTTTTTGATGCAATAAACGCTACGGCAGAACCGAAGTCCGTACTCGACATATAAATGGTTGTATAAGCATATTCTATTGCTCCGGCATAAAGAGTCAGAGGAACCTCAATATTCTGAACATAATACTGAGAAAGCGGAAATACGCCGTTATCCATCTTGGTAGACTGTGTACCGCCGCGAAAATCGGCTATCTGGAACATTTCGTATACAGATGCGCCGCTATTCGCAGTAACGCTGCCCGATCCGGTAATAAAGCCGTAGGCATACAGTGCACCGCCGTTATTTACGGTAATGCTGCTATTGCCCTGCATTTTTACAAATCCAACGCTACCGGTAGGAGCACCGCCATCCACCTTACTTCCCGCAGCATATTTCTGCTTCGCGGAAACACTCATAGAACCATTAAGAATAATGTTTGCACCGTCCGCCATAGTTAACGTACGATACGCGGTAGGCGTTGTATAGGTTCCCGTGTTCTGAACCTGCGTTGTATACATCGTGTTAGTGCTGTCAAACGGAATCAGCAAAGTAACACCGGCGGGAATGGTATAATCTCCGGCGGGCAATGTACCATTGTTCATAAGAACCACAGCCTTGGTACTGGATCCTGCTGCATAAGTTGCAGCTTCGTTAAGATCATCGAACAAATACGACGTTCCAACTTCGTAATAGTAAATCTTACTCATTCCCATAAGGCCGGATGAAACGGATTTCTGAGTAGCGCCACCAACGCCGAACCAAGGTGTTCCGCCATCTTTTGCAAATGCCGCCTTAATAGCCGCATCTTCCGGCATTAGCGAGCAAACCATATCGGTTGATAAAACCTTACCACTGCTTGTGTTCACCCATCCAAGAAATGTTGATCCACTAGCAGGAGTCGCCGAAAGCTGATATACTTCCGAGGGTTTTTTTGAAAGAATAGTATCTGCTGTAATTGCTTTTCCGTCTACAGAATAACTACCATATTCTGGCGTAAGAAACGTGGTATCGACACTTCCAGAAGATTCTCGTGTTATTTTCAAAATCAATGTTGCTTCGCCATCAGTGGTACAAGTAACACTAATTTCAATGCTAGTTTCGCTTGGAACAATCATTGTATATGACTTATCCGCAGAAATGCTTTCTTCATTAATAAATGCAGTGGCCTTGGATCCTGAAAGGGTCTGTACTTCAAATGTCCATTTCGAATCCTCTTTTGAAGTATCAGTCAATTTTAATTTTGTTGTATATCCACTAGCTCCACAGCCTGTCGAAGGCGCAGCCTTTAGTGTTAGCGTATTTGTATTATCATCCACTCCCGTTCCTGCTGATTTTGTATCGTCATAATTAACGGAACTGACAGAAATCTGAAGATCTGTGAAACTAGTTGCATTAAACGCAGCATACACCTCAACCGTCCACCACGGGAAAAGCGCGAAAACCATAACAAATGCCAACATAAGCGCAAGCATTCGTTTTGATACATTTTTAATAATTATCACTGCTATATACCTCCTTTTAACAGAGTATAGAATTTGAAGCTATAATTTTGTGTCAGTGATATTTTTTTCTTTGTTTTAATTCTTTTTGTTTATCCTTTTCATACAGCACCATAAGCCATATGGTTCCAACAAAAACCATAAAAAGTGCATGAAGTGCCAAGTTTGATACTCCAAGAAGGAGTTTATCGTTATCTCGCAGGAACTCTAATAGGAAGCGTGTACCTCCAAATGTCACCAGGAAAATGGCATATATCTTTCCGGTGCCTGCATACTTTTCACGTCTTGCCAAGCGGTACAAATACAAGAAAATGACCAACGCAACAAGGCATTCTAACCATTGATTAGGGAAAACACGCTCATCCAATACAGGATTCCAAATACCCCACGAGCAGGCATAGCCTTGGCAACATCCTGCAAACGGGCACACAAAATGTCCGATTGTCTGATTCAAAGCCTGGCTGGGAGCTGCAAAGTCAATTACTTTTCCTACCGGTACTTTTGCTACTTTTGCCGCAAGGGCAAAAAACAGCGGAAAATACACAAAGGATCGAACAATATTGTTTGCACCCCAATTTTGGAATCCGTTTTCAACCCACGCTAGAAAAAACATCGAGAAATACTGCAAAGGAGTTGATATGGAAAACATGATAACGAATTGTTTTAAGGAAAAATCATATTTCTTTCTGTAGAAAACAAGAAAGAAAAACTGAAATACTATGGCAGCCATAGCGCCGCCCGTATATATGGCATCGCTCCATCCCTGCTCATAGCAATATCTCAAAAAGTCGTTTATCATATATGTCGCTCACCTCCGTGAATTGCTGATTTCTTCGGATACAGGCACATTACTTGTGCCTATATCCGATCAATTTTGTTTTTCCTCGATCTTACCACTCAAGGGGGAGATAGAGGGGATGATCCTTGGGAAGCTTGCTGCGCGCGATAAGGATCTTATCCGCGGAGTTGAGCTTGCCGTTGTCGTTTACGTCGGCTGCCCACTTTTCTGCTTCGTCAAGAACATCCGTGCTTCCGGGAAGCAGGGATTCAGCAAGAGCCTTGCTGTCCGCGTCGTTTACAGTTCCGTCGCCGTTAATATCGCCGGAGAGGATGATAACGATCTCCAGATTGTTCTCGGGAGCGGCAAAGTTATAGGAGCCGTTTGCGTTCTCGGTGGCTTCGATGGTAAAGTACTCGCCGTTCTTAACGTATCCGACCTTGCAGGTGAAGTCTTCCTTTGCGGATTCTCCCTCGCCTGTCGTGGTTACGGTTACGGTTACTACCTTACCGATAGTTTCGGTTGTAACTTTATCCTTAATGCTTGCATCGGGCTTGGGAGTTGCTAAGGAATTGGTAAGTCTGCCCTGAGCGTCGAAGATATAGGGAGATCCAACAGGAACCAAACCATTTGCCAGATCGTCCGACGTAATCCACCTGGTGGTATTCTTAAGTATTTCACCTTCCCAAGTGTCTACGTAGTAATAATAACCGTCGCTACCCTCATGCAAGCCCTTCGGATTTCTTTTTTCGATACTACTACCGCCATCGTCCCACTGTTCTCCATTCTTGAAGAAGATTGTCTTTGTCACACCGCCTATTACTACATCGGCAGGACCCGAATAATCCTTCTGCAGAACGCCGTTTTCGTCGAAGAGATAGTTTCTGAGGTCGCTCTCATTCGGATAGTTCTTAATATAGCGTGCATATCCCTTGGTAATGAACCAAGGCTCATCCTTTGTAACGTAATAGGTGTCACCGTCTACCTCAAACCAGCATGCCTTCATCCAATTGCCTGCCCATCTATATCGAGTTCCCCACTTATAGCCTTCTTTTGACCAGTCATATTCGTAGCAGAACTCTCCCTTGGTGAGAATGTAATCGGTAAAGGTATAGGTATACGTAGCGGTTTTGGTTTCCGTTTTGTCGGGACGAACCAATTCCTTGATCTTCTGTACTCCGTCAAGAGCCTTACAGGTATCGAGATGGAAATAGTAATTATTGCCGTCGATCACCTGCCAACCTGTCTGAGCTTCGCCCTTAATTGCATAGTAAAGATCTCCCTTGAAGGTAACGAGACCTGTTACTCCTTCTGCAGACTCATTGATGAGCTTACCGGTCTCATCAAACTCATAGAAGCGGTCCTTGGTTGCGTCGTGGCGGTCGGGAACGAGCTGTACGCCGGTAAGCGGCTCGTTATCCTTATAGTAATAATAATCGTTGCCTTCCTCTTGCCAGCCCTGACGGATCTCATTGTTGAGAAGGTAGGTGTCGGCGAAGTCGATATACTGGCTTGAGAAGTGAGCTCCCTTGTCATTGTTTACCAAGGTCTCATCGTCGCCAAAGTCGCTGCTGAAATCTCCACGGCAGTCATCCTCGTGAATATAGGGGTAGAGGCCATACTGAGCCTGATTTTCCGCCTTTTCTGCGAATGAATAGAGCGAGCTTGCGGCAAGATAGACATCATAGGATACGTATCCGTTGTTTGCAATAAGGATCTCGTTGTTGTAATATGCCGCGGTATCCTTTACGGTAGCGGTTATACCCGCAAGTATGCAGAGGGGGTTTGCAGTTGCAGCATCGATCGGCTGGCTCTGGTTTACCCAATTACAAACGAGAGTAAGAACGTTGTTCTCATCAAGATCCGCGCTTGTGAGCGTGAAATACTCGTTAATGATCTTAAGTCCGGAGATATCAACCTCAAGGTCAGGGCTGAACTCGGCTCTGATAGTTACGTTTGTCTGCGTGCAGACACGCTCTGCAAGCTGGAGCATGTATGTCCATGCTGTTGCATTCTCCTGATATGTGGGAAGCATCGACTTCAAAGACTCGAGCTGAACCGGGAAGTCTATTGCTGTTATGTCAAGAGCGAAGGTGTAATCGATCTTAACGGGAGAATTCGGGTCGGAGATCCTATAGAGCATATTATCCGTGGACTTTGCGTTTTCGATCTCACGGTACCATGCAAGCTTGCGGTTACCCTGAGTTGCATTCTCGAAATCGAAGGTTGCTTCGTCTTTATAGTAAAGATTAACCGTAGCCATCGTAGCTATAATATTTCTTCCTATCAACAAAGCGGCATAAATCGTGGTGTTACGGATACCCTTTGAATCGTTTCCTACAAAATCCAATCCGTTGATATATCCAACGTCGGAGGTAAAGTACAGATTTGGGTTACCGTATTGGTCAAACTCATAATCGAAGAATACGAACGCATCCTTCAGAGGAGTAAAGGCAACGGGATAGCCGTGATACCATACGGTAACGTCGATCTTCTTCGGCTCTCCGTAAATTGCCGTAATTCTGTCCTCTACGAACTTAATATCGTCGGGGATGATGATATGAACGATCTTCTCACCCACAACCTCACCGTTTACTATATATTGAACGGTTACGTCTCCGTTTGCTGCAGCGGTAAAGAGACCGTTTGCATCAATAGAAGCGAGAGAAGAATCCGAAACCTTCCAATATGAACCTTCGGGGATAACTGCGGCATTACCCGTGTTACTTACACCGGTTACGCTGAACTGCATAGAGGTGCCTGCAGTGATATATTCGTAATCAGAGGAAATAACCGCATGGTCAAACGCAGTGGAGGGGGGCGCTGTGGAAACAGCTACGAGAGATACCGAAACCTGTCTTTCATAACCGTCGGAAGGTACGTTTACAAGCTGGATATCGTCCTTGCCCGCGGGCTTGGAAAGATATGTGGTCGATCCGCCGCCGTCGAGGTTGATAGCGTGTACACAGCCTGCCTCAAGCATGATGGTTGCGATCTCTTCCATAGCACCGCCTGCGGAACGGGGCAGCTGACGTCCGTCAAGAACCATCATTACTACAGAACCGTCTGCCTTGATACCGATCGCGGTGCGGCTCGCACGGCTGGAGGTGTAGTTTGCGTTCTTGGTTACGTTGATCTTGCCGTCCTTGACAAGAACCGCGCCAAAACCACCTATAGCTTCCTGTATCTTATCCTTATTTGCGGCGTAATCATCCTTAGT
The DNA here is from genome assembly GCA_017411805.1 of Clostridia bacterium. Taxonomy (GTDB): domain Bacteria; phylum Bacillota; class Clostridia; order Oscillospirales; family CAG-272; genus CAG-390. The sequence continues at coordinate 6,809 of JAFQPI010000065.1, forward strand.
ACCGATCATAGCGGTTCCGTCCTTGAGGATAGCGAAGAATCCATCCTTGTCTACGGGATAGTACTCAACGCCGCCCATAACAAGCAGACCGCCGGGGGTACCGTTAGTGATATTATATCCGTCACCGTTGGTTGCAACGATCGGATTGAAGTATTCATACTTGTCCTTATTGTTCTTGATGAGCGCGCCGACCTGGTCTCTTACACTCTGAAGACCCCAACCCTTGGAAGGATCGTTGTCCTTATAGTTTGCCATGATGGTTACGTCCTCGCGGGTAACGTCAACCGTAGCAACGTAGTAGACGATCTGCTTGCCGTCTGCAGTCTGAGCATAGTTTATATCCTGTGTGATACCGGGAGCGAGGATGGAGTGCTCGTTCGAGAAAACGGTGTAGTAACCGTTCTCGGGTCCGGTGCTTCCGCCGCCGGTGCCTTCAATAAGCTTACCCTTAGCCTGGCTGTAAATATAGTCAGCTAAAGCGTAGCAGCACGCCTGACGGAGATTGTTATAGCTCGAAAGACCGCGCTTCGATTCAAGAATCTTGATTCCTACGTCAGCGGAATAAGACTCGTAAATAGCCTTGCGAACCGCTTCATTGCTGTCCTCAACGCCAAAACGGTTGTTCATGAAGTATACCGAACGTTCAACGTCGCTGAGTTCATCGGTAAAGTATGCCTTCATGAGCGCGCTGAAGGAACCTGTTCCCTTCTTGTACTCGGAAACAAGATAGTATGCGTCCATATCGCCGTAGAAGTCATCCCAACCAAATGCGTCGGATGCATCAACGCCGAAGCAATTCTCGCCTATGTACGCAGTCATGCCTTCAACAGTGCCGTCGGTGTTCGCATTGATATCGCTGATCATTCTGACGCTGTAATCAAGCAGGTCACAAAGGTCGCCTGCCCAGCCCGAAAGATCTGCAGATCCCTTAGCTACATAAGAAATATTCATGCAGCCGAACATATGACCGAAATCAACGGCGTTTCCGTTCGGAAGAGTGAATGCTTTTATATCGCGGAGATACATAGCGGTAGTATTATTATCCGTATCCTGAGCCGCAACATAATTTACAAATCCCGTAAGCTCTTGACCCGCGAGAGTGGTCCAGTTATCGTCACGGTATCTTTCAACACCGGTACGAATAAAATTCAGAACCAGTTCGCCGGGGTCCTTGCTGCCCGGAACGCTTTCATGATACTCATTCGCATATCCTTCAAGCACTTCGAGATATTTAACGAAGTCGTTTAAAGATGTTACGCTGCCGGTGGCACCTGTAGCAACAACGGATACAGGCATGATTCCGATAACCATGATTATTGCCAAAAGCAATGATAACAGTCTCTTAGAGTTGTTTCTCAACATTTTTACCTCTCTTTATGAAAAATATTTGCAACAAACACCCACGTGCGGTATTTGAAAAGCACTCTTTTTAGATGGAGTCAAATTAATTTGCACTTGATCTTTTCGTTGATTCCATCAGACAATAATACGTATATCATTATAACATTTTTTAAGCTTTTTGTCAATAATATTTATCGATTTTTAAGAAACAAGTTTTTTTCTATTTTTTTCAAAAAACAAAACACATGCTTCCGACAATCAGCGAAACATGTGTTTTGGTTTATTATTAATTACTATTATAATAGGCTTCGAAACTGTTCAAGAGCAACCGAGTTATCCGCGCTTTTGCTCTTCAATCTGCCTTTCACGGATTCAAGCCCGTCTTTGTCCGATATCACCCGAATAAAGGTATCCGTGAGCGCGGATTGTGTGTTTTCACAAACCCAACCGCATTCCATATCGGTTACCATATCATACGACGATGTAGTTTCGGTCGTAAGTATCGGAACGCCGAGACAACGAGCCTCGTCTATCACCATGGGTGCAGCCTCGTGATAAGAGCAAAGGAGCAACATGTCGGCATTTTTCATATATCTGTACGGGTTAGCCTGCTCACCGTAAAAGAATACCGAATCCGAAATATTCAGACCTTCCGCAAGTGTAACTAAAGAGGAGCGCTCTCCTCCCCCACCTACAATATGAAGTCTTGCGGCGATTCCGAGATCTATCGCCGACTTCAAGGCATAAAGCGCGCGGTCTATTCCCTTTTCGTGCGAAAGACGCGCCACCATTACAATATTTACATAGTTTTGATCATATGTAACAGGCTCCTCGTCTGCCATGGAGCATATCTCATCAAATCTATGGAAATTTCGGACTGTAATACATTTGTCCTTCAAATGAGTCAAAACAGACTCAAACGCCCTACGGCATCCGTCCGAACAGGCTGCGATCAGATCAAAACGTGTCATATCCGAGTTGTTTTCGGGATTATCAGCACCGCAATTCCGATAATCGCCATGAAGAAACGCTACCTTTTTATCGGCATTTACGCAATCGAGCACGAAATCCTGAGTGCCACCGTAAAAAGCCTTTGGTCTGCCGTTATGAAGGAATGATATAGCGCAATCGTATTTTTCATCAAGAGTCGGCTGAAAGTATCGCATCCATGAAAGCGTCTTTTTTCTGCCAAACACTCGGCAAAGCGCGGCAAGAAAACCTCTCTTTATGATATCCGCGCCCTTGCACTCGCCCTGGCTTATTCCAAGATAGCGAAATGCACCTCTTGCCTCGACCACCTTGACAGAGGAAGGGAGCTTATCCGCATACTCACCCGTTTTTTTGAAGAGGCAGAGCGTAACGTCGAATTCACCATCTGTTTCCCAAAGCAGATTATACAAACTCTTCTGCACTCCGCCAACCTTCATGTTATTATTTACTATAAGGATTTTTTTCATTTTCTGTCACTGTACGGAATCATTTTCTTGCCGCCGCGAACACCGCGATAAATATACTTCAACCTTTTCATCACACCGAGTTTGGTTTCTCTTTTGAATCGTATACCAAAATACAGCGCCATGATATAAGCAGTCTTTGGGAATAGATTCCTTACCAATACGCCACGGTCATAAAAATACTTTTCATTATATCCGACAAACCAGGATGAGGTATCCTTACAGCAAGTTCCGAGCACGTAATCATAAGAATATACCTTGAGACCCGCATCAAAGCATGCCTTTAGAAACAAGCTGTCTTCTCCTGAGCTGAAAGGACATCCCCCGCCGAAACATTGGTTAAAAGTAATATTCTTTGAGATAATAGCACTGCGGCGTACCGCTAAGCGTACCGTGCCGTATTTCATGGAATTCCAAACGTGCAACCGTGCATTTTTGCAACGCCTTTTCTCAGTAACAACGCCATCCTTAACTATATCTATTCCGAAAACCATAACGTCAGCCTGCGGAACACGCTCAAATGCCAACTCAAGCGCATTTGCGAGACCGTCATAATAGACCATATCATCATCAGCAAAAAGCAGAATGTCTGCATCTGATGCCATGAGGGCGATATTTCTGTTCAAGCCTACCCCTCTGGTGGCAGTCGTTATCATTTTAACACTACCGTATTGGGTTTCTGTATTTGTAATCTCGTCTCGATCGGCTTGATTGGCTATGATCGCAGAGCAACGAATATTCATTTTATCTGCAAGCGACATATCCTTCTGATGCATCGTGGCAACAAGTATTTGAAGGTTATTCATAGTCCTTTTACCTTTCTATGTCAATTATCCAAACGACGGATTAAGTTTTGAATACCCGAGAAGTCTTCTTGCAGCAATTAGTGCACATTAAATCGTGTATCCAACTCATTGCTCTCGCAGTCATATCCCATAGACAAACCGCAGATTACATATGCTTGCAATAGAAAGAAATCATCAAACCACAAAACGTCTATCGCCAACCAAGACACGAAGACTCCGCTCATAAGCATCAACGCAGCAAGTAGCTGTTTGCTACGAAACAAACCAGATACGCCCTCTTTCAAAAAACCAATCACCCACCAAATTAATACGGGAGCACCTATAAAACCAAACTGCCAGATACATTGAATAAGCGTATTATGAGAACCAACATCATTTAATTTGATATTAGTAAAACCGTTTCCTAAAAGAAGTACCTTAATATTTGAAAAAATAGCATCAATGTAATCCATCCAAATATCAGTCCTATGCGTTGTAAAATCCGACCAGTTGTTTGCATTTGAAAGTCGTGACAATACGATATCAAACAAATCTCCAAAAAAAGCGGAGCTCGCAATATACACCACCACCAATGCAGAAATAATGATCAAAAGCACTTTCTGCTCCACTTTGCCTCTCTGAATCAACAATTGCCCAAACCACATCAACAGCAATACTACTGACACTAATAGAAAGCTCTTCGAAGCAGACATAAGGCCACAGTATAACAAGCAAACTATCAATACGCAAAACAGAGCAATATGTCGTTTCGAAGCTGTTTTCAGGATAAGAACAAGGCACCCGCACAAGGCTGCCGAAACTTGAGCCGCATAAAAGTTAGGATCTCCGTAAAAACCGCTGTAACGCGTAATATTTGAATAGGAGTCCACGCGGATAAACCGTGCAATATTGTCAAAAAACGCAAAATAACGTGCACAAAATGCCGCAATGATAATTCCCAAAGAGAAAAAAACCACCGCGTGAAAAAAAGAATATCGATGTTCACGCATTTCCCCCATCAGCGTAGGAAACAGCAGTATCATCATCAAAAATGCAATATAGGCAAAAGAAAAAGAGTAGCCGTGCATCATCTTTGCTATTAGTGTAACAATGCTCAAGGATAAGACACCCAAGATTTGATAATACTTAACGTGCAAGCCGCTTTTCAGGACACCAATGATACACCCCAATAACAAACCGAACGTAAAGAAAGAAAAGGATTGTGGCGTTGCGCGCATCAATGCCATCCACGGCAGGAAAAACAAAAGCATGGGAAGTGCCATGTTTCTGATGAAAGCAATCGCTAAGCATGCCAAAATCCCAAATAAAGCTGCGAAAACAAGCAACTTTGAGCCGATTATATGAGCCATGCATAAGGTCAACACCAATACAATGCCAATCGAAAGAAGGATATAAATTGCCCTCTGAAAATTATTTTGTTTATTTATACCTTGTTCTCGGTATTCCATAATCACACTTCTTTCCATATATACAATACATACAATGACCGGTTGCTAAAGAATGTTTATTATGCAAATAATTGCGCTGCTTCTTTACCGGATGCTTCGCGTTGAATGTTCAATACGCATATTTTCTCTATATTCTGCATACTTGTCATAAGAATTCTTCAAATCCACCAAAACAGCATGCTTTTTGCACTTTCTCTCTTCTGGTGCCGGAATCTTCATATAATCTCCATACAAGGTTTCCAAGAGCAGATCATATCTTTGCGGACACCTAAAACTGCCGCCTTCGAAGGGAAGCTCAATCGATTCACTAAAAATCTCTGACGGATAAACAGACCGTTTTATTCGTGATGAACCGCCTAAAAAGCTATGCACAAATTCGTTTTGTTTTTTCGGTCCCCTTACTATTCTTTGGAACGGCACCCTCGGTAAGCATCTTGATACACGCATAACAATCTTTTTCAGCTTGCTGTTTGTTACATATCCCTCTGCATCCAATGCCTTCGCAATAACTACCTTAGATGCCGCAAATTGAAGCCATCTTCCAATTTTACTATTGTACGCATTGTCACAGGGAAAAATATCCATATAAACTCCCTGGTGCATCATATTATCCTTTGGGTAATATGGTTCCAGACAGGTTGTTCCATTAATACGTAACTTCGAGAAGAACATAGGAAAATGCTCGGAATGTTCCTGTTGAAGAAAGAGGTTTTCTTTTTCAAAAATCGCCGGTGCTTCTCGCAACAATTGCTCGTAATCCTGTCTTAACATCAACACATCCAGATCATCATCCCACGGGATGAAACCTTTGTGCCTTACTGCGCCTAAAAGCGTGCCTGCAAACAAAAAATACTGTATGTTAAGTTTTCGACACACCTCATCAAAGGCTACCAATAAACGGTACATTGCCTTTTGGTGTTCTTCTAAAGTAGCAACTGTTCCTTCTTGTTCAAGCTCCAACATTTTCACCATTCAGTTATTCGCTCCTTGACGCCGAAACTCTTCCATACTTGATAATGCCATAATACGCATAACCAATTATATAGCCAAGACATTTATAAATAGGCAACTTCAAATGTTTTCGATAAACATTCCATCGCCTGATCGCACTTTTTAGTTTATTTGCAGATTTCGAGTTTGTTCTTTGACGGTAGGCAGCCAAAATCTCTGTCACGCCGCATGCTTTAACACCATCCCGTAATAACCGAAACCAAAGCGCGATATCCTCGTGATAAAGATCCGTAGGGAATCTGTTATTCTTGGCAATTTCACTAGAAATTAAGACGCTGGAACAGGTAATAACACTACGCACCAGCGATCGTTCAAAATCAGTCTGTTCCGGAACAATAAAATCATTACAAACCTTCTTTCCCTGTTCGTCCACCAATTCATATGAACAGTAAACGATATCTGCCTTTGTTCTTTTGGAACAATCCACCATTTTTTGAAGCATGTCCGGTTTATAATAATCATCGCTGTCCAACAAGGCTACATATTGACCGCGGCAAAGATCCAAGCCCCTGTTTCTGGTTTTTGCCACACCCATATTGACTTCGTTTACAAGAAGTTGAATTCTGCTGTCCTCTTCTGCAAATTCAGCAACAATTCGTTGCGTATCGTCCGTGGAGCAATCATCAATCACCAGCAACTCCCAGTCCGTTAAGGTTTGGGCAATCACAGAGTTGATCGCTTCTCCGACAAACCTTTCCGCATTATACGCAGGCATAATAACCGAAACAAGAGGGTTTTTATTCATCATTCTTCAAGTAACTCCTTGGATTTATTTTGCACCGTGTCTGCGAAGCACTGCTCCAACCGTTGCAAACATAATCTTTATATCCCACCAAAAATTGGCATTATCCACATAATAAAGCTCCATTTCCATGCGTTGCTCATATGTACAATTACTACGAGCATATGCCTGCCAATATCCCGTCAATCCGGGCGTAACACTAAGAAACTTCTCCTTATTTTCGCCATATCGCTCTAACTCTTCAGCAACGACGGGACGCGGACCAACAATTGACAATTCGCCCTTCAGGATATTCAAAAGCTGCGGAAGTTCATCTAAACTGGAACGGCGAAGAAACTTGCCTATCCGAGTAATACGAGGATCACCCTCTATTTTGAAATTCTCCCGCCATTCAGCCATCTGTTCCGGCGTAAATTTTCCCATCATATCGTACGCGTCTCTATACATAGTACGGAACTTTAACAGATAAAGAGGCTTTCCGTTTTTACCAATTCGGCGATGAATATAAATCGGAGCCCCGGGAGAGTCTATCACAATTAGCAACATTATAATGATCGCCGGAATAATGCATATGGCAATGCCAATAATGGAAAGTACGATATCCCAAACTCTCTTAGCAACTATATATCCTCGATTTTGCTTGACTCCATTCTTCCCAAGATCAGTAGAAGCCTTCTTTTTAGTCTTCTCATGGACTAACTGCGATCCACGTTTTTTATATGTCAAAGCCTTTTCCTTTCCTTGGTACAGAGTATCCTCACACATATATGCGCGACCTACAGTATCAATTTCACTTTTAGCATTCGCCACAAGGCATAATACCTCTATTTTATTAATTATATCACACTTACTGAAAAAATGCAACATATTACGTCAAAAAAACGCCTATGCCAAATCAAAATTGTTGGCATTAGGCGTTTTTTCTGCCGTGGAAGGCAATATTTATTTAACCTTGGGCTGATAACGGAGCTCGTTTACCGAATATACGGTGACGAAAGCCTTCGGGTCGGTCTTTTTGACAAAATCCATCAGCTTGCGGTATTCGTTTTTATCGACGATCGTTACGATCTCGATGCGCTTGGTTCCGTCATACGCGCCAAAGCTCTCGTAGAGAGTCGCGCCGCTGTGGAGATCGTGGAGCAGGTAGGAAACGATCTCGTCGTTGTGCGTCTGCGAAATGATGCAGACGCGGCGCTTGATATTGAGCCCGAAGATGAATTTATCGACGATCATTCCGCCGAAATACGTACCGAGAACGCTGAGAACGACGGTCTTCGTATCATAGCAGAACGCCGCGGAAAAGGCAACGACGAGTCCCGAAACCGAGATCGCGGTTCCGAGCTCCATCTTCAGGTGCTTATTCATGATCTTGGCGATTATATCGAGTCCGCCCGATGAAGCATTGCACGAAAAGAGGATCGCCATCGCCATACCTACGACGAGTATGTAGCAAATCATATCGAGCAGAGGGTCTTGCGTAAGCGACTGAAAATTCGGAAAAAGTATCTCGAAAACGCCGAGCGAGGCGGGCACGAGGATCGTGGTATACACCGTCTTTGCTCCGAATTCGGGTCCGACGAGGATGAATCCCATTATCAGAAAGATGATATTCAGCGCAAGCGAGATCGCCGAGATCGGCAGGGGGATGAAATTCGATAATACCATCGCAAGTGCCGAGCCGCTTCCGATCGCAAGATGCGAGGGGAGCATAAAGAAGTATATTGCCGCAGCGGCAAGCACGGCTCCGAACGTGATTATGGAATATTCTTTTATAAATTTTCCAACTTTTCCGCGCATTTTTTGCACCTTTTCTTCCTTATTATAATATAGCAAGTCCGAGTATAATATATAACGCAGCCATAACGAGGGGAAAGATCGAATATAAAATATATTTTACTTTTCCCAGATCATTTTCTTGATTAATATAATAGAATCGTGGGAATCGCTTGAGATACACTATCGGCAGACTGTAAGCCGCCTGCTTCGGCGTCCCGAAGAGCGAGTCCTTGCATTTGTATGCCTTTTTATCGACAACGTAAATATATGTACCCATCGTATAATGCTTCTCAAGCCTTCGACGCCTACTTCCGGAATCGCGCACGATCATATTCTTTTTGTATTTTGTCTTACGCAATATCGCACAAGCTTTTGCGGTTTGCCCGGGGCAATATTTAAATATAAAAAACGCCGTAAGAGGAATAATACCCGATATAAGAAAAATAAAGCCAATTATCAATACCAAATATACCATTTTTTATCCTTCTCTTTCGATTTTTAATTATATCACATAATGAATTGAAAAGCAATAGAAAAATTGAGTTATTGTTTCATAATGATAATGTAAACTCTGTTTGATTCTTCTGAATTATATACGGTACAAACGGTGCTCTCCTCATTCACCGCTCCTCGCGGTCCCCACATTTGCTTGCAAATACGCCCGCATGGGGAAAGGGGACCGCGAGGAGCGGTGAACGAGAAGGAAATTATTCCGCCCAACAATTAACAGAAAGCTATAAATCAATAAAAATTACTAAAGGGACCGAATCATCGAAATCAACAATTCAGTCCCGGAAAAATCAATGTCTCTTTTTAACGACCGCAAACGCCTCGTCGGCGATATCGACGGTCTCGGCGATATCGGCGTCGGTGAGCGCGGCATTGATGAAGTGATTATGGTGATTGGTGAAGAAGACTCCTCTCTTGACGCACTCCGCGATCCATTCCTGATGGAGCATCAGCGAGGGATCATCGGCTATGCGCAGATAGAAGAGGGATGGAACACCCGTGACGCGCAGATCGAATCCGTGCTTCTGTCCCGCAGCTATCAGACCTTCCTTGAGTTTGGTACCCTTCTCGATAAGGATCCGGGGCATATCGAGCCTCTTCATCTTATTGATACAAGCGATTCCGGCGGCGAAGGGCACAGCGGAGAGCCAGTAGCTACCCGTGTACGACATGCCCGAGACGGTATTCTTGAGGAAATTCTTTCCGCAGAGTGCCGAGACGTTATAACCGTTTGCAAGCGCCTTGCAGAAGCAGATAAGGTCAGCCTCGAAGCCGAAATAATGGTCCGAGCCCGCGATATCGAGTCTGAATCCCGCGCGGACGTCGTCAACAACGAGAACTGTGCCGTTTTCGGTACAGAGACGGCGGACTTCTTGCCAAAAACCGTCTGCCGGAAGGACGTTGTCCATAAAGTTACCGTGCATATAGGGTTGCGAGATGACAGCCGCGATTTCGCCCTTGTATTTTTTGAATACTGCTTCGAGCGCATCGAGGTCGTTCCAATCAACGTAGATATTGTGCATTACGTCCTCGGGGATAACGCCCGCGTAATCGATCTTCTGTGTCCAGGGCGCAACGCCGTGGTAATATCCCTTGAAAAAGACGATCTTCTTGCGGTGGGTGTGCGCTCTCGCGGTCATGATCGCCATAGTCGTCACGTCGTTTCCGTTCTTTGCGAAAAACGCCCAATCGGCGCACGCAACGGTGTCGACGAGGAGCTCGGCAAACTCGATCATCTTGGTCGAGGGGAGAGTGGTGCAGTCACCGATAGCTCTCTGCTCTGCCGCGGCGGCATCGACGTCGGGATCGTTGTAGCCGAGAATATTCGGACCGTACGCGCACATATAGTCAATGAAACGGTTGCCGTCAAGATCCCAAAGATACGCGCCCTCTGCTCTCGAGGAGAAGAAGGGGAACGCCTCAACGGGGGTATAGCATCCCTCCGCGGGGCCCTGATGACCGTAGATACCCGAGGGGATGACCTTCATTGCGTGTGCAAACGCCTCGCGACTCTTATCATAATTATTGATATTTCTCATAATTTCACCTCACGCAAGATAGAGTGCAACGCGGTCGAGGATACGGTTTACGTTATCGACCTGCGAGATCATTCCGCCGATGCGGACCTTCCCCTCACCAACGGCGGCAACGGCATTAACCTCGCCGTCAAAGAGAGCACGCGCGAGGCGGATATCCTCAAAGCGCATAAAGGACATAACGCTTTCGGGCGCGGAGTGGACCGCGGTAAGCACGTGATCCTTCGCTCTGATAGTAAGCGCGAGATCGTCGCCGATAGCAAGTTTTATATCTCCGTCAACGATATAGGACGCGCTTGCCTGCCCGATCGGATCGACGTTTCCGATCTGCGCAATCGCGGAAGTGATCAGATGGAACATCAGGATCGTGCTCTTCTCGAAGAAAATGGGATCCTCGAGTGCTTTTTTATCCGCGCGGAGATAGGATGAAAGGATATCTGTCAGCGGAAGGAATTTTTTGAGTAGGAATCCGATCCTCGTGAATCCCTTCGAGGGGATGGGCGTAACCGTTCCGTCGATCATTCCGTTGAATTTCTCGGGGGATGAGAAAGGAAGGATGATATTACAGGAGTCACACACCTCTGCAAACCAAGCTCTGCCGTCCGCAAAGCATAACGCTCCCGAGGGTCCGCCCTTAACGCGGAAACCGATCGAGACCTTTTCGTTTTTTATGAGCTCGCGAGCCTTTTCGTCAAGCTCGCAGAGATAGGGGATCGTACCGAGAATGGCGTGGAGATTGATATACGCCAAAGTTTTTGCGTCTGTCATTTTTGCACCGCCTTAATTTTGTTAAATTTAATTATATCATAGATTGCGTTGAAATGCAACAATTAATAAAAAAATATTGAATAAAGACGCACTTCGTGGTATAATAAGAAAAAACGGAGGCGAAAAATGTCTTTTCTGTATTTTCTTGAAGATCTAAGAAATCCCGTGCTCGACGCCGTATTCTCCTTCATCACGCTCTTCGGCGAAGAGACGCTTTTCATGGCTGTCGGACTTATCGTATATTGGTGCGTCAACAAGTACCACGGCTACTACCTGCTCAGCGTAGGTTTTGTCGGCACCGTTATCAATCAGTTTCTGAAAATATGCTTCCGTATCCCGCGCCCGTGGGTCAAGGATCCGAATTTTACGATAGTTGAATCGGCTCGCGAGGCGGCAAGCGGCTACTCCTTCCCGAGCGGACACACGCAGACCTCGGTTGGACTCTTCGGAGGCGTAGCTCTGAGATTCAAAAACCGCGCCGTTCGCATAACCTCTATCGCTCTCTGTGTCCTCGTGCCCCTCTCGAGAATGTACCTCGGAGTTCATACGCCCGCTGACGTCGGCGTTTCGGTCGTCATCGCGCTAATTCTGATCTTTGCGCTCTCCCCTCTCTTCAAAAAAGCCGAAGATTCGCCGAGGACTATGTACGCCATCCTCCTCTCGTTGACCGCAATAATGCTCGCTTACCTCTGCTTTATTCATTTTTGGAGCTTTCCAAAAGAGGTCTACCTGCCCGAAAACCACAATTACACCTCCGCCGTCAAAAACGCCTACACTCTGACGGGCTGTATGCTCGGATTCCTCGTCGTTTACACCCTCGACCTCCGCTTCATCAAGTTTGAAACCGAGGCGGTATGGTGGGCGCAGCTGATCAAGATCGTCGGCGGACTTATCATAGTCCTTGCTGTCAAAGAGCTTTTCAAGATACCGCTCAATGCCATTTTGCCCGAAAACACCTGGGCAAGACTCATTCGCTATTTCACAATTGTCGTAGTCGCCGGCGCGCTTTGGCCGATGACATTCAAATATTTCTCAAAGCTCGGAGGTAAAAAGAAATGATAATTGACGCAATAATCCTCTGCCTCGTCGCCGCCTGTCTCGCGGTCATCATCGTCCGCGCCTACCGCTTCACTCCGAAGGAGCAGCCGAGGGTCGATGACGAGACGATAGATTTCGACAAAGAAAAAGCAGCCGAGGCTCTGCGCGAGCTCGTCCGCTGCAAAACTGTATCATACCGCGACGCCTCTCTCGAGGATGACGCGGAATTCGAGAAGCTGATTTCTCTTCTTCCCACGCTCTTCCCTCACGTCCACGCGACCTGCGACTTCGAGTGTCTGCCCGACCGCGGTCTTCTTTACCGTTGGCGCGGCAAAAACCAAGGCGCGCCCGCGGTTCTGATGGCACATTACGACGTTGTTCCCGTCAACGAGGAGCTGTGGGACGTTCCGGCATTTGAGGCTGTCATCCGCGAGGGTTGCATCTGGGGGCGTGGCACGCTTGACACGAAAGTGACCTTTTCCTCCATCCTTTTTGCCGCCGATCACCTCATTTCCGAGGGATTTGTGCCCGAGAACGACATTTTCTTCGCATTTTCGGGAGGCGAGGAGGTCAACGGACGGGGTGCCGTCAACATCGTCGACCTCTTTGAGGAATGCGGCACCACGCCTGCTTTCGTCCTCGACGAGGGCGGCGCAGTCGTTGAAAACGTCTTCCCCGGTGTTACTGCGCCTTGCGGTTTGATCGGCATCGCAGAAAAAGGTATGATGGACGTCAAATATACTGTCCACTCACAGGGCGGTCACGCGTCCGCTCCCAAGCCGGGTGCGCCGATCGACAGACTCGCATCGGCTTGCAACAAAATTCTGAAAAAACCCTTCAAGGTCCACCTTACCGAGCCCGCTGCGCAGATGTTCGACACTCTCGGCAGGCATTCATCCTTCCTTTACCGCACGATCTTTGCGAATATCAAGATCTTTCTCCCTCTGCTCGACCTCATCTGCAGAAAAAACGGCGGCGAGCTTAACGCCCTGATGCGCACGACTGTGGCTTTTACACAGGCCAAAGGCTCTGCGGCATCGAACGTCATCCCGCCCGAGGCTTCTCTCGTCTCGAATATACGTCTGAGCCCCGCCGACGATATGGAGGTCGTGCTTGATTATCTGAACAAAACGATCGCCGACGACCGCGTTGAGGTCGAATGTCTCCACGGAATGAACCCATCGCGCATCTCGCGCACCGATTGCGATGGCTATGAGAAGGTTTCCTCCGCCGTGGCATCGACTTGGAAGGGCTGCATCGTCGCGCCCTACCTGATGGTTCAGTGCTCCGACTCGCGCCATTGGGGTCGCATCTCCGACCGCGTTTACCGCTTCTCGGCAATGGACCTCACCGCCGAAGAGCGCGCAACCATCCACGGAAACAACGAAAAGATCCGCCTCGACGCACTTGCAAGATCGAATGAGTTTTATATCAGACTTATGAAGAAGTGTTGAAAAAATCCACAGACAGGCTGACCTGTCTGTGGATTTTTGTATTTATTCGTTTGTCTCGAGGTTATCGAGCAAGCCAAAGCCTGCGACGGCGCTGACGGGGAGCGACATTACGACTGCGCCCGCGTCGGTTCCGTTGCCTGCCTTATTGATGATGGACTTCATGATCGCCGCCTTTTCGGACGAGCGGGCAACTATCATGATGACTTCCTTTTCGGTCGCGATCGAAACGCCGAAGAACTTTGCGGCGTCGGTCGATCCCGTGCCCTTGCCGTGGAGAACTGTTCCTCCGCGCGCCCCCGCCTCTCTTGCGGCGTCCATAACAGCGTCGGTATAACCCTCGTTCGCAATGGCAAGAATAATTTCGTAATTATAATTGATCTCGGGCGCGCCCTCTGTGGGCTTACCTCCATTCAGATGTGACAAGGTCTTCCCTCCTCCTACGCTTTTGATGGGTGTTGCCGCGATGATTCCATGGCCAGGAGCATCGATATAGAGCTGTCTGCGCGCCTCGTCAATGAGTGCGGCGGTGCGCTCGCGGTCGGCAACCGTCATAATTATATGGTACTCTCGCGCGCTCAGACCGAGAAGGTCGAGCATATTCTTTGTCGCGGTTCCTCTGCCGATAAGTTCGATCCTCAGCGGAAGCTCGAGCTTTTCACAAATATCATTCATCCGCGCCGACATTCCGGGATTAACTATTGAAAATACGTAATTCATACTGTCACCCCCAAAGCTCGATGATCTCGTCGTCGATAAGAGACTCCTCGACCTTCGCAGTCTTCGCCTTGCGTCCGTAGATGAATCCGACGATCTGGATCGAGATCAGCGGCATCATAGCGACCGTTGCGACGATTCCGAACGCATCGGTCAGAATATTTCCTCCCGCCTCCGAACAAACGCCGATCAGAAGCTGGAGCATAAAGGTTGCTGTCATGGGTCCCGATGCAACTCCGCCCGAGTCAAACGCGATCGCGGTATAGATATCGGGAACGAAGAAGGTCAAAATCAGCGCGATGGCGTATCCGGGGATCAAAAACCACATAAGCGAGATTCCCGTTACAACTCTGAGCATCGCAATTCCCATTGCGATCGCTATTGCGATCGAAAGGCTGTACTTGATCGCCTTGCCGGGGATCGCGCCGGAGCTGACCGTTTCGATCTGCTTTTCAAGCACGTATACAGCAGGCTCTGCCGAAATGATGAACCATCCGAGGCACATCGCGATCGGGATCAGAAGATACTTGACCTTGTGATAAAGCATTCCGCCGAGCATCGTTCCAAGCGAGGAAAATCCTACGTTTACTCCCGTAAGGAAGAGGACGAGTCCGACGTATGTAAAAAGAATACCCCAGCAGATCTTGAAGAAGGGGCGCGCGCCCATTCTGAATGAAAAGATCTGGAACAAGAGGAAGATCGCACCAATCGGCAGAAGTGCCACTGCGGTCTCGAGCATATAATGCGGGATCGCGGAGATATACGAGCCTCCGAGCTCGACGGTATTCGCCCAGTCGACGAAGGTGATCTCGGTCACCGCATCGGCATTCGGATAGAGGAAGCCGAGGATGAGCACGAAGAGGATCGGGCCGATCGAGCAAAGCGCGACAAGTCCGAAGCTATCCGCACCCGCGTCACGGTCGGAACGCATATTAGCAACACCGACGCCGAGCGCGAGGATGAAGGGAACCGTCATCGGCCCCGTTGTTACTCCGCCCGAGTCAAACGCAATGGCGAGATAATCGGGATCGGAAAATGCCGTCAGCAGGAATACCAGACCGTAAAATCCGAGAAGCAGCCAGCGAAGCTTGATTCCGAGAAAGATTCTGAGCATGCAGACCATAAGGAAAAAGCCGACTCCGACTCCTACCGTGAGGATCAGCACCATATTGTCGATATGCGGAACCGTCTCGGCGAGGACCTGCAGGTCGGGCTCCGAGATCGTTACCGCGAGTCCGAGAGCAAAGCTGACAATAAGGATCAGCCAGAGCTTTTTGGACTTTGTAAGCGAGGCACCTATCCTGTTACCGATGACGGTCATCGAAGTCTCCGCCCCGAGAGTGAAGATACCCATACCGACGATTATCATCAGCGCGCCTAAGAGAAACGCCAGGAGAAGTCCGGTAGATACCGGCGTCACAAAAAAGCAAAGTATAGCAACTATCACAAGTATCGGCAAAACCGATATTGCAGATTCCTTGATCTTTTCGTTGAGGGCGTTCATATTGTCCCTGTTTCTTGCTTTTTTTATTTGTCTTTCCTCCTGTTTTCGCAGGGCGTTTTCACGCCCGGACGTTAAGTTTCCTTCCTATTATATTAATTATACCATTTAAGCATTCCAAAGTCAACCTCAAAAAAGGGCAAACTGTGATATGTCTGAAAACTCGGTGTAAATTTTGATTTCACACATCAAAAGGGGTGGACAAAGACGCGATTTTGTGGTAAAATAATAAGGTACGATTCTATTTAAAGGAGGTTTCATATGGCAAAAAAGATAAAGAATTTCCGCGACCTTGGCGGCATTCCCGCAGCGGACGGCAAAAAGATCCGTTACGGCATGCTTTACCGCAGCGGCCATCTCGGAAAGATCAAGCCTGAAACGGCTGAAAAGCTGCGCGACAAGAAGGGCTTGCGTACCGTCATCGACCTCCGCGCTCCCGCAGAGCTTGCGCACAAGCGTGACGTTGTTCCGGAGGGTGTCGATTATCTCCATATCCCGCCTCTGACCGACGAACAGAATCCCGCAGTAACCCGACATACCGGACCCACGATCCTTAAGAAGATCATGCAGGTTGATGGCGGTGCGCGCACCTACCTTTCCGACACCTACCGCACGATGATCTCCTCCGAGCCATCACTCGAGGCTCTCCGCAAGCTGATGCGTACTCTTATCGATGAGGACGACGGCGCGGTGCTTTGGCATTGCACGCAGGGCAAGGACCGCACGGGTGTAGTTGCGGCAACGATCCTTCTCGCTCTCGGAGTAGACCGCGACGCGATCATGCGCGATTATATGAAATCGAACCGCTCATGCAGATTCAAGAATTTCTGGATCTACCTTGGAGTCGTGCTCGCCACCTTCAGCGTTCGCAAGGCGCACAACCTCAATCTCCTTCTCTCCTCCCGCCGCGATTTTATGCGCGCGGCATTCGACGAGATCGACAAGTTCTGGGGCGGCACCGAGGGCTTTCTCCGCAACGGACTCAAGCTCACCGACGAAGACCTCTGCGACCTCCGCGAGGCTTATCTTGTATAATAGAAAAGGACTGATTCATTATAATACAATGGATCAGTCTTTTTGAATAACGCATTTATCGTTGCTAAAAGTGGACGAAGATTATTGATCAAAGTTGAACTCGAAAATTCTTTTGTGCAAACATAGCATCTCCGTCTCTTCCCCTCATCCACCGACCTGCGTCGGTCCCCCTTCCCCACCGGGGAAGGTAAAGTGGATAGCGATCTGACTACGTTTGTACAGCGAATATCATTCTGTCATATAATTTTGCATAGCAAAAAGGAATATTTTATTGAAATAGTTAGCAAATACTCAACCAAGAGTGCAAATTAATTCAAATAAAATATTCCTTATTGCTATTTATAGGTTAAATCCAAACGATGTTCGCTGAAATGCTAAGAAGCATAAGCTTAACATTTTGCCTTCCCCAGCGGGGAAGGGGGACCGCCGTAGGGCGGTGGATGAGGAGGACATTATTGCACAATTATCACCGAGAATGGTAAAATATGTCTTAATGAGCCAGCCCCATTTTTTATTATTCAAAAGCCCCAGAGTAGGGCGTGATATCCGGCTCGCCGTAGAGGGCTTCGTAGTCGTCGCCGAGGAAGCAGGCGAAGGTGGTGATTCGGTCGAAGCCGATCTCCCTGTAGTCGCGGATGTCCCCGATCATGGGCTTTTCATTCAATTCAAAGCGCGCGGGCGGCTTTTTCCAGCGCGAGTAGAGCGAATTATCGTACCAATATTCAAGCACCTTTGCGTCATCCCTCCCGAAATAATCGAGGAGTGGCGCAAGCATTCCGCGTTCGCGCTCGATCCGCGCGGCGGAGTCCTCTCCCTTTGCGGTGTATTTCTCAAAAGGAGCGTACTCGAGGAAGAGCCCGCGGTTACTGTGGGCAAGAGTCGGCGGCGCGATCGTATCGATGTAGGCGAGATACGCCATCCGCGCATCGGGAATATGCCGTCTGATCTCGTCAAGTGCGGCGCTGAGCGCGATATACTGCTGATCCGACGGAGACAGCCGGCGACATTTCGAGCATTGGCAATGGATAGACCGTCCATCATCCATCCAGAAATAGAAATTCTTGCCGCTTCCGTAGAGCTTGAGCGCAAGAGAAGCGGCGCGTTTTGCGAAAAGCGAGAGAGCTTCGGCGTTTGAAACGCAGAAATTCCAATCGGGAACCCTCTCGCCCGACTCGTTCATTCTGAAATACTCGGGATGCTCAGCGAAAAGCGATCGGTCCATAAGATATCCCGCCGCGTGGCACTCATACTCGATCTCGAGCCCTCTCGAGCGCGCGTAGTCGATAAGCGTGCGGTATTCGGGCGTTTCAAGTAATGAAAGCAGACGTTCAAGCGACCTCGGCGCATCTTTACCTCCCTCGGGATGGATTCCGAGCGTATTTATCCCCGCGTCAGCGAGGCGGTCGATCCACTTCCGAGAAAGCTCACCCGGATGTATTATCATTCCGTTTCGGTACTTTTTTAAATCCATAAAAATATCCTCCCGACTTCGATACTAAAATTTTAGCACAAATCGGGAGGAAAATCAATATATTTTCGTTGTATTAATCAAGCTCTGTCAGCTTGATCTGCCCGTTTTTGACCGAAACCGAATAATGACATACGCTGCCATCCTCTTTGGTTCCTACCAAGCGGAAAGTCTTGTCACTTCCTCCGTCAAATTCAATAAGCATCGGAACGCTACCGAACCTTTGGAAGAGCTCTTTTTCGTCGCTTTTTAGATATCTGATCCTTACTGTAAAGAAGAACTGTCCGTCATCAAGACCAATTCCGACAGAGCACGCATCGGTCATTCCGTCGCCGTTCATATCAAAATACTCGGTTTCATTCAAAAGGGGATACTTTTCACGAAGGGTATCGCCGAGAAGCATATCACGAACTATCGCCATATACATCGCCCGCTTTGCCTCCAAGTCCTCGCCCTCGTGGATAATCCAATAATCGCCTGTATAGCTTGAGATCGGATTCTGCCACGGAACGATATATATGTCATCGTCGTCAATATCGTAAGCGGCAAGGATCTCGCGCATTCCCGCGGCATTGACGCCCGGCATTCCAAACAGATACCTGTTAAGCTCCCGATCTTCTTCATGCGGCATCACGGAGAAGCTATAGCTTCCCTGTGCCATCTGCCATACGTAAACGTCGAGTCCGTTCGACGCATCAAAGCTCGTATAAATATCGTACAAGGGTTTTACCTCGAAGACTACCCACGCGCCGTTCGATTCAAAGCGGTATTTTCCCTCCGCCGAAATATCATAGTGATCGGTGACCATATAGCTATACGAGGTTTCAAAATTCGATTCGATCACCACCTCGCCGCTTTCGTGCGCGAGCTTGTTTTCAAGCGGGATCAGCTTGCTTCCTTCATAGCGGTAGATCTCAAACGCGGGTCCGATCACGTGCGCGCGGTCGGTATCGTTCGCCCATTCGATAAGGAAGCTTCTGCCGGAGCCGCTCTGATACTGAATCGCTCTGAAATCGACCCCAAGACCCTCGGCATCGCAACCGAAATCAATGATCGCGGCAAAAAGTCCGTTACCGATAGATTTGATATCATACGGGAAACTCAAGCCAAGCGAATCGGTGACCTCGAACTCCACCCACGCGTCGCCCGCGACAAGGCGGTATTTTCCGAACGCGGAAATATCAAAATGCTCGGTGATATTAAAAGAGGGATAGGTCATTGAAAACGAACCGACGCCCATAGCTCTTTCTTTCCAATAACCGATGAACTCAAGCGGGATCAGCTCGTCGCCCTCGTAGCGGTAGACCTCAAAAGATTCACCGTAGATCTGCGTTTTGAAGCTCTTATTCTTCCATTTCAACGTGAAAATGACGTCTCCGCCCTCGATCTTTGCCTGAATGAAGGAGATATCGGCTCCGCGATTATCGCTTCCGCAGTCGGTGACCTTGACGTAGATCTCCTCCGATGGGAGCTTGACGGCTCTGTTGCCCGAATCCTTCGTCTTCTTGAAAACGAGCTCCTTTTTACCAATTCCGAGGAGATCCTCCTCGATCTTCAGCACAAAATCGTCGCCGCGAGCCTTGATGGGTCCCGCAAGGATCAGATGCTCTGTTGAGGCATCCGAATATTCATCGGGAGAAACCAAGCCGTCCTCGTTGACGTCATAATCGGTATCGTCGATGCCCGAGCGGAAGACCTCGGCATAACCGTCCCCATAGCGGATCACAACGTCGTCATACCGATTATCAAACAAGAGCATCCCCGACATTCTGACACTATTATCAACGGTAACGCTGATCCTTGCGCCGTCCTTGCAGAGCCATTCGCTTCCCGGCTCGAGAAGCTCACGAACGTCATTTTTCGGGTTGGTCAGGAAGCAGACCGAGACGATCACGGTCGCAACGAGCGCAATTATGATTATCCAGAACGCGGGCTTTTTGTAACTCAGCACCGACTTTATCCTCTGTTTGACCCCGACCTCGCCGAACGCGAGCGGGCACGCCATTATCCTCTTGCGGTGCATACTGCAGGCGAGAAGCGTGCGCGAATAGTCCTTTTTCGCCTCGTCGTCCATCATTCCGATGACACGTTCGTCGCAAGCCGCCTCGATATCGCGGCAAAGCAGCACGTACGCGATCCAAAGAAGCGGATTGAACCAATAGACCGACAAAAGCAAGAATCCGAGCGGCTTCCATATGTGGTCGCCGCGGCGCAGATGCGCTCTTTCGTGCGCGAGCACGTGCTCGAGTGTCTCACCGCTCATTCCCGAAGGAAGATAGATGCGCGGAAACAGCACGCCGAGGATGAAGGGAGAGTCAACGTCATCGCAGAAATAGAGCTTTCCATCACCCTTGACCGAGGCTCTGACCTTCCGTCTGAGCAAAATATATGAAAAAATGCCGTAGCCAAGCATCAGCGCAACGCCGACAAGCCAGATATATGCCGCAACCTCAATTACGATCTGCATCGGATTGACGCTTGCGCCGACCTGCGGCGCGAGTGAATCTGATATCACGGGGTTGACGAAATCGTTCATCACGCCGATCCCGCTGTGGATCTCGGGCGCGGTCGTCACCGTGATATTTTGCGGAAGCGGCTCAGCCGAGGGGATCAGGCTGAAAACACTTTCGAGCGAAAACGGGAAGATCAAGCGCAAGCCGACAATGCCCCAAAGGAGACAACTTATCCATTTCGGTGCCTTTCTCATCAAGGGACGCAGAAGGAGAACGGCAAGCACTATCCACCCCGCCGTTGAGGCGAGATTGAATACTTTAATGAATAGCTCGCTCATTCCTGCCCCTTTCCGAATCCGTCGATCATACGTCTGATCTCCTCAAGTTCCTTCTCCGTCGGTCTCTTTCTCGAAGCAAACGCCGCGATAAAGGCGGGAAGTGAGCCGTCAAAAGTGTCCTCGACAAATTTCTCGCTCTGCATCGCGTAAAAATCATCTCTTGCGATCAGCACGCTGACCATGCTTTGCTCGGTCAGAAAAAGTCCGCGCTCGCAAAGCTTCTTGAGTACCGTGTAGGTCGTTGTTCTCTTCCAGTTCAGCTCCTTCTCGCAAAGCACGACAAGATCCTTTGTCGAAAGCGGAGCATTCTTCCATACGATATCAGCAAAACGCGCTTCAACCGCGCCAAGTCTCAATTTTTCCATCTTGACCTCCAAATCTGTCTATCGTCAATAGACTACGTGCATAGTCTATCACAAATAGACAGATTTGTCAATAGGTTTTTAAAAAAATCCCGCCGAAATGGCGGGATTTCTTATTTTTCAATCTTCCTTATTGCGCGCTTGAAGTGGAAAGCAAATAGGATGATGGTGAAGGTCACGGCGATGATATCCGCGATCGGCTCCGCGGTGTAAACGCCGAGAGTCTTATTTGCCATAAAATGCGGAACGATATAGATGAGTGGCAGAAGGAGGACGAATTTTCTCACGACAGCAACCGTGACCGAGCACGCCGCCTCTCCAAGCGAAACAAAGGTCATCTGACACGCGATCTGCGCGCCGAAAATTATCAGTCCGCCGAAATAAATCCTTATAACGTCTGCCGTGTACGCGATCAGATCGGCGTCGGGAGTAAAGATCGAGGGAAAAAGACGCGGGAAAAGCATAATGACCGACCAAAGCGACACCGAATAGATCAGACAAGAGACAAGAAGCAGGCGGAAGGTCTTTTTGACTCTGTCGGCGTTTTTCGCGCCGTAATTATAGCTGAGTATCGGCTGCGAGCCCTGCGCAATTCCCTGCAGGGGGAGCATCGCAAACTGCATAACGCTCGTCAGTATCGTCATCGCTCCGACGGCAATATCTCCGCCGTATTCAAGAAGCGAGGAATTGAAGCAGACCGAGATCACGCTCTCGCTTGCCTGCATCATAAAGGTCGCAAGACCGAGCGCGAGACAAGGAAGGATGATCCTCGGCGAAACCACGAGATTTTCGCGCTTGATGCGGAGCATCGTCTTCTTTCCGAGAAGAAATGAGACGACCCAGACTGCAGAAAGTGCCTGCGAAATGATCGTCGCAAGTGCCGCGCCCTTGACTCCCATTCCGAATCCGTAGATAAAGAGCGGGTCGAGCGCGATGTTTGCGGCGGCTCCGATAACGACCGAGAACATCGAGATCTTCGTAAATCCCTGCGCCGTGACAAATGCGTTCATACCAAGGGTGAGCTGGACGAAGATCGTTCCGAGCGCATAGATGTTCATATAATCCGAGGCGTATTCGATGGTATTCTCACTCGCACCGAAGGCAAGAAGGAGCGGGCGATTCCATATCAGCAGAACGGCGGTCAGTATCATGGATATGACGATCTGCAATCCGAAGCATCCGCCGAGAGTTTTCTCCGCCTTTTCCTGCTCACGCTGACCCATAAAGATCGATGCGCGCGGTGCACCGCCAGAGCTTACGAGCGCGGCAAACGCCGAAACTATCATGATAAGCGGCATACAAACACCAACGCCCGTCAGCGCAAGATCACCGATCTCTGGAATATGTCCGATAAAAATTCTATCGACGATATTATAAAGCATATTGATCAGCTGGGCTATGACGGTTGGCAGAGCCAATTTAAAAAGCAATCTGCCGACGGGTGCCTGCCCGAGCATTTCCTTATTATTGTTCATTACAAAAACACCTCCATGTAATAAACAATTATACCACTCAAATTAATGTTTGTCAATAAAAGAATTGGGACTGAATCATTAGGGTCAATGATCCAGTCCCCTCGGTTATTATTAATTTGCGGTATTAATTCTGATAAAGTCGAGCTGATTGATCAAAAGGAAGGATCCTGAGGAGTTGGAGCAGCCGAGATAACGGAAGACAAAATCGGCAGTTACTTCGTAGGGAGTGAGATCAATGACTGTGCTTCCGTTGAAGTCGCCTGTTACGTTCTGCATATTCTCGATAACGAGAACGCCGTCCTTATACATGCTCATAATGCTCTTGCCCGAGATGGGATCATAGGTGTTGACGAGCTTCATAACACAGCCCGAGGTAAGGCGGGAGCCCTCTGCGGAATAGTTGTAGTAGCCTGCCTTATCGGTATAGGACTTGACATCGTAATCCGAGATGTTCAGTTTGCCGCCTCTGTACGAGAGAGCCTTATTGCCCTTGACGTTGTCCTTTTCCGTCGCAATGATAAATCCGTTCGCGCCCGAAATATCGCCAAATCCGATCTCAATGCTCCAGTTCTTTGTGCTCTCAAACTTGATCTCCTTCATGATCTCAAGCTGAAGCTTGGAGCATACAAGGATTCCGTTCTCAATGCTGTAGGAACCGTTCAGCGCTTTTGCGTTAAAGGCGTTAACGACGTTGCCGTCCTTATCGCGAGCGAGAAGATCCTTCTCGAACTCCCAGCTGTACTCGGAGGGAGTATTATCGGGGAGATCAACGCTGTTATCGGTAATATTGTACGTAACTGCGCTCGTCGCGCCCGAAGCGGTGACGTACTCAACGGTTATAACGACTCCTTCATAGCTCTTAAGCTTCTTGATATTTACGCAACCGTAGCTTGCGCCCGCGACATTGACAGCTTCAGCGGTAACGTCGGTATTCATCGACATAACCTTGATATTGAAAGTACCCGCGGTGCTTCCGGGTGTCGCGCGGAATGCAAGGTCATACATCATTTCGGTAATATCGAGCTCAACGACGTCACCCGACTTCGATACGATCTGAGCAGCGGGGCTGCCCGATGCATCTGCCTTTACAAAGCCGTACTCGCTGCCTGTCAGCGCATGGTACATATTGTAAGCCGCATCTGCCGCGATAAGGGCGTATCCGAACTTACCGTAATGGTTCTTGTTGTTCGAGCCGAAGAGTGTCTTCATCGGCATAGTCAGCTTGCCGTCCTTGTATGTAGCGGTATTGCCGTAAGAGTCCTTATGAGACGCCTCGCCCGAATACTTATTCATAAGAGTGATGTACTTCGAGATATCAACAGTTTTGTTGACGGTGGGCGCACCCGTGAAATTCTCGGTCAGAGTGGTTGCAATAAAGATATCAGGATACTTGTTTGCAAGCGCGAACTGAGATGCAACTGTGGTCGAGTAATCGATATCGGCATTCTGGGTATTGCCGTCACCGCCCTTACGTACACGCATGATAGCCATGTACTCAAGTCCCGCCTCTGCCTTCAGCTTGTTCCACATAGCCATGAAGCATCCCATATACTCGGTAGGATCGATTCCGCGAACGCCGTCGCCCTCGCCCTGAAGCCAATATACACCGCGGCGGACGATCTCGTACTTATCGCTCATTCCCTCATAATACTTAACGCAATTCTGTACCATCTTTACGGTATAATCGGTACCGGATGCATCGGTCGCGCTCTTTGCCCAACCGTAGATGGAGGAACCGTTCTTACTTGTTCCGTTGCCGTCCTGATTTCCGCCCTCGTGCCAGATAAGGACGTTCTTTTCGGGCGAGCCTGCAGCTACGCTCTGCGCGTAAAGCTCTGCAAGAAGGGGGCTATGGAAGCCCTTGGTAGAATGTGTGAAATCCTCGGGCTTGCGAGCGGCAATACCCTTGCCGTTACCCCACCAATATGCTGTGCCGAGCGGGCATCTGATATCGGAGGTCGCATTGTCAAAATGGTTACCCGAGTTGCTCTGTCCCATGATAACGATAAGATTGAGCTTCGCCTTCTCTACGGTTACCGTCACGGTAGAATCGCCGTCAACGATCTCGGACACGCCGATTCCAATTGCATGGAAATACTTAACGCCGTCCTTCTCGATCAGCTCAACAGATTCTCCGCTGCCGACCTTTGCGGTCTCGGAGGAAGCCGAAACGCCCGCAATCTCGGTCAGATAATCGTCATAATATGCCGTTACCTGCTTCGGTCCGTCGTCCGGCTCGGTCTCGTTTCCGCCCTCTGTTGTGTTGGGCGCTGCAGTGGTAACTTCCGATGTGGAGCCCGGCTCAGCCGAGGTCTCGCTTCCGCCGCCCGAATTGCAAGCGCAAAGGAAGGTCAGAAGCAGACACATCAATACGATAATAATTCTTTGAATAGATTTCATAACGGTTCTCCTTTACGTTAAAAATGTCTTTGACTATATTATATCGTAGTTACGGCATTTTGTCAATAAGCAAATCCGTTTTTCCAAGCCATTTATCCCGCGAATCAATGTTTAATTCAAATGAGACACTCTGTATTTCTTGCCCATAGCCTTTTCATTGAAAGTTATATAAGAATGCTTACGGCATTTGAGAATTAGTCTTCTGCCATCCTCGCGATGTGTGTAGACCGGCTCAAAATTTCCTGTGGTTGCCTTCAATTTTTCGGCAAGGGTCTCAACGTACTCCTTCTTTTTTCCGATTATCGAGGGGCACGCGAAGGAAAGCTCGTAATTATAATTCTTAAATATCGTTTTAGCAATAAGAATATATCGCGGGTTTTCAATTGGCGACAGCATCTCCGCCATGGCGGTATTGAAGATATTCTGATCGTGGATCGAAGCATTTCTCAAATGCAGGGCAACAACGTATATTTGCTTATACGCCGTTGTTTCCACCTTTGCTGAGGGGGAGATCAGCTCGCATTCACAAAGTGTCTTATATACAGCGACTCCAAGCGTCTTGATGGAATTTGCCGGATTGAAGTGAAAGATCATCTTTTTTATGCCGTGGTACAAAACGACAAGCAATCCCGCCATCACTGCAAGAGTTCCCAAGGTCATCGGAATATTATTATTCAGCATAAGCGTCATAAGAGGACGCAGCAAAGATATCTCTGCCGCTACAATAATCGGATTCAAAGCAAAATTCCAAAAAGTAAATATCGGAATACGCTTTTCCCGCGGAATATCCGTCTCAACGCTTACAGCAAAGCTTCCGTCCGAAATCTCGCCGCGCCACGCGTTTTTCACCTCGCCGCGCGCCGCAGAAAGCTTCAGCATTTCTCCATTGATCCGTTCGATACCTTTTTTATCATAGGGCGGACGGATCGCCGTTATACGCTCGATTCCGCTTTCTATCACTCCGCTTGTATAATTCGGACCCATAAAGGAATCAAAACGACGCTTCAGCACGTCGTAATCGTAAGAATGAAGCTCTTTATGATCTTCGTTAACGTAAGCTGCGATCCTTTCTGCCGCTTTATCCTTGAACAAATACTCGGGCTCAATCGTCACAAGATGCCAAATGTTCGACGACTTATTCGGATCATTTTTATCAATTCGAATAGCGCGACCGCGCATCTGATTGGACAATACAAAGCTGCCCACAAAACTTGCCAGGATCAAGGAATTGATGCAAGGGGAATCCCAACCTTCGCCGAGAAGAGATTTTGTTCCGATAAGAATTTGGATCTTCCCTTCCTCAAATAACCTTCCAACGTAATCCACACCCCGATGGATAGCTCCGGAAAATTCAACGGTACAGTAATCCGTGCCTTCGATATCTTCCTTCTTATGCTTGACGTCGGAAAGATCTATCGATTTCGGCAGTATCACAAGCGTCCCCGAAAGTACGCCTATATTTACGTCCGCGTTTGAACGCCGCAAGGTTTCAAATATACTGACGATATTAATCGAATTGAATTCTCCCGTCGATGCAACCTTCGCGAGATTTTCCTTCTTTATGTAATCGGTAAGAACAAGCATTCGAAGTCTCTCGCCCATAACGGATACCTCGTGCTCTGCTATCCTCTTTATGCTGTCAAGCTTTCCCACGGAGGATATCAGCGTTCTCTTCAAGCGTTCGTTAAGATCAAGCGTGACCTTCTTCTTTTCAAAAACCGAATTATTCCTTAAAATAGAAACTATCTCAGCTTTCCGATCGTCGTCAATCAATTCTCCGTCAAGCAGGAATTGAATTGCTGTTTCGGCATACTTCATTTTGAAAAGCGGAAGGCCTCTTTTAGCGGTCAGCTCACGAACAAGCTTCTTATCAACTTCAAAGCCGTAATGTTTAATGAGCGTTACAAGCGCAATATATTTTGCCGCGTCGGAGAAGAGCTTTTCATAATCCTTCCCGTCATTTAGCCTGCTGCAAAGTCCGGAGAGGAAATCCAGCTTGCCGATCTCCTCGACAGCAATTACGGCGCGTTCCTTGTGAGTTCGAAAGCTTGCGATTTCAGATTCGGTAGGATAATTGAAATACACGTAATCCTGATGCGGACAGAGCGTATTCTGACCGACGAGCTCGGGAACGAAAATCTCTTCGTCGATCTCTCCGCAGATATTCATATATCTGTTCCATTCTGAGCCTTCAGAATCATACGGCGGTGTTGCCGTGAGAGAAATGATCTTTACGTCATTATCAAGCGCGGCAATAAATTTTTCAAGCGCGCGTTGCCATTCATTTTTGAGATGATGTGCTTCGTCAAGACATACCGTTTTGATTCCAAAATCCCTCATCGCGGCAAAAATATCAACGTCTGAACAGTCAACGTCCCCGTCATCCGCGGCAGAAACCTTATCTATTGCGGTATAAAGAGCCTGATAAGTCACCGAATTTAACAGCTTTATGCTGTGAAGGTCGTTCGAAAAAAGTGACGAAAAATCCTCGGGATTATCAAGGAAGAGACCATTAAATCGCTCGCCCCATTGCTGACGTATTGCCGATGTTGGCGAAAGAATAATGCAGGGAGAACCTAACCTTCTGATCAATTCAAGACCGAGGACCGTCTTTCCGCTGCCCGGCGCGGCCACAATATTTATTTTTCCGTCTTTAAGATACTTATCAGCATTGTCAAGCACCCGTCTCTGATAGTCACGGAAATCCCCTCTAAAATGAATCTTTTCAAAGCCGATCATAATATCTTCTCCTTCATGAATGTGTTCAACATATATTACTTTTTTATTTGATACCGGTTACAATAAAGTTGAAACCTCCGGTCCACTCAAAGCTGTTGTCATTTTCAAAATTATTCCTTACGTATTCAAGCTTGCGGTTCATCAGAGCTATCAGACGACTCAATTTGACGTCATCGAAACCGTGCTCGATATATATTTCTCGTTTTTCTTCGTAGCGTGACTCGATCCATCCGATATCTCCCTCGATCTCTTTAATCAAAAGCTGTTTGCGGTATTCGATCGGATAACTTGTGTCGTTGTAATTGAACGTATAACCGAACGGATGAATTTTTATATCTTTCAATCCGCACAGATCAAACATCTTCGGGTAACGAAGTGCATGCCATTCTTCGCTTTGATTGAAATCTGTGTTCTGTCTTGCGTATTTTGCAAAAATACCCGCTTCCTCGTTCGACAGCCGCTGAAGTTCATCGGCGCCGTCAAACGGATAGTCGCCCTGCCAGACAATACGCGGAATCGCAGTCGTAGCGACAACACAGGAAACAACTCCGCCGGGTTTACACACTCGGATCATTTCTCTCAGCCCCGCAACCGGATCTGAAAGCACGCCGATGTAAGTATAATTCGTCACCGCATCATACGTATTGTCATTGAAAGAAAGATTAAATCCGTCGTCAAGTGTCAGTGTAACCTTATCTGTAAGCGACAATTCATCAAGCTTATTCTTGCCATATTCAATGAATCTCTCATTGATATCAAAACCGTCGATATGTCCGCCCTTCAAATCTGATGCGAGGTAACGCGCAAACACTCCTGTACCGCATCCGGCATCCAAAACGTAACTTTCGGGCGTAATTCCGAGCCATTTGTAAAAAAGGGGACGCATATCATCGGTAAATCTGAAGGATCGGTTTTCAAATCCCGAAAAATTTTGCCAAGATTTCCAAATATCGTTGCTGCTCTTATTTATTTCTTGCATCATATCGCGCCTCGTTTATACAATAATATGAAATTATTATAACACAGTTTGGTTTTCTTGTCAACAATGTTTTGCTTAGCATCAGTCAACTTATAGTTGCACCCTCGGGGGACGGCGAGAGTAGCGAAGCGGCGCGAGCGTAATGAATGACACCACGGCGTGGTGTCAGAACGCGAGCGTGACCGAGATGCAGCGAGAATACTGCGAAGAAGTCGGGGGAGTGGGTGGGGGATGCGTAATAAAATAAGATTAATAGTATTGTTAGAAAAAGAAAAGCCCCAAACTTGGGGCTGAAAATTATTTCTTTTTTATAAATTCATTACAACTCATTTTTCCACAACTGTTGATCTGATACGCACTCACATCTCCACTTGCCGTAATATCGCCGTTGATTTCATGGCAGTCGATCCTGCCGTGGCAAACAACGTCACCATTTATGCAACCGTCCGACACAATGCTACCGAAGACCTCAACCTTAAAATACTGTTTTGTGGTTTCATTGCAATCACGCGGAAAAAACACATCGATTGAATTATTGCCCTCTTGCTTCTTGATGATTTTCTTACCAATAGTTTGAAACACTCTCACAACGTTATCATCCGGCCAAGGAAATTCCGCGCAATGGTCAAAATGTATCTCCGTCTTCACCTCTCTTGAGAATAATTCGTCAATGTGACAGCCAAAGAGATCAGCCATCATTGGCAAAAGTGCAATATCCGGGGCACATTTAGCTGTCTCCCATTTGGAAACTGCCTGATATGACACACCAATCTTTTCTGCAAGCGCAACTTGACTCAGCCCACTTCTCTTTCTGTATTTAGTGATATTGTGAGCCAAGATTTCATTAATTCGATCCATTTAGCATATCTCCTTATGATTGTTAGTTATATTATATCACAACTAAAACATAAAAACAATATACCAAGTGTCGAGTTGATTCAACCAAAGGTTGAAGAATTGAGAATTCTCCCCCTCGGGGGACGGCGAGGGGGTGACTGCGGAGCAGTCGGGGGAGTGGGTGGGGGATGCGGGATGGATA
>JAFQPI010000066.1 GCA_017411805.1 Clostridia bacterium
CGGAGAGAGAGGGATTCGAACCCTCGTTGGGGTATTAGCCCAAACACGATTTCCAGTCGTGCGCCTTAGACCAGCTCAGCCATCTCTCCATGGCAGCTTGCGCTGACTAATATATTATACCACAAACAAATCAAAAATGCAATACCTTTTTTGAATTTTTTTGAGTTTTTTGGATTTTTTATTGATTTTTCTATCTTATTATGCTATAATATCCTCAAACAAAAGAATAAACACGGTTCATCTCGGGCTCTATGCTCGGTTGTCGGATGGATCCATTCGGGGATAAGGAAATTGCGGTGCAAATCCGCGGCAACAGCCATTACCGTAACTGAAGCCTCGCTTCTCAAGTCGGAATGCTTATCGGACCGTGACACGCGAAAAAACTCTTGGGCAATTTGAAGAGTGTCGGCGGACGGGGATACGGGCAGGGTATCTCTATATTGTCGTGCACTCTCAATGGAGAGTGCTTTTTGCTTTATCCTTTTGAAGCAGCCAATTGCAAAACTTCGTTTTACAATTGAGATCGCGCGCTTAT
This sequence comes from Clostridia bacterium, assembly GCA_017411805.1. Classification (GTDB taxonomy): domain Bacteria; phylum Bacillota; class Clostridia; order Oscillospirales; family CAG-272; genus CAG-390. The sequence continues at coordinate 536 of JAFQPI010000066.1, forward strand.
CGCCGTGAACCAAAATCTTTGATTTTGGCTCACTCCCCTCGGCGCGCGGACTCGCTTTGCTCGTCTGGGCGGTGTTTTTTCGTCGGCGAACCCGCCGAAAAAACGGATCTCATTTAAAAAACGGTTTTGCAATGGCTGAAAAAAGAAAGGAAACAAAAATGAAAAACACGATCAAATCAACACTCGCGCTTATCCTTGCGCTTCTCCTCTCTCTCTGCCTCTTCGCTTGTAAAAACGAGCCCGCAGAGACTCCCGATACCGACGGCTCGAATGCCGCAACAGGCGGCGGCACGATCGCTCCCGAAGGACTTTGGGCAAATGCAACTTATCTTGAGGACACCTCCTTCGGCGAGGGTGCAAAGACCGTGACCGTCAAGGTCGTAGCCGAAGGCAAGTCGATCATTTTTACGATCAAAACCGATGCCGAGACACTCGGCGACGCGCTTCTCGCGCATAATCTTATCGCAGGTGACGAAGGACAATTCGGTCTTTACATCAAATACGTAAACGGTATCCGTGCGGATTACGATCTTGATAAGCGTTATTGGAATTTCACAAAGAACGGTGAATATATGATGACCGGAGTTGACGGCACCGCTATTGCCGACGGCGAAGCTTATGAGCTTACCTACGCAAAGTAAGAGTCGCCTGCGGCACATGTCGGATCACATCTTTGAGATGGTGTTCTTCGCCATGTTTGCCGCGTTGATGTTCTGCTCTAAGATAATCATGGAAGCAGCGCCGAACATTCACCTGCTCGGAATGTTTACAATGCTCTGCACCGTCGTTTTTCGCTTGAAAGCCCTGATACCTATCTACCTTTACGTCATTATTCAAGGTATATACGCCGGTTTCGCCACTTGGTGGGTGCCGTATATCTACGTCTGGACGGTACTTTGGGGTATGACGATGCTCCTGCCGAAGAAAATGCCGCGCAAGGTTGCCGCGATCGTCTATCCCGCCGTCTGCGCGCTTCACGGCTTTACATTCGGAATTATATACGCCCCCGGGCAGGCGCTTCTATACGGACTTGACTTTGAGGCAACCCTCGCATGGATCGCTATGGGAGTATCGTTTGATATCACCATGGGCATTTCCAACGCATTCATGGGCATGCTCGTCCTTCCCCTCTCCGAACTGCTGAAAAGATTGCTCAAAAAGAGCGGAAGAAATATTAGTGGATAATGAAAGGTTTATTTCCTCGCATTTCTCTGAAATTTTCCGAATCAATTGAATAATCGTCGTTTCTATACTTTATACTGTACAAGCGGTGCTTGAGGAGAGCAAAGTCTGTACTTCACATCAAACAGGACACAAAACGAAACTCGGATATTACGAAGTTTTTACGCTTCATAATATCCGAGATTATTCTTTATAATTCAATTATTTGTCGGTACAACAAACAGAAAATACAAATTAAATTATCATTCGCAACTTTCTGTCCACTGTCCACGTATTACCTCGTAATAACCCTCGATGTCTGCACCTGCGTTGAGGGGATAATGACGTTTTCGGCGAGTGCCTTCATTATCTTGGCGCGGAGCATATTTTCGGTCTCGCGTGCCTCTGTCGATGCCGCGAGATTCAGTTGCTCCTCCTTGTCGTTCTTGCGGTCAAAGAGCATATAGATCTCGCCGTGGGTATTGACAAGTGCCTTCCACTCCTCGTCCATGTACATGATCTCGCCCGAAAGCTCACTTAAGACGTAATCGCGAGGCTTTTCACAGCTTCCGTCAAGCACTCCGCAGAGTGATCTTCCGCACTGAGGATAATCTATCGATCCGCCGCAGAGCTCAACGAGAGTAGGTCCGACGTCGATGAGGCTGACAAGGGCATCGGTCTGAACGCCGCCCTTTTCGATCGTCTCGGGAGTGCGGATGACGAGCGGAATATTGAGCGCACCGTCAAGGAAGGTACGCTTGTTTACGAACTCCTGGTCACCGTTCATCTCGCCGTGATCAGAGGTAAAGAGCACGACCGTGTTCTCCCATTCGCCGCGTGCCTTGATAACGTCCACGATCCTTCCGATCATTTCGTCGATCAGAGTGCAGTTTCCACTGTAGTCGGCGCGGATCTCGGGCGCCTTATCGGGCGTACAATGGATCTGAGGTTTATTCATGCGGAAGTCAGTCTCACCGCACGGACGGTCAGGATTTGCGTTCTGCATTGCGGGACGGGGAGCGGGCATGTCCTCTTTCTTGTACATACTCGCGTAGGGTTCGGGGCAATCCCAGGGCTCGTGAGGTCCGCCGAAGCTGACGTGACAGAACCAAGGCTTGTCGCCCTCGTAATTTTTCAGATAATCAACGCCGCAGTTGCCGACGTAAACGTCATAGTATTCCTCAAGAGGCAGGGGTGAGGGCTCGGCAAAGGGCGTCTTTCCGCGTCTCTTGATATCGTTGGCAAACGCCTCGAGCAGACCCTTTTCCGCCCAACGTTCGGTCATATAAGTACGCGATTTGCAGGCGGCGTGCGGACCCGTGATCTCGTTGACAACATCAAAGCCGTAAGCCTCGAGCATCGGCTCGCGCGCGATAAAGTCGCCGCTACCGCCGTGGATATGCGTCTTGCCAAAGAGAGAGGTCGCGTATCCGAGGTCGCGCAGCTGCTTCGACCAGATATCCGCATCCGGCGAGAGAATGTATTTCTGATTATCCCACGCGCCCGTTGTGTGCGCATACTTGCCGGAGAAAAGTCCTATTCTCGCGGGAACGCAAAGGGGGGCGCAAGTCGAGCATTGCGTGAAGACCACGCCCTCGCTTGCGATCGCATCAAGATTCGGGGTCCTTGCGGGGCCTCCGACGCAGCTCATCCAGTCTCCGCGGAACTGGTCAGCCATAATAAACAGCACGTTCGGCTGTCTTCTTTCGTTACTCATGTTTCCCTCCGAAATGATCTGTAATTAACGAATATATTATACCACATATCGTCTCCTCAGTCAATAGTTGCGCGCGCAACTTTTTTGTTTTTTCTAAAATTAATACCCTAATAAGTATCTCAAAACAAACGGACCGATTCGTCATCGGTCCGTTAATTATATATTTAAGGCAAAAGATCAATGTCCGCGAGGTTTGCGGGATGATCGGAGATATGGCTGAGTCCGTTGTCGATAAGCTTTCTGTAACCCTTGAAAACGCCGTCGCCGGTTGTGACCATAATAAAGTCTATAGAATTTGTGCCCTTAGCATTGTAATAATGCTCTGAGTTGGTCAGCGCGTTGGTCATTCCGTTAATGTCCATAAAATATTTGTAAGAATCAGAAGTATTATTGCAGTTGAAGTCGCCTGTAATAATTACGGGACAATTATACTCAGCCTTAAGAGCCGCGATCTTTGCTGACATCTCTTCAGCCTGAACCTTACGCATTGCCTGCTTATTGTCCTCTGTACCGAAATCCCAGTGAGTCGAAATAAACGCGAATTTAACACCTGTAGCGGGTGCCATAAATATAGCCCACGACATATTGCGGCACTCTGCGCTTGCGTGATAAGAGTAGGTCTCAACGCCCTGAGCCAATACCTCGTACTTTGAGGAATCATAGACGATGGCAGAATAGCTCTCGCCGCCGTCCTTGCGCGTTGTACCGATAAGCTTATAATTGCCGATTCGGTCGGGCATATACTTTCTCCACTTGTCGCATACTTCCTGAACACCGACGATATCGGGCTTGTATACGTCAAGGCATGCGCCGAAATACTCAGCTCTTCCCGAGGTATCGGTGCCGCCCCATTTTTCGGTAAGCACGTTATATGTAATGATACGAAGATCGCTTCCGTCGGTCATCGGCATTACGGTCTCGGTCAGAAGAGTTCCCGTGCAAAGCTCGCCCGAGGTAAGCTCGATCTTACCGCCCGAGGACATCTTGGATGCGTAAAGCTTACGGATAGCAGCATCGCCCGTTTCCGCGCTGAGGCAGTCGATAACGAGCTTGCCGGACTGCAGAGTTACGTTATAGCTGAGGTTTGCAAGATTGCCGACGTTCGCGCTTGCCGCACGATTCGTCTTGCCGACAAGGATCTCGCATTCTGCCTCGGCTTCCTTGTCGCTTACGATGGGAAGGTATCTGCCGGTCGCGCTCGCGATGACGTCAACCACGCTCTGCGCTACCGTCTGACCTGCGGAATTGCCCTTGCCGTATACGACGACGTAATTTTCGATAGGATTGCCGTCAAGCGTAAGTGCGTCAACGTTGTACTTGCCTCTGAAGATCGTCTCCTCAAAGATCATGGCAAAATCACCGTCAGCGTCCTTTTCTATCTTCGAAACTACGTTATTTTTAAAATAAGTCATCGCCTTCTTAAGGCTCGCCTCGGTGTACGCCGCAATGACGATCTTGTTTCCGCGCTTAACGATAGCGTAATCATAGTACTTCATGTCTCCGAGGACCTCTACGGTCTCGTCGTAATTTGTATGTCCGAGAAGGATCTCATATTTCTCGGGGTCGCGAACCGTATTCCAACCCTTAAAATCGGTATCCTGCTTAAACTCCACGCCCGTGATCTTCTCAAGATTCTCGCCAAAATCTCTGGCAAGCTCATACAAGGACTGAGTGCATTCATCGGGACGAATGATTGTAAAGAGAGCCTTACCGCCCTCTGTAAGTTTTATAGACTCCGAAGCGGGAGCTTCCGTAGACTCGGGAGCCGGTTCGGTAGTAACAACCGGAGAAAGGCTGCCGTCACCTTCGCCCGGATTGCAAGCGATAAAGGTGGGAAGCAACATGATAATTGCGAGCAAGAATGCAAGAGATGATAATGATCTGCGCGTAGTTTTCATAATCATAGTTCCTTTCGATAATTCTTTTATCAGACGTCAACGTCCTTCATATATTCACCCGCGTGCTCCGCGATGAAAGACTTTCTTCCTGCAAGATTGTTTCCGAGCAGAACGTCAAAGATCTCCTCGGTTGCCGCCGCATCTGCGGGCTTGACGGCAATAAGCCTGCGCGTTGCCGGCTTCATGGTGGTACGCGACATCATCTGCGCCTCGTTTTCACCAAGACCCTTTGAACGCTGGAGGGTATATTTCTGATTGCCGATCTTCTTGAGTATCTCAGCCTTTTCCTTTTCGTCATAAGCGAAATAGGTGTCCTTGCTTGTCGTGATCTCGTAAAGAGGAGTTTCGGCAATGAATATTTTTCCCTTCTCGATTAGAGTCGGGAGCAGTCGGTAGAACATCGTCAAAAGCAGGGTTCGGATCTGGAAACCGTCCTCGTCCGCATCGGTACAGATTATGATCTTCGACCAACGAAGAGCGGAATAATCAAACTCGCTCATGTCGCTGTGCTTCTTAGCCTTTGAATCAAGCTCAACGCCGCATCCGATGACCCTGAGCAGATCGACGATTATCTCGCTTGCAAAGATCTGCTTGTAGTCGCTCTTCATGCAGTTGAGAGTCTTGCCTCGAACGGGTATGATAGCCTGGAACTCAGCCTCGCGCGCAAGTTTACAGGAGGTAAGAGCCGAGTCGCCCTCAACTATATAAAGCTCGCGTACCTCGGGATCCTTCGAGCGGCATCCGACGAATTTTTCAACGCGGTAGGAAACGTCCATGGCAGCCGAAAGCTTCTTTTTGATGTCGATGCGTCGCTCCATCGCGCTCTCGCGGCTTCTCTTGTTGAGCAGGACCTGCGCCGCGATCTTTTCCGCCTCCGCCGGCTTCTCAACAAAATATGTGGCAAGATTCTCTTTGAGGACCTCTGTCATCGACTCCTGGATAAAGGAGTTCGTGATAGCCTTCTTGGTCTGGTTCTCATATGAAGCCACCGTCGAATGGCTCGAGATAACGAGCACAAGACTGTCCGCTATATCGCTGTAATTGATCTTTGCCTCGGTTTTATTGTACTTACCCGCATCGCGGAGATACTTATCTATCGCGCTGACGAAAGCCGCACGAACCGCCTTTTCAGGCGAACCGCCATGCTCGAGATAGCTCGAGTTGTGGTAATACTCCTGAACGCCCGTTGCCTGCGTAAAACAGAAAACGTAATCGGCTTCAAGGGGATATTCCTGTCTGTCGCCGCGGTCTCTTCCTCTGGTCTTTGATTTCCATACGACGGGCTCGGTCAGCGACTTACCCTCGCAAAGTTCATTGAGATACTCACGCAGACCGTCTTCTGCGGAATAAAAATATTCAAAGCTCTCAAATTTACCGTTCTCGTCCTCAAGCTCAAGCAAAAACTTTACTCCGTAATTGATCGCCGCCTGGCGATGGAGTACCTCCTTGAAATAATCGTAAGGAATATTGATATCCGTAAAGACCTCAAGGTCGGGACGCCAATGGATTACAGTACCCGAGCGTCTATCCGAAGGAGAAAGCTCGTATCTTTCAAGCTCGGTCACGGGCTCTCCCTTTTCAAATCTTATCGAGCTTACAAACTTACCGTCAAATGAATCAACGTTCATAAAGGATGAAGCATACTGAGTTGCGCAGGCACCGAGGCCGTTCGTTCCGAGCGAGGATTTGTATACCGCCTCTTCGGTATTGTTGTCCATCTTACCGCCCGCGAAAAGTTCGCAGAAAACGAGCTCCCAGTTGTATCTTCCTTCCTTCTCATTGAAGCCGAGAGGAACACCGCGTCCGAAGTCCTCGACCTTCATCGAGTGGTCGTTATAGGCGGATACTCTGATCTCGCGTCCGTAGCCTGCATTAGCCTCGTCGATCGCATTGGCAAGGATCTCGAAAAAGCAATGCTTACAGCCCTCAATATTATCCGAGCCGAAGATTACGCTCGGTCTCTTTCTTACTCTGTCTGCGCCCTTAAGCAGGGTTATGCTATCGTTATTATAAGCCGCGGGATCATCGGAAAGAGGCGTCTTTTTCTTTTCCGCAGACGCGCTCTTTGCGGCGGCCTTTGCCTTCTTTTCGGACTCTGCGGAAGCCGTCTTTGCCGCAGTCTTCTTCGTCTTGGTTTCTGTTTTCTTTACAGCCATATTACCGTCCCTTTAAAACTACATACTTTCTTATATTATATTATACAACATTTTTTCGGATTTTGCAATACCCGTTTTCATCTTTTTCTTTTGATAAATTTCTAATATTTTTTATTTGAATATTATTTGAGTTTTATGTACTTCTAATAATATTGTTATAATTTTGTATAATATTGTCGAAGTTGCAAAAAAGGTAAATTAAATTGACGCAAAATGTCGTGCGATTTTTCATTCCGATTCTCAAAAAAATTATTGACTTTTAGCCCTCATAATGATAAAATAGTATTGATAAAAAATCCATGGAGGTAAAAATTATGGAAACCATCACCGTAGTAAAGATCCATCTTGTTACTATCGCAGATCTCTACAATTTCGTCGCTGTTGCGAGCAAATACGATTTTGATATCGAACTCAAATCCGGCCGCTACACCGTTGACGGAAAGTCCATCATGGGCATGTTCTGCCTTGATCTCAGAGAAGAGCTTGAGCTTACCGCTCATACCGACAGCTCCGACCCCTTCTTTGCTGAGATCGCAAACTACATCGTAAAAGCATAATATAAGCCGCCTCCGAGGAGGCGGCTTTTTAAAGGAAGAGGTAATAGTGAATAGATTAGAAGTAGGGTGTGTTTCCGTCTCTTTGCTTGAAAATTTTAATTTATATTAGAACTTTTCGAGCCTTGCAAGAAAAGCCATCCATACTTCTTCACTATTACTTCTTACCTCTTGCCTAATAAAAAAGACCGCCGAAGCGGTCTTTTTTTATTGTTATTGTATTATTAGTTTTCTCTTCTCTTTGCTATTACAGCAACTCCGATAAGGGAGATGATTGCTATCGCAACGAAGATCAGAGCGGAGTCTCCGGTGGGAGTAGAGGAGCCGGGCTCTGTGGTTTCGGGAGCAGGCTCTGTGGTTTCGGGAGCAGGTTCTGTGGTCTCGGGAGCAGGTTCTGTGGTCTCGGGAGCGGGCTCCGTAGTTTCGGGAGCGGGCTCTGTGGTCTCGGGGGCTTCTTCAGGGATGGAATCCGATGCAGTGGGGAAGCCGGCAATGTTGCTCTGAGAAGAGGTAATTGCAGAAGTAATAGCATTTGCCATAGGAGCGATAACGTCAGCAGCCAAACCTACCTGACAGCCCTCCTGACCGTTATTCTTTGTATATCCGTTGATCTTAGCGGCTGTTGTAGAACAATTCTGAGAGTAAAGGGTAGCCTCGTTTTCCTTATGCATTACACCATTGATGCCTCCGGCTCTTGAGCCTGCGCCGCCTTCGCTCACGATCTCGCCGGCTCCTACACAGTCAATAACTGCACAATGTGCCTTGTTGATGTAGGAAATCATTCCACCTGCGTAAGGATAATAGGTATTTACGCTGCTGTCAACCTTTGAAGTGATCTTGCCTGTATTAAGGCACTTTTCGATCTTGAGATACATGCCGTTAATACCGCTGGGAGTATAGGTTCCGCCAATAAATCCGCCTACGCTGGCATTGGAGGAATTGGTGAGAGTGCTGTGTCCGGTTACATCACCGTTATTAACGCAGTTTAAGAAGGTTGTGTATTCCCCGTTCACCTTTGCAGTAAGCATTCCTACAAAACCTGCAACACTTATATGCTTGCCCTTGTCCTTGTTCGCATTGTCATTTACAATGGAAGTGATCTTACCGTTGTTAACACAGTTAACAAAAGTATCACGGTTGCCCTGTCCGATAATACCGCCGACACGGCTGGGAGCATTGGAATTGCTGTAAACATCGCCGTTGTTTACAACATTCTCAAATACGGTACAAAAAGCGTAACCCGCAACACCGCCGACACGACATTCTTTGGTATCGTTTGAGATAGTAATATCAACGTCTACATTACAATTGGTAACGGTAATGGGATGTGCAAGTGTTGTACTGTCCTTATAGAACCATCCGGAAAGACCGCCAATACCGTCGCTTGCATTGGATTCGGTAAGAGTAATGCTGCCGGAAACATTCAGGTTAGCAATACCTGCAGAACATGTTGCTCCGGACGCAACGTATCCAAAGAGTCCGCTTGCTGCGATTTTTTGTGTAATGGAGAGTCCGGAAACAGACTTGCCATATCCGTTGTAAACACCGCTAAACGGATGCGCCGAGGTTCCGATAGGAGTCCATTCCTTGCCGCCGAGGTCGATATCGGCAGTCTGAACGATGTACTTGCCCTCGTATGTGGTGCCTTCGTTTACCGACTTTGCAAGATATGCAAGGTCCTCAGCTGTCTCAACTATGTAGGGTGAATCAGCTGTTCCCTCTCCCTTAAGGGATGCGGAAACGGATGTGCCGTCCCAAGCCGCATTGATATTGAATGCGAAAAGGGAGATCAGCATTGCTGCGAACAGCACGAGTGATAACGCTTTTTTCATGAAATCTTATTCCTTTCATATATAATTAGGTAGTTTAATTGTACTATATTTTCTTCTATTTGTCAATGCTTTTTTGACAAATTGTATATTTTTTTATAAACTTATTTTACCGAGAATAGATAGCACTTGAATTCTCGGCTCGAATGTGATATTATATTAATATATTATGTCGATATTATTTTAAGCAGAATGGAGGAGATAGCATGTTATTCACATCGCCGGTTTTTCTGCTGCTTTTTTTACCTATAATGCTCGGCGCATATACTCTCACTCCGCATAAATACCGCGGACGTGCAATCTGTTTTTTCAGCCTTGCATTCTACACTCTGGCAAATCTTGAAAGCCCCGCCTCCGTTCTATTCCTCTTCCTTTGCGCGATCTTTACCTATTGCGCCACTTTCGCCGTTTTCAGCGTGCGTAAAAATTACGTCATGGTGTTCGTCACCCTCGTGCTTGTCGGCATACTGGCGGTTCTGAGATATCTCGGCGTATGGGCTGACGAGGATGCGGCAAGGCAGTTTATTCCCTTTGGAGCCTCATTCTATCTGCTCGCCTCCTTCTCGTGCATATCCGACGTTCGCCGCGGAGACGCCAAAATGCCCCGCAGCTTCATTGACGTACTCACTTATATCACGTTTTTTCCCGTAATGATCGTTGGACCGATCATCAAATATAAGAACTTTGAAAAGATGATCAGACCCGAGAATATCAGCTTCTCCGCCTCCTCGGTAGGCTCGGGAATAATCCTCTTTGCCCGCGGTTTTATCAAAAGAGTTGCCATCGCAGCTATCATTGACGAATATTACGATTCGATAGTCAATCGATTGATTCACTATACCGAAGCTCCTATCGGACTTGATATTTCAATATCATTGGCTCTGTTGCTCCTTGTTGCGGTATATTTTGCCTTTTCAGGATTTTCGGATATGGGACGCGGTATCTCGGCTATGCTTGGTATTCCGCTCGCACCCGATTTCGGATCCTGCATACTTGCCTACACCCCCACGCTCTATGCGCGAAATTTCCTCTCAAGCCTTACTTCCTGGATCACAGATTATATCAGAGAGCCGCTATCCCGCGTTCTCAAGCTCGATTCGATGAGCAATATCAAAAAGCGTTTTATAAACAGTCTCATATCCGTCGTCTGCGCTCTTGCTCTGCTCTTATGGTTCAAGATAGGAATAAGCGTCCTGCCCGCCATCGCGATCCTATTGTTGCCCTCTCTGCTCGATGCCTTTTTCGGTATCGAAGAATTCCTTGAAAAGCATAAATTTCTGAAGCCGGTATCATTCATTATCTCGTACGTATTCTTGACCGTCTTCTGGATGCTTATCAAGACCCGCGACATGTCGGTGTTGGAGATCATCTTCGGAAATATGACTCTCTCGATGCCGCTTCAATCATATATTATCAACCAGACCTTCTTCAACCTTGAATTCCCGCTTGTGCTGACTCTGATCCTTTTCGTCCAGCTCCCCATGATCTTCGGAGTAATATTCAAAAAGAGGCAGTCTCCCTTTGTAAGAAGCGGCGCATTCAGATGGTGCTGGTCCATGCTGATACTCATCCTGTTCGTATTCTGTATCTATTATTACCTGCCCCAATATCCCGACCTCGCAACGGAACCCTTCCGCGACATAATATTCTGATGAAAGGAGACACGCATGAATACCCCGTATATCAATCAGGAAATCAAGCCTGAGCAATATATATCAAGCAACCCATACGCGCTAAACGTCAGCCGCGAAGCGCATATTGAAGACGTGCTGATCAACGGAAAAAGTGCCAGAGCCCTCGGGGTGATCATTATCGTGCTTTTTGTCGGAATATTGCTTTCCTTCCTTGTAAACTTCGGCGTATCGGCTTATCTCGGCTCAGAGGAGCTTGTTGACGATTACTTTGACGGTGAGGATCATTCAAATATTATTCTTTCAGATTTCGCCGATACCTTTTATCTCTCAAAAAAGATAAGAAACAATATAATAAAGGTAGACTACTATCTTTTTGAGCGTCTCCCCACCTCGGACGTTCTGCTCGGAGACAGCGAATTTCTCTTCCCAACGTCGGATGAGAAGAACTCATACAGCTACGTAGCAGACTATCTCGGGGAGCTTGAGCCCAAGGGATCAGAGCTCGATCTCTACCTTGACGGTATAAATATGCTCACCAAGGAATACAGAAAATACGGCGCCGGCGTATATTTCGTGATCATCCCGAATTCGCAGACGGTATACCCTGAGAAGCTTCCCGACTACATGGGCGAGATCAGCGAGTATACCAGACTCAAATCGACAACGAGATATCTAAAAAAGCGAGGTGTCACAAACTACCTCGACCTTACAGACGCTCTGATCGCCGCGAAGGGTGAGGGCGAGCTATATAATAACACAGAGGATTCTCTCAACAGCCGCGGCGCGTATTATGCCTATCTTGCCATACTTGAGATGCTTCCGCAGTCAGTACTTGAAGAAATCACTCCTCTGGGGCTTAAATCGGATGATCTCGTTCACCATACGTCAACCGGGAAAGAACTGGCAAAGCTCGCCTCGCTTGAAAGCGAGATCAAGAACCGAACGGTATCGCTCTCGACCGACTTCATACAGAAATACGAGATCCTGCTTCGCTTTGAAGAATACGATATGGCATATCCGAAGATGCAATACCAGAACGATCTTCCGGCAGATCCAAGGATACAGTTCCAATTCTCGGATGAATGGGACAGAATCATTATGACAGACTTTTTCTCAAACACGTTCGGAAGAACCATCTATCGCACCTCCACCGATTTTAATGCCGCAGTTCTTACAAAAGCCGACCCGGAATACGTGATCTGCTTCATCCATGAAAAAGAGCTTGCCAAGCTCGGCGACGGAAGCATGATGCCGAATAATTAATAAGTTCGGAAAGCGGAACAGCATTGTTTTGGAAATAATCTAAAATCCTTAATAACAAAATAAAAACCGAGATACTTCAAAGCATCTCGGTTTTTCATTAATCAAGTCTTCGTATCAGCACAATACAAGCAGGATAAAGATGAAACAAAAATCTATTTTAATAATCAGCGAATTCCGTAAGGCTTTTTAGCAGCTTTTCATCCCTACCCCTTGACAATCTCCGATTTTTATTATATAATATTATAGAACAAATGTTCTATCGGAGGTAATATGAAAAAATGCAGAATGGATGAAGCAGCCATGCGCGCTTTCAGGACCTATGCGCGGCTCGGGCTTTGCGGATCGGAATCGGCACTCGGAATAATATGCCGAATACGAGGCATCTGCCGCGATCCTGCCGCGCTTGATATGTTGGCTGTATTTGATACAATGCGGTTGCTCGAGCTCTCGGGAGACGATATTGCTCTGCGCGCTGTCGAAGAGGTTTACTTTTTTGCCGCATCGCGCAGATTGCGAGCAAACGAGATCACTCTAAGAGTGCGCCGTCTTGCCGATGAGCTGCATTGCGACGACAGAACCGTATACCGACATCTAAAAAAGGCGCGCGATATCTGGCACACGCTTCGCGCCAAAGAAAAAAAGCAGACCGCGGGTGAACGCAGTCTGCTGAATTCCATGATCGGGAAGATCACTTGATCTTTCCGGTCATTATTTCTATATCACTGTCATCTCCTACGATAGAAACGATTTCTCCCGCATTAAACTCTCTCGTAGGCGAGGGGGAGACGTCAATTCTTCCGTCGGTATATCTCACGGCAATGATATTAACGCCGTAAGCCTTACGCAAGTTAAGCGTGATAAGGTCTTTTCCGACCCATTCGTCGGGAACAACGATCTCAACGACCTTATATCCCTTGAACTGCACAAAATCGGTAATCGAAGAATGCGAGAGTCTGAATGCAAGTCGCTGACCCATATCATACTCGGGATACACGATATCATCTGCACCGATATGTTCAAGTACTTTTTTATGTCCGTCGTTGACCGCGCGGGCGATAACGTGCTTGACACCGAGTTCCTTGAGCTGTATCGTTATCAGGATAATGTCGCTGATATTTTCGGTCATGCAGACAACGGCGCAATCGTAATCCGCAACACCCGAGGCTTTGAGAAGATTCATATTCGTCGCGTCTCCGATAACGGCGTTGGTTACGCTGTCGGCAACCATCGTAACCTTTTCGGTATCGTTATCAATGATCATAACCTGCTTGCCGGCTGCAACCAGCGCGTGAGCAAGCGAAGTACCGAATTTACCGAGTCCAATAATACAAAAGCTTTTCATTTTTCACCTATCCTATCAAAATATTCGCGTCGGGGTAGCGCAAAGCAGAACTTGTCTGCGCGCTTCTTCCCATAAGCGAGCAGGTCACAGTCAGTATTCCGACACGTCCGAAATACATCATAAACATCAAAACTATCTTTGCCGCGGCGGGCAGGGAGGGCGTTAGTCCTGCGGTAAGTCCGACTGTCGCTCCGGCGGAAATTACCTCGTAAAGCAGGTCTATACCTGAGACCTCCATATTTGAACATACCGATGTGCAGATAAGAGTTGCAACAACCGTAAGTATCAGCTGAATGACAACAAGCGAGAGAGCGCGCAAAACCGTATCCAAAGTGATCATTCTGCGCATAAAATTGATGTCGTTACGTCCAACTGCAACCGTATAAGCCGCGAGCATGATTATTCCTATCGTCGCGATCTTGACACCGCCGGCGGTAGACGCCGAAGCACCGCCGGAGAACATCATGAAAAGTCCCGCCATCTTGGTTCCTTCGGAAAGTACCGCGTTGTCAACAGCGGCAAATCCCGCCGTTCTCCACGTCACGGACTGAAAAAATGAATTGAGTATCTTCTCTCCGAATCCCATTCCGCCGAGTGTCGCGGGATTGTTCCATTCAAGGATCGCAACGATCAGAGCACCGCCGACAACGTATATCAGAGAAAGTATCAGCACAAATTTCGTATAAACGCTGAACTTCTGTCCCTTTTTGTAGCCGATAAATTCGTTCCATACGGGGAAACCGATTCCTCCGAGCAAAATAAGGAACATAAGAGTGATGGTTACGATGGGGTCCTTTGCGTACGCACCCATCGAGTCCCCGTTTCCGAGGATATCGAATCCCGCATTGCAGAAAGCGGATATCGAGTGAAAGGCACTGTAGGCAAGTCCTTTGCCGAATCCGTAATCGGGTATAAATCTCAAAGACAGAAGCAACGCCCCCGCGCCCTCTATCGCAAGTGTGCCGAGAAGTATCCTTTTAACAAGCACATTGACCCCGCCGAAATCTGTGATGCCGTAAGACGCGGCAACAAGCACGCGGTCGCGCGGAGACAGATGACGCCGCACTATTATCGAAAGAAGCACAGCCATCGTCATAAATCCGAGACCGCCGATCTGTATGAGCAGGATTATGACAATTTTGCCGAAAGCACTCCAATAAAGTCCGCTTTCAACGACAACGAGACCCGTGACACAGGTCGCGCTGACCGCAGTGAATGCCGCCGTCAGTGGAGACGTGAACTCGCCCGACGCGCTCGATATCGGCAGCATCAGAAGAACAGCTCCGATAGCTATTATGGCAAGGAATCCGAGTGCCATTACCGTAGCCGTATTCATAGGCTTGCGGAGCTTTTTATTTTTGTTCAGAATTTCCATTATCCGTTAATCTTGAGCCAATCAATACAGCGTCCGATCTCGGAGGGACCGTCGGGATCCTGAGTCTCGCTCTCAACGATCATATAGAGTCCGAGTCTCTTAGCCGCCGCAACAATTTCGGAAAGAGGTGCCTCGCCCTCGCCGAGAGCTTTGCCCTTACCTGCGGCATTTCCGTCCTTCAGGTGGATCAGCGACATTCTGTGCGCGTACTTATCAAGGACCTTGACGGGATCCTCGCCACCGACGAATGCCCAATAGGTGTCGATCTCAAAATTCACCTTTGTCTCGTTTGCAAGAACGTCGTGAGTACGTACGCCGAAATCGTTCAGGATAAACTCGCGTGCGTGATTGTGATAAGCGAGCTCAATGCCCTCCGCGGCAAGCTTCGGGGTCATGTAGTTGAGAAATTCAACGAAATCGCGGAGCTTTTCGGGAGTTGAAAGATCGGCACCGGGGATGGTGTAATGCTTATTGCCGATCTCCTTGTGAAAGCGAAGAGTGTTTTCGTAATCGTTTGCAAGCTCGCCCCATCCGCTGTGCGTACCGATGATGCGGATGCCCGCGTCATCCATGGCTTGGTTTACCTGTGCAGGCGTTCTTCCGAAGAAGCCGGCGAATTCTATAGAAGCATAGCCGAGACGCGCAGCTGTTGCGACAGCCTCCTCAAAGCTTTCTTTGGCAAGATCTCTGATACTGTAAAGCTGAATACCGTAATCCATAACAGACCTCCGTAAAGGTATTTTTTATTAAATTATATCACTAAAAATTACAAATGTCAATCGTTTTGCATTTTTCATTGACAAAAGAGCGAGTTTGTGTTACAATTTTATTATAAATACAGCAAGGAGATCAACAAATGAAAACCAAGCTTTCCGGACGCTTCTGGCTCGCTCTCGCCCTCTTCGGGCTTATGGGACAGATCGCGTGGGTCGTTGAGAATATGTATCTCAACGTCTTTATCTACAAAATGTTCAACGCCTCAGCCGAGGACATCTCGCTGATGGTCGCCGCAAGCGCGATCGCGGCAACGCTGACCACCGTCTTCATCGGCGCGCTTTCCGACCGCGTCGGTAAGCGTAAGGTATTTATCTGCGGCGGTTACATACTTTGGGGAATCTCAATATTTGCCTTTGCGCTGCTGAAGGTCGATCTTATCGAGTCTTTGTTCCCTGCCGTCACAGGCACAGCGGCGATCTGCGTGACTTTGACTATCGCGCTCGACTGCGTAATGACCTTTTTCGGCTCTTCGGCAAACGACGCGGCATACAACGCCTGGCTGACCGACTCTACCGATTCGACAAACCGCGGCTCGGCAGAGGGAATCAACTCGATGATGCCCCTTGTCGCAATCCTTGCCGTATTCGGCGGCTTTATGGCTTTCGACCTCAATGAAGCGGGAAGCTGGGTCATGATCTTCGCCATCATCGGCGCGGCAACGCTCCTGATCGGTATTCTCGGAATCTTCATTATCGAAGACAAATGCCCCGCTCCCTCCGAAACGGGATACATAAGAAACGTCTTTTATGGTTTCATGCCCTCGACGGTCAAATTGAATCCCGCGTTCTACTTCTACCTTGCGGCGTTCGTGATCTTCAATATCTCCATTCAGATATTCATGCCCTACCTTATTATATATTACGAGGTCTCGCTCGGAATGGCGGATTACGTCCTCGTAATGGCACCCGCGATCATTCTCGCATCGGTTGCAACGGCTTTCTGGGGCAAGGTATATGACAAGAAGGGCTTTGGATTTTCCTCCGCATTTTCACTCGCGTGGCTTGCGGTCGGATACGTTATTCTCTTTATCTTCAAGCTAAAGCTCCCCGTTTTCATCGGCTCGCTCCTTATGATGTGCGGCTACCTTTCGGGAATGGCAGTCTTCGGCGCGAAGATCCGCGACCTCACGCCCGAGGATAAGGCGGGCAGACTGCAAGGCGTCCGCATCTTCTCGCAGGTGCTCTTGCCCGGCATAATCGGTCCTTTTATCGGCAAAACAGTCCTCGCAAACGCCGAAAAAATAGTAAACAACGACGGCACGGAGTCCTTCGTTCCCAACGAAAACATCTTCCTCGCGGCACTCGTGCCGATCGCGGTTCTTGTGCTCATCCTTCTCGTCGCATCAAAATTCTTCAATAAGCCACGGCTCTGCAAGGATCTCCGCACTCCCTTCGAGGATGACACCTCGAGCGACTGGACAGAATATCCCCGCCCGCAGATGAAGCGCGACTCCTATATGTCGCTTTGCGGCGAGTGGGAGCTTTCTCTACGACAATTCGACGAAACCAAGCCTCTCGGAGCAATAAAAGTCCCCTTCCCGCCTGAATCAAGGATTTCAGGAATTGAACAGAACCTGACTAAATTAGGTGAATTTATCTACCGCAAAAAGTTCGTTCTACCTCCGGAGATGTCAGGCAAAAGAATCATTATTCATTTCGGTGCTGTCGATCAGCACGCATATCTTTATGTAAATGATTTTGAAGAAGACAGCTTTGTTGATGCCTCCGTCGAGTGGGAGACCAATCTTCCCTACGAGATTGATATTACAGACTATCTCAAGGAAGGCGATAATATCATTGAGCTCAGAGGTTTTGATATTCTTGATCACGATCGCGGTTGGGGCAAACAGTGTATTAACCGCGGCGGTATGTGGTATACTCCGATCAGCGGCATCTGGCAGGCGGTATGGCTCGAGGCTGTTCCCGAAAATTATATCCGTGATATCAAAATGACGCCCACGCTCGATTCGGTCAGATTCAAGATCGACGGCGGTGAGAATGAAAAAGTCATCACCCTTGATGGCAAGCAATACCGATTCGAGGGCGATGAATTTGAATTAAAGGTTGATGATCCCCATCTCTGGACTCCCGAGGATCCGTATCTTTATGAATTTACGCTTGAATCGGGCGAGGACAAGATCGAATCCTATTTCGCGCTCCGCACGGTCGGCACGGCAAAGATCGGCGGTAAATCCTATATAACCCTCAACGAAAAGCCCTATTTCTTCCACGGTCTGCTCGATCAGGGCTACTACAGCGACGGCATCTTCACCCCCGCAACACCCGAAGGATACCGTTACGACATTCTCAAAATGAAAGAGCTCGGCTTCAATATGCTCCGCAAGCATATTAAAGTAGAGCCCGAGCTGTTCTATTACTACTGCGACAAATACGGTATGATCGTATTCCAGGACATGGTCAACAGCGGAAAATATAATTTCCTTATCGACACCGCTCTGCCCACGATCGGTCTGCGCCGAGGCATCACGCACAAGGCAAGCGATCTTCGCCGGGCATCCTTCAGAAGAGAAACCGAGAAAACGGTTGCTTCGCTTTACAACCATCCCTCGGTCGTCTACTACACGATCTTCAACGAGGGCTGGGGTCAGTTTGACGCCGACGAAAACTACCGCCGACTCAAGGCTCTTGACCCCACCCGCATCTGGGACGCGACCTCGGGATGGTTCGCGGAAAAGGAAAGCGACGTGCAGAGCGAGCATATCTACTTCAAGAAGCTCGATCTGAAAAACGATCCCGACCGCCCTCTCGTCCTCTCGGAATTCGGCGGCTACTCCTGCAAGATCGAGGAACATTCCTTCAATCTCGATAAAACCTACGGCTACAGCTTCTTTACCGACACCGAAAAGTTCGGTAAGGCGCTCAAATCGCTCTATATCGACGAGGTCATCCCAATGATCGACCGAGGACTCTGCGCAACGGTCTATACTCAGGTCAGCGACGTCGAGGACGAAACCAACGGACTCGTTACCTACGACAGACAGGTAGTCAAGGTCAAAAAGGAAGATATGCTTGAAATTTCAAAGACAATCGAAAATAGATTTTATTCTCAATTTTAAGGAGGACATATTATGAAATACGAAATCCAAGGCGATTCGCTTCCCGTTGTAATCTGCACACTTGAGGCGGGTGAAACAATGATAACCGAGCGCGGCAGTATGAGTTGGATGACGCAGAATATGAAAATGGAAACCACCTCGAACGGCGGTGTCGGCAAGGCATTTGCAAGAATGTTCGCGGGCGAATCCTTCTTTATGAACCGCTACACCGCAGAGCGCGCCGCGGGACTTATAGCGTTTGCCTCAAGCTTCCCCGGCTCCATCCGAGCTTGCGAGATCGCTCCCGGCAAGGAAATAATCGTGCAAAAGCGCAGCTTTCTCGCATCCACCGAGGGCATAGAGCTCTCGCTCCACTTTCAGAAAAAGCTCGGCGCGGGCTTCTTCGGCGGTGAGGGATTCATTATGCAGAAGATCGGCGGCAATGGCATTGCTTTCATAGAGATCGACGGTCACGCGGTCGAATACACGCTCGCCGAAGGTCAGACAATGATCGTTGACACGGGCTATCTCGTTGCGATGGACTCGACCTGCTCGATGGACATCGTCACCACCGGAAGCGTCAAGAACGCCATCTTCGGCGGTGAGGGAATCTTCAACACCGTTGTCAAGGGACCCGGCAAGATCATTCTCCAGACCATGCCCATCCACGCAGTCGCAAGAACCCTCAGCGGATTTATTCCCTCGTCGAAATAAACATAACGCAAAACCGTCAGGCAAACGCCTGACGGTTTTATTATGTAGATTAAAGAAAACTTGCAACGAGAAGCCAGCTCTTGCGGTCGAGCTTGTTAAGATTCTCGATCTCGTAACGGTTATCGTTCGAGTCGCGGATGATAACGCGGTCGCCGGGATAGGTCTTCATGTCGCTGTGACGGTTGCGGATACGGAAGGACGCGGGACCGTGATCGGTCTCGACGGTCATCTTCAGCATTCCCGTCTTGTCGTTGCATTCGGTGATCTTCGTGATCTTCGGAATGCGGTAGTAATCGTAGAAGCAAGCCTTGATCGCCGCCGCGCTGTCGGGCGTGATATCGTCGAGCGAGCGGATCAGCGCGATCTCGTGCTCGTCTTTATCGAGAAGCGAAATATAGTTGAATTTATCCGAGATCGGGAAGAGCCTGCGGAGCTCAACGTTCTCGTAAACGGTGCCGTCCTCGAGAGTAAGCTGAACGTAATAAACGTCGGTCATCTCGATCTTTGCGGTCTTGTCAAGATATCTGAGTGCCATCTGTCTTCCCTCCTTATTCGAATCTGTCAGCCTTCTTGGCTTCAATGACCTTTTCGGACATCGACTGGATCTCGACCAGGCGGTAATACTTACCCTTGAGAGCCAGAAGCTCCTCGGGAGAGCCGCACTCGATGATCTCGCCCTTGTCTATAACGACGATCTTATTCGCCTTTGAAAGAGTTGAGAGTCTGTGCGCGATCATGATGGTCGTTCTGCCCGAAATTAGGCGTTCGATAGCCTCCTGGATCAGATGCTCGGTCTCCGAGTCGACAGACGCGGTAGCCTCGTCGAATACGAGGATCGAGGGATTCTTCAGCATTGCACGCGCAATGGAAACTCTCTGACGCTCACCGCCCGAAAGACCAACTCCGCGCTCGCCGAGGACGGCATCGTATCCGTCAGGCTGACGGACGATGAATTCGTGCGCGTTTGCGATGTCTGCCGCCTCAAGAACCTTCTCAACGGGGCAATCGGGACAGCCGTACGCGATGTTGTTGAAGATGGTGTCGTGGAACATCAGGGGCTCCTGCTGAACGAAACCGATCTGTCCGCGGAAGTGCGACATATCAATATCACGGATGTCAACGTCGTCCACAAGGATCTGTCCGTCATAGTGGTCGTAATAACGGAGAAGAAGGTTGATAAGCGTCGATTTGCCCGAACCCGTGGTACCGACGATACCGACGATGTCGCCGGGCTCGATCACGAGGTTGATATTCTTCAGCGTCTTCTTGGTGCGGTCGAAGGAGAAGTTTACGTTTCTGAATTCGATCTTACCCTTGAATTCGGTCATATTCTTGCCCTCACCGAAGTTATGTTCGGGCTCGGCATCAAGAATATCGAGGATTCGCTCTGCAGATGCGAGGAAGTGCTGGAAGGAGTCGTTGAGGTTTGCAAAGAAGTTTACGGGCTCATAGAACATTGATGCATAGGAGATAAACGCAACAAGTACGCCGACCGAAAGGCCGGTATCAATGCCCAAAGTCTGCGCCTCAATAACCATTCTGCCTCCAAACGCCCAGATAACGACCGAGCCGAGGCCTATGAATGTACCGACAATTGCGGGGAATGCGTTAAGTATCTTTGCGGCATTTGTGTCGGTCTTGTACCACTCTTCGTTCTTTTCCTTGAAACGCTCGGTGGTCTTCTTTTCATTGGTAAAGGATTTTACGACACGGATGCCGGGGATTGTATCTGTAAGGATCGAAGAAACGGCGGTCCATCTTCTCCAGATACGGAGATAGAAGGGGCGGATCTTCTTGCCGAATATTCTCGAACCGACAACTACAAGCGGTACGGGAACAAGCGATAGCAGCGTAAGCTTCGGATTCATGCAAAGCATGACAACAACGACGCCGACCATCTTGAAGAACTGAACGACGACCTCCTGCGTGATACGCAGCATGAAGGACTGGATCGTCGAGCTGTCGCCCGAGATACGGTTGATGACCGCACCCGTCGAAGTCTTATCGTAGAATCGCATCGGCAGATATTGCGCTTTCTCGTAAACGTCGTTACGGAGATTCGATACTATCCTATCGCCGACAAGACGGAGGACGTATCCGCGCGTACCGCTTATGATATGGCTGATTATCTTGAGCGCGATCAGCGCAATAACGACCTGAGTGAGCATCTTTGCGTCGTTATTCGGAAGGATCGTATCAACGAGAGCCGTCGTAAGCAGAGGTGGAACGAGCGCCAAAGCGGTCGAAGCGATAGAGAGGATAACCGAGATCACAAGCTTTTTCCATTGAGGAACGATATACTTGCCGAGTTTCCCTACAAGTTTCTTCTTGCTGGCGCAGTTGAGACATTCCGCACCGGGAGACGCCAAAGTACGTCCGCACTTGGGGCAGACGGAGAGTTGCTTCTCGTAGATAGCCTTCATACATTCGGTAGCTTCAACTATGTCCTCGCCCTTGATGACTGAGTTGATAAAGGTTGACGCTCCCTCGCAAAGTGTGTTTACGCTGAAGGTATAGCGGAATATTTTTTCTTCAAGACCGTTTTTAAGCTCGAGACAGAGCATTGCGTTTCCGTACATGCGGCGGGTATGAGTCTTCTCAATATCCTCTATACGGATGGTTTTTCCTGCGTGGTGAGTATTGAACTCATGAGTGGTGACTTCAATGTCGCTTACAAGCAACACACTTCGGCAATAGTTCGAAAGTATCGAAATATCGCCAACAATTGCGAATATCCAGGGATGCCCCGGAGTCTCCCTACCTTTTAGTTCTGCAATTTCTTCTTCGGTCAATAGGGAGTTGACAAGGAGTTTGTCCATCATTACTTTTACGGCGGAATGTGTGGCACTAACATTCTCAGCCGGCGGGAGGCCGCTTGCGCACAAAGATGTCGGAAATCAAATAATAATGTCTTGCGGGCGGCGGGTTTACAGAGAATGTCTCGTTTTTTAATCGGTTTTTGAAGATGCTTTATTTTACCACCCCTCGCGGATTTTGTCAACCCATTTTGGAATTTTTTCGACAAAATTATTAACTTTTTTATTTTAAAGAAAAAATCCGCCGAAGCGGATTTTTCCTAATTATTAATTTTGCATTTTGCATTTTGCACTTTGCATTTTGTTTACTGCCTGTAATCCTTCAGAAAATCTCCAATATCGCGTATTGCCTGCGCCATTCTTTCGGCGTCGGGGAGCATAACGATTCTGAAGTGGTCGGGTGTTGTCCAGTCAAATCCGCTTCCGGGAACGATGAGGATATGCTTTTGGTGGAGCAGATCAAACGCGAACTTTTTGTCCGAGGAGATATTGAACTTCTTGATATCAAGCTTCGGGAAGACGTAAAATGCCGCATTGTTCTTAACGCATGAAATGCCCTCGATCTTTGATAGCTCACGCATAGTCGCCTCACTCTGCTCGTAAAGTCTTCCGCCGGGGCGCATCATAGCGCGAGTGCTTTCGGTGTCCTTGAGTGCCGCGGGGATGGCAAGCTGGGGCAGAGTCGTCGAGCAAAGACGCATTGCCGCAAGCTGGAAAATGCCCTCCATATAGTCCTGAGCCCAGTCCTTTCTGCCCGAAAAGATCATCCAGGCGCAACGGAATCCGCAGATGACGTGCGACTTTGAAAGTCCGTTGAAGGTAACGGTAAAGAGATCGGGAGCAAGCGACGCGGGCGAGATATGCTCTACTCCGTCCATAAGGAGTCTGTCGTAGATCTCGTCCGAGAAGATAACGAGGTCGTTCTCGCGCGCGATCTTGATCATTTCCTCAAGCACCTCGCGGGGGTAGACCGCACCCGTGGGGTTATTGGGGTTGATGATGACCATTCCGCGCGTGCGCGAGGTGATCTTGGAGCGGAGGTCATCGAGGTCGGGGTACCAATGATTCTCCTCGTCACAGCGATAAAAGACGGGCTTGCCGCCTGCAAGGTACGCGGAATTGCTCCAAAGCGAGTAGCTGGGCGCGGGCATAAGAAGCTCGTCGCCCGTGTTAAGGAAGACGTTGAGAGCCATCGTGACAAGCTCGCTGACGCCGTTACCGATATATATGTCGTCGGGCGAAATGCCTACAAGTCCTTTTCCGAGATGATATTCGTAGATCGCCTGTCTCGCCTCGGGCATACCCTTGGGGTCGCAGTAGGCGACGGCGTTGTCGAGTCCCGCGAGCATAGCCTCGCGGATGCTGTCCGGAAGCGTAAAGCCAAACGTCGCGGGATTACCCGTATTAAGTCTGAGGACGTCTATGCCCTCTTTGATCATCCTTTGAGATTCAACGTAAAGAGGCCCACGGATATCCGAATGAACATGATCCATTTTGTGTGCGCGGTTGATCATTTTCTTTCTCCTTTGCCTATGAAAATAATTAAATATTATTTTATCATTAATTAAGGCTGTTGTCAAGGTTTTTGAAGTAATTTATGTGTTTATATACCCGGTTTAACAATTATCCTATTATTTTTGAAATTCCTATTGACAATATAATCCACCTGTGGTATAATTATATCGTCACGCGATATATCGTTTTGTGATATATCGCGAAACTGTATAATCGGGAGAAAAATCATGGGAATAACAAACACCTCGGCACTTACCGAAACCGCATATTATATTTTACTTTCGCTTCAAAAGCAATCGCACGGTTACGCCATAATGCAAAACATCACCGCAATAACAAACGGCAGAATAAAAATGGGAGCAGGCACTTTATACGGTGCATTAAGCGCATTAAACGCTAAAAAGCTCATAAAAGAGTGCGAAAGTGATGATCCCGCACGCCGAGAATACATAATCACCAACGAAGGTAAAGCGGTTTTGAAAAAAGAAATCGAACGCATTGAAGAGCTGTTGAATAATGCAAAATTATATTTCTCGGAGGAATAATATGAAAAAGCTTACACGAATCAGATGCTTTGTCGACAAGAAAAAAGAAGAAGAATATCTGAACGAGATGAATAAAAAAGGGTGGAAACTCGAATATTTACAGTTTGGATGTATATTCAACTTTACCGAAAGCGAACCGAATGAATATTTCACCTCTATCTATGCAACCGACAAACCCAAAGTCCTGCAAATGACATCAGCGGCAGTATTAAGCGGATATGATAATATTCCTCATACATACGACGGCAGAAGCAATTTTCTGTATCTTACCGGCAAAAAAGGAAAAGTTGATAAGAATTTTATAAGTGATAACGAGAACCGCAGAAGCCATTTCAAGCATTTGTCCATTTTTTACAAAAAATGCGCACTTGCTGCCCTTCTAACCGCAATCATAGCAATAATATGTATGATACTCTGCACACCAACAATATACAAAGCCATATACTGCATCAACAATAATATCCTCGTCGAGCATCACAGCTTGTTTATTTCTTTATTTGTAGTAGGCGGAATTATAACAATTGCGATTCTCGTATTGATCACATACTGTGTGCTGTATTCTCGCCTATACTTCAATTGTAAAAAGCAATGTGATACTCTTAATTCGGATATGAAGCTCTATGAATAATCGCTATATAAAAAAGGTTTACGGTATTGTGGCTTACGTTGAGGCTCCGCTTATTATAATTTGCGCATCGCAGTTTTTATACATCATAGCAGATTTTTCAAATAAAGCCTTGAGTTCCTACCGAGATGTCGATTATTCCGTAATCAACTCTTGGATATGTCTTGTTACAGTTTGTCTGATTTCGCATTCGATATTGCATGTTATAACCAAGCATAACAACGATCTGCGTGAAAAATATCGGTCACGCGGAAGCAAGCTTGATCTGAAAGAGCGATTGACCTTTGCTTTTCGTGAATCCGGAATGATCCTCAAATCGCTCATAGCCGGTTTAATTTATATCATTATGCCAATAAGATGGACAAATCCGGCATTGGCGGTGATATTCAATACAGACGTTTTTTCGGTCAACAAATTCATCGCTCTATCGGTATTTCTTCCGACACTGTTTATAATTGCGCTTCTGTCACATCTATCGGCTTACGGGTATTGGTGGCGATGCAGTAACCAAATGTTTTACGGCAAAAAGGTTATCATCAAGAATGCGCTGACAATCGCTCTTACCTATACGTTCGGAGAATTTTTTATCATTAACGCTCTCGCCTTCTTCGACTCAAACAAGCATATCATAAAACAATTATTAACTTATAAAACGCTTATTGCATTGCTGATTCCGATCATTTTGATAACAGCTTATATATATCTTCGCGCTCTCTTCAAACGAAATAAATGCATCAAGCAATTAAGAAAGATTTGCTGTGAGAAAGGCTACGCTCTGACCGATATTCAATACCCTTATCGTTCCGTTTTCAAAGTCTGCGAGGGAGAAAGTTTCAAAGTCGGCATTGGAAATAAAACGTACTCATGCAAATTTATCGGAACACTCGACTCATTGACTCCGCTTGCGTTGTATCCAAACGGAACAATGGTTTTCTTGGATAAAAATCCGTTTAAAGTCACAACGATATATAAGTTTGCTTACAAATCGGACTGTCCGCAAATACTGGTACTCAATCCTACTCCGCGACATATTTATGCGCATCAAGAGGGAAACCGGCTTGCTAAAGTTGACAACGGCGACCGTGTAGGCAACTACAAACTTTTTACCGCGACCGCATTTCTACGTGCACTTGAACTTGATGTGTTAGACAGAAACATCAATACAAGTCATAGATAAATAAGGTGACTAAGACATAAATTCCCTTCCCGGTTTACGGGAAGGGGACGGGGGATGGGTCCCGATTTGCAGATACAGAATTATAGGATATCGGCAAAATCTCTGTCCGAAAACAATATTTGAGCTGAAACGAGGTTCCCCGCCCCGTGCGGATCTGTCGGTTTTCCAAAGGAAAACGGCGGTGTTCAGCCGCCGAGACAGATCCGGCTTTTGCCGTAGGCAAATATGTTCACGGGGCGGGGGCAGGGGTGGGGTCCATATAAAATGGCGCGAAATTTTCGCACTCAAACGGAATCAAAAGCAAAAATATAATAAAAATCAAAAGAATCCGCCTCGGCGGATTTTTTCCTTTACGTTCCGCAAAGCGGAACATATCGCGTCGGTGCAAGCCGACATATCGTGTGTAAGCATATCGCGCCGAAGGCATATCGTGCGCGCCAAAGGCGCGCAAAATGAAGGAGCAAAAATCTCCCCGTAAAGGGAGATTTTACTCCTTCCAAACCGCCTGCGGGACGCAGGCGGTTCGAAGCGCATGTTCGGGGCTTTGCCCCGTACCCCACTAAAGAAACTTTTTGAAAAAAGTTTCTTTAGAATCTTCAAAAACTTCTCAACTTTTTAACCTAACATTACGTCGAGCAGCATCATCGTAGCAAAACCGAGGACGATGCCCATCGTTGCGAAATACGGTTGCGTTTCTTGATTTTTCTGACATTCGGGGATCAACTCGTGCACTGCGACCAATATCATCGCGCCTGCGGCGAATGCGAGGGCGTATGGCAGGATCGTTTCCACGTAGACCACCAAAAGTGCGCCGAAGACGCCCGCGATCGGTTCTACCATTCCCGATGCCTGACCGTAAAGGAAGCTCTTCTTCGCCGAGAATCCTTCCCTTCTCAGCGGCAGAGAAACCGCCGCGCCCTCGGGGAAATTCTGTAATCCGATGCCGATGGCTATGGTGATCGCGCCCATAAGGCTTTCGGTGCTCCACATTCCGTTTTTGAGGACTCCGAATGCCACCCCGACCGCAAGTCCTTCGGGTATATTATGAAGCGTGATCGACAAGATCAGCATCATTATTCTTCGGAACCGTTTGTTCGGTGCTTCATCTATATCGTCCACTCCTCGCCGCGTCAGCGAAACAACCTTATCGCTCGCCCACATAAAAAATGCGCCGAACAAAAATCCGACCGTTACGACAAAATACGCGGGAATCGCCAAGCTTTCCTCCGCGCGTTCTATTGCGGGCTGCAAAAGCGACCAGAAGCTTGCGGCTATCATAACGCCGGATGCAAATCCGAGCATCAAATTCATAACCTTTGGATTCGGGGATCTGAAAAGCACTACAGTAGCAGCACCGAGAGCCGTCACAAACCACGTCCCGAGCGTTGCAAGCAGTGCCATTAATACTACGTAATCCATTTTACACCTCCTATATACAGTATATTTTTTGTCGATATGGGGTGTGTATGGTTTTAAGAATAAAAGGGTGAAGGAGCAAAAATCGCCCCGTAAAGGGAGATTTTACTCCTTCCAAACCGCCTGCGGGACGCAGTCGGTTCGAAGCGCATAGGGGAAGTTTCGCCCTCTGCGGAGGTCGGCTTAAGGCTCCGCCTTAAGAATCTGCCACCTTTTGAAAAAGGTGGACGAAAACTTTCCCGCTAATTAATAAACAAAATTATCAGCCCGCATCTTTCTGTCCACTGTCCACTAACCACTGTCCACTTAAAAACGGCAAGCCCGAAAGCTTGCCGTTTTTAGATTATTTCTTCGCTGCGATAGCGGCTTTCGCCTTTGCAACGATATTCTCTGTGGTGAGACCGTAAGCCTCGAGAAGCGCGGGAACCTTGCCCGACTTTCCGAACTTGTCCTCAACGCCTACGCGGAGAACGGGAACGGGGCAATTCTCGCAAACGACCTCTGCAACAGCCGCGCCGAGTCCGCCCATAATATTGTGCTCCTCTGCGGTGACGATGCATCCCGTGGTCTTTGCAGCCTCGATGATGTCTTCCTTATCAATAGGCTTGATGGTGTGTACGTTTGTAACTCTTGCGGAAATGCCTTCCTCTGCGAGCTTCTCTGCAGCCTCGATAGCCATGTAAAGCATAGTACCCGTTGCCATAATGGTAACGTCTGTACCCTCGCGGACGGTAAGGTTCTTGCCGAACTCGAACTTGTAATCAGCCTCGTCGAATACTACCGGAACAGCAAGTCTGCCGAAACGGATGTAAACGGGACCAACGTAGTTAAGTGCCCACTCGACAGCCGCGCGAGCCTCTACGTCATCAGCGGGGTTGAGAACTACCATTCCGGGAATGGTTCTCATAACGCCGAGGTCCTCGAGACACTGGTGGGTCGCGCCGTCCTCACCAACGGTGATACCTGCGTGAGTTGCGCCGATCTTTACGTTGAGGTGGGGGTATGCGATCGAGTTACGAACCTGCTCGAATGCACGTCCTGCCGCGAACATTGCGAAGGTGGATGCGAAAACGGGCTTACCGGTGGTCGCGATACCTGCCGCAACCGTCATCATATTACCCTCTGCGATACCGCAGTCGAAAAATCTTTCGGGGAACTTCTTCTTGAAAATACCGGTCTTTGTAGCAGCCGCAAGGTCAGCGTCGAGAACGACAAAATCGTACTTCTCGCCGAGAGCCGCAAGCGCATTACCGTAGGATTCTCTTGTTGCTATTTTCTGTGCCATAGTTACTTCTACCTCCTAATCAAAGACTTGCCTTGATCTCGGCTACTGCCTGCTCGTACTGCTCGTCGTTGGGAGCGGCACCGTGCCAGCCTGCCTGATCTTCCATAAAGGAAACACCCTTGCCCTTTACCGAATTTGCGATGATTACCGAGGGCTTGCCCTTGCAAGCGCGTGCAGCGGCGAAAGCAGCCTCGATCGACTCGAAATCGTGAGCATTTGCAAGAATTACGTTGAAGCCGAAGCCTTCAAACTTCTTGTCGTGGGGAGTGGGGTTCATAACCTCGGTGATCTTACCGTCGATCTGGAGACCGTTGAGGTCGAGAATGAAGCAGAGATTGTCAAGCTTATAGTGAGCCGCGAACATAGCAGCCTCCCAAACCTGACCTTCCTGGGATTCACCGTCGCCGAGGATAGCGTAGGTGCGGTAATCCTTGCCGTCGATCTTAGCCGCGAGAGCCATTCCGCAAGCCGCGGAAACACCGAGACCGAGAGATCCGGTGGTCATATCAACGCCGGGAGTACCCTTCATATCGGGGTGACCCTGAAGGAAGGAACCAACCTGGCGGAGATTCTTGAGCTCGTCCTTGGAGAAGAAGCCCTTCTCTGCGAGAGCGGCGTAAAGAGCGGGAGCTGTGTGACCCTTCGAGAGAACGAGTCTGTCGCGGTCGGGATTTTTGGGATCAGCGGGGTTGACGTTCATCTCCGAGAAATAGAGATAGGTCATGATGTCAGCGATCGAGAGCGATCCTCCGGGATGGCCCGATGCTGCTGCGTGTACGCCCTCAAGAACGCCGAGACGGATCTGTACGGCTTTTTCTTTGAGCATCTGAAGCTTTGCGTTATCCATTTTTTCCTCCGTAAGAGTAAATTTTTATACAATTATATTATATAATAAAAATTCGGTTTTGTCAATGGTAGTTTTTATTTTTGTAGGGTTGAACAAATCTTCACAGCATTTTCGTTTCAATCTTGACTTTTCCTCCGAGTCGTGCTATACTTTATTATAGAAAAATATCTTTTTACATAAATTTCGGAGGCATTATGAAGGACTTAGCTTATTACAACGGCAAGATCTCGCCGATTGATGATATGAGAATACCCATGAACGACCGCGTTTGCTATTTTGGCGACGGAGTTTACGACGCGACCTACTCGCGCAACCACATAGTCTGGCAGCTCGAAGAGCACGTAGCACGCCTTTACAGAAGTGCTGACAGGCTCGGCATCGGCATCCCACACACACCCGAGGAGCTCTGCGCACTCATCAGCCGACTCGTAACTCAGGTCGATGACGGCGAGCAGTTCGTTTACTTTCAGGTCACTCGCGGTACCGCGCCGAGAAATCACGTCTACGGCGAGATGAGCCGCGGAAACGTATGGGTCATACTCCGCCCAACGAAGGTCAAAGACGTCTATTCAAGGATCAAGCTCATCACCGAGCCCGACACGCGTTTTCTGCACTGCGATATAAAGACTCTCAATCTTCTCCCATCTGTCATGGCTTCGCAAAAGGCTTCTCTCGCGGGCTGTGACGAGACAGTCTTCCACCGCGACGGACGAGTCACCGAATGTGCGCACTCGAACGTACATATTATTAAGGATGGAATTTTCCGCACCGCGCCGACAGATAATCTCATCCTCCCCGGCATCGCGCGCGAAAATCTCATCCGTTATTGCGGCATTCTCGGAATTCCCGTATCCGAGGAAGCCTTCACTCTTGACGAGATGATGGACGCCGACGAGGTCATCATCTCCTCCGTCGGATCCTTCTGCCTCGCCGCAGATGAGATCGACGGCAAACCCGTCGGCGGTAAAGCACCCGCTCTTCTCCGTTCTCTTCAGGATATGGCACTCGGGGAATTTACCGATATGACGAACGTCAATTAAATATTTCAGCCGGCTCAGAACGAGCCGGCTGTTTTTTCATTTTTTATTAAGCTTGGATGCGTCCACCCAGATCGCGGGACGGATGCCCGATACTGTTCTCGCACTTGTGCTGCCAAGCGCGCCGGTGATCACCCAATTCTTATTATTTTTGAATGATCGTGAAATATACGAATAATATCGCTCGATCTTACCGTCCTTAGAAGACTCGCACCAGCTGTCTACGTCAACCAAGCCTTTTTCGTTGGCATATATCGTCCCGATGCCAAAAGTATCAATACCGATAAGAAGCCGCGCTTCCTCGATGGAAGGCAGGCTTACTCTGTCCGTCGTACCAAGGCTCTCGTCGATGAAATCACAGATCATATCCTTTTCCGCTTCGCTGAAGACCTCGTTATAAAATTCACCGTTAAGCCATTTTCTCAGTTCACAATCCGCCCAATTAA
The DNA here is from genome assembly GCA_017411805.1 of Clostridia bacterium. Classification (GTDB taxonomy): domain Bacteria; phylum Bacillota; class Clostridia; order Oscillospirales; family CAG-272; genus CAG-390. The sequence goes on from JAFQPI010000066.1 coordinate 31,720, forward strand.
CGTATCCGGGCTTGCCGTCGGGGCGTCCGAGGCATCCCACGTCAAGCGTATATTTTGAAATAAGAAGGTATTTTCCGTCCTTTTTATCAATCGGGATCCACTCTATCGGCTCTTTTTCACCGTCGGGATTGATATTTTGCTCGTATTCGCCGATGAAGTAAGTCGTTCCCGGCTTGAATTTGCTCCAGGCGGCATGGAAACCAACGGTTCCATCCTCCACAAGATTATTCCAAATAATTTTTTCGGGAACGACGTAAGTACCGCACGTCCAACCGACAAAATAATAACCCTTGCGCTCTGCCTTCGGCATAACGAGCTCCGAGCCGTACGGCACCATCAAACTCTCAACCTCGCATTCACCGCCGTCGGGATAAAAATTCACCTCAGTCTCAAACGGCACCCAATGCGCGGTCAGCTCAATATTTCTCGTCACACGCTCGGACTCAAAATCAAATTCGATCTCGTTTCCCTGCTTATCGGTATAATACCAACCGTCGAAAACGTATCCGTATCTTCCGATATCAAGAGGATCCTTGACTCTGCCCTTCTTTACCGTATGAGTCTCGTATCTGTCGTCGAAACCGTAATAATAAATTATCGTAAAATCCTCGCGCGTCCAACCGATAGATGCAATCGCTCCAAACATGATCATCATGATAAGCACGCCTGCGAGAAGTCTTTTTCTTTCCTTTTTTTCCATGGAAGATACCTCCTTTGTTTATTCATCCATATAACGAAAAGGCTCTTCTGTTTTTTCACATCAGCGAGATAGTTAACTTTTTGTTTACATTTTAACGAAAAGTAAATAATATAAAAAAAGCCTTGACTCTCGGCACAATGTGTGCTACAATATTAGCACAGCATGTGCCGAGGCGTTTTTCCTCGGTTTTTCAACGAAAGAGGTGATCCTATGCCGGAGGCTGCCGTAAGCCTTATTCAAGACGAAATGTCGCAAAAAATTATAGATACCGTCGAAGAGATCGCAATGGAGGGTGGTGCTGCAACTCTGACAGTGCGGCGGATCCTGCGCAAGCTTGACATCTCAAACCGTGTTTTCTATAACCGATTTCAGAATATCGAACAGGTTCTCAACATAGTCTATAAAAACACAATCCTTAAAGTAAGAAACGCCATTAAATCGGATATCGATCCCGAGCGCGATTTCTTCAACTACGCGATCGACGTCGTTTCCCGCTCGCTTCTCGTCTCCTACGAAGTCAAGATGAAATTCAATCAGTACATTTTCGAGGAGGATTCCATGGGTGAGCTCAACCGCGCATGGTGGACCGGCGAGATCAAAAAGCTAATAATCTACGCAAAAGAACATAAACTTATAAAGGAAGTTGACGAGGACATCCTCTCCTATTCCTTATGGTGCTTCTGCCGAGGCTACAATGCCGACGCGGTCGCACGCGGACTTCCGAAGGAAAAGGCCGTCGCGGATTTCAAATACAGCTTCTCCTTCCTGCTTGAAGGACTAAAAAGAGTAAATTAATTTCCGAAAGGGTATTTTATTATGAATAAGTATCAGCTTCACGAAAAACTCAATTTCACGAATATGCGCGAGCTCGTTGAGTACGCGGGCGAGACGTACGCCGACAAGGTCGCGTACTCCTTCCGCCGCACCCCCAAGTCCGAGATCACTAAGATCAAGTTTTCCAATCTCCGCGATGACGTTCGCTCTCTCGCAAGCGAGCTTTCCGCTATGGGATGCGCCGGCAAGCATTGCGCTATCATCGGTAAGTTCAGCTATGACTGGGTGCTCACCTACTTTGCCGTTCTCTCTATCGGCGGCGTTCTCGTCCCCCTTGATCCTGAATGGCAGCCGGCGGACCTTGCAGATACAGCCTCCAAAGCCTGCGCCTCCTTCCTCTTCTGCGATGAGGACATAAAGGAAAAGGCAGAATACATCGCCTCCGAAATAAAGCTCGAGGCAGAGCCCGTATATCTTGCTGCAAGGGAGACCGAGCGAAGCCTCCGCGCAACGATGCGTGCGGGCAAGCCGAAGTTTGAGGCAAATCCCGATCCCTACTATCACGCAGAGATCGATCCCGATGCTCTCGCGCTTCTCGTTTTCACATCGGGAACCACGGGCAAGGGCAAGGGCGTTATGCTTTCGCAGAACGCTGTCCTTTCGGATATGACAACGGTAATCCCCTATATCGACTTTGGCGACAAGACCGTCGGCGTTCTTCCTCCCCACCACACCTTCGGATCCTCGGTTATGATCGTAGGTCACGCCATCATCGGCACCGAGATCTTCATCTCGGGCGGTCTTCGCTATATCACTAAGGAGCTCGGCGAGCAGAAGCCCGAGCATCTCGTTCTCGTTCCCCTCTATCTTGAGACCTTCTACCGCAAGATCTGGGCGAACATCAAGAACCAGGGCAAGGAAAAGCTCATCAAGCGTATGATCAAGCTCAGCAACGGTATGTGCAAGATCGGTATCGACCTCCGCAAGAAGATCTTCGCGCAGGTCCGCGCGGCATTCGGCGGCGAGGTCAAGATGATCATCACGGGCGGCGCACCCGTCAACCCCGAGATCGTCAATTTCTTCTCCGCAATGGGCATCACCACTCTCAACGGCTACGGCATCACAGAGTGCGCCCCCATCGTTTCGGTAAACCGCTCGCTCAATAACGTTCAGGGCAGTATCGGTACTCCCCTTGACTGCGATGAGATCCTCATTCTCGATCCCAATGAGGACGGCGAGGGCGAGATCTGCGTCAAGGGTCCGAACGTAATGCTCGGCTACTACAATGATCCCGAGGAGACCGCAAAGGCATTCACCGAGGACGGCTTCTTCCGCACCGGTGACTACGGCAAGCAGCGCGAGGACGGCATCCTCTTCATCACGGGACGTAAGAAGAACCTCATCATCCTCTCGAACGGCAAGAACGTATATCCCGAGGAGATCGAAAACGCTCTCATTGCCACCCCCGGCATTCTCGACATCGTTGTTTACGAGGGTCAGAGCAAGAGAGGTCTCGCGCACAACGCGATCGTCGCCGAGATCTTCCCCGACGAGGACTATATCAAGGCAAACGGCATTGAGGACGTAAAGGCTCATATCAAGCCCTTTATCGACGAGTACAACAAGACCGCCGTTCCCTATAAGAAGATCGGTGTTCTCAAGATCAGAACCACACCCTTCCCCAAGAACACCCTCCGCAAGATCACAAGATTCAAGATCGATATGACTATCGACTAATATAAAAAGCCTCAACCGCCAATGGGTGATGTTCTTGGCGGAGAAATCGCAAATCAGTTTGCCTTATTTGATCCGCAGTAAACAAATAATAATCCCCGACAGATTGTCAAAAAATCTGTCGGGGGTAGTTTTATTCTGTTCGATAAATTGGAATTGACTGACGGAATTTTATTCAAACAATGCAGGACAAAGGTTTGAATGGGAATTGTTAGAACTTATTTTTTTTGCAGGAACGCCACCATAAGTACATCCGTTTTCAGTGATTGATTTAACTACTACCGCATTCGCTCCAATTGCAACATCATCTGCAATTGTTATATCTCCGATGATTTTTGCACCGGTTCCAATGAAAACATTATTGCCTATTTGAGGGGCCGCACTACTACCATTCGTGGCACCAATATTCACGCCTTCTTGTATACGACAATTTTTCCCAACTTTGGCAGCAGAATTAACAACAATAGTACCATAGTGTGCAATTGACAACCCAGGGCCAAAAACATTTATGGGTATTGAAAATCCTAATTTAACCGAATATCTGTGTAACAGTAATTTGTACCAAACAAAATGAAACACATAACATTTTTTTGAATTGCGATATAAATTGCTATAGTATTCGGATTTTCTTAGAATAATTTGAAATTTCCATATTTCATCGCCAAAAAAATTTGGGTGTTTTTTGTTCGATTGCCGCAAAGCGATTGCATCTTGTTTCAAATAATACTCAAGTTCCTTTTTTGTAGTAATCATAAAGTGCTCCCTGTATACAAAATTTTAGTTTTCAAAAATTGCTTGGTTGAATTCAAATTTTTCTAACAGTTACATTATATCATAAATTTCAACACAAGTAAATAGTACGGCAGATTTTTTACAAATTGAACCGCCCTTTTTCGTAGGGCGGGGGCTCGCTCCCGCAAAACAAAAAGCCCTGCAAAAACAGAGCTTTCTGTATATAATATAAAACAAATTTTCTCTTCGAGCTTTAAAAACGCCGTTCCAATCGACAAATTCTTATTCATCGTTCTGCTTTATCGCCGGTTTCGCCTTTGTATTACAAAGGCACAGGGCAAAGCCCATACCCCTATCTTATTTCTCCGATAAGGACCTCACCCATTGGCGGTTTACCTTAACTCTGCATTCTTAACTCTGAACTCTGCACTTAAAACAGGTCTGTGCTGAGATACCTCTCTCCTCCGTCGGGGAGGATGACGACGATATTCTTGCCTCGGTTTTCATCGAGCCTCACAAGCTTGATCGCAGCCGAAAGTGCCGCGCCCGATGAGATTCCGACGAGCACGCCCTCTCTCGCCGCAAGATTACGGCAAGCGGTCTTTGCTTCATCAACGGAAATTGTCATAATTTCATCAATAAGCGAGCACTCAAGCACCTCGGGGATGAATCCCGCGCCAATACCGGAAAGTCCGTGCGGACCCGCAGGCTTGCCCGAAAGAACCGCAGAGGTGTCGGGCTCAACGGCAACGACCTTGACGTTCGGATCCATTTCCTTAAGATAACGTGCGCTGCCCGTCAGCGTTCCGCCCGTGCCGACGCCCGCGACGAAGATATCAACCTTTCCGTCGGTGTCGTTCCATATCTCGCGTCCGGTTGAAAGATAATGAGCATCTGCGTTCGCGGGGTTGTCAAACTGGCTCGGGATGAAGGAATTCGGCGTATTTGCCGCGATCTCCTTCGCCTTTGCGATCGAACCGCTCATACCCTCCGCCGCGGGAGTCAGAACGACCTCTGCGCCGTAAGCCTTCATCAGCTTTTGTCTCTCGAGCGACATATTATCGGGCATAACGACGATGACCTTATAGCCTCTGTGAACTCCGACAGCGGCAAGCCCGATGCCTGTGTTTCCCGACGTCGGCTCGATAAGAGTCGCGCCCGCCGAGATCAAACCGCGCACCTCGGCATCGTTGATCATATTCAGAGCCACGCGATCCTTCGCCGATCCCGCGGGATTGAAATATTCGAGCTTGGCAAGAATCGCGGCTTTCGCATCCTCTGCTTTCTCGGTCTTCGCAAGCCTCAGCATCGGTGTCGCACCGATCAGCTCGTCGAGATCATTGTATATTTTCATAGTCGGTACCTCACTTTTCGTATATATGATTATTATAACACCGGGAATAGGCCGTGTCAATATTATTCGGAAACTTTTTGATATTCGGAAAACATAATAAGAACGCTTGCAAAAATGCATTTTATCCCAAAAAATATACGATTTATCCCAAAAATCGAAAAAAGCAAAAGTTTATGCTATAATAAAACAGTCAAAATCGGCAAACGATGCGTAGATTTTTATATCGGATAACAGGTCTCCTATCACAATTCCGACAATTAATTACAATATATTCCTATATTTTTAATTGGACAAAAAACAATTTCCGAACATTAAGAAAAATTAATCATTTCACTATTTCATATTAATAATATGTGTGCTATAATAGTGTTAACATCTCGAAAGGAGAAAAGGAATAATGTCTCTTTTGAAGCTTTCGGGCATCGGTAAGATATACTATTCGGAGGGAAGCGTTGCAGTTGGAATCCGCGGCGTCGATCTTGCCTTCGAGCGCGGCGAATTCGTTGCGATCACGGGCGCATCCGGCTCGGGTAAATCTACCCTGCTCAACGTAATCAGCGGTATGGACAGCTACGAGGAGGGCGAGCTTTATATTGAAGGTTCACCTACTTCGCATTATCTTGAACCCGATTGGGAAGAATACCGCTCAAAGTACATCTCATTCATATTCCAGGATTACAATATCCTTGAAAGCTATACCGTTCTGCAGAATGTGGAGCTTGCGCTGATGCATATCAAGGACCGCCGCGAGCGACGCCGACGTGCTGTCGAACTGCTCACGAGAGTCGGAATGGAAAAGCATCTCCGCCAGAAGGGTTCGAAGCTCTCGGGCGGTCAGAAGCAGAGGACCGTCATCGCCCGCGCACTCGCAAAGGACAGCCCCATCATCCTCGCGGACGAACCTACGGGCAACCTCGACGAGACAACCTCAAAAGAGATCATCAACCTTCTGCGCGAGGTCTCAAAGGATAAGCTCCTCATCATCGTAACGCACAACTACGAGGAGGTCGAGCATTGCGCGACGAGACACATCCGAATTTTTGACGGCTCGGTTGAATTCGATCGCGGTTCAAAGCCATCCGAAATATCCGCGCGCGAAGACAAGAAATTCGATTACGTTCCCGCAAAGAAAAAGAAATTCGATCTCAAAGAATTCCTTGCCGATCTCAAGGACGGAATCGGGCTTGGAGGCCACGTTTTCGCATCTCGCCCGAAGCTTGCGGTATTCACTTGTCTGCTCATGGCTGTCGGTATGCTCGGCGTCTTCCTTATGACCTCGATCTGCTTTGACCGCGAGATAGTCGATGAGATCTCAAGCAATATGTTCGAATACAGAAAGGGACGTGTCGTTGTTGTCCGCCGCGACGGAGATATACCGACTATCGACGAAATACGTGCGCTTGCCGAGGAATACGGCGCAAAATCATACGTTGAATGCGATTATCTTATCGACACGCCTATAGGGGTAAGCCTCGATTACATGCCCTACCGTTATTATTACTCGATGGGCTCATCCGGCACCTTCCTCTATCCCGTAAGCGAGTATGAAGGCACGTTCGAAGGAACGCTTCCCGACGAAGAGGGTGAGATGCTGCTCCGCCTTCCCATCTCCGAAAAAGAGGAATACGCGGATGCAATTCTCGGTGAAACAGTCGTATACTGCGATGACGTTTCCTTCGTTCTGACGGGAATATCATACTATTACGACAACAATCTTCCCGCCGCCGCTTACGTGACAGATGAGGATTACATGTTGATGGCAAGGATCCTGGCATTCATGAACAGCTCCTCGTCCGTCATGTTGAACGCTGCAAGTCTCGGCGGCTCAATGTTCAGCATACACGATTTTTCCATCTGCCGCGAGCTCGGAGACAAATTTTATTTTTCTAAGTCATTCGGATACGATATGCCCTTCTCCGAGGATATGACTATCGGGATAGTCGGCATCACCTCCGAATTGTTGACGATTGAAGCAAAGAATATGGCAACCAAGCTTCCCGAAGAGATCGCAGACTATGACGGATATTCCGTTGCTTTTGTCGGTATCGACGTCATCGAAAAGCTTGCCCGGATCTATACCGATAACGACTACTGCCAATTCTCCCTCTTCTTTGAGAATGATATAGAAGCGAGGCGCGCAGCCAAAAAGCTCTTCGGGGAGGGCTACATCGCCGTTCTCTCGAATGCCACCTTCGAGCCCGAGCCATTTGAAAAATTCGCCAAGACCTTCATCGTTTTCCTCATGGTATCGATCTGGCTCGGCGGAATCATAAGCCTTGCATTCTTCATAAGGCTCTGCCAATCACGCTCCATCGTCTCCTTCAAGAACGACATTGCCATCATGCGCTCGATGGGTATCAAAACCTCGGTCATAAAGATCTCAATGTACATGCGTTCCGTGATCGCACTCATTCCCGCAACCGGCGCGCTCTTTGGAGTTGCCGCGCTGATATTTACCTCGCCAAAATGGAACGGCTTTTTCAATTATCTCTACGGCTGGCAATACGCGCTGATCTGCGCGGGACTCTTGCTGATCGCTATCCGCGTTTCCTTCAAACAGCAATCCAAGCTATTCGCCGGAAGTGTCAAAAAGACTCTGACGGGAGGTGAGCTCAATGATTAAGATCAATTCTCTGCATAAATACTTCAACCGCGGAAAGGGGAACGAGATACACGTTCTCAACGATATCACCATGGAGCTCCCCGAGCGCGGTATGGTTGCCATCTTCGGCAGAAGCGGATGCGGTAAAACCACGCTTCTCAACGTTATCGGCGGACTTGACAACTATCTTTCGGGCTCTGTCGAGATCGACGGCGAGAAGATCACGACAGATTCGGATGCTCTGCGCAACCGCCATATCGGCTATATCTTCCAGAACTACAACCTCAATACGGGCGCGACCTGCTTTGACAACGTCGCGGACGCTCTCCGCCTTTGCGGTATGAACGACAAGCAGGACTTTGATGCCATCCGCGAGCGCACTATGTCCGCGCTTTCCGCTGTCGGAATGGCGCAGTACGCAAGCCGCTATCCCGACACCCTTTCGGGCGGTCAGAAGCAGCGTATCGCTATCGCGCGCGCGATCGTAAAGTCCCCCGATATCATCCTCGCCGACGAGCCCACGGGTAACCTCGACGAGACCAACACGGTCATGATAATGGACATCCTCCGCGAGATCGCCGAGACACGGCTTGTCCTGCTCGTCACGCACGAGGCAAACCTCGTTGACAGCTATTGCGACCGCGTCATCGGTATCACCGACGGAAGGATCACGTCCGTCAAGGAGAATGACATCTCCTCGGACTTTGTTGCAAGGAACAAAAACCACGTCTACCTCGGCGAATTCGAGAAATCGAGCGAGGATGCGGGCGCAGTCAGCATCGACTACTACGGCGAACCCGCTGAGGGCGGGATCAAGCTGACTGTCGTAAACGACGGCGGCAAGATATTCCTACGCGTTGATACCCCCGGAGTCCACGTCATCGATGAATACGGTGAGACCAAGCTTCATGAGGGCACGTTTGAGAAAAAGGAAAGCGGCGAAAAAAAGAGCCGCCTCGATCTCTCGCTCCTATCAAGCTTCGAGGGCAAAAAATACGGCAGTCTTTTCACCTTCTTTGCCTCTTTGAAAAGCGGAAGCAAGATCTTATCGGGCAAAAAGATCCGCCGCGGAAAGAAGGTTGCCAAGGCATCCAACGTCCTTGCGGCATCATATCTCGTATGCTTCGCTCTGATATTCACGATCCTGCTCTCCTATTGCGCCTCGGGAATCGCGCTATATGACAACGTATCGGGCAAAACCAACCAAAACATGTTTTACATCTCGCTCGACAGCATTGATCAGGATCGGCTTGCCGAAGTGATCAAGAAGGATGAGGCATGCATCGACTATATGTACACCTCAAGATTCTTTAATATGTCCGGAACAAATCTTCGCATTTCCACCGGTGTTTTTGAGACCTTCACCTACTCCAATTACGACGCCTATCGCGCAAGCGTTGAGATCCTGCCCAACACGCTCATTAATAACTCTCCCGTGATCGCGGGAAGCACGGAGAATCTCGGCAGATTCGATATCGTTCTTTCAAAGGAAGCCGCGGACGAGATCCTTTCAACCGCGACATACGAATATATTTCCGAGTACGAGGATCTGATAAACTGTGAGATCGGCGCTTCTCGTTACAGCAGCGAAAGCAAGCTTCACGTTGCCGCGATCGTTGAAAGCGGCGAGCTTGCGGCGTATTATCATCCGAAAACGCTTGCTTCGAACCTGCTTTCTTCAAGCAGCAGACTCTCTCTGGTTCCCGCGTCCGACTTTGGAATTGATCTTAAAGAAGGCGAAGCTCTTGTAGGCGGCAACGTTCAGACAAAATATACTCCCCGCGTCGGCGAGACGATAAAGGTAAACGGTGTCGCTCTCAAAGTCACAGACGTTTGCTCAGCCGAATACGGTTATTGCGACTACACGTCATGGCTCATGCACGAGAATATCACGCCCGAAAGCTCGGATAACTATTTTGAAAGCCTTGAGAAGCATTACTCTTATCTGCATGATTACGCAGTTTATTGCCTGCTCTCCGGAATCGACGAAGCCTGGATCCTCAGCTACTTCATTGAAGGAAACAAGGATGCGTTATATCTCGCGTCACGCGATATCGATTATTACGCCGCTTGCAAGTACCGCGAGACGCACGGAGCCTTCCCCGTATCGATCTCGATGGAAGACAGACAAAAATACGAAAAGAGCTTCTACGCGCTTGACCGCGAATGCGGTGAGTTCTATAACCGTAACAATTACTATAATTCATCTCGCTACAACCCAACGGCAGTCTATCTCTCTGATGCGGACTATGCCTCCGCAGTCTTCGGCTTCGGCGAGACCCATCCCGTTGCTTTGGCGGATTACTACTATTATTCCGAATACAAAGTTACAGAATCGAATTCCCACCTCGTTCTCCACAGCACAGATCCCGAGGCAACCGAAGCCTTCCTCCGCGCTGAATTTCCCGAGCTTCCTCCGAACGACCCCGAGCTCAACGGATACGATTTCGTCACTCCCACGCTTGTGATCGAAACAGCTTTGGCAGATAGCCGTATGGAGATCATTTCAAGCATCGTCGGACTCGCTCTCGGACTGCTTCTTATGTGCGTTTGCATCTATTTTATCATGCGCTCCTCGATGCTCTCCAAGGTCCGCGAGATAGGAATCTACCGCGCTGTCGGCGTCTCGAAGAAGAATCTGATATACAAATTTGCAGTAGAATCAACCGCAATCGCCCTCCAGACGCTTACCGTTGGATTTATTATCGGCGCATATCTTGCAACAACGCTTGCAAGCGGCGGAGTCACGAGCGCGACCTTCTACTTCCCCTTCTGGCTCGGCGCGCTTACGCTTGCCTTCCTCATCGGAACCTGCATCCTCTTCGGTATCCTTCCGATAGCGTCGCTGCTCCGTAAGACCCCCGCGCAGATACTTGCAAAGTACGACATTTAAGGAAATGCAAAATGCAAAATGCAGAATGCAAAATGGAGGAAAATTTCCGTCGCTCCGCTCGTAAATTATTGAGAAGAGAATTTTGTTTCTGCTTGATAGCCTATTGTATGTTCTAAACTGAAGTTTTGCAAAATAAAAAATCGAGATGCTTTGAAGTTTCTGCTTCATTGCATCTCGATTTTTTCTGTTATGTTATTACTTGTTGCAGCTTAATAATTATGCATTTTGCATTTTGCATTCTGCATTCTGCATTATCCGCTGCTCGCTCAATCCCCGATCAAATACCGCTCATACGCCCCGTGGCTCTCCGCGATCTTCGCGATATCGGCGTCGGTCAGAAGACCTTTTTCGTATGCCTCCTTAAATTCAACGATGCCAGAATCTCTGCTGTAGACCCACATTTCGGCTCCGTTACCGAAAAAGATCTCGTGTCCCGCAAGTTTAAAAACCGTCACAACTTCGGTCGGATCAACTTCAGCGAAAACTGCATACCCGGAGACGATTCCGTAATATCTCCAGCCGATCAGATCGGAATTTGCATTTTCCATGAAATACACGTGGCTCGAGTTTCCGCCTATCGCGGCATACCACGAACAAATCGCGTCGATCCTTTCTTCGCTGTAGATGCCGCCATACCTTTCGGTGTAATTCTCAAATTCCGCGTTGTACCGTTCCTCATAGGCATCCGTATACATACGCGCCTCGATCTCGGCGATCATTTCGTCCGAAATATCCTCGAGATCATCGGTAAATTTCACGTAGCTGTAATCGGTCTTCTTATCCGCGTAATTCGCTTTCCAATACGTATTGAAATCGCTGTTACGCTTTGAGATCAGAAGGACGTCGATCGCGGTCAGCCATTCCTTTTCGTATGCTTCGGCAAGCGGGATCATCTCCTCGCCTCGGCAGACGTAGACGACAAAAGGAGTGGGATTGGCGATCTTCACGCCGCCGAGCTCGATCGAGCTTTCCTTCTCCGTAAAGGAATGGATCGAAATTATCTCGCAGCCGCCGACTGTGCCGTAATAGCGCGAGGTGTAGAGATTTACGTGGCTGAGGCTGTCGTCGATCTCGAGGTTTTCGCGGTTCAGAAGCGTACTTTTACCGCGCAAAGCTAATTCGACAGCCGAATTTTGTGCCGCGTTTTCAATCTCATTACCCTCAAGCTCGGTCTTTTTCAAAAATGCGGTCTGTGCATCAACTTCGTTTTTGTAGATCATCTTGTAAAACGCCTGTCTTACCTCCTCGATGCGCTCAGCCGCGATCGGCTCAAGGTCGGAGGAAAATACGATATACGGAGCGTCATCGGCGTGGGCATCCGAATAATCGGTCAATGCGCCGAGAGTCAATTCGGGAGCACTCGAAGCGTCGCCGCTTTCTCTTTCGGAAAAACAAGCGCACAGAAAAATTGCAAGTGCAGAAATGAAAACTACAGCCCAAATTGCTTTTAATCGTTTCATAAGTATTCCTCCTTTTTGTTTCATATTATTTAAGACAGATTTTTTCGCTCAAGGTTTCACATTTTCTTGAAAATTTACAAATTTTCTTTTACTCTCCAAGCCTTCGCTCTGCCCTTTTTCTCGGTTTCCTCGACAACTCCGAGGTTTTGGAGTGCCGCGACAGCCATATATGCGTGCTTACTGTGAATGATCTTTGCAGCCCTTCGGTATTCCTCCACCGTGAAGCTTTCGGGAAGTCCCTCGGGAATCAGCTCGAGGAAATCCTGTGGCTCAGCAAAAACAACTTCGTCGATTATATCGACGGGCAATCTCTCAAAGCGCGAGGAATGGCGTTTTTTATCCTTTCCTCTGCCGTCGAGGAAGCGGTATTCCTCCTCCTCGATGAAGAGAAACCATACCGCAACCCTTCCCGTGGCGAGTGCATCCGAGATATAAACGAGCTCGTGCGCCTCGCCGAAGACGTTTGATACTCCGGGGACACGCTTTCTCGGCTGCGATTCGCCCGTTTCGGGGTCGATCCAAATGCGAAATCTCTTCATTGGGATCGGATGAACTACGGTTACGTGGCAATCGGTGTTCTCAATATAGTATTCAAGTTTTGCTTTAAGTGGATATAGCGACCCCGTCTGTATCTCAAAGATCTCGTCATCGAGCTTAATGTCTGCTACGAATCTGTTGCCCATATCCGCCTCGTATTTTGTCTCATCGGGGCAGACAAAGCGTTTAAGCGCGATATGCATTCTTTTTTCATTGAGAGTTCCGATCCCGCCGCCCTCCGCCGCGGTTCTGACTGTCAGAATATCGCGGCAGATCGCGCGGAATTTCTCTCTTTCAAAATTGCTTATCATGTTGCGATTCCCGCAAACTGATTCGAGTAGAGCTTATGATACTCTCCTCCGAGAGCCAAAAGCTCCTCGTGGCTTCCCGATTCGACGATCACACCGTGATTGAGAACAACGATCACGTCCGCGTCACGGATAGTAGAAAGTCTGTGCGCGATAATGAGCGACGTGCGGTTCTTCATCAGCGCGACCATTGCCTTCTGAATATGCATTTCGGTTCTTGTATCTACGGATGACGTTGCCTCGTCAAGAATGAGTATTCTCGGATCGGCAAGCACCGCGCGAGAGATCGAAAGAAGCTGTCTTTGTCCCTGCGAGAGATTGCTGCCCGACTCGGCAAGCTCGGTCTTGTATCCCTCGGGCAGACGGTCGATGAAGAAATCGGCGTATGAGGTGTGCGCCGCGCGCTTCATATCCTCGTCGTCGGCATCCTCGCGGCCGTATTTGATATTCTTCTCGATAGTGTCCGAGAAGAGGACGGTATCCTGAAGAACGATTGCGATCGCACGGCGGAGATCCGCCTTCGGGATCGTTGTGATATCAACGCCGTCGACCGTTATCGTACCGCTGTCGGGCTCGTAGAATCTCGTCAAAAGATTTACGATCGTGGTCTTACCCGAGCCCGTCGCGCCAACGATGGCAACCTTCTGTCCCGCCTTTACGCTGAGATTCAGCCCCTTGAGGACCTTCTCGCCTTCGATATAGGAAAAGTCAATATCCTTGAACTCGATGTCTCCGCGAAGCGACTGGATATCGAGCTTTTCTTTTCCCTCGTCGATCTCAGGTCTCGAATCAAGGATCTCGAAGATTCTCTCAGCACCCGCAAGTGCCGTCAGGATCGTCGAATACTGATTTGCGATCATGTTGATCGGGTGCGAAAACTTCTTTGAATACTGCAGCATAGCCTGAACCGAGCCGATCGTGAACGCCGCGCCCGTCACGGGATCGGCATTCAGAATGAGATAACCGCCGACTGCGGCGATCATAACGTACTGCAGGTTACCGATGAAGTTCATAACGGGACCCATTATTGAGCCCCAGACGCGTGCCGAGATCGAGCAGGAACGGAAATTATCCGAGATCTCTCCGAATTTTTCGATCGCATCGGGCTCTTTGCCGTAAGCCACAACCGTCTTATAGCCCGTGACCATCTCCTCGATCTGTCCGTTGAGCTGACCGAGAAGTTTCTGGCGGCGAATGAAATATTTTCGCATAAATTTTGCGAGAGTAGACGATACTAAAATAGTTATCGGGATCGTCACGATCGCAACGAGTGTCACGATCCAGCTGTAATAAAGCATCATGCAAAGCGCGCCGATTAGGGTCAGAACGCCCGAGAAAAGCGCGGTCAGCGACTGCGACATTGCCGTTGATACATTTTCCGCGTCGTTTGTAAGCCGGCTCATAATGTCGCCGTGGCGATGGCGGTCGGTATAGCTGATCGGAAGCTTCGAGATCTTATTGAAAAGATCGCGGCGGATGTGGTAAACGGTATTCTGCGCAAGCTTTGCGGCAACTCTGCCCTGGATGAGCTGGCTGAGCGCGCGGATAAGATACGCGCAGAACATGATAAGAAGCACGCCGGTAAGCGACTTCATATCGACCCTGAGCTTCAGCGCATCGTCGAAATAGAACTTATCTATCGCAAGCTGCTGGAACATCGGATTGAGGACGTCGGCAAGAGTTACGACAAAGGTTGCGATGATAAGGAAGATGAGTATCCAGGAACTCTTGCCCGAGTAGCGGAGCAGACGCGAGATCGTCTTGCCCATATTCTTCGGCTTTTCGCGGTTGATGCGCGCGTTCATTCCTCCGGGACCGCCGGGTCCTCCGCCGGGTCGGAGATTCATCTTAACTTCCTGTCTTTCGGGAGGTCTCTGTTCAGCCATCAGTTGTTACCTCCTTCTACGTTCTGTCTCTGCGACGAGCAGATATCGCGGTAGGTCTCGCTGATCTTCAAAAGCTCATCGTGCGGAGCGCAATGGATGATCCGTCCGTCCGATTCAATAACGGCAATTCTGTCCGCGTGCTTTACGCTGGCGATTCTCTGCGCGACCATAATAACCGTGGTATCCTTCAATGACTCATGCAGAGCCGCGCGGAGGCGCGATTCTGTTGCAAGGTCGAGAGCCGAGGTCGCGTCGTCAAGGATGAGTATCTCGGGCTTGCGGACGAGTGCGCGCGCGATCGAAAGCCTCTGCTTCTGACCGCCCGAAAGTGACGCGCCCTTCTCTGCAATGAATGTGTCGTAGCCATCGGTAAATTCCGAGACGAAGGAATCCGCCTGCGCGATCGATGCAGCCGCGCGGATCTCCTCTGCGGTCGCATCCTCCTTGCCCCACTTGATATTGTTTGCGATAGTATCCGAGAAGAGCTCGCTCTTCTGCATAACGTAGCCGATCTTTTGGCGGAGCGCGGGAAGCGAATATTCGGAAATCTCTCGTCCGTCGATATAGACCTTGCCATTTACTGCGTCGTAATATCTCGGAATAAGCGAGATCAGCGAGGATTTGCCCGAGCCCGTTGCACCGATAACGGCAAGAGTCTCGCCGTGTTTAACTTTCAGGGAAATGTCAGATAGCACGTTCTTGCCCGCGGTATTCGGATACTTGAAATCAACGCCGCGGAATTCAATGGCGTAATCCGAGCGAACGCCCTCGGTCTCCTTGCCGCCCTTGATGACGGGCTCGGATTCAAGCACCTCGATAACTCGTCTCGAGGATGCGCCCGCACGCGAGATCGTCTGGAAGATCATAGTCAGCATCATAAGCGAGTTTACGACCTGAGTAACGTACGTAATAGCCGCCATGACAGTACCCGTGGTCATACCCGCCGCCTCGATCTGAACCTGCCAGCCGCCGATATAGATGATGGCAACCGTCGCAAAGGCGAGAGAAATTATGAGAATCGGGTTTATGAAAACGAGAAGGAGCTGAACCTTCAGGTTGGTATCGCGCATCTCGCTGTTTGCTGTCTCAAAACGGTCGCATTCGTATTCCTCGCGGACGTAAGCCTTGATAACTCGTGCACCGCCGATATTCTCGCGCGCAACCGAATTGATGCGGTCAAGCTTCTTCTGCACCTCCGAAAACAGCGGAACAGCTTTGCGAATGATAAATACCATCGCAAAAAGCTGGATCGGAAGCGTACAAAGCAGAACGATACCGAAGTTTACGTTGAGAGAAAGGAGCATAACTGTGCCGCCTATGAAAAACATTGGCGAGCGAACGATCATGCGGAGCATATGCTCGACGAATTCGACGAGGATCGTAATATCGTTCGTCATTCTCGTAACGAGCGAGCCTGTGGTAAACTTATCGGTCTGCTCAACAGAGAGTGCCATAACGTGCGAATAAGCATCGCGGCGAAGATCGTTTCCGAATCCCTGCGAAGCCTTTGCGGCTGTGTATGCGCAGAAGGTTCCGAAGAAGCCGCCTACAAGCGTAACGCATAGCATCAGTATGCCGAAGAGGATGATGATCTCCATTCTCGTCGCATCCGCGCCGAGGAAGAGATCGATAAGGCTTGCGGCAAGTTCAGAGCCGTGCTTAGGATCGGTGGGAGAATATCCCTCAACGCCGAAATTTACTATGTAAGACATAAGGTAGGGCAGGCAAAGGTCGCCCAGAACCTCACCTATCATCATAATAGGTGAGATCATTGCCACAAACCAATATGGCTTTAGATAAGGAATCAGCTTTTTCATTATTCGTTCTTTCCCTTCGGATTTGAAAGATTATCGCGTATACGCAGAAGCATTTTTCTGAGAAGAACGATTTCCTCATCGGAGAATCCGTTCATCATCTCGTCATCAACTCTGTTGAAGCGTTCGGTGTTCTCGCGCTCAAGAGCATGCCCCTTATCCGAAAGAAATACTCTCGCGGCACGCTTATCGTCAGCATCTACCTCGCGTACTATATATCCCTCGTCCTCAAGATGCTTGAGGGCAACGCTTACCGTCGGAGGTTTTAGTCCGGCACGGCGTGAAAGCTCAAGTTGAGTCATGCCTTCCTCATGGGAAAGGCAGAAAAGTAAAGAGCGGCAGCTGTTCTGCGTCATGATCGGATCATTTTCCCTTGACCTGAGGGTACATCTTTGCATGCGTGAAATGTGGCCTATCAACATCGGAGGTGTCAGCATATCATCCGGAATAGGGTTCTTTTTCATTTGGATTCTCCTTTGAAATTAGTTTGTTAGTAAACTAACTATTATTATAGCAATTTTTTCCGAAAAGTCAAGAGAATAATTAGTTTATTAACAAATTATTTTTTCAGCCGAAAAATGGCATGCCGATTGAATTTTTCTACACATCAATCACAAATAAAGGGGTAAATTATTATTGCGGAAAAGCAAATCACGTTTTTTCTGCAGACTAAGAAACCGGTGGATCTTATGCGAATAATATGGAAAAAAGGCAGACTGGCGGCATATGTCTGCACACTGATGGCGGCGCTTATGCTGAGCGGAGGCGGACGGAATATCGCCTCAATGGCAAAAGCATTACCCGTGAATACAAGCGCGGCAAACGAAGAGAAGACCTTGATCCCCGGAGGGATGGTCTTCGGTGTCAGGTTTTTTACCGAGGGAGTGCTCGTCGTCAGCATTCCGGATGGCTCGGGAAGTCCCGCTTATGCGGCGGGAGTCAGAGTAAATGACGTTATATTGAAGGTAGACGACGTAAAAATCAGCGATGCGGATTCGCTCAGCCGCGCAGTCGATTCCGCGGGCGGCAAGGCGGTTAAATTCACACTGCGACGCGATGGACGAGAATTTACCGTAAGCGTCACGCCGAGGCTTGAAGAGAGCGGTTACAAGACGGGTATCTGGGTGCGCGACAGCGGCGCAGGTATCGGCACCGTAACCTTCATTGACCCGAAGACGGGGCTTTTCGGCGGACTCGGACACGGCATCTGCGACGCGGACACGGGCAAACCGATGCCTCTCGGACGGGGAGTACTCCTCGGAGTCAATATCAACGGTATAAGGAAGGGTGCGGCAGGCGATCCAGGAGAGATTCGCGGCAGCTTCAAGCAGGGGAAGCTCGGCGCGGTCACGGGAAACACCGATTGCGGAATTTTCGGTATTTATTCCGAGATACCGAAATCGCTCTACGGCGCTATCCCAATCGCCCATAAAAACGAAGTACGCGGCGGAGCGGCGACTATTCTCTGCACTCTCGAGGACGGAGTGACGAGGGAATACAAAGCCGAACTTTCCTCGATCGACACGAGTGCCTCGGGCGGACGATGCTTCACCGTCAAAATAACCGACCCGGAGCTGATAAAGCAGACGGGAGGGATCGTTCAGGGAATGTCGGGCAGCCCGATAATCCAGAACGGCAAGCTTGTCGGTGCCGTCACGCACGTCCTCGTCTCCGACCCGACCCGCGGCTACGGCATTTTTATCGAAAATATGCTGAACGCCGCAGGGTAAAAGGAAAGGCAATATCATTCCCCCTCGGGTCTGATATTGCCTTTGTTTATTTTGTTACCAAAGTATGCCCGCAATCGGCACATTTTCCGTTTTCCTTGAGATTCTTGATCCCGCAGACGGGACAACGGACGGCATTTGCGGTATCGGGCGGCAGAACTATCGTGTACCTCGAACCATAGAGGTGGAAAACGCGGTCGCCCTTATGATAAAAATAGGGATTCAGGTCGTCGTCTCTGCCCTCGTAAGCCTTGACTGTGATCTCCTTGCCGTTATCGAGGCGGATATCAAGATATACGGTGTTTTTGAAATACATATGCTCGAGCGTGGGCTTGACGTAGGACTCGTTATCGACGGTCCTTTTCACTCTCGCGTCAAGGACCTCGCCGCAATAGGTGCGGTCAATGAGCTTCATCGGCAAGCCCGTCACGGCAAAGGGGATCAGCATAACGACGATGTAGCAGAGTATACGCATCTGCACGTTTTCCATATTGAATATTCGCTCGCCGAGGAAGAACAGCAAAGCGCCGCACGCCGCAAGCAGTATCGCGCAAGGGATCGCTCTTTTTAAGATCACTCGGCGGATATGGGATTTCAGATCATTGGGAAGTTCTTTCATTTTAATTCTTTCTTTGTTTATTGTAGATATCCTATAATTTACTCTTTACATATTTTCTCTTATCTTATTGCAAAGCGCGTCGAGAGCCTTTCCGGTCTCAGGTGTTGCGGGTCTGTCCGCGAATTCGATCTGCTCGAAGGCTTCGGTGATCATTTCGATCTCCTGCTTCGACGCCACACGTCCGCCGGCGGTAAGCCGCTCGCAGATCTTGCGCGGTGTATCCGATTTTCTCACGAACATCGGCATCTTGAGCAGCTGCGAAACGAAGGTCGAGTAGGCAAAGCGGTATTTTTCCTCATCCGATTTTTTCATTCGGAGGCTGAGGTTGAATTCGCTCCAGGTCATCCGCGCGCGGTTCTCTTCTCTGCGCTTCGCCTTGAGCTCGTTCTTTTGAAGCTTCAGTTCCTCGTCAACGTAATTCGTGAAATAATAATCCTCGTGCTCGAATTGATCGCGAATCGGAAGCCAAATAAGTTCAAACAAGGATACTATCCAAGCCTTAAGCCACGCGACGAAACGCTGAAATTCCGCACGGCGGCGGACAAGAACAACGATCAGCAGAATGATCGAAAATACAACGAATACCCAAAAAAGCCAGTAATTTGCCGAGCTGACGGCATCCTGCTTACCCCAAAGCATATCCGAAAGACTTCCCGAGATCTCCTCTTCCTCCTCGGTATATCCAACATCCTCGTCGCTGAATGCGCGGATTATCGCGGCAAGCACAAAAAGCACGCAAACGCGGAGACCGTTGACTATCAGATAAGCAAGAAAGAGCAGAATGCAGAAAAAACCGACGAGTCCGATGGACAAGAGGAGATTGTATCTTCTCGTCTGCGGCGTCATAAAAGAAACGACCGTCCCGCGATAAGTTCTGCCGAGCGAATACTGATTCGCGGCGACGAGCGCGCAGAATGCGTAGCCGATAAGGCAAATGCCGACGGTAACCACTCCGGGCGAGCGGACCATCGAATGGAGCGAGAAGACGACAAGATTGACCGTCACGCCGATATAAAGACCCTTTGCGGTCATAATTCGGTTATAGGGGAAGAACCATATGAAAGAGCCGAGCGCAACGACGATCACAAAGGTCGCGGCGGCAAGGAAAGGCAGTATCGAATCGGGATCGTAGACCACCGTCGGCTGCTTTGACCGCTCGAAAAGGTACATATCCGTCAGCTTGCTGACAAATACCGAAAGGATCAGCGCGATCACCCAGACGGGAAAGGCGCGGTTTTGCTTGAAATACTTATGCTCGGGCTCGTAGGCGCGGGTCTCGAGCTCTCGCTTGAAGCCCGTTGCAGCGCTGACTCCCGCCTGCAGGAAATATCCGAAAGCCATAAGGATGAATATCAGCGCAAATACCGCGAGATTTTCGAGGAATCCGTACGCCACAAAGGGCGCGATCGCGGCGCAGACCACAAAATAAACTCCGAGGAAGCCGAGAATAGTAAAGCTCGGGTTGCTGATCCGGGAGGTATTCTTATTTTTTGTTCTCATTTTTACCTCCTTAAACTCGGAAATAGACGTCATTTTCCTCGCTGAGCGCACCGACCTCGTTGCGTGTCGTTGCAACGTAGAAGATCACGCGGACACCCTCTGCGGCAAGCGCATCGCGCAGATTCATCATTCTGCGGTCGATGTATGACGTTACGATGATCATATTTTCGTTTTCGCGGTAAAGCTCGGGATGGGCAACGATATGGTCGAATACACGGTCGATCGGGGTCGAGATCTTCATCCCGAGCATTGCGAGCATTCGCAGGGCGTAGATCATATCGCGCGAGCCGCGGAAGGGTCCGCAGACGCCGACCTTCGCTCCGATCTCGTCATCCGAGACAGCCTCTCCGCCGAATTCCTTCATATCCTCGGGCGGATAGTTCGAGAAGAATTTCACGGGAACGTCCTCCGCCGCGATCCTGTCAAGTATTGAGGTACAGAGTGTGATGCAACGCTCGATTGCCGCGGGGTCGGAGGGGACGTCGAATTTTTCGATCTGTCTCGAGGACATATTGAGCAGTAGCGAGAAACGGTGGCGCACCGTTTTCTCCTCGATATTGACCATCAGCTTGCCGTGTGCCGCTGTGGATTTCCAGTTGATGCGGCTCATAGGGTCGCTCGTCAGATATTCGCGCGCACCGCAACGGCGCAAGGGGTCGCTCACGGGGCAGATCTCGGAGATGATATCTCCGCAGAGGTAGCGCGACGAGGTATAATTTCCCGCGAGATCCTCGGGGCGCGGAAGTACGATCAGGCGGTTTCGCTCGGTATTCGAGAGCTCGATAAGCTTGGAGTGAACGCCGATGCCGAGGATATCGCTTGCGGTTGCAAGGACTCCGCGTAGCGTGAAGTCACCGCGCTTTTTGCAGGTGAGTCTCCAACGGCGGCGGATGCAGGCGTAGGGACGGAGGACGAAGAGCGACTGGATCGACGAGGTATGCTTGATCTTGCGCAGGCGTTCGGTCTCGCGCGTAGCCGCGCCCTTCGAGACGGCCATATTCTTCGAGAAGATACCGCCGGGATCGCTCACGGACGACTCAAGCAGGGTAAACACGATACCGTCGGGCAGATCGGTATCGATCTTGATATATGGCATCGGGAGCGCGCCGTTATTCCTTATCTCCTCATAGAGATAGACGTCATCGCCCTCAAAGACCTCGCCCGAGGAGAGCGTCGCGCTGTATTCGATATTTGAAAAGCCTGTTTTCTTATAGACGAAGTACTGAATCAGTACCGCGGCTACGACGGCAATGCCGACAGCGATGAAGAGCATAGCGAGACTCCTTTCGGTGAGTTAAGGTCGGACTTCGTCCGAGTTAAGATTGCCTTCGGCAAGTTAAGATCGCGCAAAGCGCGAGTTAAGATTCGCCCGATGGGCGAAGTTTAAGGAAGATTTTCGCCGAGCGAAAATCAATTTCAGTGGAAAGTTTTGGTCAAGCTTTTTCAAAAGCTTGTGGGGTCAAGGGGCGAAGCCCTTGCCGACCTCCGCAGAGGTCGGAATGCTCCTTGCGCTTCGAACCGACGGCGTCCCTGCCGGCGGTTCGGAAGGAGTCAAACCTTCCTTCTCGGAAGGTTTGCGCTCCTTCACTCTTTATTATTTCTCGAAACGTGGCAAAATCCCTTATGTCCGCATTTGGGGCATCTGAAAAGTCTGTCGATGTCATCCTGAGGCGGCGTCTCTCTTGCAGGGGCTTCGCCCCATAGGTGAGAACATAAGAAAGTCAAAGTCTCTCCCTCCACCGCAAGCGGTCCCCCTCCCTCCTCAGAGGGAGGCAAGATTTGCGAGTGCGAACAAAGCTTTCTTAATAATGAAATTCAAACTTTTTTGCTATTTATATCTCAATATTACATGTTAGCACAAACTCTTCACCTCCCTCTGAGGAGGGAGGGGGACCACGGAGTGGTGGAGGGAGAGATATAATATGCTTTAGTTCCCACTTATGTGGCGTAGCCCCTGCACCCCGTTATGCGAGTACTAACATTGGTTTGCTATTTATAATTTATAATTTGTAAAGTATTAGTTGAAACAATGTGCTACGGACTCGTAATATTATTTAACCTTACAGTTATACCGATTCCGTCTTTTCCTTCTTCACTCTTATCGCGCCTCGGATATAGTAAACAAGAAGGATAACCGAGCAAATGATCGACAGCCAATCACCGATACCGAGCGTTTTGATAGCTATCAGGATCGAATAACGGTCAACAAACACGGAAAGCAGGCAGAAGATCGTCTGCATTCCCGATATTCCCGCGAGCATCTTTTGTCTTTCGTCATCATCGCGGAATTTCAGTCCCATTATGCCCGCAACCAGCATCAAAACGTGGTTGACAAAGGAAATGGTAAACTGCGCGGGTGCGCCCATAGAAGAGCGAAGTAATAAGTAGCCTTCGAAAAAGCCGCCGAATACCGCAAGAACTATCATAGCGATACATAAGTATTTGATCAAGTTTTTCATAACAATGCCACCTTATTTTTTGATTAATTGTTTATTTGTCCGTCATCGGGGATCTTTTTGGATCGCCCTCAGCATCTTCGCCAGTTCCTTTTCGGATATGACGATATGCTCGCGGACGTACTCGTAAAACTCGTCATCGGTATAGGGCTCGTTTTTGCTTCTCTCAAATTCGCGTACAAGGGAGCGGACGAGTTTTTTTCTCTTTGAGCCCATGATCAGAGCAACTGTTACGTGAACACAAAGAATAACCAGAAGCTGTATCTTCACTACAACGTCCGCCGCTGCGTCAAGGTCGATCTGCGAACCGATCTCCGCCAAAGCCATCACGGCAATAATCGCAACGAAAACGGAGTTTACAATACGCATTATGATCAAGAAAGTTTTGCGAGTTTTATCTTTTAAGACATTATAAGTCAGACGGTTTAAGTCGTCCTCCAAAGCCTCGGTATGCCCCGGCAGAAAATAATATATACCGAAAAACAGTGAAATTATCAGTTTAAAAAATATTCCCATGGTGCATTTCCTCTTTAATAGAATTAATTCCTATTGAACTTCGCCGAGGCGAAGATTGGTTGTAATTATTGTTTTGATATGGGCAGAAACCTTTATATCCGCAATCATTATATTTTTAGTATATCGGAAAAATCCAATCTGCAGGATTTACATACCGCGTCTTCTGCGGAAACCGTATGTCCGCACGCGGGGCATGTAAATTCCTCCCCCTCGGTTATCGGGAACTTGAGCGGATATTTCAATCCGCGTACAAAAAAGACTCTGTCGCCTTCGTCGTAGTGTAAGCCGTCCATAATATAACCCTTTATTTTGTAAGATATCGTGAATTTCTCGCCGCTATCTTTTTCGAAAGTCACCGAACGAACATTTTCAACATCAAAACGATTGCTCATATAAGCCTTTCTCAACTCGTCGTAAAGTGCGTCGTCAGTCGCGTGCGAAACGCTTGCGTAAAAACTTTTTGAGAGCAATATCTTGTGCGCTGAAAACGGAAAAAACGGAACAATACAAAGAAGGAGGATAAGATAATTGCCGAGATCCGCAAATGAACGCTCGGTCGAAATTACAAAAACAAGAAATGAGGCGATTACAAGTAGAATCCACACTGCTGTCAGGACAAGGGTCCTGTAATACCTTTTATTGCCGAGAGCAATAAAACGCGCTTCAATCTTCGGATCAAGCTTATTTTTCATTTTCATTCTCCTTCATTTTTGTTAAAATCATAAAAACGCTTCTTTTCATTCATACAGCCTTCAAGATATTTCATGTGACGAATGATCTCTTTTTTGAGTTTTTTGTAAATCAACAGACAATATATACCGAAATATAAGAAATATATGAGCAAAAATACGACGATATCTGCCGCTTCGGCGTTACCGTTTAGCATAACGGCTTCGAATTTGCCAAGCGGCTCAAGATAAAACGTAGTATACAAATGATAGGTCACCGGAGAAGTGATAACTCCGCATTTCGTTATTGACAGAGGTATCAGACCGATCAGAAAGCGCGCTATCTCCCCGACACCAACCCATTTTATCATCTTGCGAGTCCAATCGTGAGGGCTATCGGCAAGCGAAAAATGCTTCGGCACAAAATGCCTTATGTACTGGAACATGAGAAATACGGGGAGCACGGCACAGATAGGAACGTAAATAAATATCGACTGCAAAATAAGATACATCGAGTTTGCCGCGAGCTTCGAAATAAAAGAATAAATGCAGGAAACGAGATAATAAGCCATAAAGTTCGCAAGTATCACAATTAATGCATATTTCAGCACATCATAAAGCTCGACTTCTTTTTGGGCATAAAAATCTCTTTCATTTACAAGGTCTTTTTGTGCCATCCGAAACCTCACTTAACGCTATTGTAATCCATTCTGATTTTGACTTCATTCTTTTTCTTAACTTCGTTTTCTTTCCAAAGCTGTTTGAAAAGCAGGAACAAAACGGCGATAGTGATAGCGAAATAAATTAAATAGATCAAGAAGAAAAGCGCATTATCGGCAAAAGTATATCCGGACTCGCGTATTACTGCAAGGCGCTTTTGCGGCATAAGATAAAACCAATCATATGCGATATTGGCGGGCATAGCAAAAAATCCGTCAAAAAATCGATAACCGAACATACTTCCGGGTTTGGTCGGTAGAGTTGCCAAGATAAATCTGATTACCTCTCCCGGCAAAACCCAAGAGCAAAAGTTTTTGAATATCACCTTGATGCTGTCTGCGTTTTCTGTATCAGAAACAAAAATATCAGGCAGTTTGCTTCTGAAATATAAGAATGTAACGAGGCAGGTGACTCCAATTCCTATAAGGGCAAAAATTACGGTAAATAGCCTGTAATTTTTGATGATAATATTGCGATCGTTAGATTTAGAAAAGATCGACAAAATCAAAATAATCGCAACTGATCCCAAGAGGTTGGCTCCTAACATAGTGACGAAATATACGATCTTGTCACGCGCAGTTATTTTATTTTTCATAGTTCTTGTATAATGCATACACTTAAAGACAATTACAGTAGTATGCAAATTCCTTTCTCTCAGGTGTTGAAGGAGCGCAAACATTCCGCAATGGAATGTTTGACTCCTTCCGAGCCGTCGGCAGGGACGCCGCCGGCTCGAAGCGGATAAACAGTTCGAGGCTCTGCCTCGAGCTCCGCTTAAGAAACTTTTTGAAAAAAGTTTCTTAAGGATTTTCAAAAACTTTCGGTCTTTTTTAATAAAACTGATTCCTATTGAACTTCGCCGCAGGCGAATCTTAACTCGCGCTTTGCGCGATCTTAACTTGCCGCAGGCAATCTTAACTCACGCGAAGCGTGATCTTAACTCGGTCGCTTCAGCGACCGATGGGTGCTTCAACCGAATCAAGCACAAATTCGATCAGCTTTTCGTTTGTATCCGACATTCTGACGGTGCTCTGTGTGCGCGAGATGATCCTATGCGCGAGAACGGGTACGGCTACGCGGCGTACGTCATCGGGGAGACAATAGTCGCGTCCGTCGCAAGCAGCGGCGATTCTTGCGGCATTCAGAAGCGCAAGTGTGCCACGGGGGCTGACACCCATCGAAATGCGGTTATTGTTTCTCGTTGCGTCAACGATTCGGAGGATATAATCCTTGACGGGCTCGGTCACGGTCACGCCGCGGCAAGCCGCGTTCGCCGCGACGATATCCGCGGAAGTGCAAACGGCGCCCAGTGAATCAAGCGGAACTTGCGAGCCGTGGATATCCATCATCGACATCTCGCTGTCGCGATCGGGGTAGCCGAGTGCGAGCTTCATGAAGAAACGGTCGGTCTGTGCCTCGGGAAGCGGGAAGGTACCCTGCGACTCGATCGGGTTCTGCGTTGCGATGACAAAGAAGGTGTCGGCAAGCTTATACGTCACGCCGTCAACGGTAGTCTGACGCTCTCCCATACATTCAAGAAGAGCCGACTGGGTTCGCGGGGTGGTGCGGTTGATCTCGTCGGCAATAAGAATATTCGTGAAAACGGGACCCGGACGGAATACGAAATCCGAGGTCTTCTGGTCAAAGAAATTGATACCCGTGATGTCGGAGGGCAGAAGGTCGGGGGTGAACTGAATTCTCTTCACGTCGCCCGAGATCGACTTCGCCAGCGCGCGTGCGAGCGTGGTCTTGCCCGTGCCGGGGATGTCGTCGAGAAGGACGTGTCCGCCCGCGATCAGCGAGATAACGATCAGCTCGATCTCGCGCTTCTTGCCGAATATAACGCGGCTAACGTTTTCTGTAATATTTGCGGAAAGACTCGCAACAGAGGTAATATCCATTTTATTTAATCCTTTCAAGGTATTAAAATTTCGCTATTCAAATTATAACATACAGTCACGTGATTGTCAATAGGAATTTCAAAACTTTTTCGTGATTTTTTAATATTTTATTCGGAATTGATTAACCGATACGCACTCGGGGCATAAACTGTTGATGAAAACATATTTGTGAGGACTGAAAGATGACAAACAATTCACATCAGAAGAATATTCCGCTTGCCAACGAAGCCGCAAGGGCACGCGCGGGCGAGCTCAATTCGATCTCAGAATACCTTTACTTATCTATAGTTTTTGCCGATGCCCTGCCCGAGCTTTCTGAATATTTCGAGAGGCTCGCCATGGAGGAGATGCATCATCACCGCGCCCTCGGCGAGTTGATCCTCCGCCTCGGGTGCGATCCCGCCGAGAGGAGTGCCGTGCGCAATTCGGGCAAGATCAACCTCTGCGAGGACCGCGACAGCCGCGCGCCCGTCGCCGCAACACGTGCGCTGAAGAACAACATTATGGACGAAAGGCGCGCCTCGGAAAACTACCGCCGACTCGCCGCAATAGCCGAACGCAGCGGTGACCTTGCGGCAGCATCGCTGTTCTCCAAGCTCTCGGCAGACGAAGCAAGACACGCGAAGGAGCAGGAGGGGATGCTTTCTTAGGGAAGAGATAAGAGAGAAGAGGTAAGAAGTGAGGTGAATTTCCTCGCTGAAGCTTCGGAAATTTTCAATTTATAAAGAATTTTCTGCTTCAGAACGCTTTGCAAAAGACTCCGCACACTTTAACTCCCCTCCTCGGTTTACGAGGAGGGGGCGGGGGTGGAGTCCAGATTTGCAGATGCACAATTACATAGACGTCGATCTCACCAATATAGCTGAATTAAATTTAAGCACTTACGAGACTTCCCCCGCCCGGTTTACGGGAGGGGGAGCGAGGGGGTGGGTCCCTCTTGAAGGGCGCACGAAATTTCACCGTCCAAGCATTATTTCCACACTGCCATTATACCACAAAATCACCTGAAAAACGAATTTTGGGATAAAACGTATGTTTTTTGGGATAAATAACGTTTTTTCATCAAAAAAGCCGAGGTATGATGCCTCGGCTTTTTTATACGGTCAGAGCTCTGTTCCAACCGAAAGGATGAGCTTTCTCTCAAAGACAAGCCGCAAATACTGCTCTATGCTCTCGATCTTTTCCTCGGAAAGCGTTGCGGAAATACCAACGTCCTCGGGTCTGTGAGCATCCGAGCCGATCGTCAGCGGCAGATCATATTCCTTTGCGACCTTCACGGTTCTTTCATTATAATTATCCTTGCGCAGGTTGAAATTGATCTCAAAGCCGTCAACGTGATGCGGATGGGGCACGCACTTCTCCGCTCTGTGCGAATGCGCCTGAATGATGGTTATGCCGTGTGCCTTGAGATGCGCGTAAAGCTCGTCGATATCGATATCGAAAATATCCTCGCGGAGCTTGAGGAACTCGCGCGTTACACCGTAAAGCAGATAATGATTCTTATGGAAGCTGAGCTCGACCGAGAAAAGAACGGTAAGACCTATGCGGTCACCCTCCGCCTTTGCCTCGAGGTAAGCATCGCAGAGCTTATCCACCTTCTCTGCAAAGGTAAGATGCTCGCCGAGCTTCTTGAAATGATGGGGAGAAAAATGATCGGAAACGATGACGGTATCGTAGCCCGCCTCCTTGAAAAGTCTGACCTGCTCGACGGGAGTAAGCTGCGCGCAGGATGATACGGGATAGGTATGCAGATGTGCTTCGGTTTTATACAAAATAAGCTCCTCTTTTCATTAAATTTCAATTTCCGCGTAAACGATCTTTTTGCGGTTATAGGTATAAACGATATGCAAACGTCCGCCGCACTCAACGACCGAGGGATATGCAAATCCACCCTCATCGGTTTCAAGATCGAGAATTTTTTCAAAGCTCTCGCCGTTATTATCCGAAATATAGAGCGAAAGCGGCGTTCTCGGACCCCAATTCTTTTCTACGGGATTACAAAGAAGCACGATCCTTCCGTCGGAGAGCTTCACGCAATCTATTCCGCTGTTATTGTTCGGCATATCGGTGGGATATATCGGCGACCAGCTCTCGCCGTGATCCTTTGAATCCGAGCGGTAAATTCTGCCGATATTGGAGCGTATAAGCGCGTGGATATTGCCCTCCGAGCTTTCCCAAAGAGTCGGCTGGATGACGTTGATCTTCTCCGCTCCCTCGAGAGTCACGGGGATATCGCGCTTACGCCATTCTTTGCCGTCATAAATATCGACAAAGCAACGCCAGGGGCCTCTCTCCGTAGATCCCGGAGCAAGGATATTACCGTTCGAGATGCGTATGGGCTTATTTTTGACGGGGCCTCTGCCTCCGCTCACGTCGCCCGGTACAAGCTCGCGCGGCTCCGACCAGGTTTCGCCGAAGTCCTTCGACGTTATATACCTCGTGTGCCAATCGGCAATGGGGTAGCCCATTTTATAAAAGAGCACGATCTCTCCGTTCATTTGGAAAAGGACGGGATTCCAATGCTGAACGCCGACCTCGGGAGTAACGGCGCGCGGATCGCTCCATTTTCCGTCCTCAAATCTGCTGACAAAGATGAGAACGTCGGGATTTGCCTCCTTTGTTCCCGCAAACCAAGCCGCGAGCCTTCTGCCGTCCTCGCCGACGATAACGGTCGATGCGTGGCATTCGGGTGTCGGAAGCGGCTCGCCGAAGATAAATTCCTGCTTTATGAGCCTCATCTTACGCCTCCATATGATACTTCTGAAGCAGATTTCTCGTATTCTTCGCGGCGTCAAAAACAAAATTCCAATCGGCGCCGACAGTCATCATATCTATCCCGAGCTCCGACCAGAAACGAAGCGTTTCGGGGCGAAGATCACCCGTTGCGAGTCCGACGTATTTGCCGTTTTCCTTGACGATCTTGAGCGCCCGGCGGATCTGATCCATCGTTTTATCGCCGAAAACGTTTCCAAGCTCGCCGAGAGAGCCCGAAAGATCGTTCGGACCGAAGATAAATCCGTCGATATAAGGGATCTTGACTATTTCCTCAAGATTTTCAACGCATTCAACGTGCTCGATCTGCATAAAGCGGCAAAGCTCGAAGCTTTCCTCGTCGGTATAATACTTGCAGTCGGTCTCGCCGTAGCGGATAGCTCTCATCGGACCGAAGCCGCGAGTACCGTGGGGCGGATAGAGCGTTGCACCGATCATCTCACGAACCTCCTCGGGCGTTCGCATCATCGGGAATATGATGCCCTCGGGACCCATCTCGAGGATCTTTTTTGTTACCGTCAGATCGTTTTGCGGCAGTCTTACCACAGATGCCGCACCGACCGACCTTGCCGCATTCAGGTGGCAGAGCACCTCCTTATACGACATATAAGTGTGCTCCATATCTATCCAGATGTAGTCATATCCAACGATGCCCATTATCTCGCATAGCGCGGGATCGGTGAGGCTGACGAGCGTACCGCAGGTCTTCTCACTCTTTTTGATCTTTTCACGAAGAATGTTCATAGCGATCTCCTTAGAATTAATAGGATAATAATATCACAAAAAGCCAAAAAAATCAAGGGCTTCCTTGACAATCTTTATTCCTTTTGATATAATAAAGAAAAAAACGGAGGTGGCCTGATGAGGCGCATTATGATAATCGGCTGTCCCGGAAGCGGAAAGAGCACTTTCGCCCGTGCTTTGTCAGGAAAGACGGGGCTGCCGCTTCACTACCTCGATATGATGTATTGGAATCCCGACCGCACGACAAAGCCTAAGGAAGAATTCCGCGCGGCACTCCGAGAAACCGTTGCTCTGCCCGAATGGATCATCGACGGCAACTACGGCTCGACGCTCGAGCTCCGTATGGAAGCCTGCGACACCG
Source organism: Clostridia bacterium (assembly GCA_017411805.1). Lineage (GTDB taxonomy): Bacteria > Bacillota > Clostridia > Oscillospirales > CAG-272 > CAG-390. Next base: position 62,498 of record JAFQPI010000066.1, read on the forward strand.
TCATCTTCCTCGATTACCCTGTCGAGGTCTGCATCGCGGGTGTAGAAGCGCGCCGCGGCAAGCCTCGCGCGGACATGCCGTGGGTCGAGACCGAGCCCGACCTCGAATTCATCGAGTTTATCAGGAAATTCAACGAGGAAAGCCGCCCGAGGGTCATCGAATTGCTTGAAAAATACAAGGAAAAGAATATTATCATCTTCAAGTCAAGACAGGAATCCGAAGACTTTTTAAGGAGTTTATCATGATGAAACGACTGATCTGCTGTATGCTTGCGCTGATAATGCTTCCCGCCGCCGTCTCCTGCTCTCCCGATACGGGCAAGATCACGACCGACGAGGATGTATCAACACCTAAAATTCCCGACGAAACTACAGAAGAACCCGAAGAAACCGAAGAACCTTTTATCATCAAGGAGGATACGCTTGTGTTTGTACAGAACAATATTTCCGAATACGTGATCATCCGCCCCGAGGGCTCGACCGAATCGAATATCAAGGCGGCGTCAGAGCTTCAAGGCTACCTAAAAAAGATCTCGGGAGTTGAGCTTCCCGTATTGACCGATGCCGAAACCGAAAAGGAATACGAGATCCTCGTCGGCTACACAAACCGCTCGGCAGAGGGTCAGTTTGACACAAAGAAGCTCGGCGCGGAGGGATTTGTCATCGAAACCGTAGGCAAGAAGCTCTTCATCGCGGGAAGCGGTGTTCGCGGCGCGCTCTACGGTGTCTATACCTTTCTCGAGAACTACCTCAGCTGTCGCTTCTACGCATCCGATTACGAAAAGATCCCCGTACGCGACGTTCTCGGTGTTCAGCCGATCGAGCGCGACGAGCAGATACCTGTCTTCGAATACCGCGACATCGACTTCGTAACCTCGCGTCAGAACAATTTCCAGCCAAAGCTCAAGCTCAACGGCGTCTACAACAACTCCCCCGCGGAATACGGCGGAAAGATCGAGTACATCGGCGGCTTCGTGCATACCCTTGAAAACTGGATCTCGGTCAAGGAATACTTCGCCGATCATCCCGAGTATTTTGCTCTTAATGAAGACGGCACGCGTCAGAGCGGCTGGGGTGCACAGCCCTGCCTCTCCAACCCCGACGTAATGGATCTCGTCAAAGAAAAGGTCCGCTCCCTGCTCAAGGATCGCCCCGACGCCAAGATCATCTCGATCTCACAGCCCGATAACGGCACGGCGCAGAAGCCCTGTATGTGCCCCGAATGTCGGAAGATCTATGAAGAGGAGGGCGCGTTTTCGGGCGCGCAGATCCGTTTTGTCAACGCGATCGCAGAAGAGTTCGCAGCTGACTATCCCGATCTGAAATTCGACACCCTCGCATATCACCACACCAGGAGCATCTGCAAGACTCCGCCCGCTGACAACGTCATAGTCCGCTTCTGCACCATCGAATGCTGCTTCTCGCATCCTCTCGGCACCTGTCGTGACGTATACGCTATGGCGGGAAGCGAAAAGACGATCTCCGAGGACATTTCGGATTGGGCAAAGGTCAGCGACAAGCTCTACGTCTGGGATTACACCACGAATTACGTTGAATCGGTGACCTTCTTCCCCAACTTCAAGGTCCTTCGTGAGAATGCAAAATTCTTCGCCGACAACCACGTAATCGGCGTTTACGAGGAGGGCAACTTCTTCTCCGAGACCTGCGACTTCCCCGAGCTCCGCTCATACGTTATGGCAAAGCTCCTCTGGAACCCCTATATGTCGGAGGAGGAATATCAGAATTACATCAACGATTTCCTCAAGGGATATTACGGACGCGGTTGGAAATATATCCGCGAGTATATCGACCTCGGTCAAAAGCTCGTCGAGGATAAGCATTTCGGCATCCACGACAGATTCGCAAAGACGATCTACGCGCACAAGGTCGACCGCATAAACCGCGAGTTCCCCTCCGAGCTGACCCTCGATATGATCAAGAATTTCGAGAACGTCGATTGGTCGAAGTACCTCGATTACGGCGCAAAGGTCACCGAATCCGAGCTTGTAACACGCGGCTTTGAGCTCTTCGACGCCGCCGCAGAGCTCGCAACTCCCGCAGAGGCATATCGCATCGCAAAGCTTCGTCTGATCCCCGAATTTGCTCATTCCTACGCGCTCTACGAGGTCTACAGCAAAACAGGACTCGTTGACAACACCGTGACCCTCCTCAACGACTTCTTCACCAAGACCGAGGAAGGAAAGAAGGTCCCCCATTCCGAGAGAACCACGCTGATCTTCGCCCTCCGCGACCATATTACCGAAAAGTATAAGGATATATACGAGGATTATAACTTAGGCCTCTTTGATCGCGCGCTCAGCTACGGCATCCATCAGATCTACGAGGGTATGCCCTACGTCGCAAGCGTCGACGATCCCAAGGTCAACCTGAACACAACTCCCGATAAATGGAGACCGAGGAATTAATAATTTACCAAATTACTTAAATAATTATTCATTTTTTCTTGACAAATCGCGCATATAGGTGTATAATTATACCAATTTCTATAGCAAGGAGACCATTCCGATGGCGAAATACTACCAGCCCGAATTCGAGTGCATGGCGCTCGAGGATATGCGGGCGCTTCAATCCGAAAAACTCGTAAAGCAGGTAAAGCGCGTTTATGAAAATGTAAAATATTACCGCGACCTCATGGACGCAAAGGGCGTCACTCCCGATGACATTAAGAGCATTGACGATATTCATAAGCTTCCCTTTCTCACCAAAGCCGACCTCCGCGACGCTTATCCCTACGGACTCCTCGGCACGGACCTCAAGAACTGTGTCCGTATCCAGTCCACCTCGGGTACAACGGGCAGACGTGTCGTAGCATTCTACACGCAGGCTGACGTCGATATGTGGGAGGATTGCTGTGCGCGCGCGGTAACCGCTGTCGGCGGCACCAACGAGGACGTTTGCCAGGTTGCATACGGCTACGGTCTCTTCACGGGCGGTCCCGGTCTCAACGGCGGATCGCATAAGGTCGGATGCCTGACTCTTCCGATGTCCTCGGGCAACACCGAGCGACAGATCCAGTTCATGCGCGACCTCCACGCTACCATCCTCTGCTGCACTCCCTCCTACGCCGCATACATCGGCGAGACCCTCAAGGAAATGGGCCTTACTCCCGACGATATCGACCTCAAGGCAGGCATCTTCGGCGCCGAGCCCTGGACCGAGGAGATGCGCCGCGACATCGAAAAGTCGCTCGGCATCAAGGCATACGATATCTACGGTCTCACCGAGACCTCGGGCCCCGGCGTATCCTTCGAATGTGAAGAGCAGACGGGTATGCATATCAACGAGGACCACTTCTACGCCGAGATCATCGACCCCGAGACCGGCGAGGTACTTCCCGAAGGTTCGAAGGGCGAGCTCGTATTCACAAGCCTTGACAAGGAAGGCTTCCCGCTTCTCCGCTACCGCACCCGTGATATCTGCGTTCTCTCAAGAAAGAAATGCTCCTGCGGCAGAACACTAATCAAGATGTCGAAGCCGATGGGTCGAAGCGACGATATGCTCATCATCCGCGGCGTAAACGTATTCCCCTCTCAGATTGAAACAGTCCTCATCAAGGAAGGTTATTCGCCCAACTACCTCATCGAGGTCGACCGCGTCAAGAACAACGACACCCTCGACGTTTCGGTCGAGCTGAGTCCCGAGCAGTTCTCGGATACCGTCAAGGATCTTGCAATCAAGGAAAAGGCTCTTGCCGATGCCATCAAGACGATGCTCGGTATCAACCCGAAGGTACACCTCGTCGCACCCAAGACGATCACGAGAAGCGAGGGCAAGGCTGTTCGCGTAATCGACAAGCGTAAACTTCACGATTAAGTCTCCAATTGTAAAACTTCGTTTTACAATTGAGAGTACGCGCGCTTATCTCCGCCGCCCAAATCAAAGATTCAGACGGCTCCCCTCGGCGCGCGGGCTCGCCTCGTTCGCCTCAAAGGTGTTTTTTCGTCGGCTAAGCCACCGAAAAAACGTAATTAATCAAAAGCTATAAACTTCACAATTGAAAGGAGTTTCATAAATGAGCGTAAAACAGATTTCCGTTTTTATTGAAAACAAGAAGGGCGAGCTCGCTGCAGCGACCCGTTACCTTGCAAACCATAATATCAACCTCCGCGCCCTCTCTATCGCAGACACGCAGGATTTCGGAATCCTCCGCATCATCTGCGACGACCCGAAGGCAACCGAGACCGTTCTCCGTGAGGGCGGATACATCTCGACCGTGACCGACGTTCTCGCCGCTGAGATTGAAGACAAGCCCGGCAGTATGGCAGCCATCCTCGAGGTGCTTGCCGAGGCGCACGTCATCGTTGAGTACACCTACGCGTTCCTCGCACCCGACGGACACGCATACATGATCTTCCGCGTTGACGACAACGCCGTCGCCTCCGCCGCACTCGCAGGCGCGGGCATCAAAACAGCTAATCAGGAAGACCTGTTCTAAAAAGCAAACAGCCGCCCGAATTTTTCGGGCGGCTGTTTCTTGACACCGTAGTTGAAATATGTTATCATAATAATGAAAAAACTTTTAAAAATACTGTAACCTTTCGCGCGGAAATGCTACTAATTGGATGAAGGGACAACTCAAAGGCTTCAAGGAGGTTAACGTAATGCAAGACGAAAAGATAATTGAATTGTTCTTCGCGCGGGACGAACGGGCAATAAAGGAGACAGAGGACAAATACGGCAATCTCTGTCTCTACGTCGCCTCATCATTTCTTGCAATAAGGGAGGACCGCGAGGAGGTACTGAACGATTCTCTCCTCGCGCTCTGGAATTCGATCCCGCCGGAGCGACCCGAAAGCTTTTCCGCGTATCTTTGCGAGATCGTTCGGCATCAATCGATAATCAGATCTCGGTCAAACAACGCCTGGAAGCGCGGCAAGAACGTGCAGATAGTCGGAGAGGAATTTCTCTCTATGATCGAGGACGACACGGATATTTCGGCAGCATACGAGGCACGCCGCGCGGGTGAGATCATCAGCCGCTTTCTGCGCACTCTGCCGAAGAGCGATCGTAAACTCTTCATCATGCGTTATTGGCTGGATATGAGCCATTCGGAGATCGCAAAGCAAACGGGATTCGGGGAAAGCAGGATCAAAGTCACTCTCCACCGCATCCGCAAAAAACTTGCGGCAGAACTCGGAAAGGAAGGTATAACGGTATGAAAGAAATCAATCTGAACAACAAAATCGTTTTGCTCGAAGCACTCGAATATATCGACCGCGATCTCATCGCCGAGACCGTCGAGGATCTGAGAGCACCGAATATGCGTCAGGCAGTACCGGAACGCGACAAAAGCGTAACCCGCAAATCTATAAAATATACCCTTCTGCTCGCCGCGTGTCTTGTACTCATCAGCGCAATAATTCCGGTAGTTAATTACGTTCTGACACATTTTGATATTCTTCCGGGTTGGAATCCGGGGGAAGTTACAACGACAGAAACCACAGAGGCGACCGCGGAGACTACAGAAATAACAGAAGTACCCGAGGGATATGATTACGTCCTGACCGAGGATGACCTTACGATGATGAATCGGGCATACTGCGTAAATCTCGATCTTCCGGAAACATATAAGAAATTCAAGTCAATCGACAGTGCTATGACCAGATCTGACGGCGGGTTTTATTTCGGTAAATATGGCGATACGATTATCACATGGAATAATGGCGGAGCATCGGATAGATGCTGCTTTGTTCTTGGTGGATATAACTTTGATTTTTATACAGGATGGTTAATGCTTTTTGAAAACGGCGTGCTTTATTATTATAGTGAAGCAATCGAAAATAATATTCTGACGAACGAGGAGATAAAGGAGTTTTATTCCGATTATACCGAATTCTATCTTCCCGTCGCCCGAAAGCCTCATAAATATCTTGAATTTGTACCCGAAATCGAAAAACTGAGCGATGACGAGATGCGCAACATTAATGATTCATATGAGGTATGGCTGTATGCGAAATATTATGAGGAAGGACTTAAAAAATACAAAAACAAACCGGATCGCGAAAAGATGGCCGTTGAATATGCTTATTTGAAAATGAGTTATATAGGATACAACCCTCACAGATTTTTCAATGAAAGGAACTTCAAAAAATACCATTATTACGGTAAATTCGGTAACAAAGTCATTCTTGCAGCTCAGGGCATTACCTCGATCTATAGCAAGGAAATCGGAGATTATAAGTTCGTCTTTAACAAGTCAACGTCGCTGTACGTATATGAAAACGGAGAGTTCACCGATCTCGACGTGGCTTACGGCAACGGTACCGTAACAAAAGATGAGCTCGGTACTATTTACGAAAGACATCTGGCGTACTATTCTTATTTCCTTGACGGATACAAGGAAGAGCCTATTCCGGATAATATAAAAATTGTGGAAAACGCCAAACCGTCTCCGATCGAGCTGACTCTTGAGGAAAAGCGCGAGATAGTTTGGGAATATATTGATAGCGAAAAAGACCTCGAATACTCATACGCGGTGCGCTGTTACGGTCAGTTTGACAATGCATGCGCCGTAATGATAGACGGTCCTTACTTCTATTCAGCCGAAATGAGAGGCGAAACAGTCGCAGGCTATACATTCACTTTCACAAGTGGTCAAAGCATGCTTGTTTACAGCGATGGCAATTTCTACTCACTCCTTGAAGCCTACCTGAGAAATATCATAACCCAAGGAAACGTCGCAGCTATCGAATGGGATAAAACGCCACAATAAATAATAAAGACTCCCGCCGCCCGATTTTTTCGGGCGGCTATTGATTTTATCTTGAAAATATAGTATAATAATTTTATAAACGAAAGGAGCAAGGAAAATGTTTTTTGACTTTCTCTCGAATTCAAGGCCTGTTTTCCCCGAGGAGGAGCGTGATTTTTCTGAGCTTTGCGGGGAATTGAAATGTGACACCGAGTTCGTCGGTTTTATGCCCTCTGTCATTCTCGATCTCTGGCCGATCTATTCGCTTGGCTGCACCCATGCCTCGCGCTTCACGGGCTCTCATGCCGCGCCGAAAATATATTTAATGCCCATCGCAGTCGCAGATTGCTTCATATATCCGAGCATCACGGAGACGGTACGAAACTTCTATACTTCCTTTGATGATAACAGCGCAAAGGATGAAGTCAAAGAGGGCTTCTTCTCCCGTCTTTTCTCGCCAAAAAAGGAAGAAAAAGAAGAACCCAAAGATAACCTACTATATGATATCAGAATTGAGGAGATCATGCCGATCGTCTCGCCCGCGCTCCGCACCGCACATCCCATCAGGCTCTCGCGCAATTGCGAATGTAACGTCCTGTATTTTCGTCTAACTCTGCCAAACGGCAGTACGGCGTATCTTTTCGCTCTCTGCGATACGCCCGAAAATATCTGGAGATCGGTCGTTGAAAAATACGAGATCAAAACAGAAATGATCATCCATTCGCATAAGGGCTTCGGACATTGGTTTACCTCCACTCCTCTCTATGAACACCTGATCCGGACAAGAAAGCCCCATCTTCTCCCCCGATTCTATTTCCGAGGCAAATTCATCACTATCGACGACTCCCCCGCAGGCTCGACCGAGCTTGAGATCATCGAGGACGATCTTCTCGGCGGCAGAAGCTCTGTATACCGCCTGCCGGATAAACTCTGATTATTCCAACTTCAACAGGTGTTTTTTCGACGGCAAATCCGACGGAAAAACGGTATTTTAATAAATAATATGTAACAAGGAATATCATATGGGAAAATTTGACGGATACCTCATCTGCTCCGACTTCGACGGGACGATCTACATCGATCAGCAGATATCGCAGAAAAATATTGAAGCCATAGAATATTTTCAGTCCGAGGGAGGATATTTCACCTTCGCAAGCGGACGAAATTACGAAATGTTCGCCACGGGAGCCGCTTCCGTGATCACTCCCAACGCGCCCATCCTTGCCTATAACGGTGCCTTCATCGTTTCACTTGACGGAAAAAATACTTTTTATCAAGGCGAAGTATCCCGCGAGCAGATGCTCCACGCCTTCACGGCATACGATCACTGCAAGGGAATAAAATCCTTTCACGTCAACACCGTCAACTCCGCGAGGGTCTACACTTTTGACGAGAAGGATTCACCCGAATCGCGCCGCGAATTCGTGAACTCCTTCACGAATCCTTTCGTCAAGATGATCGCGGTTATGCATAACGAGGGCACCGACGAGACCTACGCCGAGGTAAAAAGGATCTTTTCGCCCTATTTCAACATCACGCGAAGCTGGAAATTCGGGATCGAATTTAACAATCTGCGCGACAGCAAGGGGCGCGCCGCACGTTGGCTCAAGGAAAAACTCGGATGCCACACCCTCATCTGCGTCGGCGATTACGACAACGACATCGACATGGTCGAAGCCGCCGACATCGGTTACGCCGTCGAAAACGCCACCGACAATCTCAAAGCCGTCGCCGACCGCATCACCGTCCATTGCAGAGAGAGTGCAATCGCGAAGATTATTGATGATATAAGTTCAGAACCGAGAAACTAAACCAAATAATATCAGAAGAAGGGGCTATCTCATTAATCAAAATGTGATAGCCCAAGTTTTTTATCAAAAAAGTTATAGATTGAGATTATGGTACGCAAAACAGAATTTTATTTTTTCGTAAAATACCGGTTCGAGTCCGTAGTACGATGTTAACTCTAAAACTTGATGTTGAAATGCGCTCGTAGCAGTATTCGGTGCTAACAATGAGCCTCCGTCTCTTCCCCTCATCCACCACTCGCGTGGTCCCCCTTCCCCGCCGGGGAAGGTAAAGTAGGTAGCAA
>JAFQPI010000067.1 GCA_017411805.1 Clostridia bacterium
CAGCGTGCGCGTGGTAAGCATATCAAATTACGCAGTCATTTACGCGCACGCATGGGTTCAGAATCCCATCATTCACCCCTCGCAAAGCGATTCCGCTGTTTCTTTATGGGGTGAACGAATCGTGCACGATTCGAACCCACTACGAGTTGCTTCGCAACTCGTTCAGCGTGCGCGTGGTAAGCATATCAAATTACGCAGTCATTTACGCGCACGCATGGGTTCAGAATCCCATCATTCACCCCCTCGCAAAGCGATTCCGCTGTTTCTTTATGGGGTGATCGAATCGTGCACGATTCGAACCCACTACGAGTTGCTTTGCAACTTGTTCAGCGTGCGCGGGGTATGTATATCAAATTTCGCAGGAACTTACGCGCACGCATGGGTTCAGAATCCCATCATTCACCGCATAATAATCAAAAAAATTGAAAAAATTTTTTATATCATTCAGATTCAGAGTCAATAATTCGTCTTATTGGGTGAAGGGAAGTGTGAAATAACCGGACGGCGCACTTCCGAATATAACAATTGAAAGAGGTGACCGGATTGACCAAAAAAACAAAAACGGCAAACAGCTCATTGGTTGAATTGTTTTGGAATCGCGATGAACGCGCAATTGCCGAAACGCAGAGGGAATACGGCGATTATTGCTTCATTGTAGCAAAAAACATACTTGGGAACGAGCAGGATGCCGAGGAATGCGTTAATGATACGTATCTTCGGGCATGGAACAGCATCCCGCCCGCAAAACCCGCCAATTTCAAGGCTTATATTGCCAAGATAACGCACAATCTTTGTATTGACAGATTGAAGCAGCGCGGCGCAGATAAGAGGAACGCCGTTATAGTAGCTTTCGAGGAACTTGAAGAAACGCTCTTTTCGGATCATGATCATATCTCCGAGGGTATCAAGCTTTCAGAGCTCCAAGTCGCTATCAACCGTTTCCTTTATACACAATCTGCACGCCGCCGTGCGATGTTCCTTTTGAGATACTTTTACGGCGAATCGGTCGGAGCGGTAGCAAAAAAGACGGGAACGAGCGAATCCAACGTATCAAAGATGCTTAAGATCACAAGAGAAGAATTAAAAGAATATTTGCTGAAGGAGGGGTATTACGTATGACGAACGGTATTTTTCTGCCCGAGCTTTTAAACGGCGTTGACGAGGCTCTGCTCGCAGAATGTGATGAATTTGTTGATGCAGTTTCCAAAGATATCCGATCCGTATCTTTGGCAAAACCAAAGAAGCGCATGGCGGTCGTTTTTGCCGCGGCGGTCTTGAGTGCAATTTTGCTTGTATTCGCAGTATTTGCAGCCCTGCTTCGATCGGGAGTTTTCGGTTTGCCGGATGAGACCGAACCCGGCGGAACCTCGCAAAGCGAATCGAACGGAACTACTCCTACGCCTGATAGTTTCTTCGTTATCGAAAACGGCGTTTTGATCTCCTACACGGGCGCAGACACGGAAGTGACTGTTCCCGATGGCGTAAAGACCATATCCGCATCCGCATTCGCGGGTAACGGTACTGTAAGAGTCATTACTCTTCCGGAGACCGTTGAGAAGCTTGAGGAAGGCTGCTTTGACGGTTGCGATAATCTCATAGAGGTCCGCGTGCACGAAAACAGCACGATCGGAACGTCGAACGGTATCGTTCTTTCCGAGGACGGAACTCGCATTGCTTTTGTCAACAGGGAGACTCTTTCCAAAGACGTCGTTATTCCGGATGGCGTAACGATAATTGAGAGCAGACACTTTTACAGCTGCGATAATATCTATACGATCACTCTGCCGTCAACGCTTGAAAAGATCGAGCAAAACGCGTTCTCAAACTGTCAGAATCTCGAGACCGTCGATCTCGGCGGAACGAAACAGATAGGAGACAATGCGTTTGCGGGCTGTAAGAATCTTAAGGAAGTGTATTCCGAAAGTCTGACCGCCATTCGTTCAAATGCTTTTTACGGCTGTAAATCGCTTAAAGAGATAAAGATCACGAGCGTAACCTCGATCGGCGACAGAGCTTTTGCAAACGCGGGGGTAAAAACCGTGGAATTCGGATATCTTCTTGAATCCATCGGTATGGAAGCGTTTATGAATTGCAGTATTGACGAGATCAGCATTCCCGCCTCGCTCAGAAGCGTCGGACGCAGAGCTTTTTCGGGATGCGAGCTCGAACGCGTATATTACCGCGGAACTCAGGTTCAATGGGACAGCAATTCGAAAAACTTTGACGGCTTGGGCGAGGACGATTATCAAATGCTGATAATCCTCGGCGAAGCTCCTCCTGACTTTGACGCTCCGCTCAGATTCAAGTCGAACGGCGACGGAACCTGTACGGTTCAATGCTCGGAAAGCCGTATGGATTCGGGCGTTATAACGATCCCGGGCATCTCTCCCGAAGGCGACGTTGTAACGGCGGTTGACGGATTTGTCGGATGCGCGTATATTACAGAGGTAATTTTACCCGAGAGCGTGACCAAAGTAAAATCCCATGCTTTCTGGAAATGTGTTTCTCTGAAACGTGTTGTCATGCCCGGCGTGCTGGAGCTTGAAGAGGGCGCCTTTATGAACTGTATCTCCCTCTGCGAGGTAGAGCTTAACACGGCTGTGACCGAGATCCCGAAGGCTGCTTTCTCGGGATGCTCGTCGCTTGTGGATATACCTCTCCATGAAGGATTGCTGACAATAAGGGGGCAGGCTTTCAAGGGAACACGGGTAACACATGTTGTAATTCCGTCCACAGTTACTCATCTTGAGCCTTTATTTGGATCTGATGGCTCATGCGTCGAGACTGTCGATCTTTCTCTTACTTCACTGAAAGAGCTGAAATCAACCTTCCTTGACTGCAATAAACTCACAAAGGTTATTCTTCCGAAAACCCTTGAGGTTCTGGGAGGCAAAACGTTTGCATATTGCGAGTCGCTCAAGGAAATCGAATTGCCCGAAGGACTCAAGAGCATAGGAGCGCGTACGTTTACCGGAACCGGACTTTCTGAGATCGTGATTCCCGCGAGCGTTACCGAAATGCTTGATTGCTTTATCGACGCGAAGAATCTGAAAAAGGTCGTTTACAATAATAAAATGACCTCTATCGGAGGATATTCGGGCTCGGGAATTGAAGAGATAGTCATTCCCGAGGGTGTGACTACGATATTAGAACGTGCCTTCGAAGATTGCACTAATCTGAAGAAGATCGTTTTCTCCGAAAGCGTGACCGAGATCGGTTACGGCGCCTTCATCGGCTGTACTTCTCTTGAAAACATAGTGATTCCCAATACCGTGAAAAGTATAGGTAAGTTTTTGTTCGATGGCTGTACTTCGCTCAAATCCTTCGTATTGCCCGAATCTGTTTCGGTCATTCCGATGGGCACGTTCGACAATTGCACGTCGCTTGAGTCGATAACCGTCCCGTCAACGATAAAGGCGATAGACGAGAGAGCTTTCGAAAATTGTACGTCCCTCCATACGGTCAAGCTCGCGGCGAGCGTAAAGACGCTCGGCAAGATGGCTTTCGCGGGATGCACCGCTCTCAAAAATATTACCTTGGAAGGAGTTGAGAGTATCGGGGAGAAGTGCTTTTACGGATGCACCGCGCTCGAATCCTTCGTGATGCCCTCGACTCTCAGCGTTATAGGAGAGAGTTGCTTCGAGGACTGCGCTTCGCTCAAGAGCATTGTTTTCTCCGCGAAGCTCGAAGTTATAGAAAAGCGCGTTTTTGCGGATTGCGATGCGCTCGAGTCTCTTGATCTGCCCGAGGGAATCAAGACATTGAACGAAAAGGTCTTTTACGGTTGTGATTCTCTCAAAACAGTAAATTTCCCGTCCACTCTTGTCAGCATAGGCAAAAATTGCTTTGAGCTGTGTACGTCGCTTGAATCTGTGCAGATGCCGAAAAACCTCAAGGAGATCGGTACTTATGCATTCAGCCAATGCCCGAAACTCGCCTCCGTAAGCTTCAACGACCGCATCGAGAAGATCGAAGATAGCGCGTTTGCTGAAAGCGGATTGACTTCTCTGCGGCTTCCCGCAAGTCTGAAGCGAGTAGATGACAGAGCTTTTTATGACTGCGAGTCGTTAAAAACCGTAGTAGTCGAGAAAATGGCGGGTTATCTCGGCTCTCAGGCGTTTGATCAATGCAAAGCTATTGTGAACGTCGTTTTTGAGGATCCGACCGATATGATACTCGGAGATCATATTTTCTTCGGATGTGAATCACTTGTAAGTCTCAAGATCCTTGATGGCTCGCTCAAGGTTTCGAACCATGCATTCGAGTACTGCACGACCCTCAATGAGGTGGATTTCTCCAAGATATCCGCTATTGGCTCGGGAGCTTTCGAATACTGCACCTCGCTTCCGTCCGAAATAGTATTGGCGGATGGCTTGACCGAGGTAGGAAGCAGCGCTTTTGCAAACTGCAAGTCTTTGGAAAAGATAGTTATTCCCGCAAAATGTACGAAAATCGGTTCCGGCGCGTTCAGCGGATGCGGATCGCTTAAGGAAGTTACTTTCGGACCGACAATCAATTTGAATCGCAATGCTTTCCGGGGATGCGACGCGCTTACGGTCATTAATTATAACGGAAGCCGAAAGGATTTCGAAAACAACGTATTCGGAACCGAGTATTTGCCCGAAAAAGCCGAGATAGTGTATACAAAATAAAAAAATACCACCCATCCGCCGCGCCGAAAGGTGCGGCGGATATTTTATTTATAATTGACATTTGACACGTTTTGTGTTATTATTACACGGAAAGAAAAAACAAAAATATTTGCAAAAACATGCAACGGAATTTTGCCGATTGCAACTATATAAGTGAAGGGACCTTTCAAAAAACGGCAAAGGGGGGGATTGAGTGACGGACAGGGAACTGATAGAAATGTTCAAGAACCGTGACGAGGGCGCGATACGCGCGGCGGAAGAAAAGTACCGCGGATATTGTCTTGCGATCGCGGCGAACTACCTCGCGCTGAATGAGGACCGCGAGGAATGCGTCAACGATGCTATGCTTGCGCTATGGAATCAGATACCGCCCGACGAGCCGAAAAGCTTTACCGCCTATCTTGCAGGGATCGTCCGCAAGCTTGCGCTCGAGCGTTCAAGGGACGCAAACGCCTGGAAGCGCGGCGGACGCGTACAGATAGTCGGCGAGGAGTTCCTATCCGATCTGACAGACGGCAGGATGCTCGCCGACGATTACGAATCGAGCCGCGCGGGCGCGGTGATCAATGAATTTCTCGATTCGTTATCAAAGACCGACCGCAAGATATTCATACTTCGCTACTGGTTTGACGAGGACATCCTCGTTATCGCGCGCAAGACCGGCTTCAGCGAAAGCAAGATCAAATCATTACTTAAACGTCTCCGTGACAGACTCAGGGAGAAATTGATCAAGGAGGGAATTACGTTATGACCAACGAAGTATTCAGAGATAAAAGACTTCTCGGCGCGCTTGACTATATCGACGAGCGATTCATAGCCGAGGTGACCGAGAGCTACACCTTCGAAGCTCCCGGCGAATATAAGAGGGATAAAAAAACTGTTTTCAGGGCGTACCGCCGTCTCGCGGTGCTTGCCGCGTGCTTCGTGCTGATTTCAGCGGTATTCCCGATCGTCAATTACGTTCTGCCTCGATTTGGTATTACTTTTGGAGGTAATGCGAGTGCGGGAAGTGAGACTGTGGGAACAACAAATGATCTGACCTATACCGAAGGAGATTTTACTTTTCTTAAGCCTATAGGTGAGGTGCCGGAGGAGTTCAAAAAGATCGTAGACAATAATCTTTTTGTGGGGGCAGATTACGCCAACGGTATAGTATATACCGTTTCACGGGATGACGATTACGTTTACGTCAATTTCTACGATAAATACGGAGAATCACTTTCTATTGTTACTCTTGAACATGGAGGGGAGTATTATCCAAGTGTAAATGAAATACACCCGACTTCGGACGGAAATTATATTATGATATTTGATTCTTCGAGAAGAAGCGTTAACGGCAAGTGGGTAGTTAGACCGCAAAAATTTGTCAGATTCAGTCTTGACGGAAGGATTTTGTCCGAAACGGTTCTCGGAAATGACTTTGTCGGCGATTTGGGACGTTTTTTTGAAACCGAATCGGGTTATATTTTTGTCGGTGACTGCAACGCGGATAAGGTTGGTACAATTACTACCAGTGATATTGCCCTCCTGAAGCTCGATTTTGACGGGAATATAGTCAAATACGTTCAGACCGGCGGAAATGATCATGATACGATACATCGCTGGGAGCAAACGAAAAACGGTGTCAAAGTATACTTTTATCTGAGAGATAGTACAGAACCGGGCGGATATAAGATGTATGAATTTGACAACGATCTGAATTTGGTATTACAAAAAGATATAGAAGAGGACGACATTCCGGGATTAAATCCGTCCTTTTATATATCGAGCATTCCATATTACAGTTATAGCGATTTTTTTACCGATTATGATTGTGAAAAATCATATCCCGTAGAAATTATAGAGTATGACAGCTTCGTTCTGTTTATTTCCACTCATCATACTTATAATGATTATGAAGGAATCAGTGCAAGCTCGACAATACCGCCATTTTCGCACGCCACTGAAACTGTATATACCGCATACAGTTATGACGGAGAAATAATCTGGCGCGCTACTGTAGACACTACCGACTACGAAGCACTCCAAGAAATGATCGACAAGGTTAAGGAATATCAGGACAATCCGATTACAATAGACGGTGAGTATGTCAATGTAATACCGTTAGATCCAAGAGTACCGATAGATACCGATTGATTCCAAACGCCCCTCGCTTTTGAGGGGCGTTTTTCTTGACTTTCGTTCGCCTATATGGTATCATTATATTGTAGCGGCGGTTATCGGTCGATCTGCACAAATTCACACCTTCCTTTTTGTGCAAACGGACGAAAATCAAAAAAGTGCGTTACCATATTGTTCATTTTACGACATGTAAAATGAAAGACAAGCGAAAGGAGACGGCAGATGAATGACGAAAAAATTATAGAACTGCTTTTCGCAAGAGACGAGAGCGCGCTTGCCGAGACCGAGAAAAAGTACGGTAATCTCTGGCGTTACATAGCCGCAAACATTCTCGCCTTGCCCGAGGACCGCGAGGAATGCCTCAACGACGTTCTCCTCGAGATCTGGAATTCGATCCCGCCCGACCGCCCGAATGATCTGCGCGCCTACAGCGTAACGATCCTTCGCCGCCGCGCCATCGACCGCACGCGCTCGGTCAACGCCTGGAAGAGAAGCGGAAATATGCAGACCGTCGGCGAGGAGTTCCTCTCGACTCTCGATGACGGCACCGATCTCGCCGCGGACTACGAAAATTCCCGCGCTATGCGGATCGTCAATGAATTACTCGATTCGCTTCCGAGGTTCGAGCGTTCGGTCTTTGTTATGCGCTATTGCTTCAGCGAGAGTATAGGAGCCATTGCAGAGAGGACGGGCACGACCGAGGGGCGGATCAAGATGATGCTCATGAGGACAAGAAAAAAGCTGAAAGAAAATCTGATAAAGGAGGGTATAGTGATATGAAAAATGGTAAGACTTTTGACGATAAAAGATTGCTCGGCGTGCTTGACGGCGTGGACGCACGCTTTATTTCGGACGCGCTTGAGTATTACGACAGCCCCGAGCCGGGTAAGACGAGAAAAGCTCGCAGGGCGCTCGTCAAGCGCATTGCTGCTCTCGCCGCTTGCGTAGTTCTTTTGGCGGCGGTGTTCCCCGTACTAAATTACGTATTCGGCGGAGAGGGGGGGTCAGCGGATTATATGAAATATGTCGCGGGTTCATCCGTTGTGGCTGAAAACGGTCTCATATTAACTCTTTCAAACGATAGAAGTTTCTATATCGTAACGGGTATCGGAGAGTGTACTGACAGCGATATCACCATCCCATCTCATCATAATGATATCCCAATTAAGCAAATTAAAGAAAAAGCGTTCATAAAGAATGACAAGATTGCCTCTGTATCTATCCCCGATACTGTCACTGAAATCGGATTCAATGCCTTCTATGAATGCAAAAATTTGAAATTTGAACTTTATGAAAACGGCTTCTACCTTGGCAATCCCTCAAACCCTTATGCCTTTCTCATAACCTTCGATGAAGAATTCAAAGGTGATGCCGTCATCCACGAAGATACAAAGGTTTTGGCAAACAGTTCGTTTTATCATAACGACAATATTACCTCCGTGAAATTCCCCGAAGGACTAACCGTGATAGGCACCAGAGCTTTTCACCGATGTATTAATATCAAAGGGGTTTCAATTCCCAACAGCGTTAAACATATAGGAAGCGAAGCGTTTTGGGGTTGCAAATCGATAAAAATCGTTTATATCGGATCGGGCGTAGAAAGCTGGGGTTCGAGCTCCTTTTGCGGCTGTGACGGTATTGAAAATCTGTATTTGGCAAACGGAATTAAAACGATCGGCTCCCATGCTTTCAGTATGTGCGATTCACTCACCGAGGTCAGTATTCCCGAATCGGTAACAGTTATAGAAGAAAGCGCATTCGGATACTGCAAAAAACTAAAGTCGGTCTCATTGTCTTCAAATGTCGAGATCATCGGCCTGCACGCTTTCTACGGAATAGGCGCATACAATAAATACGGCTCAGTCAATTATGTTGGCAATGCAAAAGAGCCATATCTGTATGCCGTCTCTCTCTCAAAAGAAGTCGGCGATACAGTAAGTTTTCATGAAGGTACTGCGGGAATATCTCAAATGCTTCTCAAGAAAGCAGACGTAAAATCGATCCTGATCGATGCCGCAGATAACAGAGGAAAATATCTTCGTTCCGAAAACAACTGCATAATAAGGAACTCAGATTCCTCAATAATTTGCGGGGTGAACGTCACCGGAATACCCGAAGGGATCACGTCCATTGACGATTATGCATTTAACGAAGCAACCGTTGCCGAAGAGATCGTCCTTCCCGCGTCGCTTGAAAAGATAGGAGAAGAGTCCTTTAATCGATGCAAAAATCTTAAAAAAGTTACGTTCATGGGTGCAAAAACAGAATTAAGCCATGCTGCATTCGAAAATTGCAAGACTCTCGAAACTGTTGTACTTCCGAGCGCACTTACCGAAATACCCGGCTATTGCTTTTTCGGTTGCAATGCTTTAAGTGAGATAATCATTCCCGACAGTGTGGTTTATCTCGGATTTGGCTGCTTGAATTACTGTGAATCTCTTACCGAAATAGAACTTCCGGGTGTGATTGTTATTGATTCGAGTGCGTTCGGAAATTGTGCATCTCTCAATTCCGTCACATTTTCGGATTCTCTGAGATATATAGGCAGTATGGCTTTCTCACGCTGCTATTTATTGAAGTCTGTTCAGTTACCGGATAATATTGAGTACATTGCCGGCATTGCTTTTTCATCAACCGGAATGACATCCTTCGTTCATCCGGATAACGTTGGTAGTTTTGAATCTTGCGCAGTTTCGCTCAGCACCGAACTTCTTTCTCTCGGAATTCAAGAGGGCGTGACTGAGCTCAAGAGTAGATATCTTTATAGTTGCCGCGTGCTCAAGGAGATTTCCCTGCCTTCAACTCTCACGGCTTTGGAAAGCGTAGCACTGTTTGATCTGCCTGCGCTTGAAAAGCTGTATTACAGCGGCACTGTCGAGGAGTGGAATGCTATTGAAAAAGGCGAAAAATGGTATGTCGGAACTCCCGCCTTCAAGGTGGTATGCTCCGACGGAGAAATTGAATACCCCGCAGTCGAGAATGATGGCAGCGGTTATGATATGACTATAGATTGAAAAAACCTCGCCAATTTGGCGAGGTTTTTATTTAAGGCTTTTTTACGCAAATATTTAGCACCAACGCGAAGCAAGCAAGGCAGAGAAGCAGAACGAACGGTGCGACGAAGCCATCTGTCGCTGTTCGCAGGCCTGCGCACGCGGTTGCGATAAAGGATGCGGCAAAGAGATTGAAGTTTACGATGCTGTAGTTGGTTGCGAAATATTTCTGACCGTAGAATGACGATGCGAACGCCGAGCCGACCGTGGGGCACGCGCCGTATGCGAGTCCGACGAGGCAAAGTCCTATGATACAGATGGGTAGAGAATTAAGAACAACCGAAAAAAGAGTGATTCCCGCGGCTACGATCGACAGTACGTTCGCTGCGATCATGGTAAAGCGTCTGCCCGCGGCGTCAAAGAGCGCGCCCGTGAGTATTCTTCCCAGACCGTTGCAAGCCGAAAGCACGCCGACGAGTGTTGTTGCGAGTGCCGCAGATGCGCCCGTTGAGAGCGCGAGATCCTTGGCAAAGCTGATAACCGAATTTCCGACCGCCACAAGGCAGGTCATATAAACGAAGCTGATCCAGAAGGAAGGACGAGAGAGCATCTGAAGCGGGGACATATCCTTGACCTCGAAGCTCTCCTCCTTCTTTTTTGCCTTCTTTTTGCCCTCGGGGAACACCACGTCCGCCGACGGCTTGCGGATAACGAATCCTGCAAGGCAGATCATAGCCGCCATGATGATTCCGAACCAGAGGAAGGTTTTTCGCCAACCGAAATCCTTGTTTGCAAAAAGTGCGTCGAGAATTGAACCGAATACAAGCGAGGTCATACCGAATCCCATAAGAAGACAGCCCGAGCAGAATCCGCGCTTGTCGGGAAACCAGACGTTGATCGACGCGATTATTACGTTGTAAGCCACGCCGATACCGAGTCCCGCGAGGAGGGCATAGGAGACGTAGAGGACGATGATATTGCCGCTCATAAAGGAAGCGATGACGAATCCGCCGCCCGCAAGAAGTCCCGCGAGGATCAGCGAAAGATTCGCGCCGATCAGCTTTGCGACGCGGCTTCCGAGAAAGCCGCCGATGCAGAAGGTGCACATCGTCAGCGTGAAATTAAGAGCGAGCTCGGTATTGCTCCAGCCGAACTCCTCTGCAAGCGGAACTTTAAGGATCGACCATGCGTATATGACGCCTGCAAATGCGAGGCAGACGGTACAGAGCAAAATATAGACCCAGCGCAGGGAAAGACGGGAGACTTCGTTTTTCATTTTTTTCTTCCTATTTCTATCAAATATGTGATTATTATATCACAGTATCGTTTTTCTGTCAATAAAGCTGTTAGCTTTTTGACAACTATGTGTAAATTTTTTTGTATTCAATTGGATTATTTTTTATTTTGCTATGTTATTGACTTGACTAAAAAGCAAAATTATGATAAAATATTATATCTTTACAACTTGCGCAAAGTGAAAGTTTTATCGTTAATTACGCAAATTATTATTACAGTGTATAAATCGTTTACCGCGCAGAACACAATCTTTAAGGAGAAAAAACATGAAGAAAATCACAATCCCCACAACACGGGCGTTGTCTTTCGTTCTGGCAATGCTCATGCTTCTCGGAGTTTGTCTTACCGCTTGTAACGGCGGCTCAGAGGATACCGGTACTTCGGATTCCTCGGGCGGAACAACATCTTCTCCCGATGTTACCACAGGCACACCCGATTCCACTCCCGGCGATGAGACCACGACGGGCGGTAATGAGAATACCGTGCCTTATTCCGTCGAGATCGTCAGCGAGGGCGGATACAAATTCTCGGGCGTTACTATTCTCATATATGATAACGCAGAACTGAAGGCTCCCTTCTACGGTCTTGCGGATACAAATGAGGAAGGTGTTGCAAAATTTGATCTTCCCTCGGATATCACCACGTACTATGCCGTTATTTCCAAGGGTGTTCCCGCGGGATACGAAGTGGCAGACAGCTATCCCTTGACAGGAAGCGAGACCAAGATCACGCTCACCTCTTCCGTCATCAGCGATACTTCTGTAGCGGGCATCAAGTATAAAGCCGGAGACATCATGCACGATTTCTCTGTCAAGACTACCGACGGCGAGACGTTCACTCTCTCCGAGGCACTCAAAACACATAAGGCTGTGCTTATAAACTTCTGGTACATCAACTGCAGCTGGTGCCAGGAGGAGTTCCCATATATGAACAGCGTTTACCAGCAGTATAGTGATGATATTGCCATTATTGCGCTCAATCCCTATGAAAGCGATACTGAAAACGCGATCAATACTTATAAGTCGGCAAACGGACTTGCTTTCCCGATGGCAAAGATCGATACAGCGCTTGTCGGCGCGTTCGGTATTGAGGCATATCCCACGTCTGTTATGGTGGA
The DNA here is from genome assembly GCA_017411805.1 of Clostridia bacterium. Taxonomy (GTDB): domain Bacteria; phylum Bacillota; class Clostridia; order Oscillospirales; family CAG-272; genus CAG-390. Next base: position 12,180 of record JAFQPI010000067.1, read on the forward strand.
CCGTTACGGTATGATCTCTGTTATCGAGGTGGGCGCTATCGTTTCCGAGGCTCCCTTCATTGCAGCTTTCGAGCATTTTAAGTCTGATAATTATACTCAGAGAATCGAGGAGTCTCTCCAGGCGTTCGTTGAGGTTCCCAAGCCCGATACCGATATGCCCGCATCCTCCGAGATCGAGGCAGCGATCAACGGCGCAAACGGCTCCGGCATCACATACCGCGCGGAGACCGGTGCTGATTACGTTGATACCATCTGGGATTTCACTCTCGTTGAAAAGAACGGTGTTAAGTGCCTTGTCAACACCAACCAGGAAGCGCACGGAACCAGCGCACTTGTCTACGTTGACGTTGAACTCAAGGCTGGACAGGCGGTTAAATTCGATTATTTCGCATCCTGCGAAAAGGGTTCCGACGTCCTTCATGTAATTATTGACAACGTTCAGATCTACCAGATCTCGGGCGAGAGCAGCGATTGGCAGACATGCTTCCCATACGTTGCACTCAAAGACGGTAAATATACCATTGCTATCGCATATATTAAGGACACAACCGATACTGTCGGAGAGGACAGCGTATATATCAAAAACTTTGAAGTATGTGATGCAAAGGATATAAACGTTGCAAGCTTCATTCCCCGTAACTGTGCAACCGACCGCGTTGCTGATGGATACGGATACGCGAACTACGTTGATATCGTTTTCAATGAGAAGGACGGCTACTATCATGTTGGCAGCGCAAACGGTCCTCTTCTCCTTGCAAACCTTATGGGATATAATACTCCCTTCTCTGAGGCTTCCGTTTTTGATCTTGCATACGGCGGTCTTGTTAACATCGACGGTGTTGATTACTACGATAAGATCGTTCAGTACTTCAACTATGCATCCAATTCTGCGATAAACGGCGTTTGCACAGTTGACAAGGGACTTGCAGAGCTGCTTAAGAAGGTAGCGTTTGCTTGCGGTCTCGAGGTTGAAAACGACAAACAATGGCTCCAGATGTGCTGTTACTATGACGTATACGGCGGAGCAACACAGCTTGCCGATCCCATTCAGGGCCTTGCGGCACATTCCGCGTTCATTGCAGAAATGGGTAAGGATAACGTAGTAACCTACGACAGACCCATCATGCCCAGAGGTCTTCTCTATAAGTTCGTACCCGAAAAATCGGGCGCATACCGTATTACTTCGAATAGCGAATATCTTGTTGATGCTTGGGTATTCGTATTCAATCCCGACAGAACCGAGTATTACGTATACGAGGGCGGTGAGCGTATGTATACCGACCCCAACAACTGCTCCATGGTTGTATACTTCGAGGCAGGCAAGGATTACTATATTGATATCGCTTTCTATGATATTTATCAGAACGGAAGCTTTACCTTCAAAATCGAATATATCGCAGAGAAGTATGACCACTTTACTCTCGCTTCTCCCGGATTCTTCACCTTCCTTGAGAGCACTGACGGCGTTCTTACAGGAGAGACCATCGCGGGCGGTATCGACGTAATTCTCGGCGACGACGGATATTACCACGAGCTCCGTGCTGACGGAACAGTCGGTTCAATCGTATATGCCGATTTCACAAACTTTACTCCCGTATTCACTTCCTCCACTATTATTGATATGATCAATTTGAACGGCTTCAACTACAAGTATACCGAGGAAGATCTCTACATCATGTTCTTAATGCTTCTCCACGGTGATAAGCTTAAGGATCATCTTAAGAGCGAATGGGGCGAGTCCTACGAGGAGCAGTACGAAAACTACAAGGTTGACGACGTTCTTGCCGGTATCTATCACGGCGGCGGAGAGGATTATTCCGAGATCATCAAGGAATATGCAAAGCTTGCCGTTGATAACCCCGAGAATCCTGAGCGTAGCGGATGCGTTCCCGTTGACGAAAAGCTCGCAGAGATCCTTCAGGCTCTGATGGATAAGTATACTTTCAAGGATGTTGATCATTCCTGGACAAAGGTATGCTACTATTACCGTTATGTCGGAGCACCCCTGAATCCTTAATTACAAGGTGAATTATTATGAAAAATATCAGATTCTTACTGACACTTCTCGCGGTTTTTCTGATATGTGCATCGATTGCTTTCGTATCGTGTAACGATGCGGGAGAAGAAACCACCGAGCTTCCCGATTCCTCATCCGAGGTATCGGACGCTCCCGGCGGCGATGAAACTACAGTATCGCCCGAAGGTACGGACGAGCCGACAAAGGCTCCCGAGACTACCGATGAGCCGACCGCAGAAGTGACAACAAAACCGACCCCCGATAACACAACAGAAGAGATCACCACAGAAGAGACCACAGCCGAAATTACAACGGAAGCACCCGGGGTAACAACGGAAGCTCCGGAAGTTACTACCGAAGCTCCCGAGGAGACCACGGAGCCTCCGCACGTTCATTCCTTTGGCGCGTGGAATACCGTAAAGACCGCAACTTGTACTGAGGAGGGTATTTCCGAGAGAACTTGTGTTTGCGGCGAAAAGGAAACGGCTCCTATCGCCAAAACCGAGCATTACGGTGACACCTGGATCTATGACAAGCATCCTTCATGCACCGAGGATGGCTCAAGACATATCGAATGTCTGGTATGTAAAGCAATTCTGTCTACCGAAACCCTTCCGGCACTCGGACACGTTGAAGGAGACTGGATAATTGATGCCGCTCCCACGTGTACGGAATCAGGATCTCAACATATCGAGTGTTCCGTTTGTAAAGCGACCGTAAAGACGGAAGCTATTCCCGCCACCGGTCACATAGACGGTTCTTGGATCATTGATAAGGAAGCAACTGCGAACGAAACGGGCTCCAAGCATCTTGAATGTGCTAAGTGCAAGGTCACTCTTAAGACAGAAGTGATCCCCGCAACGCCTCACGTCCCCGGCGAATGGATCGTCAGCAAGGAGCCTACTTGTACAGAGACAGGCTCGAGATACAGAACGTGTATCAATTGCGGCGAGACTGTCGATACCGAAGTCATTTCCGCTAAGGGTCACGTTGAGGTCGTAGATGAGGGTAAGAGCGCTACCTGCACCTTGACCGGACTTACATCGGGAATCCATTGTTCTGTTTGTAACACGGTCATAAAGGCTCAGGAGGTTATTCCCGCAATAGGACATGTTGAGATGTATATTCCTGCGGTTATTCCTACCTGTACCGAGACGGGACTTACCGAGGGTAAATATTGTTCGGTATGCAACTCGACTCTTACCTCGCAGGAAACTGTTCCCGCAAAGGGACACATGCCTGCAATTGATCCTGCAAAGGATGCAACGTGCACCGAGACGGGACTTACCGAAGGTGCGCATTGCTTGATATGTAACGAAGTTCTTACCGCGCAGACAACGATTCCCGCAAAGGGACACGTCTCTGCAATCGATCCTGCAAAGGACGCAACCTGCACCGAGACGGGACTTACCGAAGGTGCGCATTGCTCGGTATGTAAAGTGGTTCTTACAGCGCAGGATACTGTCCCCGCAAAGGGACACGTCTCTGCAATTGATCCCGCGAAGGATGCAACCTGCACCGAGACGGGACTTACCGAAGGCTCACGTTGCTCGGTATGTAACGTAGTTCTTACCGCGCAAGAGATAGTTCCCGCAAAGGGACATCAGTCCGTAAACGATCCCGCGAAGGATGCAACCTGCACCGAGACGGGACTTACAGCCGGCTCACATTGCTCGGTGTGTAACGAAGTTATTACCGCGCAAGAGATTGTTCCCGCAAAGGGACATCAGTCAGTGACCGAGCCCGCAAAGGATGCAACCTGTACCGAGACGGGACTTACCGCAGGATCGCATTGCTCGGTATGTAACGAAGTCCTTTCCGCGCAAGAAATTGTTCCCGCAAAGGGACATCAGTCTGCAACCGATCCCGCAAAGGATGCAACCTGTACCGAGACGGGACTTACCTCAGGCGCACATTGCTCGGTATGTAACGTAGTTCTTACCGCGCAAGAGATAGTTCCCGCAAAGGGACATCAGTCCGTAACCGATCCCGCCAAGGACGCAACCTGTACCGAGACGGGACTTACCGCCGGCTCGCATTGTTCTGTATGTAATACGGTTCTTACAGCTCAGGAGGAGACCCCTGCAAAGGGACACACCGAGATCGAGATCCCCGCTAAACCTGCTACATGTACCGAAAGCGGACTTACCGCAGGAAAGAAATGCTCGGTATGCAATGCCGTTACCGTTTCTCAGAAGAAGGTGCTTGCAAAAGGACATCAGGATGGCGAATGGATTATCGATAAACAGCCTACCTTGACAGAAACCGGATCGAAGCATCAGGTTTGCCTTATTTGCGGTATAACTATAAAGACAGAAACGATCCCCGTGCTCGAGCCCGAAAAGATCGAGTATACCGTAACAATTCTCGATGGCTACGGCAATCCCGTTTCCGGTATAAAGGTAAGCTTTATGTCGGCGGGCAAGGTGGTTGCTGAAGATAAAACCGATGCCACCGGTAAGGCTGTCGTTTCTCTTGCCGAAGGAGACTACGAAGCTATTCCCGAGCCCACGTCGGGTTCCTACTCTGCTGATTCCGTCAAGCTCACGGCGTCTGCGCCTTCGGGCAAGATCATGGTGATAAGCAAGGCTTCAAATCCCATTTATGACTATCCCGATGACGTAAACGGCGTATACGTTGTTTCCGTAGGCTCGGTTATCGTTCCCGTTAAGAAGGACGAGATGAGATATTTCTTCTTTGAGCCCAAGGAAGGAGCTTATTACCGAGTTTATACCGATTCTGCAAAGGTCGAAGTGGGATACTACGGCATGCGTATGTTTGTTTCGGAAACTAACAGCGGTACCATGCTTGATAACGGCGTTATGGAGCTTAAGGTGCTTCGCACGTCGGTAGGTGTTGTTCTCGTTATCGGCTTGAAATCCACTTCGTCCGCTGTTGACGAATGTACTCTCACGATCGAGAAATACGCGGATATCGACATTCAGATCGAAGAGCTTGATTATCAGCAATATCAGCTTTCGGGAACACCTCAAAAGACCGAGACTCCCGCAGGCAATATCCATTCCGTACCGATTGAAGTTATTCTTCCCATGGGCGGTGCTATTGCCGAGATTTCCGTAGTTTACAATGAAAATGACGGTTATTATCATATGAACAGTAAGGATGGTCCCATTCTTTATGTTCGGATAAATAAGGCGTCGAGTTACCAGGCAGCGTTTTCAACAATTATTGAGGCGGGCGGAAATATCGGACGTTACATCTATGATGATCAAGGCAATTTCATCAAGAAAGAGGCCTATAATCAGGCGTTTGGCATATATAAAGAGGTTGCAGATGCCCAGCATGGCGTTGTACCTCTTGACCACGATCTGGTTTACATCCTCAAGAGCCTTGAGGGATGCGGTTGGTATGACGTTGATTCGCACAACTGTATCTTTGCTGATGACGGAGTTTACGTAATGCCTTATAACGCTTGGCTCTTTGCTTGCGTTTACTTTGATTGATCTATAATAACAAAACTCCGATGCTTCGGCATCGGAGTTTTGTTATTATATAGTCTGAACGATCTCGCAATACATGTATAGCGAGCCGAGGCAGACAAGCGGAGTGCCGCTGTCTTGGGCAAATTTCTTTGCATCGTCGAGTGCGGATGCGACGCTGTCATATGAAGTGGCGGTTATCCCGACACCATCGAGAACTTTTGCGTATTCATCTGCGGGAAGAGCGCGTGGATTGGCGGGAGTGATCGTAAAGGCACGGTCGGAGATCTCGGCAAATTTCCTTGAAATGTAATTGTAATCCTTGTCCTTCATAACACCCGTGAGAACTGCGACTTTTTGATCACCAAAATAGCGTTTGATGCTCTCTACGGCAGTTTCTATTCCCTCCGGGTTGTGCGCACCGTCAAAAATTATGAGCGGATCGCGCGAGATGATCTCGAACCTTGCGGGCCAGCAAGCGGCAAGAAGCCCTTCTCGGACGGCTTTATCGGGTACGACCAAACCCTTGCCCTTGAGTATTTCGACGGCACAGAGGACGTTTGCAGCGTTTTGAGGTTGATAAAGACCGAGCAGGGGAAGGCGGAGTTCTTTGTATTCACGATAATTGAATATACTTCCCGAAAGATCGGAGGAGAGGATATCAAGGCTTGACTTGTCTGCAAAATGATAATCCGCACCCATTTCGTCGGCCTTGATTTTGATGACGTTCTCAACGCTCTTTGAGTTGCCGCCGAATAAGACGGAACCGCCTTTTTTAATAATTCCCGCCTTTTCAGCCGCGATCTTTTCGACCGTGTCTCCGAGGAAGGCAGTATGATCAAGCGAGATGCCGGTTATGACCGAGAGGAGGGAAGAATCGATGATATTCGTGGAATCAAGTCTGCCTCCCATTCCCGCTTCGAGAATAACGAAGTCACATTTCTTTCTCTTGAAAAATTCAAAACCAATAGCCGTGATCAGCTCAAATTCGGTAGGTTTGTCCTCCATCGAATCGGCATATGGCTTGACGAATTCGGTGATCTCGGCAAGATCTTCGTCGGAGATATTTTCGCCGCAGAACTGCATTCTCTCGTTGAAGACCTTGATATAGGGCGAGGTGAAGAGCCCCGTCTTGTAGCCCGCGTGGCGGAGTACCGAGTCGAGCATTGAGCAGAACGAGCCCTTGCCGTTCGTTCCCGCAACGTGGATGAATCTGAGCTCCTTCTGCGGATCGCCGAGCTTTTTGCAGAGCGCGGAGATACGCTCAAGTCCGGGCTTAGTAAAGGTCCAGCAGATTGAATGGATATATTCGAGTGCCTCTTGATATGTCATTTGATCACCTCGTGAATTTTTTGAATGCCTTGTGCCTGAAGATCAGGCAAAGAAAGAATGATTCGATCGCACTGATTACCGCGTAGGTCGGAAGTCTGTAGAGAAGGAGCATGCCATACGACATGTTGTAATACGCGAAAATGCCGAATGTCTTGACAATGATCGAGCCGATAAGATGCGCGGCAATGACCGAAATTATGATCCTTGCATTACCTTTTTTCTTAATTATATAATTGGAAACGAGACCGCTTGTGACACCTACGAGTGCCGCACCAAGCGTGACTATCGGCGAGATGGCAAAGCTCTGCGTCGAGAGAAAATAGCTGACCATATCCGAGACGATACCTACGGCGCTTCCGACTGCGGGTCCGAAAAGGATACCGGAGAGGATGATGGGAAAATTCTCAAAGGTGACGCGGAAAAGTCCGTTCCCGAAGTTGAGAAAATTCTTGCAAAGGATGCCGATGACGACGCTGAGCGCGCCGAGCATCGCGGCTGTGGTGAGGATGCGGACGTTGCGCAACCCTTTTTCTTTTTTTGTTGACATAGAAAAATCCTCCTTTCGCAAACAGTCTGACTGCGCGGCGGGAGGAAATAGTTATAGATTTCCCGTAGCAACAGCGGGATGCGGAAGACCTTGGGCGAACGTATCTTATTCCACGCGGCAACTCCCCGTCCGAGCGTTTTTTGACACAAGGTATCCTACTCTGTTCACAATACAAATATTATATACCTTTTTTCTTCTTTTTTCAAGACCTTTGAGGAAAAAACTTGACAAAATTTCCGCTTTGTGATATAATACCCGCGGTGAGTTCGAAACCATCCTCACCTAAATAAAAACTATGGAGAATTCAAATGCGTACTCAAAACAAAAACCACACCCGCCGTCTGTGCGAGACGGCACTTATCGCGGCAATTTACGTTGTTTTCACATACCTTTGCGCGGCAATAGGTATGAGCAGCGGCGCAATACAGTTCAGATTCTCGGAGGCACTCTGCTTTCTTGCTGTGTTTACACCCGCCGCGGTTCCCGGAGTCGCTCTCGGTTGCTTTATGGCAAACCTACTGACGGGATGTGCCCTTTGGGACATCGTCTTCGGAAGCCTTGCAAGCCTTGTCGGAATGATCGGCTTCGGACTTCTCAAGAAGCATCCATATCTCGCGCCAATTCCATACGCGCTTGCGAATATGATCGTGATTCCTTTCGTGGTAAAGATCGTGTACGGCGCCCCCGAGGCATTGCCTCTCATATTCCTGACGGTCGGAATCGGCGAGATCGTTTCCGTCTTCGGCTTCGGAATCCCGCTTTATCTGATACTTAAAAAGCATCAAAAACATTTGTTCAAATAAGAAAAAAGCAGATCCTTTGGCTTCGGGATCTGCTTTTTTGCGTTAAAGTTCTCTATTTTTATAAAAGACGATAGAAAGATACCAGGAGAGAGCGAATATGCCGATGCCGATGAGGCATACGATCGGCAATACTCCGAAAAGATTTATTTCCTGCTCGGTCGATTCCGTCATTAATTGAGAGGCAGCAACGCTTCCTCCACAGACGATTCCGACCATAACGTAATAAGCAAGTCTGCCTTTTTCAACGCCGTATTTGAACATAAAAGGAAGATTTATTGATGATGAGATAAGCGACATTGTTAGAATAAGCATCATAAAGACGCCAAAAGCTTCTGTTGAAAACGTGCCGTTTGAAATCATAACTGCCGCGTGCGCAATGCCTATTGATACAATGATTGTTCCCTGTGCTATGAGACCTATAATATATTTGCCGCTTACGATCTGCGCGCGCGAGTAAGGTAAAGTATCGCTGTATTGGATCCATCTGCTTCTTTCATCGTATGCAAGAATGTTGGTGGGGATCATTCCGCCGAGCATAGCGGGATAAAAGGTGAAAAACAGATTATCTGGAGAGGCAAGAGATAACAGCAAGAATAAAAATGATATGATAATATTTGATCTGCAGTATTTTGCCGTCATATAGAGGTCTTTGATAATAAGTCCCTTCATTTATTTTGCCTCCTTTACCATTAGCAGAAAGAGCTCTTCTATGCTTATCGGACTGATTTTGAAATCTTCGGGTACTTTATCGCGCAATACTATTGTCTCGATGCCGTAAGGCGTTACCTTGGTGTGCTTGATCGAAGTAAGGTCGAGTGCCGAGAGCTGTTCGGGTGTGCAATGTACGATTCCGTATTTTGAAAGAAGCACGTCCTTTTCCTCGCAGAGAAGCAGCTTTCCTTCGTGCAAAAACGCAATATAGTCGCAAAGCTTTTCAAGGTCGCTTACTATATGAGATGATATGAGGATCGAGTGGTTTTCATCCCTTGTGAAATCGTAGAACATTTCTACAACTTCATCGCGAACAACGGGATCAAGTCCGCTTGTTGCTTCGTCGAGCAGGAGAAGCTTAGCACCGTGTGACATCGCAATGGCAATGCCGAGCTTCATCTTCATACCGCGCGAAAATTCCTTGAAGGACTTGTTATCGGGAAGAGAGAGCTTGGCAAGCAGACGTTCAAATTTTTCCTTATCCCAGTTTTTGAATGTATGCTTCATGATCTTGCCGACTTGCTTTGTATTGAGGCATTCGGGAAGACCTACTTCATCCATAACAACGCCAATATCCTCCTTTGCAAGAACGATGTTTTTTTCGTTGTCCTCGCCAAGGATCTTTATGCTTCCGCGGTCCTTGTGAATGATATCGAGTATCAGCTTTATCGTTGTGCTCTTGCCCGCTCCGTTTTCGCCGATAAGACCCATAATGCATCCGCTCGGCAAAGTGAGATTTAGGTTATCAAGACGGAAATCCTTAAAGGATTTGGTCAGATTTTTTATTTCAAGTGCATTCATTCTTCTTCCTCCATAATAAACGTTATCATTTCGATGATATCCGATCGGCTTAGATTGCAGGATGCCGCAAGCGATGCGATATCTTCAATATGCTTTTCGATTTTTTTGAGATTTTCTTCGCGCAAAAGCTCGGTGTTTTTCGGGGCAACGTAGCACCCCTTCCCGGGAAGAGTGTAGATGAAGCCTTCTTTTTCAAGCTCCTCATATGCGTGCTTTGTGGTGATAAAGCTGATGTGCAGGTCTTTTGCAAGCCCCCGTATCGATGGGAGCATATCGTTTTCCTTGAGCTCTCCGCTTATTATTTGGCTTTTTATCTGCGAATAGATCTGATTGTAGATCGGTTCACCGCTTTTTGTGTCAATAAGAACTGTCACGTAATCACCTCCGTTACAACTGTATATATACATTATACACGGCAATAACACATTTGTCAATAGGTTCTTGAAAAAACAGGACGGAAAATTGAAATTTCCGTCCTAAATATAATAATTATCGTGAAAAATTGATCACTTGATTGTACAGCAGAACTCCCGTACGCCGTCCTTCAGCTTGAAATCCATGAAGTAGCAATGATTTCTTTCGCTGCTTTCCACGCCGATTTCAAGATCGCATACGTTAGGATCAAATTCGATCACCGTATCTTCGACTGAAAGAACACCGTTTTCGTACGTAGGTTTAATGAGAGAGACAAGTCGCTCGACGATCTCGCCGTCTCCTGAATAGACGAATTTATCCGTCAGGATGATGCTGTCTTCGGTGAAGGAGAATGAGCGGTGAATACTCTCAAGTCCGTCGCAATTATATGCTCCGGCGATATCGGTAGAGAATATTCCGTCGTCAAATTTTGTTCCGACAGCCGCGTATTCTTTGCCGAATTCCTGCAATTTACCGTCAACGATAGGTACGCTGTGACTGCGCGAGGAGCATTCGAGGATCGAGTACCTCGTATTTTTGTCAAAATACTGACGTGAATATACACCGGCACCCGGATCAGTAATGATCTGCTTGCCATTTTTGGCGTAAATAAAGCTGCCGACATCGTTGTTGTTGTGGTGCTCGTTGTTGTTTCCGCCCTTGGCAGCAAAGCCGTAGGAGGGTGTACGCTTGATGAACCATTCGGATTCCTCGGCGTAGTATTCGGCGGATACGGTATCGTCTGCGGGATCGTTGTAATAATCCTCATTCAACCATAGAATCGAGCGCAGATGCAGGCAGTAGCGCCCGCAACTGTCGTAATTATAGGAGAATTTCGGGTGATATACGACTACCTCATCGGGATAGAGCGACTTGAGATAATGGCAGAGACCGATATGATAGCTCAAATGTCTTCCGCCGTCCGCAAAGCTTACGCAGGTATTGCCCGAAAGGAACATCTTCTGAATGAAGGACGAAACCTTTCTGACCTTTTCATTCTTGAACCAATCGATCCTGCCGCCCGTAAAGGTCTTGAGCATATCGGCGTAGACCGTGAAGAATCCGAAGCCGTAATGCCAGTAGCCGCATCCTTCAATGCAGATTCCGTCGTTCTCGAAGCCCGAGAGATAATATTCCATCGACTTATTCCAACGGTCGATGAGTGTTTCCGCGAGATCGGGACGCTGGATCATAAACGCGCCCGCGACAGAGCCCGTGCAGACCGCGGTCCAGTTGTTCGTGCCGTGCTCCCACCATTTGTATTCGGGAACGGCAAGGAAGGGCGTGAATATTCTTCTCTCTGTCTCAACCTTGATTCTGTCAACGATCAGAGGATCGAGTCTGTCGCCAAGCAGCGCATAGATCTCGCTGAGCGCAAAGCCCGTCTCGGACGCAAAGAGGTCGATCTTGCAGTTGTTGTTTGTCTCAAGCTTTCCCTGATGCGCGGGGAGGCACCAGGTGTATTCGTCGCAAATGGCGTATATCTCGTCCATAAGACGGACGAGGTATTTTTCCTCCTCGGGATAAATCAGCGCGAGGATAGAAGCGGCACTTATGGCGAGGCGGCGCGGAAAATAGATCGATTCATATACGCCGCGGTTTCCCGTTTCCCAATAGAGCTTGAAATCGCTGTATCGGAAGGTCTCGCGCGGCTTGGTGCAATGAGCCTCCCAAAGCGCGAAAAGCTCGTCGCGTAACTTTTTGAAGCAATCCGCTTCTCTGATTTTTTTGATAAATACGGGATCTTTAAGCTTAGAATAAATCTCCATAGCCGTTCTCCTTCGTAGTTAAAAAGCTATTCTTTCAGCCTTGATGCATTTATTGCCTGCAAGAGTGAAGAGCGCGCCGTGAGCCGTGATCTTACCTCCCGCGACACGGTAGCGTTGCGGCATAGCGGTTGTGAATCCCTTGATGATACATTCGGGATCAACTCCGAGGATACTTACGTCGGGACCCGTCATGCCGATGTCGGTGATATAGCCCGTGCCTCGCGGCATGATCTGCTCGTCGGCTGTTGCAACGTGCGTATGCGTACCGAAAACGACTTGAACGCGCCCATCGAGATAATATCCCATAGCGAGCTTTTCGCTTGTTGCTTCCGCGTGAAGGTCAAGCACGGCAATATCGTAGTTGCCGGCTTCCCGGCGCAGGATCGCGTCTGCAGTCTCAAATGGAGAGGCAAGCGAGACCTTCATCTCGACGTTGCCCTGAATATTCATAACGAGCACGCGCATTCCAGCGACACTTACGATGCAATGACCGTGGCCCGGCGCGCTTCCCGGAAAATTCGCGGGGCGGAGGATGTATTTTTCGTCGTCGAGATAGGAATAGATGTCGTACCGACCGAAGGCGTGATTGCCTGTGGTTATGACGTCCGCGCCCGAGTAGAAAATATCAACTGCATCGTTTTGACCGATTCCGTGTATTTCCGCGGCGTTTTCGCCGTTGACGATCACAAGATCCGCACCGAGATTATTTTTGATTCTTCTGAGATTTGCGCGCAGGTAGCTGACGCCGGCCTGTCCGACAACATCTCCGACAGCAAGTATCTTCATTAATTTACCGCCTTCTTAAGCAATTTTTTGGCGGTCTTTGCGACCGCAAGGTAGATCGCCGAGATCGGTATCAGCTATCTTTGCAAGTAATCTCTTTGATATTGAGTATCGTATCGTTGCCAAATCCCGAGCAAAGCTCCTTGAATCTTTCAAGCGTTCCGTTGTATGAAACGGAGACGATATTTTTATTGCCGTCAAAAAGCTTGTTTCCGATGAGAGTGATCGTTGAGGGGAAAGAGAAGGCAGCAAGCTTTTCGCACGATGCAAACGAGCGTGCACCAAGGGTCAGAAATCCCTCGGGGAGAGAAACTTCTGTCAATGCATCGCAATTTCTGAATGCCGCCGTACCGATCTCGGTAAGTTTTGCGGAGAAGGTGACGGAGGATAGAGAGGTGCAATCCTCAAATGCCTTTTCGCCGATAAATTCAACGTATTCGGGGAATTCTATCTTCTTAAGACCGGAGCACGCGAAGAATGCCTGCGATTCGATCCTTTTTACCGAAGGAGGCAGGATCACCTCTTCAAGGAGATCTGCGTAAAAGAATCCCTTGTCACCGATCGCCATGACGAGCTTGTTATCGAATACGTCGGGGATGATAAGAGTCGATGCGCCCTTATATTTGTCCTCGTCAAAAAAGATGCCGCCGTTTTCATCGATCTTGAACCAGGGCATTGATTTTGTCGTGCCCATGATAACGTCCTCGCGACCCGAGAGCTTTTGCGCGTTTTTTGTGATACAGTCCGCGGCGAGTTCGGCGCAATCCTTGTAATCGCCGAGGCTGATATAAACCTCGTAGGCGGAAAGATATTCTTCCGCGGAGTAAAGCTCATTTGCGCTTTCGTATATCTTTGCGGGCACCCAGACGTTTTTATTCAGCAGATGGAGAGCGATCGCGGTGCCTATGCAAAGCAACAGCCCGACGGCAATCGCGGCAATTTTAATGGCTTTTTCGCGTTTTCTTTTTTTGTTCTTTTCCATGCGTCTCTGAGCGGCTTTTTCTTGATACAGCTTTTGACGCTCGGCGCTTGATAAATGCCTTCTTTCGGCTTCTTGTTCGTTTATGTTGTTGTTTTCGGGCATTTTATTTGTTTTCTACGGGGATCCACTGGGTTCTGGGCTTGGAAGGAAGCTCGGGCAGAGCCTTGATATTGCAGTCGATGTAGATCGGGCAATGGTCGGAAACGTCGAGGGCATCCTGCTCGAGGACGACGCGGTATTCGCGAACGTCAAATCCCTCGTGACCGAAGAGGAAGATATGGTCGATCGAGGTGAGTTGAGACCCCTTGGGCGCGGGACCGTTTTCGTATTCCTTGGTTTCCTCATTGAGGACGGCGTAGGGATGATGAGTGCCTGTGAGATGTGAGTACTCTGTTGCACAGATTCGGGTGTCAAGACCGCCCCATTCGTATGCGCGGCGGTAGGGAAGAGAGCCGATCTTGCAGTTCCAGTCACCCATTGCGACAACGGGTACGTTGTATTTGTACTTCATATAGTTAACGTAGGTCATCATCTGATCAACGTCGGAGACGCGGGCGAGATCGGATTCGGGACCGCCCTGCCACCAGAAATGAGTGGAGATCGCGCCAAAGGTGACGCCGTCGCTCTTGCGGCGGAGAACAGCCCACGCGAGGCTCTTGGTTTTGTGGTTGTTAAGTCCTGTGTAAAGATGCCAGCCGTGATCAACTACGTCAAAGACGCCGCGGCGAATCAGAAGGGGAGTGTTATCTGTAAAGCCTTCTGCCTCCTTATGTGTAAGAAGCTCGTATTCGGACGAGAGAAGATCAATGAGACGAGACTCATAAAGATTGGGTGTCATCTCCTGCAATCCGAGAACGTCGGGGAGATAGCGCATATAGATGTCGCGCATGTGGAGATCGCGGTTATATACCGCGCCGCACCAGATATTATGAGACATGATACGAAGTTCGGTCTTCTTTGTGTAATCCATTTTGTACCTCCGGAGTTATTCTATTTGATTATTTTGTTTGTTTCTTCGGTTTGGTCGTGAACGACGGTCAGGTTGAGATATGAATTTTCCGCGCGGACGCCGCAGACCTCGATCGAATAGTCGAGAATGAGTCTGCCCGATTTCAAGAGCCGATTGTCGACCTTATCGGTGAGGACGGTAAATTCAAGATGATCTCCGGTCAGGCTTTTGCCGACGCACCTGCGGCGGGTGCCTTCCTCAAGAAATATCGTTGAAGAATTTTTGAAGATCGTGTCGCTGCGAGTAAGCGCGATAAGCCCCGGATCCTTTTTTGAAAAAGAAATGCGGATCTCTTTACTTTCTTCGCCCGTGAAAGTCAGTATTATTCTTCCGTCGCGGCTTGATCTGAGCACTCCCTCAGAGACTATTTTTATTTGGTTCGCAAAAATGTCGGATAATAGCTTTCCTACGTTTGATGAAATATCAATGTTAGCGGGATTTGCCAGAGATTGACGCATTTCTGCAGTTACAATTACGTTGTATTGCATTTTTTACCTTTGTTACATCCGAAATATCGGCAATAATAGTTGTGAGGTGAAATAATGAAACAAAAAATAATATGTGCGGTTTTATGCTTTTTCAGCGTATTTGCTATGATGACTCCGCGCGCATCCGCGTCAGACGGAGATCTTGAGATCCTTGCGTGTGCGATAGAAGCTGTTGCGGAGGGTGAAAGCTATACTGTTATGGCTTCGGTTGGAGCCGTGCTTGTAAACAGACTAAAAAATGAATCTTTCCCCGCAAGCCTTGCGGCAGTAATATCGGACGCGGGAATAGATATATCGGGAAGCTTTCCGAGCCCACGAGCACGGAGAGCGGCAGGGGATGCTCTTAGCGGATTTGATCCTACTTCGGGAGCACTTGAATATACAAAAGTGCCAAAGGAGGACGATCATTTGTTGCTTTCAGCGGACGGTTGGTGCTTCTATTGAAATTATACCGCATATTTGTCCAATAGTCAAGAAAATTAATCAATATTTTCTTGACTTTTTTTATAATTGGGTATATAATTATATGGATAATTATTATTTCAAAAGAGGTATAACAATGGATCTTAAGAATCTTCTGAAATCACTTGAAAACTGTCCCTGCGGCAGAGAGCACACCTTTGACACAAAGGTCGTTGAGATATACAGCGGTCTGACAAAGGATACCGGCAAGATCCTGCTTGACGCGGGCTTCCCCACCAAAATTCTTCTCGTTGCCGATGAGAACACTCTCGGCGTTGCAAACGCAGAGGGTCTTTGCGATGCTCTTGACGCTTCGGGATTTACCGTAAAGAAGCTCATTTACAAGAATATGATGTACGCGCGCATCGAGCAGGTTCGCGAGGTCGAGGCTCTGCTTGACGACGTTGACGGTGTTATCTCCTGCGGCACGGGATCGCTTAACGATATCTGCCGTGTTGCTTCATTTGAAAAGGACAAAAAGTTCTGTATATTTGCAACCGCTCCCTCGATGGACGGCTTCGCATCCGATACCGCTCCCATCATCGACAATAACTTCAAGGTATCCTGGTTTGTTCGTCAGCCTATGGTCATCCTTGCCGACACCAAGATCCTTGCAAATGCTCCCACAGAACTCAAGGCTGCGGGCTTTGGCGATATGGTAGCAAAGTACATAGGTATTGCTGACTGGAGAATCTCCAATCTTCTCACAGGTGAGTATTACTGCCCCGCGATCGCAGATCTTACCATGACTGCCGTTAAGAAGATGGTTGCTCTTGCCGACAAGGTTACAGGCAACGACGAGGAAGCCGCAGGCGCGATCATGGAAGCTCTCGTTCTCTCGGGACTTGCTATGAAGCTCGCTCTTTCCTCAAGACCCGCATCGGGTGCTGAGCACGTTGTTTCCCACTATTGGGAGTGCTACAAGCTCGCTCGCGGCATCTGGCCCGAGTTCCACGGCAAGAAGGTCGGCGTTGCTACCCTTATCATCAACAAGATCTACCGCAATATCGCGGACCGCGTAGAGTCTATCGATCCCGTCAAGGACGAGCCCGACTGGAACGAGGTCTACAAGCACTTCTCGCCCGAGCAGATCCCCGAGGTAGAGAAGCTCAATAACCCGAGCATTATGGATAAGATCGATCCCGCAGATCTCAAGGCTAAGTGGCCTGAGATCCGCAAGATCATCCGGGAAGTACTTCCCGAAAATGAGGCACTTCTCGAGCTGATGAACACCGCGGGCTGTGCAACGACTCCCGAGGAGATCCACGTCTCCCCCGAGCTCTTTGCCGAGGGTATATACTATCACGCATTTATGAGATACCGCATTCTTGTTACGAGAATGATGCCTTCTATGGGTATTGATCCGCTTCAGTATCTTGATTAAAATTGTTGGATTGGGCCATCTTAACGGTGGCTCAATCTTAATTAAGTGCAAAGTGAAAAGTGAAGGTGAATTTCCGTCGCTGCGCTCGGAAACTATCGATTGAAAAATACATTGGAGGAGAATAATATGAAAAACGAAAAGCTAATGTCAGCCGCGTCGGTTTTCGGTTGGTTTGGCGTATATATTCTCCTGAGCCTTGTTTCGGCAAATCTGCCCGAAGCGGTCGATACCGCCGTTACGATCCTTGCTTTGTGGGGGCTTGTTTTCGTTTGCGCAAGAGGTGCGGGCGAAAACGGATTGGCTCACGGAGGAATAAGAGCGGTACCTCCGGCTTTCTTGATCTTTTCATTGTTCGCGGGCGCGGGACTCAATCTTGCGTTCTCGGGGCTCTTGCCGCTGTTGCCCCTGCCCGAAAGTATAGTTGATTCATACGTAAAGGCCTCTTCGCAATATACTGAGCCGTCAAGCTCACTGATGATAAAGACGGTGCTGCTCGTTCCATTGCTTGAGGAGACTGTTTTCAGAGGACTTATTTGCGATAGGATCGTAAAAGCGGTCCCGAAATATATTGCCTTACCTGCCTCCGCTTTGATATTTGCGGTGATGCACGGCAATATACTCTGGTCATCTTACGCATTCATCTCGGGACTGGTGCTCTGCGCGATGTATTTACTCTGCCGTTCCATTCTGCCTTGCATAACCTTTCACATAGCCTTCAATGCAAGCAATTATATTTGGGAGATGATCCTACGTTTTCCCGATGAAAAATGGGCATATGTTCTCACCCTCGCGCTCGGTACGGCAATTTGTTTTTCGTTTTTATATTTATTATTCCGCAATACAAAAAAGGGCTGATCGATGATCAGCCCTTTTTGCTGTTAAGGAAGAACGACCATAAGTCCGTTCGCAACTGCTCGGAGCGAGCCTGCGGAGGGGCTGTTTTTAGTGTTCAGGTTCGAGCCTTCCTTGAGTATAAGGGTGGATGAACCGCCGCCGTCAAGATTGATACCGCGCGAGCAACCGAGAAGACCGAGGATCTCTGCGAGGTCTGCAAGAGACGCGCCGTTCGAGGTTTCGGGCTGTCTGCCGTCAACGATGAGCAGTACGATCGTGCCGTCGGGAGTTACGCCTACAGCTGTTCTCGGGTGTCTCGTGTCGGCAAATTCGGTGCCGACAGAGAGATTGTCGGGGTTATCGTTTCTGAGAATAACGTGTGAGCCGCCGACAGCCGTTACCAATTTGTCCTTATAATTTGCGTATTCTTCGACGGTACCCATGACCGCCTCGCCGTCAGCAGTGATTCCGAACCAAGGTCTGTCACCCGTGCCGTGAACGAAAACTCCGTCCTTGATGCAAAGACCGCGCATGATATTTGTGCCGCCCATATCAAAGAAATCGGCGTTGACAGCCGCAATTGCTTTCTTGCCATTGTTGATGGCGGCGTTCAGCTGATTCTTCATGTTGGAGACTTTTCCGATATTTTCCGCATTGTCGGAGGGCATGGTAGTCTCGATCGTTGCCGCACCCTTTTTGATGATCATCATATAGGCGCGGATGGGCTTGCCGTTTTTGTCAAGATAGAGGTGTTCCTCGTAGCTTACGCCGGGAGCAACTTCTTTTGAGGTCCTTTCTTCGATCAAAAGACCGTTTGTACCGCTTGTGATCGAAAGTCCGGTAAGAGGCTCGCCGCCGTCAAGCGTGATCGTAAGCTCGCCGGATACTTTGCCGGGAATATATTCATGAATAAATCTCTGTACCGCATCGGCGCAGACGGATTTCGTGGTGAAATCTATGAATATATTACCGTCCGCTTCGCTGATAAAGTAACGGTAGCGTCCGTATGCAGCGGCTTCCGTGTGCGAGCCGTCCGGCTTGGCACAGCCGAGGAAGATAGCAGGACCGCCTTTGTAATCCTCAAGAGTCACTATCGGAATATTTTTTCCGCAGAGACGGCTGATGCTGTATACGATCTCGTTAATTCCCGAAAGCTTCGAGTAGGCAGTTACAAGAGAGAATTCGGAAATATCGTGCGAACCGATCTTTAAGGAGGTTACGGGATAAGTGTAGCTCAGAGCGTCTTGAACGGTAGTGTCAATGGTATTTGCGCTGCCGGCGGAGATGACCTCCTGAGTCTCGGAATTTTCCTTGTATCCGAGAACGTCGGCAAGGAATTGCTCTACCGCGTTGTAGGTTGCCTCGGGCGATCCGCCGCAAATGGCAATTACGTTTTTGCTGTATACGCGGTATTCCCAATCGTAATAAGCAAGACCATCGGATAGAGCGATGGATTCATCGCGGTTCGTTACGCCGACAAGGATCTCGAATTCGTTTCGCTTGAGCTCTTCCGTAGGCTTCTTGAAGTCGGTGATCATCTGGCAGGTAACGCCGCAAGCACTCTTGATTCCTCGCGCAAGAAGCTGTATAGCCTTGACCTCTTGCTGATCCGCTTCGTCGGCTCGGACAAGCTTATAGTCAGCGGTTATACTGAAGCTTAAGGGCTCGGTTTCGGGAGATTGCGTGGTTACGCCGTTGCTTCCTGCGGTCGTCTCCTCGGGAATGCTTGCGGTGCAGGAAACGCAAGAAATGATTATCGAGGAGAGCAAAAGAAGGGCTAATAAACGCAGAAACTTATTTTTCATTTGCACGTACCTTGAAAAAATATATTTAAGGAAGATCGATAAATGCGCAGACGGGTCTGTGATCGGAGATATACAATCCGTCTACAGGCTCATCGGGGAGAACGAAGGATTTGGCGGTGTCGCAGGGAAGATCGGTAAAGATATAGTCGATCTGCGGCATTCTCTCGGGAGAGTATTTGCCAAAACCATGGAAGGTGCCGCCTACGTGTTCGGTTGCGTTTATAACTGTTCTGCCGCAGATCTCATATGCGGTGAAGGCGTCGATCTCGGGAGTGCCGGGCTGAGCATTCATATCACCCGTGATGATGAAGGGGAGAGCTCTCTCGGAAAGGTATCTGATAACGTCAAGGGCACCGAGCTTACGCGCTTCCGAGCCCTTATGGTCGAGATGCGTGTTGAGGAAGATGAAGATCTCGTCCGAGTCATGATGCTTGAGCGTTGCGGCGGTATAGATTCTCGGGCAGGAGGATTGGTCCGCGGCGTAGCGTGATCCGGGTACGAGGGGAGTAGCCGAAAGCCAACGTGACTCAAGAGCGATCAGCTCGAAAATATCTCGCTTGTAGGCGATTACGGTTGCCTCGCCTGCGTAATCCTTGCTTCTTCCGCAGCCAACTACGGTGTAGCCGATGGGCGAAAGCTCGTCGCTGAGCCATTTTTTCATAGAAGTGGAACATTCCTGAAAGCCAATGATATCGGGCTTGTGATTGCGGATGGTTTCGAGAATTCTTCCTGTGCGGTTGAAAAAGTAGTTGATGCCGTCAGCCTCGACTGCAACGCGGAGGTTGAATGTGAAAACCTTGAGTGTCGTGCTCATTTTTATTTCTCCTTGGAGTTTTTATTTTTATTTTTATTAAAAACCGTGATACCGATGATCGCGCTGACAACGAGAAGAGCCGCAAGCGCGATGATCCACCATGTGTTTTCCAATGCAATAATAATTACGTCGATGGGCGAGATGGCTACGTCAAGTGCGAAGGCCGGGAGTTTCATTAATTATTCTCCTTTTTTGTTTTTTTCTTTTTGATTATTGCGACCAAGGCGGTTGCAACGGCTGTTACGGCTACAATGGCTCCGACGGCAATACCGAGTACAAGAACTATCTCAAACGGAATACCGGGAATCGGAGAAGCTACGCCGTCAAGTATGAAATACATGATAATACCTCCTAAAACAATGCAAGCAGTGACGAGCCCAAAACGAGCGACGCGGAGTTAGTGACAATTGTAATGACCATAGATTTCCTTTGCGGAATATCACATAAAATCCGAATGAGAAGCCCCTCGCCAACAAAGACCGCAATTTCTCCGATTATCAAAGCTGTCAGATAAACCGCGTAGCTTTCTGTCAGCGAGAAAAGAATCATTAAAATTACGTTTATGGCGGGATTGGTCAGTAAGTTGATCAGAAATAGCGGAATTATCGCGCTTTTTGAATTAATTATCAGAGCACCGATAGGTATTTCAATGATAAGCGTTAACAAAAGGGCGACGATGAGCGTTGCTGCGGGACTCATTTCTTTACCGGAACGCGCACGTCATCCGTCGTAAGGAAGACGGCAACTGCGGCAATAAGTGAGAGAAGCGGTATGATGACCGTCGCGGTGGATGTCTCGATCGCAAGGACGGTATCAATAAAGTATCCGATGAAGAGTGCAAGTGTGGTAAGTCCGAAGACGAATCCCTCGTGTCCCTGAAGCTTGCGTGCGGCTCCCACAAGCGTTATCGGCATTGCGATATTGAAAAAGAGGGTGGCGGCAAGGAAGAACAGATTTGATTCGGCTCCGAGATAAAAGAGCGGAACGCAGAGGAGGAGCGATACGGTTGCAACCCGGCGAGCACCAAGCAGATCGGCAAGGATACCTCCCGCGAGCTTTCCCGCGAAGGATGCCGCCGCGATAAGCAGCAGGATCAGCGAAGAATCGCTTTCCGGACGAATTGCCGCAAATCCCGCGTATGAGCGAATGAGAATTGCAAAGAAAAGCAGGATAAGCACAGGAAGTGCGGAAGAAACGATCGCTTTCGGCGGGATTTTTGTTTTGGAATTTTCAATAGGCTCGGGAACTTTAACACTGTGTCGCTCGCCCTTGCAGAATACCCATACGGCAACAGCAGCAAATATCAGTAAAGCGGCGAAATGAATAGGCGAGAGGAAAAGCTTTTCGCCGAACTTGCATCCGAGGGCAATTCCGAGCGCACCCGTCGAGACGAATATTCCCGCGCGCGCCATTCCTCGGCTCTCGCAGATCGAGTCTATGCCTCCGCCAACGTGGAAGCAGGCATTTCCGAGACCGATAATGCAAACGGTAAGCGTGGGGTTTTCAGCACCGACAAAAAGACCGAGGGCTGTCGCCGTTATGCCGACAACGGCAAAGATTCTGCCGTTTGATCTCACTTTGTCGGCGAGAGCACCGAAAGCGTGCTGTGTTGCAAACGCAAGTAGGTTGTATAAGAGAAAAAGGAAGGCTACCGATTCGGTTTCGATCGCACCCTCGGTGTACATTGAGTAGAGTATATATCCGCAGGCAAAATCAACGAGCATATGCGCCGCGGCGTAAGTGATGAGTGAAGTGTTTTTCATTATTTCTTATTTTCTTTATTTGATGAATGTGTTCTTATCGAAGAAAGCGATATCAGAAACGCGATAAACGAGGCTACCGCAAGAAGTCCCGACACTATGAGGAGAGCCAGAGTGATTTCTTCTCCGCCCGGTCTTGCTGAAGGTACTCCTTCGGGAGATGCAACGGGATGCGTCTCACTTTTTTCCGCGTCGGCGGCATTTTCAAGTCTGTCTGAGATATTCGAATTGTTTGTCATGACATCGGGCGCGGGATTCGCGGGCGCATCGGTAGAAGAATACTCGTAATCGTTCTTGTCATTCGGTGCAACCTCCTCGGGTTCGGCGCACGTTTCATCGGGCGTGGGGGCTGCGTCCTCGGGAGAGTTTTCGTCGTACTCCGGCGAAGACAGCGCAGGCTCCTCGATGACCGGATAAGTATAACCTTCATCCTCGCCCTTTTCGGGGGCGTTTACGGAGCCGTTGAAGGAGGGCAGCATCGCTGAGGGATCGGTTGCAGCTTCGGACATCGGGCAGTCGGGCGGAAGTTTCGATTCACTCTTCCGATTTCCGGGCAACATCAGAAAGACGGCTGTGCAGCAGAGACAGAGAAGCATGCATGCGGCGGATATCGCACCGAGACGGAATATTTTTCGTTTTGAGCCGACGTTCTTAGCTTTTTTATCTTCGTTGACCGATTCAATTATGCGCTCGTGAAGACCGACGGGAAACTCCAACGCAGCGGATCGGGTCATGTTTCTGAGAGCGATAGAGAAACGAAGCGATTGACGGCAATCCTCGCAGGTCGAAAGATGCGCCTCAAGCTTGCGTACGTCGTCGTCACTCAGCAGACCGTCGATATAATCATCGATCATAAAATCGTATTTTTTGCATGAGTGCTTTGACATGATAACTCCTTTCCGATATTTTATTTATCGTATATAAAGACGAAGCTTTCAATGAAAAGTTTCGGATAAATATCTGATTTAAAGAATGTTTTTTTCAATTATGAGAGCGCGAAGCCTTTCTCTTGCGCGGAAGAGGCGGGATTTTACGCTTCCCTCGGGGATCTCCAGAATGGAGGCAATCTCGTGGTAAGCGAGACCGTCGATATCGCGCATAACGATTAGCTCGCGCATGGGAGGCGGAAGCGCGGAGATACATTCGCGCACAGTTTCGATCGTCAGCCTGCGAATGAACGCCTCGTCGGGGCGAATATCGGGATCGTGATCGACGATATCACGCTCAAATTCGCCGTCAGCAGTCAGAATAACGGTATCACTGCCCGGAGTCCTGTTCCTTTTTCGGATCAGATCTATTGAGAGATTTCTTGCAATTCTGAATATGTAGCTCTTTGCGGATTCTCCCTTGTAATCGGGGAGCGAACGCCATAAGCGCAGATATGTCTCCTGCGTAAGATCCTCCGCATCCTCGTTTGATTTTACTATCGAGAGAGATAGGTTATAGATCTGCTTTTCGGTTTGACGGACTATATGCTCAAATGCGGTGCCGTCGCCTTTTTTGGCAAGCAAAAAAAGATCCTCAAGATTGTATTCTTCGTATCTCACGGACGGCACCTCCTTTTTTATGCTTTTTAGCCAATTGTAAAACGCAGTTTTACAATTGATCGGTTATTCCTCTTCCTCGTCGGATTTGGTAAATGCTCTTATCAGAGCGTCCTCAGCCTCTGCGGCGGTCATTGAGTTCATGAAATCGAATCGCGCGCGGGTAGCACCGCGGATGCCTCTGAAATAATGCGAGACGACTATCTTTGCCTCTGCAAGGCCCCGCCTTTCTCCTTTGTGAGCGATCGCCATGGCAAGATGACGCTGTGCCATCTGCATGACTTCTTCCTTCGGCGGATATGAATACTCCTTGCCGTCAAGAGTTGCGGCGATCTGTGAGAAGAGCCAGGGGTTGCCCATCGCGCCCCTCGCAAGAGCAAGACCGTCGCAGCCCGTCTCTCTTTTCATCTTCTCGGCGTGCTTGGCGTTGAAGAGGTCGCCGTTACCGATGACGGGGACATTTACCGCGCTCTTGACCTCTCCGATGATCGAAAGGTCAACTCCGGGGGAATAAAACTGATCGCGCGTTCTGCCGTGAACGCAGATGGCAGATGCTCCCGCGCTTTCGGCGGCAAGCGCACATTCGACTGCGTTTTTGCTTTCCTTGCTCCATCCTGCGCGTATTTTGACGGTGATGGGCAGAGAAGATGCTTTTACAACAGCCTCGGTGATGCGGTGTATCAGCTCCGGGTTTTTCATGAGAGCGCTTCCGTCACCGCTCTGAACTACCTTTTTTACAGGGCAGCCCATATTGATATCGATCGCGTCGGGACGTGCGCCCTCAAAGCCTCGGTATGCACTGTTTGATATAAGCCGTGCCGCCTCAGCCATGAATTCGACGTCCGAGCCGAAGATCTGAACAGCCGTCGGAATAGCTCCTTTCTCGATGTTGCAGAGAAGCGCGGTCTTGACGGGGATGCTCGGGCGAGACTCCTGCTCGAATACGATCGCTTTTGCCGAGACCATCTCGGTTACTGCGTATTCACATCCGAACTCGGCGCATATATGCCGCATCGTTCGGTCTGTGACTCCCGCCATCGGCGCAAGCATAAGACCGTAGGGCAGTTCGGTATTTCCTATTTTCATTCCTTTTCGTTGTATGCGAGAGCAAGTCTGCATGCGATCGAGTGGATCGCGGCAGCCGTTTTGGTGTCGATGCCGATGGAGGCGTGGGGTTCGTCACCGTCATTGACTCGAAGCGCGCGTCGACGTTCAGTGACGGCGTAGAAGATCGAAGCGGCGGCAAGGTAAGAGCCTGTGGGAGTTGCGTGATTTCCATCCTCGCGGTAGAGCTCGGGAGCGGGGCGACGGCGGAGAACGCTCTGCCACACCTCACCCGCGGGAGCAACTTTGCCGTTCATATACTTAGCAAGTTCGACGTTTGCGTTCGTCAGAGCGGGCTGATCCTTCTTTTTGCCTCTGTTTGACCATACCATATAGAGAATGGGCTTGGAGTCTGTCTTTGAGATGAATTCGTCGTATATCTTCTTGCCGTTCTCAAGATAGGATTCGGGGTCGAAATTCGAAGCCTTGCTTTGGAGAACTATATAGTCGTATCCGCCGTATAAAATATTGAAGCGGGTCTGCTTCTGCTCATAATGCCAATCAAGGCACTTGCCGCCCTGAGTCAGCATAGTGACCTCGGCATCAAGCCCTGCGGCTGCAAAAATATTCTTGGCGATCTCTGGCATGTCGTTGTAATATGTGTGGCTGTTACCGATGAAGAGAATCCTGATCTTTGACATGATTTTATTTCCTTTGTTTGGTTTATTTATTGAATTATATCACTTAAATGCATTAAGTGTTATTAATATAATACCATATTATAGCCGTCAAGTCAAGTAAATAAGAAAATTTCCGCCCCGAAATGAGGCGGAAATCATTATTTGACTATCGGATCGAATGGTAGCTCGCTTCCGCAGAATGAGCATGCTTTTGAACCGAGGGAGAGTATCGCGCCGCAGATGGGGCAAATAACGCTTACAGGTTCGTATTCCTTGTCGGTATCGTTTCTTGGAAAACGGCAGAGATTATTTGCTCCTTTGATGTGATAAACACGGTCATTTATACGATATGGAATCTTTTTGGTGAGATGAGCGGGGAGCATCTGCTCAAAGAATATACGTTTGCCGTTGTCACATTCGATAGTCATGCCGACAAAAGTGCGAGTTGTTATCTTTTTGTCGAATGCACTTTCCTTATAATATCTTATTTCCGGTTTGAGATCGACTATCACCCCCGAGAATGATTTGTCAAAAAAGTATTTGATCAAACCAAAGGATGAAAGAAGAAATACCGAAACGAATAGCAGTAATACAACAGATACGATGGGCTCAAATCTTGCGGTTGGTGAGGCGTGATAAAAATAACAGATAGCTCCAAGTACGGCAACTATTATAAACCAGATAGCGAGCTTTCTCATATACGGCTTTCGGATCTTTTGCACAATATCCATATTACATTGTCCTTTCAAATGACCATTTTATATATTTTAACATTTCTCATGACGTTTGTCAAGCAAAATCGTCATTATTTATGAACATTTTGGCTGAAATTGAAGATTTTTTGAATATTTCGCAAAAAAAGTTCAATTTATCTATTGACATTTTCAAAAAAAATGGTATAATGTGTATAAGAGGAATTATATATGGGCATACTGCGCCCTCAAAGCTTACCGCGGAGGTTTACGTGACACATCATACCGATCCCGAAAAAGATAAGAGCCTCGTGTCCGCATCTCACATAGGCTTGTTGCTTCTTGCCAAGGAAGGGGATGGGGATGCTTTTGCGCGCCTTGCCGAGGAATACAAGCCGATGCTCGATGCCGCACTCGCTCCTCATAAGAGCGAGCTCAATGATCAGGATTTTGACGATCTCCGTCAGGAGGCACTTCTCGCTTTTCACCGCGCGGTTCAGAGCTACGAGCTGCTTTACGGCAACGTAAGCTTTGGCCTTTATGCCAAGATCTGCGTAAATAAGGCGATTATTTCTGCGTTCCGCCAGTTTAAGAAGAGCGCGAACGTAGTTCTTGTTCCCTTGGACGAAATAGAGCCGAACGAGCTTTCCGGGGATGATCCCGCCGAGGCTGTGATCGAGCAGGAAAGCGCATCCGAACTCCGCGCGTTGATCAGAGAAAATCTCTCAAAGTATGAAAATTCCGTTTGGTGGATGTATTATTCCGGAATGAGCATCGACGAGATCGCAGAAAGCTTGAATACGACCAAAAAATCCGTTAGTAACGCGATCGCAAGGATCAAAAGAAAATTGCGCGCGCTGTTATCATAAAATATGCTCGAATAGCTTAAAAAGAGCGTTGTAATAACAAAGGTGGCGGTGTGAGTCCGCCGACGGGCAATTATCACTATTTATTTTTCACGAGGTAGAACATGTACGACGAAGAAGTCAAGGTCGAAGGTACCGAAACCGAAGAAACAGCAGCAGTAGAATACGTTGACGAAACTCTCGTTTGCGTAGAGTGCGGTAATGAGTTTGTATTTACCGCAGGCGAGCAGGCTTTCTATGCTGAAAAGGGTTACACCAACAAGCCCAAGAGATGCAAGGCTTGCCGCGACGCTAAGAAGAACGCAAACCGTCCCGCAAGACAGTATTTCTACGCAACCTGCAGCGAGTGCGGTGCTGAGGCTAAGCTCACATTTGAGCCCTCGAGCGACAAGCCCGTTTATTGCAGCGCTTGCTTCGAAAAGAGAAGAAGACCCCAGCAGTAAGTAAAGAGTCTTATCTCCGACGCCATGTAGCCCCGTAAGTCACGGGGCTTGTGGTGCTTTTTGAAGTAATAGGAAATAGTGAATAGTGAAAAAGTAAGGAAGCTTTTCGACAAGTCGAAAAGCTTTTTCGACTTTTTGTGACGTTTTTCTTTCCTTTGCATAAAATGCTATTGAGAACGCAAAGAAAGGAAGGATGATATGAACAAATATAATTTTGACCGCACGGGCTTTGAGGTCAACCGTCCCGACGTGCGCCGTGCCAATGCGCGCGCCGAGCATCACGCTAATCAGCATGAGATCAAAGGCTCCTACGGTGAGACGCTCAATCGCTCGGGCGGCAGAGTCAGCTTCTCGGGCGAGAATTGCGGCGGATGCGGCACTCACATCAAAAGCCGATACGGACTGACCGACCGTCCCGTAGGCTCGGTATATGCTCCGCTTCAGAATTTTGACGATCTTTACGACCCGGAAAAGGCGCTTGCTCGCGGGACAATGTTCTCAACCCTCGACCTGCCGCTTGAGGTCTCATCGGGAGGAGGCAGGTGCCGTGGATAAGAATCAGTGCTCTTGCGTAAGCAATCAAAAAGATCTGCTTTGCAGGCTCAGAGAGATCGATTTTGTTATAGTAGAAACAACTCTCTATCTCGACGTATATCCCGATTGCCTTGAGGCAAAGGAGTATCTTGCGGCGATGAGAGAAAAACGCGCGAAGCTCGCGGCGGAGTACGAGGCAAGGCACGGTATGCTGACTATGTACGGCGTCTGCGGCGGATCGAGCGACAAATGCGCGCCCTGGCCCTGGGAATACGCGGCAAACTGAGGAGGCGAGAATATGTGGATATATGAGAAGAAATTGCAGTACCCGGTAAAGATCAAAAATCCCAATCCCGCTCTCGCATCAGCGATGATCTCACAACTCGGCGGACCCGATGGCGAGCTTGCCGCGTCAATGCGTTATCTCCATCAGCGTTACGGCATGCCCTATAACGAGGTCATCGGAATTCTTACCGATATCGGTACGGAAGAACTTGCCCACCTTGAGATGATCGCGGCGATCATTTATCAGCTGACGAGGAATATTTCGATCGACAATATAAAGGGAACGATGTTCGAGCCCTACTACGTCGATCACACGACGGGACTTTATCCGATCGCGGCATCGGGCGTGCCCTTCGATATGAAGTACGTCGGCGTCAAGGGCGATCCGCTTGCAGACCTTGCCGAGTCTCAGGCTGCGGAGCAGAAGGCTCGCGTGACCTACGATAATCTCATCAGACTTTCGGACGATCCCGACGTGACCGATCCTCTGCGATTCCTCCGCGAGCGCGAGATCGTGCATTTCCAGCGCTTCGGCGACGCCATGAGAGTCGTTCAGGATAAACTCGACGGCAAGAATTTCTACGCATTCAACCCGGCGTTTGACAAAAAGACAAAGTAAATAAAAATGGACGGCTTGACAAAATCGAGCCGTCCTATTTACTTTTTTGTGTGAGTGTGGTATAATATAGCATATACTAATCACAATAATGAGAGGTTATAGTATGGCCCAAAAATATGTATTCCGCTTTGAAGGAACCAAGGATATGTTTCTTTATCAATTTAACTGGAGCAGTGGTTATTTTGATGATATGGTTAGATATAAACATATTAACGATTATATATTAAAGTTGATCGGAACCGAAATTCACTTTGGTATTGAACGAGGCGGACATTCAGGTGGGTATTGGTATGTTCCTACAATTATTGAGTTCGATGATCATATTGAGTTCGAAGGTAAAATAAAATACGTTAGTTCAAATGATGATAATATATTTATTCGAATTTGTGATAAGTTGTGGGAAGGAATACTATTCATCATTCTTTTGCCGATTATTGGTGTTTATAAGCTCTATGAATTTGTTAGAATTCTTTTGAAAAAACCCATAGATAAAGGACAATCGACAGAGGATAAATTGTTTGATTTAATGATAAATCATTTAGGGTGTACCAAGGTATAAAAACACTTCATGTTGACTGTATTGGCGACGCTATGAGAGTCGTTCAGGATAAACTCGACGGCAAGAATTTCTACGCATTCAACCCGGCGTTTGACAAAAAGACAAAGTAAATAAAAATGGACGGCTTGAAAATTCAAGCCGTCCTATTTACTTTTTTGTTTGGATGTGGTATAATTAACATACAGGCGTAGGAGTACGAGAGATATTATGATAAATTATGAGGTGATACTATGAGAAAAATATCAGCTTTATTTATTTGTTTTGCAATCGTATTTTCATTTGTTTCTTGTAACAGCAGTGCCGGGTTTACAGAAACCGATAACAAAACCATAGTCGCAAATGACGGCACCGAATATGCTTTTGTCGGTAATGAAGGCATGGTCTGGTGCTTTGGCAAGTGGGAGTTTATCGGTCATGTGAAAGGGGAAATAGAGGAGTTTAATCATCTTTTCAGTATTGTTCAAACAGGGATGTATTCTGTTAACGGCAGTCAAGATGTTTTAGTAAGATATTATCCCTATAATGAGTTTGCCGCTATGTATGTGAAATCCGATTTGCTTAAAACGGAAGTTTCTCTTGATAATTGCATTAGATTTGTGTTGGTAGAAGGATCTCTCTTTAGTAATACTGAAGTACCTAGTGCCCCAAAAGGGATAACTGAATGTGAACAATTCCTCAGTGATATAAGAAGCGGACAAACGGCAAAGGATGCAGGTCTGTATGATTTAGTAAAGCAACCGGACGGTACGTGGAATAATCTCTATGCTTACGGATCGGTTTGCGGTGTTCTGCAGGAGGATATCAACCTGATTATTCCTTTGACAGTAATGTCATTTGACAATAAAGCATATTCAATTATAATTGACGATATAGAGTATGTTTTACCGGAAGAATGGTTGGAAAAATTGTTTTCGGAATAAATCAAATAAGCATTTGAGCAATATATGTTTGTGATGCCGACGGCAAGAATTTCTACGCATTCAACCCGGCGTTTGATAAACAAAACAAAAAATAGTAAAACACACCGCGGAAGCTTCTTTCGGAGCTTCCGCGGTTTTCTAAAACTTCAGAAAAATAGTGCTTTTGCCTGTATTCTTCCTTGACAAATAACAATGGCGGTGTTATAATAATATTAATATTTTGTATTTATTACTTAATAAATACTCTAAAGAATCACAACGAGGAATGTGCAAATGAAAAAGTTCTCCATCTTTTTAATTTTGATGCTGATGCTTTCTGTTGTAACAGGCTGTATGCTCGGAGACGAAGGCGCGGCAACAACAGCCGCTCAGACGGAAACGGATCCGATCTCTCCCGACGTTACACTTGCTCCGGAGTCCACCGGCAACATTGATACTATCGAAACTTCCGGGATGACATCTGTTCCGGAGGATACTACGGCAACTCACTCTCACGCGTTTGGCGATTGGACGGAATCAAAAGCACCGACTTGCACGGCAGCGGGAGAGAAAATTCGCACTTGTGTTTGCGGTGAGAAGGAAACCGCTCCCGTTGCGGCTCTTGACCATACCGAGGTGATCGATAAGGCAGTTGCGCCTACGTGTACGCAGACAGGACTTACTGAAGGCAAGCATTGTTCTGTTTGTAATGCGGTAATTGTTTTGCAGGAGACTGTGAATGCTCCGGGTCATACTACAGGTGCATGGACAACCGACGAAGCTGCAACCTGTACTAATAACGGTTTGCGTTCACAGAAGTGTTCTGTTTGCGGAGAGGTTCTGAATACAGAGGTTATCGCCGCTACAGGTCATACTGAAGGTGAATGGATCATCGATAAACAGCCTACTGCAGATGCAGACGGCTCGAAGCATCAGATGTGTGTGGTCTGTGGAGTAACTATAAAGACGGAAATTATCTCAGCCATTCCCCATACTCCCGGCAAATGGATTACGGATAAGAATGCCACATGTACTACAGATGGATCAAAGTATCAGATATGCTCTGTATGCGGAGCTACCATCAAAACCGATAATATTCCCGCACTCGGTCACACCGAGGTTATGGACAAGGCGGTTGCGCCTACGTGTACGCAGACAGGACTTACGGAAGGCAAGCATTGTTCTGTTTGTAATGCGGTATTGGTTTCGCAGAAAACAGTCAATGCGCTTGGACACACCGAGGTCATAGACAAGGCGGTTGAGCCTACGTGTACGCAGACAGGACTTACGGAAGGTAAGCATTGTTCTGTTTGTAATGCGGTATTGGTTTCGCAGAAGACAGTCAATGCGCTTGGCCACACCGAGGTCATAGACAAGGCAGTTGCTCCCACATGCACTCAGACAGGACTTACGGAAGGCAAACATTGTTCTGTTTGTAATGCGGTATTGGTTTCGCAGAAGACAGTCAATGCGCTTGGACACACCGAGGTTATAGACAAGGCGGTTGCTCCCACATGCACTCAGACAGGACTTACGGAAGGAAAACATTGTTCTGTTTGTAATGCGGTATTGGTTTCGCAGAAGACAGTCAATGCGCTTGG
>JAFQPI010000068.1 GCA_017411805.1 Clostridia bacterium
AAGATCGGCAGGTATCTCAAGAGTTTCCGTAAGGAACTCCCAAGCCCACGGAATAGCCTCGTTTTTGAAGTAATCGCCGAAGGAGAAGTTGCCGAGCATCTCGAAATAAGTGCCGTGGCGTGCAGTATGTCCAACACGCTCAAGGTCAGGGGTACGGATGCACTTCTGACAAGTGGTAACGCGGTTGCGGGGAGGCTCCTCCTCGCCTGTGAAAAACTTTTTCATGGGTGCCATACCCGAGTTGATGAGCAGAAGAGATTTGTCGTTATGCGGGATAAGGGGATAGGACGGCAGACGGAGATGGCCCTTGGATTCAAAGAAAGCCAAGTACTTCTCGCGAATGTCGTTAAGGGATGTCCATTGCATGACTGTATATCCTTTCGATAAATAAAATACATAGATAAATTATTATATCACGACTTGTGAAAAAAGTCAATAATAATGTTTTAAAAAGCCGATGATATCATATGAAAAAACAATTCAGGAGCATAATTTTATCTGATCGAGGTTTTTTTCGATATATCATTGACTTTAATTACAAATTGTGCTAAAATAATATATATAAATTATTATTTGAATCGGAGAGCTGAAATGTTTGGTTTGATTCTGACTCTTGCCCCGATAGTTGCATTGCTTATAGCTTTTGCATGGGGAATATTTATCGGTATACGCAATGTTCGTATACGCTTTATCGGCGTGGCTGTTAGCTTTATTTTTGCGCTGATTGCAGCTATTCTTGTAAAAAATGTTTCGTATTCTGTTGTTCACGATGCGTTGGCCGGAATTGGCGGAGGCTCGGGCATGCTCAACGAGGTATTAACCTTGCTTGGCAATTCTGAGATATTGAGCTCATCGCTCGTTTCGTTTGGCGGAGCATTTCTTGCGCCCTTGGTTTTCTGTATTGCCTTCGTGGTATGTGCGATCGTGACATGGATCATCGGATGGATAGTTTCCCTGATTCTGAGCTTTGTTATGAAAAAGAGCGAAGGAAAACGCATCGATGCTTGGTGGCGCGTTCTCATCTATGCGACCGTGCAGGTCATGCTTACATTCTTCGTGATTTTGACTCCTATCGCGGTATACGGCGATTTTATTTCTACCGCTGCCGACATTGCCGAGGGTGCGGAGATCAAAATCCCCTTTGTCAATGCAAATGAATTGAAAAAGACTGCCGACGATGTTGATTCCTCATTGGTTGTCAAGGCGTACAAGGTCACAGGCGGAAACCTGTTTTGCAAAGGTATCACTTCCTTCAAAGTAGGAAACGCCAAGACCAACATCCCGCAGGAGATCGACGCGATAGGCACTTTCGCCGGCAATATTTTCAAGCTTACGTCACATAAGATCACCGAATACGGTGAGGATGATGCTGAACTGATCAGGGAGATCGGTGAAAGCTTCAATGATTCGCTTCTTATTACCACGCTCACCGGAGAGATCATCCATATTGCAACCGATGCGTGGATCGACGATAATGATGAGACCAGATTTCTCGGGAAAGATAAGCCTCAGCTTGAAGGCAGCAAGCTTGCGATGTTCTCGGATGCGGTCGATCATATTCTTATCGCGCTGAACGGCGACTCTACCGACAGCAATGCTCTTCGCGCGGATATTGAAACGATTGCGAATATTGTGGTAATCCTGGCTGAGGACGAGGTCTTCTCCCAAATGGGCGGAGAGGGAACAACAGCCCTTATCAATAGTCTCAGCAGCGGAAGCACGGTCAAAAAACTTGTTGAAGAATTGGGTGCAAATCCCAGCTTTAAGATACTCATCGGCGATATCACGAATATCGGTATGCGTGCTATCGGAACCACACTCAAGATCCCGGAGAATTCGGAGGCGGTCTACTCGAGGTTTACCGATCGTCTGGCATCCGATATCAATTCGATAAAAACAGCCGAGAAGTCACATGATGAGAAGATCGCAGAACTTGCAAATGCTATCGCGGCAGCATTTGCCGAGTCCGGCAACTCCTTGAAGCTCGAGGGTGATGCAATGAAGCTTTACGCAGAAACTCTTCTTGCAGATTTCGAGAGCTACGACAGTGTTTCTGCAAATGACGTTGAAGAATTCTTCCGCGTATATGCCGAGGTCAGCAACAGTCTCTCTGTCGATAAGCTGAAGCTCTGTTCGGCAACTATCAGAACATTGGATAACGATACTTACTCCGGTTCCGCTTATGCCGGTAAGAGTATTGAGGAGCTGAAGAAAACGAGCGGCGCAGGTCTTCTTGCTCAGATCATGAAGGATATAGTCGTTGCAAGCGTTACCTGCGAAAGCGATGAGGCGTTCTCTACCGCTGCTAAGGAGATTATAAAGAATTCTTACGTTGCCTATGCCGAGGCAACCGGCAAGGATACCTCCAAGGCGGACGAATTGGTGGCTTCTATCGAGATAGCAAGAGAGCAGATCACCGAGGAAAGCATTTCTAAGACCGAGAGCATGAGCTCATCCGAGGAGCTTGGAAAGGTAAGCGTAGTCGTTACTATTGAGAAGCTTCTCGTTGATGCCGAAGAGGCGGCAAACAGCCTTGATTCCGCTGAAGCGATCCAAAAGGAAGCCGAGGCAATTCAGAGTATTTTCGGCAGCGCGGGAGATATCGTTGTTAAATTGGACAGCAGCGATGCTAAGGGGCTTGATCTTCTTACAGAGATTACGGACAGCCTCGGAAGTGCACTTGACAGTCTCAGCGTTACAAATACAGTAGGCGAGGAGCAGACGGCAATCCTTCTTACCGCTGTTTTCCAGAGTGAAACTGTACGCGATGCGGCTGATCTTGATATTGAAAGCGCAACCGAGCTTGCTCAAGAAGTTACAAAGCCCAACGAGGACGGTACAAAGACAAGTTATAAGGACACTATGAACAGCGTTTCCGCAGGTGCTAACGTGGTCAATAAGCTGAAAGATGAAAATTCCAAGCTTGAAGAGGACGACGTTCGCGAGCTCCTTGATAATATGACTCCCTCCACGGCCGGTATGATCAAGGTTTATATGACTGAGAAGCGCGTGGCAAGCATGGGTGTTCCCTCAAGCCGCGTGCCGCGCGCAACGCAGATGATTAGAAATCTGCTTGACGAGATGGCAGAGAAGGATAAGTATGCCGATACTTATGATCAGGAGACAAAGGGAATTCTTAAGCTGTTCAATATCGTAATAGCTGCAAAGAACAGCGATAATTCTACAAAGATACTCTTTAATTCCGGCGATACGGAAGGACGTCTTGGTATAACGGCGGAGGAATGCATGTTCGATCTGCTTGATTCAAGAATGGCATCGAATGCGATAATCAAGACCCTCAAAACCGATACCGGCTATGAAAACGATCCCTTTGGCCTTAAGGTCAAAAAAGACAGCTCTGATTACATTGCTGTGAGAAATGCGATCGATTCGTATTATTCCGCGCAAAGCGTAAAGGACGATTATCTCAATCAGAGGATCGCTGCAATCGAGGCACTTATCGGTATCAGCGAATAAGTTAAATAAAAATATGGCATTGTGTCCCGGGGGCACAATGCCATATTTTTATCTTTTCTTTATTTTTTTGATGATCTCGTCGGTGTCACAGGAATTGGAGTCTACAGGAAGCTTGATGGGTGTCTCTCCCTCGGGAAGGATGATAAGATGATGTACGCTTCGTGTTCCCTCCGGAGCTTCGATTATTGTTTCCTCAAGTGTGTGTGCAGTACCAACGGGAAGTGAATAGTGTCTTTGAGTTACCTTGGGAGCGCTGTCGCCGCTTTCGCAGAAGTCGATCTCTGTTAGCGTCAGATCGAATTTGTCGCGGATGAATTCAAATTCCGAAATACAGTAAAAGCTTGAGCGAAGCTTGCGGTCCTTTCCGATCTTTACGTAACCGCGCGCCGCATCATAGAGCTTCAGTCTATACTGAGATCGAGGTTCAAGAGAATTCTTTTCTATGAATTCCTTGACGTGCGCATCGTAGCCGTCGTCCTTGACCTTCTTGGCGGTTATGATGATATAGGTGATGATACAGCTTCCACCAACGTAAAGCCCAATCATTGAATAGTACCAATAGAGCATCAGATAGAATATTATGAATGCCGCCATACCGATAACTCCGCCCGCGAAAAGCGCTCCTTCAAGCTTGTCGCGGCTTTTTTGCGTGAAATACAAAGTAGGGATGTTCTGTTTGTTCTTTGCCATGTTTTTTCTCCTTTGGAATGTTTGATATAAGTATATCATATTTTTTAATAAAATTCGGATTTTGGGATAAACAGTACATTTTTAGGGATAATTTGTTGTTTGAATAAATTATACCATCAAAAAGGCGGCTTTTCAATAACCGAGTAGTTGAGTCTCTGTAACGCATAAGTTGACCCTTCAATATATAAGTGTCGAAAAAGAGCAAAAGGTTTGATGAAGATGAAAAATCGTAATAATTTTCTGTTTCGCGGAATAAGTTGTAACATAGACAAGCAGGGAGGATGATATGAGTGATATTCCCGAATGTGTGAAGCTTGCGCTTCCGGAGCGAGTACGCGCGGATATTGAGCAGGCGGCAAAGGAGCTTAAGAGGATCGAGGAAATGCGATTCCATTGCGGGAGACGAACGACGCTGACGTCCATGGGCAGAAATATCCCAACCGCTGCGGTTTTATCCCGAAACGAGATGGAGCGTCTTCTGACTCGCTTGTGCGGAGGGTCGGTCTATGCCTTTCGCGATACGATAGCCGAGGGATATATCAATCCCGGCGGCGGTGTGCGGGTCGGAGTTTGCGGGCGGGCGGCACTTTCGGGCGGAAAAATTAGCGGAGTATATGAAATTGATACGCTTGTTATCCGCATACCGCATCGTTCGCCGCCGCTCGGACGTGAGATAGTTGGACTTATAAAGGAGATGAATTTCACGCGCGGAGTTCTTATTTATTCTCCGCCCGGGGTAGGGAAGACTACTCTTTTGCGTTCGCTTGCGATCATGCTTTCATCGGGAAACGAGGCAAAAAGAGTGAGTGTCATAGATACGCGCGGCGAGCTGGCGTTTGCGCTTGATTCGCCTGCGCTTTGCCTCGACCTGCTTTCCGATTATCCGAAGCATACCGGGATCTCGATAGCCTCAAGAACTCTTGGAAGCGAGGTTATCATCTGTGATGAAATAGGCAGCCGCGCTGAGGCTGAGGCGATACGTGAGGCGCATAATTGCGGTGTTCCGTTGATAGCAACGGCTCATGCGGCAAGTGTCAGAGAGCTTCTCGGGAGAATCGGGATAGGAATATTGCACCGCGCGGGATGTTTTGGGGCTTACGTCGGACTTTCGCGGCGGGGAAGCTTCGGATTTGATTACGATATTTGTAAAAGGGAGGATGCGGATATTGCTTTCCTTGACTCTCGCGGCTAAGATTTCGGGCGCGGTGCTTTTGTTTTCATCGGTTGGAGCCGTGGCTTATAGGAATAAAAAAAGAGACGCCTTGAGATTGCGCAGACTCGAGGCTCAGCTTCGATTCGTGCGTTTCGTGCGTCAAAGGATAGACAGATATCTCTCGCCGATCTCCGATATACTCCGCGATTGCGATGAGGATGTGATCGGAGAGATGATGATCGGGTGCGAAAGAGAGGATCTTTTTGATATAGATGGGTTGAGGTCTTTGCTGCTGACGGGAGAATATTACGGTGACGGCGGAAAGATCTTTGATGCTTTTTTATCTTCTCTGGGATCGTCATATAGGGAAAATGAAATCGCGGATTGTGACGCGTGTATTAAAGAGCTCGGAGAGGTGCGCGACAGATTGCAAAAGGAGCTTCCGCGCGAGAGAAAGAGCCGCAACGTGCTTTCCTTTTGCTTTGCTGCCGCAATTGTAATTATATTTTTTTAGGGGGACGTGTGATTGGATATAACCTTGGTTCTTAAGGTGCTCGGCGTCGGAATTCTTGTGGCTGTATCGGGACAGATACTATCGAAAACGGGGAGGGACGAGCAGGTGATCTGGCTTACGATATCGGGGATAGTGGCTGTGCTTCTGATGCTGATCAAGGAGATCGCGGGCTTACTTACTACTTTGCGCGGTATCTTTGGACTCTGATGGGATTCGATACGTATAAGATATGCGGAGCGGCGCTTATTTGTGCGCTTGCATCATTTTTTCTTCGAGGAATCAAAAAGGAATATGAAATTCCGCTGACAATTGCGGGAAGCGTGCTTCTTCTTGCCGCCGCGATTGGAATGGCGGCACCGATAGTTGAATATATCAGTGCACTTTCTCAATCTGCGCCGATCACGGGGGAAGCTTTTACAACTCTTATGCGTGTTATCGGTATCTCAATGCTGACTCGGATTTCCGCGGATATCTGCCGTGATATGGGAACTCCGTCGGTTGCCGCGTCGCTTGAGCTCGTGGCAAAGCTGGAGATCATGATATTATGCCTTCCGCTCATTTCTTCCGTGCTCGAGAGCATTGGCGCGCTTTTCTCGGAGGCTGGGCTTTGAGGAGAATTATTTTGTGTTTGTCGGCGCTTCTGATCTTTACACTCCCTGTGTCGGCTGATGCTACAGAAATGCCTGATGGATACGGAGACTTTGCGGATTCAATACCCGATGACGTTGCCGAGCTTTTGCCGGACGGATTCTTTTCCGACGATCTTTCGAGGATCACGGAATCGCTTAATACCGCTATCTCGCCGGGATATATAATAAAAGTGCTCGGCGAGCTTTTGAGCGGAGGGCTGGGCGACGCTTTTACTCTTTTCGTTTTGCTTGTCGGCGTCGTTCTGCTTACTTCGCTGTTGAATACCTTTACGGATGCGGTCTCGGGTGGAAATCTGAAAGGTGCGGTTGTATACGGTTCGTCTGTGTGCGCGGCAACGGCAGTCGTTTCTCTTCAGCTTCCCCGGATAGTTGCTGCAGCAGAGTTCTTTCGCAGGATATGTATTGTGATGAATTCCATGATCCCCGTCATGACGGCGCTTTGCCTATCCGGCGGAAATGCGGCGGGAGCGGCGGTCGCGAGCGCGTCACTTGGATTGCAGATCAATCTGATCGAGATTTCTGCGACCGTTTTGGTCATTCCTTCGGTTTCCGCATGTATGGCATTGACACTTGCCGATACGCTGAGGGTTGGCGAGGGCTCGCTTTCGGGCATAGTCGGATCAATTAAGCATACACTGACCTTTATTTTCGGACTTTGCTCAACTTTGCTGATGGCTTCGCTTTCTGCGCAGAATATTCTCGCGGCGGCGGGGGATAACGCGGGTGCGAGGACGGTCAAGTTCGTTGCAGGTAATATGATACCCGTGGTAGGATCGACGGTGGGCGAGACTATGCGCACTCTTGCAACATCTGTCAGACTGCTTCGCAGCACCGTCGGTGTGGCGGGAATAATTGCGGTTGCGATGCTGTTGCTTCCTTTCTTGATCGGACTTTTTTTGACAAGGCTTGCGCTGAACAGCGCCGCGTCTGTAGGCGAACTATTGGGATGCAAAAATATAACCAAGCTTTACCGTGAGATAGCTTCTCTTTACGGATATATAATTGCCGCGGCAGCAATGGCGTCATTGCTTTGCGTTCTTTCGCTGACGCTTTTTGCCATCGGTTCGGTTGCGATAGGAGGACTTATATGATGTCTGCCGGAGATTATTTTATGAGCGTTGTTCTGTCGTCCGTAATTGCGGCACTTGTAGGAATGCTATATCCCGATGACAAGGGAGGAGTAAAAAAGACGATCGACTTTGCCATCGCGCTTTTCCTTCTTTGTGTAATAATTGCGCCTATTGGCTCAATGCTTGCAAAGGCAAATGAGATAATAGATTTCGATATACCTGAAATAGAGCCCCCGAATACCGAAGTATCGGCAGGGGCGGCTATATACGGTGCACTTGCCGCAGAGGGAGGGGAGGCTATTGAGAAGAGATTTGGCGAACTGATCTGCGATAGTCTGAAGATCGCGGCTGACGAGATATCCGTATCTGCCGAGGTTCGAGCGGACGATAACGGAATTATTATTGATAAGGTGACCGTATGGCTTTATGGGAAAGCAATGTGGAGCGATCCCCGTGTAATACTCGAGCTTATTGCCGATTATACCGATGCGGAATGCCTGATAGTAAACGGAGGGTGAATATGAAGAATGAAAGAAAAAATCCGCAGATTATTCTGATAGTATTGGGTGCCGCGGTTGGACTAATCCTGCTTTTGTGGGGGAGCTTCGGAGGAGAGAGGGAAGTGGGCAAGATCTCAGACACGAGTGAGATAGAGTCCTATTGCGCTTATCTCGAGGGGCAAGCCGTGCGGCTTTGCGAGAGCGTAAAGGGAGTTTCAGACGTTACGGTTGCTTTGACTCTCGATGGTGGATTTGAGCAGATATACGCTGCAGATAAGACGATGAATGGAAACTCACAGAGCATTGAGCACGTTAAGCTCGGAAGCGGAAGCGGAGCCGAGCTTTGCGCTGTTTCGGTGGCTGCTCCAAAGGTCATAGGAATTGGTATCACATGCCGCGGAGGAAAAAACGATTCTGTTAGAGCCGAATTGACAGCATTGCTCAGCGCGGCGTTTGGAGTTGGAGCAAATAAAATATATATTACCGAGGCAGGATAGGAATAATTGCGGTAGACGGACAATATTATGTATTGCAAACCAAATCTAATAAACGGAGGGAAAA
The DNA here is from genome assembly GCA_017411805.1 of Clostridia bacterium. Lineage (GTDB taxonomy): Bacteria > Bacillota > Clostridia > Oscillospirales > CAG-272 > CAG-390. Next base: position 8,616 of record JAFQPI010000068.1, read on the forward strand.
CCATGAACAAGGAAGAATTCGGCGAAAAGATGAAGGATTTTTTTGCCAAGCTCGGAAAGAGAAATCTCATTATTATTTGCAGCGTGCTGTTGGTCGGTATCATTGCGGTCGCAAGCTGGGCGTTGATCCCCGCTGACAAGGGAGAGGATATCCCCTCGGGCGCAGGCGGAGAAGGCGAAGGAACGCAGGACGTCGGCGCCGGCGTTGACAGCTATTTTGCCGCATCTCAGCTAAGCCGTCAGAAGGCAAGAGACGAGGCAATGGAGGTCCTTCAGAGCGTAATCGAGAACGAGAATGCCGATGAAGAAGCCAAGGCAACAGCTCTTGCCGATATTGCAAAAATGGCAGAGGATATGGAAGCCGAGGCAAACGTTGAGACTCTCGTTATGTCGAAAGGCTTTGCGCAGTGTGTTGCGGTAATATCGGATAACGGAATCAGCGTAGTCGTTGACGTAAATGAGACCGCGCTTACCGCCGCCCAGATCGCTCAGATCAATACGATAGTTTACGAGCAGACGGGTATTACTCCCGATAAGACCGTCATCATCGAGAAGTGAGCAGAAAACGTTATTTTGCCGCCTCGAATACGGAGAGCGGCTTCGTATCCTATTTTTCCGAAAACTTTCGTGAAAGGTCGGATAGATGCTACATAATCAAGGGCGGGCCGGGAACGGGAAAATCGCGCTTGATGAATGAGCTTGGAGAAGCTTTTGAGACATCGGGCGGGGAAGTTGAATACTATTATTGCTCTTCCGATCCATCGTCGCTTGATGGTCTGTTTGTTAAGCTCGGCAGTGAATCGGTATCGATTCTGGACGGTACTGCGCCGCACGCGGAGGATATAGCGCTTCCGGGAACGGTAGACAATATCCTTGATCTCGGCAGATTTTGGGACTCGCGGATATTGCGCGAGAGAAGAAACGAGATCGATCTTTTAAGAAGAAAAAAGAGTAGTGCTTATGCGGCGGCATACCGTGCGCTCTCGGCTTACGGCAACCTCGGTAGAACGGCTGATGCGCTCATTGAGGAATGTACCGATACTGACGCAATCGCCGAGAAAACACAAATAATTGCGGCGAGTCTTCCGAAAGAGAAGAAGCTATGCTCTCCGATATCTGCTATAGGAATGAGAGGGCGAGTATCCTTCGTTACCTTTCGTGAGAATTCAAGGTTGAATATTTCGGTTACGGACAGCAGAGGATACGGCGTTTCTTATCTTTATTTCGATCGTCTCATTCAAACATGCGGCGGTGGCAGAATTGCTCCTCATCCGATAATGACGGGACGCTATTGCGGATTGCTGGCGGGCGATATTTCGGTGACCGAGACGGGTATTACCGATGCGGGGGATAAGGCGATCGACGTATCCGAGTTCGTTGACCGAAATGCATATCTTTCGGTGAAAAGCCGCGTCGAAAGACTGAGAATACTTGCGGACGGTGCGCTTGACGAAGCAGACTCCGCATTCCGAGAGGCTGGAGAGGCACATATGAAAATAGAGGAGATCTTTATGTCTGCCATGGATTTTGAAGCAAAAGAGGGATACTCTCAAGAACTTTGCTCGAAAATCGCTCTCGGGGACTTGTAAGTTGCCAAAAAATATGATAAAATAATACCGACGTCCAAACGGACGTCGGTATTATTTTATGAAATCTGATTAAAGTGCCTTTACGATCGCTTCGGTATCGCGGCAGATAACGAGCTCCTCGTCGGTGGGGATAACGTAAACCGCAACCTTCGAGTCATCGGTTGAGATCTTTACGATATTGGGCTGACGGAGGGTTACGTCGTTAACTTCCTTATTGATCTTGATTCCGAAGTATTCCATATCTTCGCAAACGATCTCGCGGAGACGGGGATTGTTCTCGCCGAGACCTGCGGTGAATACAACGGCGTCAAGTCCGTTCATGACAGCGGTGTAAGAACCGATGAACTTCTTGATCTGGTGCTTGAGCATATCAACTGCGAGCTTGGAGGTCTCGTAGTTAGGATCGGAGGGACCGTTAGCGATAGCCTGCTCAAGGTCGCGGGAGTCGGAAGAGAAGCCCTTGGTCAGACCGATATATCCGCACTGCTTGTTCATGTAGGAAGCGACCTCATCGGCGGTCATGTTTTCCTTCTGCATGATATAGGGAACGATAGCGGGGTCGATATCGCCGCAACGTGTGCCCATGAGTACGCCTGCAAGGGGAGTGAAGCCCATCGAGGTGTCCATGACCTTGCCGTCCTTGACAGCGGAGATAGAGGATCCGTTGCCGATATGGCAGGTTACGATCTTAGTGCCCTCAGCCTTGCCGCCGAGAAGCTTGATCATCTCGCCCGCAACGTAGCGGTGAGAGGTGCCGTGTGCGCCGTAGCGGCGGATGCCGTACTTTTCATACATGTCGTATGCAAGGCCGTACATATAAGCCTCGGGAGCCATTGTCTGATGGAATGCTGTGTCAAATACGAGTACCTGAGGTACGTTTGCCATAACTGCAAGGCAACCCTGGATACCCTGAATGTGTGCGCCGGTGTGGAGAGGTGCGTAGTCGTAGCAGAGCTTGAGCTTCTCAAGGACCTCATCGGTGAGGAGCATGGACTCGGAGAAGTAGTAGCCGCCGTGGACGATTCTGTGTCCTACAGCTTCGATCTCGGACATATCGGAGATAACGCCGATCTCTTCGCTTGTGAGAGCGTCGATTACGATACGAACAGCGTCGGTGTGAGTGGGGATAGCGAGATCCTTCTTTGTGCGGGTGTCTTTAACGAGATTCTTGTGGTCGAGTACGCCGACTTCCTGACCGATACGCTCACAGATACCCTTTGCCTTGACGGAATAATCGGAAGTGTCAAAGAGCTGATACTTGAGCGAGCTGGAGCCAGCGTTTACAACGAGTAATTTCATTTGGAATTTTCCTCCGTAAAATAAGAAATAATATACTAACTTATATATTATACAACAAAATTCACGTGATTTCAAGTCCAAACGGCAAAATAAGTATAAAATTAGGGAGATTTACCCATTAAAATGAAAAACGTCGGTATTATTTGCGAATATAATCCGCTCCACGGCGGGCATAAGTATATGATAGAGACTCTGCGCGCGATGGGAGCAGATAGGGTGATATGCCTTATGAGCGGCAATTCTGTGCAAAGAGGAGATTTTGCAATTATCCCGAAGAATCGCCGTGCACTTTCCGCGATAGAGGCGGGTGCGGATGCCGTATTTGAGCTTCCTTTCCCATATTCGATGGGAAGCGCGGAGTATTTTGCATCCGCGGGAGTCGATATATTGAACAGACTCGGTGCTGATACGATCGCGTTCGGTTCCGAGACGGGCGACGTCGGAAAGCTTCGCGAGGTTGCGGAAAGAAGTGAACTCCTTATTCCTTCCGGAAACAAAAGCATCGGCACGGCAGAGGAATATTTTGCTGCGCTCGGGAAGGATTGCGATCCGAATGATATTCTCGGTATCGAATATCTTAAAGCGGGAAAAAAGACAGCTTCTGAAATTGAATTTGTGACGCTGAAGCGCGAGGGCGCGGGATATCACGGCAAAGCAAAATCAGGATCGTACCCTTCCGCAACCGAGCTGAGATGCGCGATAGCGGAGAATGATCTCGGCAGATTTGATGACCGTCAGCTCCCTTGCGAATCAAGAAGAGCGATAGAAGCCGCTGCGGAGGAGGGGGAGATCGCATATCTGAAGAATATCGAGAGCGCGATACTGTCCTTCTGGAGACTTTGCGATGCGGAAGCGGTGTCCGAGTGCGCCGAATGCGGTGGAGGAGTGGCACAGAGAATAATGAGCGCGGCGCGTGCATCGGGAAGTCTTGAGCATATGATTAGCGTCATGGCGACGAAGCGTTATACCGATTCCCGCCTGCGCAGAGCATTGATATTCGGTATGACGGGCGTTAAGAGACAGGATCTTCGTGATCGTGCGCCTTACGTCAATCTTCTTGCGGCAAACGGAAAGGGGCTCGAATTCGTTTCCGACGTGCGCGGCATTGAAGTGCTGTCAAAACCCTCGAAGATTCCTGACAGCGTAAGAGCGATCCGCCAGTTCATTCTCTCTCAGAGGCTTGAATCGCTCTATACTTTGGCGATGGCATCGCCTCGAGAAAGCGGACAATTTCTCAGACAAAGCCCACAAATAGTTAAAAATGATAAAAAAATTTGAGCAAACGGTTAATCTTGAGAAGAAAATTGAAAATTCGATTGACTTTTATAAAGAAATGTGATACAATATAATATATTATGCCGACATGTCGGCAAATACTCAAATTGGAGGTAAGCCGATGGCAAACGAAGAAAAATTTGCCCCTGTCGAGGGAAAGTATCTTAATTATCTGGATCAGCCCCTCGTCCGCGAAGGTCACACTATCTGCTATGGTGACAAGAGTGAAAAGTGCTTCCTGATCCTTGAGATAATGTCTTATAAGAAAGAGCATGGTCGCGATCTTCCCGATAAGATCCTGATTCAGGTCGTTGATTCGAAGGACCCGAACAAGATCATCAAGCAGGGCGATAAGAGCGGATTGCATAATGCCCTCAACATGGGTATGATCTGGCTTGAGAGAGCAAACAGAGCTTAAGTTCCCGAGGGATTGATCAATGAAAGAGCATAAAAAAGACTCTCGCTTCTTAAGGATTTTGGCTTTCGTCTTTATCCTTATGTTGGTGTTTTCGTCTGTAGGATGTGATTACGTTTTTGGTCTTACTTCGGATACAACGTCAGCAGACGTGACCGGAGACGATACTCCCGGTTCGGGCGATGCGACTACGGTTGCGCCTCCCGACGTGACTGCGCCGGAGGGATCGAACACCACCGATGATACCCTCCCCGTGATTCCGGAGGATACCACAAGAGCTCCCGAAACAAACGAGCAAGGAGATATCATAACCTATATCGATCCTCTGACGGGTCTGCGCCAGCTTTATGACGTATCCTCTGTTCGTCCCGTGTCTCTCGTTTTTGACAACGTAAGCATCGCGGCGCCTCAGAGCGGAATATCTAAGATGGATATTCTTATCGAGACTATGGTTGAGGGTGGTATTTCAAGATTAGTGGGAATTACCAACGACCACATTGATCCCGACGGAAACGGAACGCTTGACGTATACGGTCCCATTCGTTCGACCAGACCTTATATGATCAGTCTTTCTCAGGCGTTCGGAAGCCTTATGGTAGGCGGCGGAGGCAGCCCCCAGGCTTATGAGATGATTTCAAAGCTCGGTCTCAATTATCTTGACGGCGTGAACGACAGATATGCCCTCCAGGGCTTTCACCGTGACGTTGAAAGATATAAGAACGACGGATATGAGCATTCTCTTATGATAACCGGAAAGGGAATGACCAAGCTTGCCGAGATCAACTCCTTTGCTACGACGCAGAAAACAAAGGAAGCCTTTAAGTTTATCGAAGAGGGCAAATCAATGTATCTTGCGGGCGGCGCGGCAGCTCACGTTATCCTCAAGTATTCACTCTATCAGCAGGTTCAGCTCGTTTACAGCAGCCAGACGGGAACCTATTACCGTTATCAGCACGGTGACGTTCCGCATCTTGATGCCGAAAACGGCGAACAGCTCAATTTCAAAAATGTACTCATCCTCTTTGCCAACACAAGCAATATTGAGGGAGATACCGAGGGAAGACTTAACATCGGTGTTACCGGAATCGGTGACGGCTATTACGTTTCGGACGGCAGATACGCTCCCATCAAGTGGAGCCGCGCAAGCGACACCTCGGAGCTTACGATAACCGGTCTCGGAGGCGAGGCTATCACTCTCAACAGAGGAAAGACATTTATCTCTATCGTAAATTCATCGCTCAAGGGCACGTCGTCCGTCGAGCTGAATTTTAAGGTCGGCAACTGACACTTAAAAACAATTTGATTCCCGAAGCGTTTTACGCTTCGGGACCGCAATGGGATGTCGCCAAGCGGTAAGGCACGGGACTTTGACTCCCGCATTCGTCGGTCCGAATCCGGCCATCCCAGCCATGATGAGTGTCTGATTTAGATGCAGGCACGAAAAAACGAGAAAAGCGGAGATTTCGAGAGATTTCTCCGCTTTTTTCGACTCTGAAGTTTTTCGAAATTTTGTAGATGCATTTCGGGCATTTTCGGTCTGTAGACAGATTCGAACCAGCGAAATGCATTTTTTGATATAGATTCCCCACAGAAGCAAAATCGTGGACAGATTCGAACCGCCACACACTTTCCGAAGCGTTTCGAAAATCCTCCCCGTTCAAAATTTATTTACAAAGCCATAGATGCAACGGCATTTTGGACAGATTTGAACTACCACACTACTCCGCTTGTCGAAACCAAGGTGAATCCGAAATAGATGCTTTTTCTGTTCGGATAGATTCGAACTACCACATCGATTCAAAAGCAATGCAAAACGTAAATACAAAATAGCTCCATCGTGTCAATGGACAGATCCGAACTATCGAAAACCAAATACTGACCTGCTGAAGACAAAGAAAAAGCCACGGCAACACAACCGTGGCAAATTCTACTTGATTTTAACTCCCCGACAAATTGGAATTTGTAGTTATCTATACTCATTTGGAATTTCGATATGAAATGTCTCACACAATAACTTCACATCATGCACATCATTCTCATCAAATTCGTATCCCAGATGGAACATTACTTGACTAT
>JAFQPI010000069.1 GCA_017411805.1 Clostridia bacterium
ATGTGCATTTGGGCGTGCTTTACAGCTTTTTATAGAAACGGCGACATTAAGGTTTCTGCACTTTCCGCAATACTGATGAGCGCATTTTTCGTTCTGTTCGGTGTAACTGTTGGCATATACGTTGCATCATTTACGCTGAATAAGAAACCGCTTCTGTCCGTGTGGTTGCCGAGTATATCTGCAACTATTGTTACTCTGGTTATGTACATTGGCGAAATGATTTTACTTAGCGGACATCTTTATCGCTTTGGCGATGGGTTCTTTTTCGCAGGAATACCCGGGATTGTACTTGCGCCGGTAGATATTGTTGTCATCATTGCTTCGGGTGTTGTTGCGGCAATCATCGCAAATGCAGTCCGCAACAAAAATACATAGGTCTCGTTTGCAAGTATGGCGTTGAACCCCGGAAGACAGCGGTCAAGTGCAACTCCCATCATCGCCAAGGGGTAGAAAAAAGCACGCGCAAGCGTGCTTTTTTCAACTAAATCCGCCGATGGCGGAATAAATCCACCTTCGGTGGATGAAATCGCTTCGCGATGAAATCTGCCTTACGGCAGGTGATGGAGGCGGATTTAATTTCATCTGAAGCTGTAGGCTAAAGATTTCATCCGAACGGAGTGAAGATTTCATCGCGAAGCGATTTCATTAGCGTCTTGTTCTCCCAACCACTTGAAATATCCACTGATTTGTGGTATAATGATTTTACAAGTCAATCTTTTCATAAAGAGGTTCAAGCATGAAGACGTTCAAAAATCCCGTTTCTCCATTTGACGCGCCCGATCCTTTTATGACCTTTGATCCCGTCACGGGATATTACTACGCCCTTTTCACCCGCGGCTCAAAGCTCGAGCTCTTCCGAAGCCGCCACGCGGGCTCGATCGTCACGGACGGCGATTCGCGCATCATTTATCTCCCTAACGGCGAGCGCGACGGCATCTGGGGCGACATCTGGGCTCCCGAAATGCATCGCGCGCCGGACGGCAAATGGTATATCTACACCAGCGGCCGAATCAAACCCGAGCCTAGCCAAAAACGGATCTTCGTTATGGAAGGACCCGCCGACGATCCCTTCGTGGGCGAATGGATCTTCCGCGGCAAGCCTTTTCCCGATATCTTCTCGATCGACCCCACCGTTTATACCGCCCCGGACGGCATTCAATACCTCTGCTCCTCGCGCGTTGACCCCGTTTACGGTCAGGTCCTCGACATCTGCGACCTCGATAATCCCTACACCTGCGGCAAAAATCACGCAACCATCGCACGCGCCGAGCTCGATTGGGAGCTTGTCGCTCCCTACGTTGGAAGAAGCGCCATCGTTGAGGGAGCTTTCTTCCTCGAGCGCGAAGGCCGCCTCTTCATAATTTATTCCGCGAACGGCTGTTGGTCGGACGACTACTGCCTCGGCGTGCTTGAGCACACGGGCGGCTCGCTTTGCGATGCATCGAACTGGAAAAAGCACCCCTCTCCCCTCTTCGTCCAAGGAAACGAGCTCTACGGTCCGGGTCACGCCTCATTCTTCACCTCGCCCGACAGCACCGAGGTCTGGTGCGCTTACCACGGAATGAAGCAGCACAACGCGACCTGCACGGGCGCGCCCCGCTTCTTCAATATCCAGCGAGTTGATTTTGATGATACGGGCTACCCCGTCATGGGTCTGCCGACGGGCTACGAGATCGACCTCACTCCTCCCTCCGGAGAGAAGGAATAAATTCAGAATTAATCTTATATCGCAAAAATGCTGAGACAATATTTCCTCAAGAAATATTGTCTCAGCATTTTTATGATATATGTCATAATTGTTAAGAGAAAACCAAAAAAGCATTGACAATCACGCCATATTGTTGTATAATTAATTATCAATAAAATATACAACAAAAGGAAATTTTGTTGTGGAAAAGAGGTAAAAATGGCAAAATTCATGAGAAAACCGATAGCTTTTCTGCTTTTGGCAGTAATGCTCATGCAGATGCTTCCCGTGATTGCGTTTGCAACCGGAAGCGAAATGAAGCTGACGGTGTCGTCTGCAACCGGATATACGGGAGAGACCGTCGAGATCACCGTTGCGATCTCGAACAACCCCGGAATCTCATCCCTCATGTTCGATATTGAGTATGACAGCGTACTGACGCTTACCAACGTAACCTTCAGCGAGGCATTCGGATCGCTGGTTACAACGCCCGAGCCTTATACGAATCCTCAGACGATCACTCTTATCAGCCCTTATGAGGACGTTACCGCAAACGGAGTGCTGGCAACCCTGACGTTTGAGGTATCCAAAGAGGCTACTCATGACTACGTTGCCGACGTAGAGATCACTTTTGACGAAAACAATATTTTCAATGCATCGAGCGAGCTTGTTGAAACGAGCGCCGTAAACGGTGCGGTGACCGTGTTTCGCGGCATCCCCGGAGACATCAATTCAGACAGAGTCGTCGACACAAAAGACGCCGTTTTATTGTTTCGTTACGTCGCCGGTTGGGACGTTACTGTTGATTCTCGTGCTCTTGATTGCAACGGTGACGGTATTGTTAATACTCATGACCCGATCGCGCTCTTCCGCTTCGTCGCGGGATGGCCGAACATAAATCTGTACTACGGTGTTAATTACGACTACTACAGCCGAGGATTGAAATATTCGATCAATAGCGACGGTAGATCTTATTCGGTAGCAATGGGAGATTGCACCGATACCGACGTTGTTATTCCGCTGACTTATAACGGTCTGCCGGTTACGGGGATATCTAATCGTGGTTTTGTTGAATGTTCTGAATTAAAAAGTATATCTATACCTAATACTGTAACAAGTATTGGAGAATTTGCATTTAATGAATGTTCAAGCTTGACAAGTATTACTATTCCATATGGTGTTACCCAAATCTCCGAAAGAACGTTTTGGAATTGTACGAGTCTTAAAAGAGTAAATATTCCGGACAGTGTAACAATTATTGAATCTTACGCATTTTGGAAGTGCGGACAACTTACAGGTGTAACGATTCCTGAGAATGTAACAGTTCTTGGTACTGCAGCTTTTGCTGATTGTTCAAGTATTACAAGTATAATTATTCCAAATAGCGTAATTAGTATGGGTTCTAGTACACGCGGTGGCAGTGTATTTTCGGGTTGTACTAATTTAAGAAGTATAACTATTCCCGATAGCGTAACGGAATTTGGGCCAGCAAACTTCTCGGACTGCACTTCGCTTACAAGCGCAAAAATTGGTTCTGGTGTCACCGAATTGGGAAATCGTACATTCTTCCGTTGTTCATCGCTTAAAAATGTATCTATGGGTAGCAGTGTAACACATATTGGTGAAGATGCTTTTTATGAATGCGAAGCACTTGAAAGTATAGTGATCTCAAACAGCGTTGAAACTATTGACAAAAATGTATTTACGGGATGTAGTTCATTGAAAAGTGTGACTATACCTGCGAGTGTATCAAAAATTGATAGCGGCGCTTTTTCTGAAGTTCCTGCGCTTTGTGAAGTACATATAAGTGATCTTGCTGCATGGTGTAGTATTGATTTTTATAATACAACTTCGAATCCGTTGAGTACTGCCGGCAATTTGTATCTCAATGATGAATTGTTAACTCATATAAGTATTCCTGAAGGAGTTACCACTATAAATGGAAGTGTTTTTGCAGGTTGCACTTCAATTACCAGTGTAATAATTCCCAAGAGCGTAACAACTATACAGGGAGTGGCATTTTACCGTTGTACAAGTTTGACAGATGTTTTCTATGAGGGTACCATGTCCGAGTGGTGGAACGGTGTTACGGTAGTAGGAGAGGGCACTAACGCTCCCCTACTCAACGCCACCATTCATTTCGAATACAAAGCAAACTAACCCTAACGCAACTGATTTCAGATTTACGCATTTTCAGATTGCAAAATCTCCGGGAAAGGATCTAATATGAAAAATCACATTAAATCCACAACGGCAATCATTCTTGTCCTGATAATGCTTGTTAATATTTTTCCGATAAGCGCTTATTCTTCGGGAAGCGATGCTATGTCTCTGACAGCTTCGTCTGTCAGCGGCAAACCGGGGGATACCGTGACGCTTGATATTACCGTCGCGGATAACCCCGGGCTTTCATCGCTGAAATTCAACGTTGCGTATGCCGATGAGCTTATTCTTCAAGACGTCGAGCTCGGCAGCGGATTCGGACCGTATCTGACCGTTCCGCCCAATTACGGCAATCCCCTTATCGTAACATTGATCAGTCCATATGAGGATTGTTCCGCCGAGGGCGTTATCGCCAAGCTCACCTTCTTGATTGCGGATACTGCCGCGGCAGGAGAGTACGACGTTGACATAACATATATTCAAAAGGAAACCTATAACAGCAATTTCGAGGACGTTGCCGTGAGTGTTACTAACGGAAGCGTTACAGTTGAAAAAGAACCCCTGCCCGACGGCATGTCTCTGACGGCAGAATCCGTGATTGCATCACGCGGCGAAACCGTTGACGTGGATATTACGATCGCGGGCAATTCGGGTCTTTCATCGCTCAAATTCGATATTGAGTATGATTCAGACCTCACTCTTACAGACGTTAAGCTGAATAATGCGTTCGGTCCTTACGTGACCTGCCCGCCCGCATCGGACATGATAACGCTTATCAGCCCTTATAATGAGTGCACCGTAAACGGTGTTATCGCAACGCTTACCTTCTCGGTCGCGGAAGACGCCGATGCAGGTAAGCACGAAATAAAAATCAATTTATATCCGAATGAAACTTATGACGATAATTTTGAAACCGTTGACTTGAACGTCGTAAACGGAAGCATAATTATCGATGGTCCCGAAATCGAAAAAGAAGTTCTGCTTCTCGAGGCATCCTCTGTTGTCGGCAAGCCCGGCGATACAGTAAAAATAGACGTCTCGATCTCCGATAATCCCGGTCTTGCTTCGCTTCAATTCGATATATCGCACGCCTCAGAGCTTCGCCTTATCGGCGTTGAGCTCAGCGAAGAATTCGGTTCCTACGTGACCGCGCCGCCCTTCCGCGGATTGGTTACGCTTCTAAGTCCGTTCGACGATTGCACAACGGAAGGAGTTATAGCTACTTATACCTTCAAGATAGCGGATGATGCCGCTGAGGGTGAGTATACGGTTTATATCGTGCCTTCTCAGAGCGAGACTTATAACTCAAATTTCGAGGACGTTGAAGTTAGCGTCACGGACGGATGCGTTACCGTCGAGAATGAGCCCGTTTCAAAGTCCGATATGACCATCACGGTTGAAAACGCAGAGGGAGCTCCGGGCGAGACTATTAAAGTTGACGTCATCGTTGCAAACAACCCCGGCATCTCTTCTCTGAAATTCGACGTGTCGTACAGCGAATACCTGACTCTTACAGACGTTGACCTCAGCAACGCGTTTGGTCCCTACCTTACAACTCCGTCCGTCTTAAGCAATCCTCAGAAGATCACGTTTATCAGCCCTTATGCCGATCGGGATACAAACGGATCGTTGGCTACCCTTACCTTCAAAATCTCCGATGACGCTCCCGAGGGCAATCATGATATCAGAATAACGTATTATCAAAACGAAACTTACAACGCAAGCTTTGAGGACGTTATCGTCACCGCAATAAACGGTTCGGTCAACGTAAAAGAGCCTGAATTGATCTGCGGCGGTAATCATGTTTACACCGACGGAAAATGTATCTGCGGCGCTATCGAGCCTGTTAACGTAATCGGTTCAGAGAATTTCGAATGTGAAATAGACGGCTCGCAGGTTACGGTAACAAGCGATGCTGTTTGCAAGTTGGGTTACGTCAGCAACGGTTCTTACGTTGAAATAGAGGCTACTGTCAACAGCGACGGAAGCTATAGCTTCACGGCTCCCGAGGGAGTAGAAGAATTGCTGCTGGTTACCAAGGGAGACCTTGACATGGACGGATCTATGGATTCGGAAGATTCCGACCTTCTTGCAAAATACCTGCTTCCCGAGAATTCGGAATTGCACGTTGAGCTGAGCTTGGAACAGCAATTTGCTGCCGATATAAACGGAAACGGAAAATTGAATTCCGCTGACAAGATATTGATCGCTCGCAGCAAGCTTTCGGAAGATCACCCCTTATACAAACCATTGGATTAACAAAAATTCACCCGCCTCCTTTCGATAGGAGGCGGGTTTCATTTTAAAACAAAAACTCACTCATAATTGCTTCGGTATTGTCCTCGGAGTATTCGATCTCCTCGGAGACGATACGCGCGGCGAAACAGATATCTCCGCATTTTGCGGTGCAGGAGGCGAGCAATCTTTCGCAAAAAAGCGAAAAACCGAGGGCGGCGCGGATCTCGTATTCGTCCGCCGCCACGGAAAGATGCCTGTAAACAAAATACGCCAAAGCACGCAGGAGCGGCTTTTCATGCTCGGCGGCGGGTAGCCGTACGGGAGTCGAACATAATTGCCTCACGGCGATTACTTTTCGCGTCTTTCGGCGTGCTTTTACTCGCAAGGTTAATTATGTTCGACTCCCGTACGGCTACCCATCCTTCAGCAACGAGTACTTTTTCATTGTTTCACCGTCGACATCTATCTCCCATCCGGCGCAACAGCTGTGTCGGCAGGCATCGGCTATACATTTGAACTGAAGGTAATATCTCGGTGCATATAGCTTCATTTCGGCTCCGTGATTTTCTTATTCTTTTTCTACGTAAAATTCTTTGGCGAGCCCTTTGAGCGAAATCGGCTCGTCGTTTGCGTAAAGATGCGAGGTATCGCCCATCTGCATGCATTTGAAGAAGACCTCGCCCTTGACCCTCTCCTCGGTGACCATTGTCGTTACCGACGAAGCAGGCATGAAAAAGCTCTGCCAGAGCATGGGAAGCGCAACTCCCGAAAGATGCGAAACCAGAGCCATTCCGAGTCCAAAATGGCAGAAGATTGCTATCGTCGTATCGGGGCTCTGCTCCGTGCGGTAGAAGAATCCGTCCTTTTTATAGCCGTAGCCTTCAAGGAGCGCATCAAACTCATTGATCGTATTCTGCCATACTTCCTCGACCGTGCCCGCGCTTATAAGCTCGTTTTCAAGCCACTTTTCCTTATCGAACATCTCGGGATGCTCATTCCAGAATCGCGGCTTCATATTCCAGGCGCAGCGGTACTTTTCCTTCTCCGGGTCCCAAATGCGCCCGCGGAATTCATGCAACCAATCAAGAGTCTGCGCGCTTTTGCCCGTCAGCTCGAGATACGGCTGCGCCGTATGCTGTGCGCGACCCATCGGAGATACGAAAACGTCGCTTATCGGAAGCTTTTGAAGTCTTTCGGCAAGCATGCGTGCCTCTCTCCAGCCCTTTTCTGTGATGGTATTGTTCTCGTAATCGGGCTCTGCGTGTCTTATGATCAGTATTTTCATTGTTTTACTCCGTACGATTAATTCAACTCAATGCTATACGTACCGTTGAAGGAATAGATAACAGTTGCCGTTGAATCGCTTTCTATATACTTATTCGGCGTATGCTTGTTATAAAACTCGGTATTCGCGCACCAAAGATAGACCGCGGGATCGACAGCCTTATAAAATTCAGTAAATGCGCTGTTGTTCGATCCATGAGACATTGCCTGACAGATATCGCTTTTGAGTGTCTGGGCTGAATAACGCTTCATTATATACTGTCCGATAACGACGGGTCCGGCATCACCCGTGAAGATCATTTTCTTTCCTCCGACCTTTGCGGTGAAGACAAGGCTCGTCTCGTCAAGATCGTTGAAATCGGTAAGGAACATATCGTCAACAGAGCCGAGGATCTGAACCTCAACGTCGGCAAAATAATAGGTCTGTCCCGTGCGGGCGATTACGTAATCCGCGCCAAGTGCCCCTGCCGCCTTTTCAAGCTTTGAGACGCGGTTTGCATATGTGCTCTTATCGTATGCGGTCTGATACGATTCATATGGAATATTCAGATAGACCGCGTCGCATTCTATACGCGACGCATATTTGCTTGACGCGATATCTGCAAAGCCGCTCATATGGTCTCCGTGCAGGTGAGTTATAAACCACGCGCGGATATGCGGCTTTTGTCCCTCGGGAGTGAGGGAAGTCATAACCGAATACAGGCGGTCAAGGAATTTCGGATCGCTGTCTCCGCCATCCACAAGAATAAAGCTTCCGTCGGACGCACGGATCACGTAGCACATTCCCTTGAGCGCGCCCTCATATTCAAGACCCGGCTCGGTTATGCTCGGAGTCGTGACGGTGGTGATGCTCTCCGCCACAAGGGGAGCTTCATAGCTCGGCTTATCGATCATTACGGCAAGCTCGTTGGTTTCATACCAATAATCAACCGTGATCTCAACGCCCTCCTTTTTCAGAACGGCAAATTTTGCCTGTACGCTCTCGCATCTCTGAATTAAAGAAAAACCGTTTTCTGTCAAAAGCTCCGTGTACCCCTTCCAATCTGATTCGGTACTGTTCTTAAAGCAGAGCTCGTACGCGCCGCGCGCGCCGCTGATATGGTAAATACGAGGCATTCTCGTCAGCGAAAAATGCGGTACTTCAAAATCGAGCATAGACGTATCTATGCCGCTCACGAAAACTTCCTCACCAAGCTTACCGGCCTTATCCCCCGCATCGAACGCACTCTTCAGCTTCAAAAAGAACTTCGAGCAGCAGTTGCCTATCGAATCAATACTCCACGCAGCAATAATGACGTTTCCGTCATCCGCAAGCTTGACAGCGTACTCACGGTAAGAAACGTCTTGATAATATGACGAATAGGTCTCATCATTCTGTGCGCCAACCATGATAAGCTTCTTTCCCTCGGCAAGATTCTTGTTTTTCTTGACCTCGAACTTGACCCCGTAGAGTTCCGAAAGCTTATTTGCGAAGGAATTGACGGCATCGCGCATATCGCCGTTGCTGTCCTCGGGAAGTATCAAAGCGTATTGAGCCGCTCCGCCGGAAACAAGAGTAGGGGCGGATTCGACAACGGGAGCCTCGGTGATCTCATTTCCCTGCGTCGTTTCCGCACTTTCGCCTTCGCAAGCCGAAAGCAAGAATATCAGACATAGAAGGATGATGGGTATAAGTCTTTTTTTCAAGGCGGTACCTCACTATTCTCAAATTAAGAGATCGCCGAGACAAATAATTGCCTCGACTATCTCAAAATAACTATTTTACATATCATATTACCTAAAATTATTCCTTACGGAATAATGATCGGCAAGAATTCCGGATAATCAGTTTACGCTTTTCTTCTTACCGATAATTACTACTGCGCCCAAAGCTGTCAAAGCAACTGCGCAAACAATAATTACGTTTACTGCGTTATCGCCGGTTCCGGGGTTGGGCTTGGTAACTTCGGGCTCTGTTTCTGCAGGCTCGGTTACCTCGGGTTCGGTTACCTCGGGCTCGGTTACTTCGGGTTCGGTTACTTCGGGCTCGGTTACCTCGGGTTCGGTTACCTCGGGCTCGGTTACCTCGGGTTCGGTTACCTCGGGCTCGGTTACCTCGGGCTCGGTTACCTCGGGCTCGGTTGCCTTAACGGTACCGTAAACCTCAAAGGAAGAAATATCGATATAAGCCTTTTCTGCGTTATAATAAGCAACGTAGCGGTATGTTGCGTCGGATGTCGAAGAAAGGGTATAAACGGTATTGTTTCCGCCCTTTTCGGTCGAGAATCCCGATGCTACAGCGGCAACCGTATCCCACTCTGCAATATCGGTGGCGTCGATCTTGCCGTCTGCATTTACGTCACCGACTGCCGATGCCTTGAATACGTGATTTTCATATCTGTTGTTTGCAACATCCTTATCTGTTCTCGCAGAGAAGGTAATATCGGTAATAACAGCTTCCTCGGAAAGAACACAACCGACAAACTGCGCCTTTGCGTTCTTAGAAACGAAGATGCCGCCCGTGGGATCGGTATTGTACGCAGATCCGACGGTGAAATTAAATACCGAAGCGGGATTATAGGTCTTTCCGCTGCTATTTGCATAGACGTCGGAATAGAATACGTTTGCGTCATCCGCGCCGAGATCGAATTCAACGATGCGGCTTCCTGCCTTTACAGCGGGAACATAGCCGGTCAGCTCTGCGCTGAGCATCAGAGATGCGTCGCTTACGATTCTGAGTGCGGATACCGCATATGTAGAACGTGTGTCGTATACCGTTCCGTCTCCAACGGGAGCCTCAACGAGAGCGGCTTCGTTCGCGCTCTGAGTATAGAGGTTCATCGCCTTCCAGCTTTTGCCGTCGGCGCTGTATTCAACCTTGTAGCTGAATTCGGAAATGCCCGAAACCTTGATCACGGTTACGATGGTGGGTACGTCGAAGGTGTAGGTCACACAATCGGCTGATACTTCACCCGTTGCGCCAAGAAGCGCGGGCTCTGCGGAAGCTTCCGCCGCAAACGCTGTCATAGACATTGATAGTGCGGCAATGAGCATCGAAACGATCAAAAAAACTGATGTGATTTTTTTCATGGTAAATTCTCCTTTTGATTTTGGGATTTTTCATCCTTTATTATAATTATGTATCATTTTTGATTTTAACACAATGGTCAATCATGCCGAAATTCATACCAAAAATGCCGAAAATCAGATTTTTTGCAGCGATACGTTCCTGTATTCGGTCGGTGTAATGCCGTATCTTTCCTTGAAGATGCGAACGAAATTGCGGTACTCACCAAAGCCCGAAAGATTCGCCACCTCTCCGATATTGTATTTTGAATTCGAAAGAAGCGTCTTTGCGGCGGAAAGGCGCAGGTCTGTCAGATATCTCTGAACGGATTTTCCCGTCTCCTTCTTTATGAGCTCACGAAGGTACTTTTCCGATATGTGTGCCGCCGCGGCAACCTCGCTGACACCTATCTGTGCGCGGTAATTCTTGCTCATGTAAAGAACGGCGCGGCTGACGTGCTCACTCATTCCCGCAGAAGGAGTCGTTTGGACATCGCTGTCACAGATGAGTCTTTTATTGAGCGACATCAGATCAAGCAGTACCGAAAGCAATTTCATCTCGATCATTCTGTCAGGGCAGAGCTCATATACCATCTTGCGGCACTCGGATTCCACGTATCCGATATCGGCAATATCGAATATCGTATCCTCGCGTGTAAATCCCGAGTCCATAATAAGCTGCTCAGCAAAACTGCCGGAAAAGGAAATATAGATAAATTTCCACGGCGACTTGATATCAGCGGACATGCTGTTTACATGATTCTGCCACATAAGAAATCCTTGCCCGCTTTTGACCGGCAAACCGTTGAACCAACCGCAGCCCTCAAGAACGTACACAAGCTTATACCTCTTTGTGACGTGATTGAAATATCTGTCGTCTGCGCTGTTTCGGCAAAAGCCTATATGATAAACAGCAAGGGCGGGATGCTCTTCAAAATTCTTTATTATATCAGAATAATATTCCTCTCCTCGGTTAAACAAGGCGGGATCTGTATACGATATCCATTTTCCGCCCGGGAAGCGTTGCCTGTATTTTATATTGCTCATGCAGTTTCCCCCTATTATTCATGTATAAATTATATAATATATTACATATTTTTTCAAGTATATTATATGATAATCTTTTGATTTTCGGCGTTTTTGGCATAATGTTCGGTCGATATTACCATTTACGATAAGGACAAAATGTGGTATATTTATGATGTATTATCGCGCATGAAAAATATGGAGGTAAATTATGAAAAACTATCTTATAAAAACACTTGCGCTAATTCTCTCTTTGATACTCGTTTTGCCCGCCGCAGTATCATGTGCAAAAACCGGCGGAGATGAAGCGGGTACCACAGCAGCGGGAAATCAATCCGCAGCCGCTACAACGTCTCCGATTCCCGAAACCGAGAATCCCTACGATGAGAACGGCTATCTCAAGGATAAGATCCCCGAGCTCAACTACGGCGGCGAAACCGTTGATATCCTCTACTGGAACAACGCAAAGAACGTAGAGTATACCGCCGAGGATGACGGCGACAGCGTAAATGCCTCGATCTATTACAGAAACCTTAAGGTTGAGGACCGCCTTGAAATCACCTTCAACTGGATCGGTGAAAAGGGCGACTACGGACAGCGCGCGGATTTCAATAATATCATAGCCGCAGACCTTTCCGGCGACTGCATATACGACATCGTTTCCGCATACAGTACCACCATAGCAATGGCGGCTACATACGGCTACGCGCTCGATCTTATGGATTATTCCGATAAGCTCGCGCTTGATATGCCCTGGTGGGGTGCTGACCTTACCGATATGGCAACGATCAACGGCAAGCTCTTCTTTGCAACAGGTGATATTTCCACCAACTATCTTCTCAGAATGTACGGTACATTCTTCAACAAAGAGATGATATCGAACAATAATCTCGCAAATCCCTACGATCTTGTTGACAGCGGCGATTGGACCATAGATAAATTCCTTGAGATCGCAGCGTCGATGAAGGGCAGCTCAACAACCGGCGGCGACGTTATTTACGGCCTCGTTCATGACGCCATCACTCTCGAGGCTCTCTTCTACGGCTCGAATCTCAGCTTTGTAGACAAGGACAGCAACGATATGCCCAAGCTCTCCGATACCTGGAAGGGCGACATCGCACAAACTCTTGTTGAAAAGGTCTCCGATTACTGCAAGACCGATTCGGTTCTCAACGATTCAAAGAGCGACGAAAAGACCTTCACCGAAGGCTCCGCTCTCTTCATTATCTACGCTCTTGACTTCGCAATGAATCATCTCCCCGGAAGCGGAATCGACTTCGGTATCGTACCGATCCCCAAGTACAACAAGGATCAGCAGACCTACTCCACAACCCTCAACTATAAATACTCCCTCTACATGATCTCCAAGGGCACCGACATTCCCGAGATCGCGGCGTACACCCTTGAGGCTCTGGCATCCGAGAGCTACCGCTCTGTAACTCCCAATCTCTATGAGGTTGCAATGAAGATCCGCTATACCACGGACTCTACTTCTCAGAGAATGATCGACCATATCCGTGACGGCGTTTCCTTCGAGGTTGGACGTACCTTCACTCATATCTTCGATTACGAGACCTACCGCGCTATCAGAAAGGCTCTCGCGGGAACTGCTGCCGAGGGTTGGAGCTCCACCGCCTCCTCTCTTGAGACCGTATTCAACAAGCAGCTCGAATCTCTGATCCAATCAGAAGCTTTCTCCTCTGCAAATTAATTTTCTAAATACAAAAAGGGACTGAGCGATCAGTCCCTTTTTTTAATGTTTTCTTACATATCAATCTCTGTGTTCGCAGTAGAGGCAACGGTATTTTCCGTCAGAACCCTTGCGGAAAAGGTGGGGGAGCTCCTGCTCGGTCGTTACGATGCAACCGGGGTTGTCGCAGGTGAGATCTTCGCGGTATTCGGCGTCTGTCTCGGGAATCTCCGTATCCTTCTCGGCAAGAAGCTTAAGGATCAGAGCCATTCTCATATACTTTGCGTTAAGTACCTGCTCGAAATAGCACGCGCGGGGATCTTTATCGACTGCCGTCGAGATCTCGTTAACACGGGGCAGCGGATGGAGAACGATAAGGTCGCTTCTCGCGCCTTCCATCTTTGCGGTGTCGAGGACGTAGCTATCCTTGAGTCGGAGATATTCTTCCTCGCTCGCGAAACGCTCATGCTGGATTCTCGTCATATAAAGCACGTCGAGATCGCCGATGACCTCGGTCATAGACTCGGTCTCGTAATACTCCATACCGTTCGCCTTGATGGTCTCGTACTTGACGTACTCGGGAAGCTTCAATTCCTTCGGGGAGATGAGCACGATCTTGATGTCCGTGTAACGAGAAAGTGCTTGGATCAGCGAATGGACGGTTCTGCCGTACTTGAGGTCGCCGCAGAAGCCGACGGTGAGTCCGTCGAACTTGCCCTTGTGACGGCGGATGGTGCAGAGGTCGGCGAGGGTCTGCGTCGGATGGCTATGCGAGCCGTCGCCCGCGTTGATAACGGGAATCGAAGCGTTCTTCGACGCAACGTACGCACTTCCCGCAAGGGGATGTCGCATTGCGATAATGTCGGCATAGCAGGAAACGACGCGCGCGGTGTCGGCTACGCTTTCGCCCTTCGACGAGGACGAGTTTCCGCCAGCCTCAAAACCGAGGACGCTTCCGCCGAGCTCGAGCATAGCCGCCTCGAAGGAGAGTCGGGTTCTGGTCGAGGGCTCGAAGAAAAGAGTCGCGATCTTCTTGCCATGGCATTTGGTCGAATACTTTTCGGGATTTGCGATAATATCGTCGGCGGTGTCAAGAAGTGCGCCGACTTCCTCAACACTGAGGTCAAAAATATCGATCAGACTTCTCATTTTGCACCGTTTACCTTAAGATAATTCTTAATTCTCTCTACGTTTTCGCGGTTTGCCTCGTCAGCCTCAAGGTACTCGATGATGTCGTAAACGTCGACGATCGAGTATACGGGGAATCCGAACTGCTCCTCGATCTCCTGCATTGCGCCCTTCTCGCCCTGACCCTTTTCCTTGCGGTCAACCATGATGAAGGTTGCGGCAACCTTGGTGCCCTCGAGGTGGGAAAGGATCTCCATAGACTCGCGGATCGCGGTGCCCGCGGTGATAACGTCCTCGATGATGACGATCTCCTCGCCGGGTCCCGGTACGTAACCTACGAAAACGCCGCCCTCGCCGTGGTCCTTGACTTCCTTACGGTTGAAGAAGAAGGGGACGTTGAGTCCGTTCTTCGACAGCGCAACCGCTGCGGAGACCGAAAGGGAGATGCCCTTGTAAGCGGGACCGTAGAGAACCGCTTTTTTTGCGCCGAGCTTTTCAAAATAAGCCTTTGCGTAGAACTCGCCGAGACGCGCGATGTCGTCGCCGGTCTTGATCATACCCGCGTTGATGAAATAGGGGATCTTGCGTCCGCTCTTCGCGGTGAAATCGCCGAACTTAAGAACGCCGGCGGACTCGAGGAATTTGATGAATTCTATCTTGTAAGCTTCCATGTTGATTTTGTTTCTCCTTCTGAATTTTGTTTGCCGCAAATGCAAAATGCTAAATGCAAAATGCAAAATACGGTAGCTTTTCGACAAGTCGAAAAGCATTTTTATTAATTATATCAAATATGCAAATTTCCGAACGCAGAGAGGAAATTATCCTTCATTTTGCATTTTGCATTTTGAATTTTGAATTTATGATTCAGTCACAAAACTCCGCAACGCATCTGCGATATGCCGCAACGGGATCCTCTGCCGCGGTGATGGGACGTCCGACAACGATGTAGTCGGAGCCGATCTCACGCGCTGCCGCGGGGGTCATAACTCTCTTCTGGTCTCCGATATCGCCGTCAGCGAAGCGAACGCCGGGAGTTACGGTGACGAAATCACGGCCGCAGGTGTCGTGTACCTTTCCCGCCTCGAGGGGAGAGCAAACGACGCCGTCAAGTCCCGATCTCTTTGCGACCGATGCGTAGTGCATAACTACCTTATCGATCGGCTCGTTAATAAGGAGGTCGGATCTCATAGTCTCCTCGTCGGTGGAGGTGAGCTGTGTTACCGCGATGAGCATCGGACGTGTGCCGTCCTCACGGGTCAGACCCTCGATTGCGGCTTCCATCATTCTGCCCGTACCTGCCGCGTGGAGGTTGGTCATGTCAACGTCGAGGCGCGAGAGGACTGCCATAGACTTCTTTACGGTATTGGGGATGTCGTGGAGCTTGAGGTCAAGGAAGATCTTGTGGCCGCGGCGCTTGATCTCGCGGACGATCTCGGGGCCCTCGGCATAGTAAAGCTCCATACCGATCTTCACGAAGGGCTTGCGCTCCTCGCCCTCGAACTTCCGGAGGAAGGAAAATACCTTCTCCTTCGAGTCAAAATCACATGCAATAATTACGTCTTTTCCCATTTTATATCTCCTTAAAATTTAATTACTCATATAATTTATAATCTTTTTTGCGCTTTGTCTATTATACAGTACAGACTCGGATCTCCTCATTCACCGCTCCCCGCGGTCCCCTTTCCCCGCTGGGGAACGCTGGGAGATTGTGCTTTAATTCAATTTGTACAACGAACATCGCTCACTGCTATAATTTGGTTTAGGCAGATTGGAAGATTTTTATTGAAATAATTTAGTGCAAACTCCATCGAGAGTACGTAATTATTTTAATAAAAATATTCCGATCTGCTTTGAAACGATTAAGCTTAACAGTGTTCGCTGAATATCGAAGAGGTCTGCGACCAACCCCTTAGCGTTCCCCAGCGGGGAAAGGGGACCGCGAGGAGCGGTGAATGAGGAGAGCACCGTCTTCACTGCATAAACGACAAGCGCGTAATTTTTGATAAAACTTCCGCTTCTTTGCTTTATTGATATAATACCATTGAGGAAAGGGGTGACAGAGCGCAATACTTCCCTACACTCGGGAAGTATTGACTCTGTCCAAAAATCCGAAGCGGAGCTTCGTATTTTTGAAGCATGGAGGCAAAAGCTGAAGCTTTTGCATTGAAATGAGGCTCTGCCTCATACTCCGCGAACTTTTGAAAAAGTTCGATCAAAACTTTCCGCTGTTGTTGAAACGATGTTTCGCGGTCGCATCTTTCTGTCCACTAACCACTGACCACTGTCCACTAATTACTCCGTCGCGCCGATGATATCGGAAAGGTTCTCGATGCCGTACTTTTCCATTACGCGGGGGAGGTCGTTGATTATGTCACGGCAGGCGTAGGGGTTGACGAGGTTAGCCGCGCCGACCTCGACTGCGGTTGCGCCCGCGAGCATCATCTCGATGACGTCCTCGGCAGTCGAAACGCCGCCCATGCCGACAATGGGGATATTGACCGCGTGCGCCACCTGATAAACCATTCTGACCGCTACGGGGAAGATCGCGGGACCCGAGAAGCCGCCCATCTTGTTTGCGATGACGGGTCTCTTGGTGCGAAGGTCGATTCTCATTCCGAGAAGGGTGTTGATCAGGCTGATGCCGTCCGCACCCGCCTCCTCGCAAGCCTTTGCGATCGCGACGATATCGGTCACGTTGGGCGAGAGCTTGATGATGATCGGCTTTTTGGTCACTTTTCTTACCGCGCGGGTGACCTCTGCCGCCGCTTCGGGGTTCGTTCCGAAGGACATTCCGCCGCCGTGGACGTTCGGACAGCTTACGTTTACCTCGAACCAGCCGATCTGATCGACCGAATCGAGCTTTTCTACGGTGTAGGCGTAGTCCTCGACCGAAAAGCCCGAGATGTTTGCCATAACCTTTTTATTGAACACCTTATAGAGCTTCGGAAGCTCCTCGGAGATGACCTTATCGACACCGGGATTCTGAAGTCCGACGGCGTTGATCATACCCTGCGTGCACTCCGCGATTCTCGGAGTGGGGTTGCCGAAGCGGCTGTCCTTTGTCGTTCCCTTGAAAGAGAAGGTACCGAGGCAGTTGATGTCGTAAAGCTCGGCGAACTCATATCCGAAGCCGAAAGTTCCGCTTGCGGGGATTATCGGGTTGTCGAGCTTGATTCCGCAAAGATTCACGTTCATTTTTCCCACAGTATTTCCTCCTTCTCAAGGATCGGGCCGTCCTTGCAGATCCTCTTGTAGCCCGTGACCGTCTTGCATGAGCATCCCATGCACGCGCCGAAGCCGCATCCCATGCGCTCCTCAAAGCTGTACTGACCTTTTGCCTCGGTTGCTCTGTAGAGAGCCTTAAGCATAGGCTCGGGTCCGCAGGTGCATACGTAATCGTAATCGATCGCATCGAGCGCGTTGGTTACAAATCCCTTGACGCCTCGGCTTCCGTCAACAGTCGTGACGGTGACCTTGCAGCCAATCTCCTCGAAGAACTCGACGCCGAAGATCTCCTGCGCGGTATTGAAGCCGACGACGATCTCAGGTCTCTTGCCGCAAGCAATCAGCTTCTTTGCGAGGTAGTAAAGAGGGGGAACGCCGACGCCTCCGCCGACGAGAAGGGGTTTTTTGCCGACCTTTTCAAGATTATAGCCGTTGCCGAGACCCGTGAGCACGTCGAGAGGGGTGCCGACGGGGAGGGTGGTCATCTGCTCGGTGCCCTTGCCGACGACCTTATATATAATGGAAAGGATTCCGTCCTCGCAGTCGAATACCGAGATCGGACGGCGCAGATAGAGACCGTCAAGCTGAATGTTGACGAACTGACCCGCCGCGGTGATATCCGAGGTGTCGCCCGACATTCTCATCAGCCATACGCAATCGGTCAGCGGACGGTTTTCGATGATAGTGAAGATTGATTGTTTCATAATTTTTCCCTTGTCGTTTATTCTTGATAAATGTAAATAACCCGTCAGATGTGCACATTAATCATGTACAGTACAGACTATGTCCTCCTCATCCACCGGCGTTCGCCGGTCCCCCTTCCCCGCTGGGGAAGGCATATTAATAGTCGCGTTTTTACTTTCTAAATATCGTTTAATGCAAATAATATTATGAGGTTTGGATTTTTTAAAACTTTATCTCTATAATCAATGCTCGCAGTCGCCACGGCGGATCGTAAGATCCGGCTGTTCGCCGTAGGCGAACTATGCCTTCCCCAGCGGGGAAGGGGGACCGGTGAACGCCGGTGGATGAGGAGGACATTGGGGATAGCTATGTAAGCAATTGCTTCATTAGGGAAGCAAGACTCGTTTTATCTTTTTGACATTCGGGGCGGACATATTCTATCCGCCCCTTGGCTGTTTATTTTACGAATCGATAGTCGAGATAGTCAGAGTGGTCTCCTCGAGGACGTCGAGAAGCACCCGTACGGTATCGAGCGAAGTCATGATGGTGACGTTATTCTCTGTCGCGTAGCGGCGGATAAGCGCACCGTCGCTTGCAGAGCCGACCGAGTCGATATCGCGGGTGTTGATTACGTACGCGATGTGACCCTGTGCGAGTGCTCTTGCGATCTCGTCGCCGTCCTCCTCAAGCTTCTTCATAACGTGGGTGCGGATGCCGTTTTCCTTGAGGAATTTTGCGGTTCCCGAGGTAGCCTCTATATTGAAGCCGAGGTTGTAGAAGCGGCGGATGAGGGGAAGAGCCTCTTCCTTATCCTTGTCCGCGATGGTCGCGAATACGGTACCGTAATTCTGAAGCTTCATGCCCGAAGCCTGAAGTGCCTTATAGAGTGCGCGGTAGAACTTGTCGTCATATCCGATAGCCTCGCCCGTCGACTTCATCTCGGGGGAGAGATATGCATCGAGTCCGCGGAGCTTGTTGAAGGAGAATACGGGTACCTTGACGTACCAACGCTTCTTCTCCTCGGGGTAGATATCAAAGATTCCCTGCTCCTTGAGTGACTTGCCGAGGATTACCTCGGTTGCAATGTCCGCAAGGCTGTAGCCTGTCGCCTTCGAGAGGAAGGGTACGGTACGCGAGGAACGGGGATTGACCTCGATGATATATACGTCGTCGTGCTCGTCAACGATGAACTGAATGTTGTAAAGACCAACGATTCCGATGCCGAGACCGAGCTTCTTTGCATACTGAAGGATGATGCCCTTGACCTTATCCGAGATCGAGAAGGGGGGATATACGCTGATCGAGTCGCCGCTGTGGACGCCTGTACGCTCAACGAGCTCCATAATGCCGGGTACGAATACGTTTCTGCCGTCGCAGATGGCGTCGACCTCGACCTCCTTGCCGCTGATGTACTTGTCAACGAGAACGGGCTTGTCCTCGTCGATCTCAACCGCGGTCTTGAGGTAGGTGCGGAGCTGTTCCTCGTTACCTACGATCTGCATGGCTCTGCCGCCGAGAACGAAGGAGGGACGAACAAGTACGGGATATCCGATCTCTGCCGCAGCCGCAAGACCGTCCTCTATCTTAGTAACTGCCTTACCCTTTGCGCGGGGGATATTCAGCTCGTTAAGAAGATTTTCGAAAGCGTTTCTGTCCTCTGCGCGGTCGATAGCGGCGCAATCGGTGCCGATGATCTTGACGCCGAGATCGTCGAGCGGCTGTGCGAGGTTGATCGCGGTCTGTCCGCCGAGGGATGCGATAACGCCCTCGGGCTTCTCAAACTCGATGATGTTCATAACGTCCTCGGGAGTGAGGGGCTCGAAATAGAGCTTGTCCGCGGTGGTATAGTCGGTCGAAACCGTCTCGGGGTTGTTGTTGATGATGATAGCCTCGTAGCCCGCCTTCTTGATGGTCATTACGGCGTGAACGGTCGAGTAGTCGAACTCAACGCCCTGACCGATTCTGATCGGACCCGCGCCGAGAACGACGATCTTCTTCTTATCGGTGAGGATCGAGGCATTCTCTCCCGTGTAGGAGGAGTAAAAATAGGGGATATACGCGCCTGTGTGGCAGGTATCAACCATTCTGAATACGGGGAAAAGGTTATGCTCCTTGCGGAAGTTGAATACGTCAATTTCCGTGCACTTCCACATTCTTGCAACGTACTTATCCGAGAAGCCCATCTTCTTTGCTGCTCTGAGTGTCTCAAGCTCGAATGCGTGAGCCTTGAGGGTCTCCTCCATATCGACGATGTTCTTGATCGCCTCGAGGAAGAAGGGAGTGATCTGAGTAATTTCGTGTACCTTTTCAACCGTGATGCCGCGTGCGAGAAGCTCTGCGATAGCAAAGATGTTGTCGTCGCGGAAGGTGGAGATATATTCGAGAATCTCATCGTTCGACATATTATCGAACTTGGGATGATATACGTGGTGTACGCCGACCTCAAGCGAGCGCATGCCCTTAAGGAGACATTCCTCAAGATTCGATCCGATGCCCATGACCTCGCCCGTTGCCTTCATCTGAGTTCCGAGCTGATTCGATGCCGTTGTGAACTTATCGAAGGGGAAGCGGGGGAGCTTTGCGATGACGTAATCGAGCTCGGGCTCGAATGCGGCGTTGGTATTTGCGATCTTGATCTCCTCGAGCGACATACCGACCGCGATCTTTGCGGTAACTCTTGCAATGGGGTAACCCGAAGCCTTGGATGCGAGTGCCGAAGAACGGGAAACTCTGGGGTTGACCTCGATGAGGTAGTATTCGCTTGAATGTGGGTTGAGCGCGAACTGTACGTTACAGCCGCCCTCGATCTTGAGCTCCTTGATCAGCTTGATAGCCGAATCGTTGAGCATCTTCTTATCGTGATCCGAGAGGGTCATAATGGGAGCGACAACGAGAGAGTCGCCGGTATGAACGCCGACGGGGTCGATGTTCTCCATGCCGCAGATGGTGATGGCGTGGTCGTTCGAGTCACGCATAACCTCAAACTCGATCTCCTTATATCCCTTGACGCTCTTCTCGATGAGAACCTGATGTACGGGAGAAAGACGGAAGGCATTTGTGCCGATCTCGATAAGCTCCGCCTCATTGTAAGCAAATCCGCCGCCCGTGCCGCCGAGGGTGAACGCGGGACGGAGTACTACGGGATAACCGATGCGCTTCGCCGCTGCCTTTGCCTCTTCAAGATCGTAGGTGATCTCGGAGGGGATTACGGGCTCGCCGATCGACTGGCAAAGCTCCTTGAAGAGCTCGCGGTCCTCGGCGCGTTCGATAGATTCGCTCGAGGTTCCGAGAAGCTCGACTCGGCACTCCTTGAGAACGCCCTTCTTTTCAAGCTGCATTGCGAGGTTGAGACCCGTCTGTCCGCCGATTCCGGGAAGGATCGCGTCGGGACGCTCATAGCGGAGGATCTTTGCGATATATTCAAGTGTAAGCGGCTCCATGTAGACCTTGTCCGCGATGGTGGTGTCGGTCATGATGGTTGCGGGGTTGGAGTTTACGAGAACTACCTCGTAGCCCTCTTCCTTGAGCGCGAGACACGCCTGCGTGCCCGCATAGTCAAACTCCGCCGCCTGACCGATTACGATGGGTCCCGAGCCGATGATGAGAATCTTCTTCAGATCTGTTCTTTTTGCCATGTTTCTACCTCTTTCTATTTTCAGTTCATTGTATTTCATTACGGTTAGCATCTCTCCCTCCACCGTGGGCAAGCCACGGTCCCCCTCCCTCCTCAGAGGGAGGCAAGAAGTTTGTGCGAACATACCGCACAGAGGTATTAATATAGTAACTATATAAAAATTAGAAACGCTATGTTAGCACTCTCAACCTTGGCTCCCTCTGAGGAGGGAGCTGTCACGCTTATGCGTGACTGAGGGAGAGATAATAAAATCGGAAAATTTTCGCCTTAGCGAAAATTCACCTTAACTCTGCACTCTGCACTCTGCACTTTCCCAAACAACTCTGCCTCCGCAAACCGTCAAGAGATTCTTGCCGATCAGCTTTTCGCCCAAAATCGGCGTTGCTTTACCCTGCGACTGAATGAAGTCCTCGTCAACCGTGATCTCCGCGTCGAGATCCCAGATCGAGAAAGACTTACCGAGGGGGAGACCGAATCTCTTTCTCGGATTGGTGGAAAGACAATCTATAAGCTTTTCGAGCGGGATGATTCCCGTCTTGACGAGCTTTGTGTACATCCATGGGAACGCGAAGTCGAGTCCGACGATACCGAAGGGGCTGCCCTCGAGTCCGCGGCTCTTCTCTTCCGCCGAGTGGGGCGCGTGGTCGGTTGCTATCATCTCGAGAGTTCCGTCGAGGATTCCCTCCAAGAGAGCCTCACGGTCGGAAGCCGCGCGGAGCGGCGGATTCATCTTGAATCTTCCTTCCTCGCGAAGGTCGGAGTCATCCATTATAAGATAATGCGGTCCCGTCTCGCCCGAAACGTCAAGTCCGCTCTTTTTTGCCTGACGGAGGAGCTCAACGCTCTCCTTTGCCGAAATATGGCAGACGTGATAAGCACATCCGGTCTTGGCAACCAGCTCAAGATCGCGCGCGATCTGCGCATACTCGCTCTCGGAGCAGATTCCGCGGTGACCGTGTGCACGCGCGTACTCGCCGTCGTGGATATAACCGCCTCGCAGAAGCGAATTTACCTCGCAATGAGCAACGATCAGCTTGCCGAGCGACTTTGCCGTCCTCATCGCGTCTTCCATCATCGCGTTGCTCTGAACTCCGCGTCCGTCGTCCGAAAAGGCAACGACGTCGGGTGCCATTCCCGCAAGATCGGCAAGCTCCTCGCCCTTTTCGCCAACTGTGATCGCACCGTAGGGAATGACCTCGACCGATGCGTCGCGCTTGATTATATCGAGCTGGAGTGCGAGATTTTCAACACTGTCGGGCACGGGATTCAGATTCGGCATCGTGCAAACGGTAGTGTAACCGCCGTGCGCCGCCGCGAGCGAACCGCTCTTTACCGTCTCTTTATATGAAAAACCCGGCTCACGGAAATGCACATGCACGTCACAAAAGCCGGGAAAAACAGCGATATTATCCTTATCGGAAAAATCGGAAACAGCAACACCACCGTCGATCAGAGAAGGATCAACGGGACCCATGAATTTTACCTTGCCGAAACACTTCATCAGTCTGCCTCCAAAACATATTTACTATCATAATATTATATCTTATTTTTTACTTTTAGTCAAGAGGAAAATCAAAGATTTTTGCCTCTTTTGCCGAATTGGCACTTTTACCATAGAAGATTAGAAAACAGGCTTAAAATTTGTCGCGCGGCAGCAGTCATTTGTATATTTTTTCGCTTGACTTTGGAGCTTTTATGTAGTATAATTAAATATATATTTTTTATTTTTTAGTGAGGTAAAAAATGAAGTACAAAGTCGGTATCGTTATGGGAAGCGACAGCGATCTTCCCGTTATCGAAAAAGCAACGAATACCCTCAGTGCGCTCGGCATCGGATTCGAAGTGCACGTGTATTCTGCGCACCGCACCCCCGTCGAGGCGGCAGAGTATGCCCAGACTGCCGAGGAGCGCGGAATAGGTGTCATCATCGCGGCTGCGGGAATGGCTGCGCACCTTGCGGGAGCCCTGGCGGCACGCACTACCCTGCCCGTTATCGGAATCCCCTGTAAATCTACAAATTTAGGCGGCATTGAAGCCCTTCTGTCCACAGTACAGATGCCCGGAGGTATCCCTGTAGCTACTGTTGCGATCGACGGAGGCGTCAATGCCGCTTTGCTTGCCGCAGAGATCCTCGCACTCTCCGACCCCGAGCTCGCAGAAAAGCTCAAGGCGCACAGACAGGCGCAGTACGAAGGAGTTATTGCTAAAGATAAAGCGATAGCAGAGAGATTCAATTGAGCGGAAAATTGAATGAAAAATGCAAAATGCAAAATGCAGAATGCAGAATGCAGAATGCAAAATAAAGGAAGATTTCCGCCGCCGTTGGCACGGAAATCACTTAAATAAATTAATTTTGCTCTGACACTCCACAGCTTTGCATTTAACTCCGTTTTTAATTAAAATGCTTTTCGCATAGCGAAAAGCTACCGAATTTTGCATTTTGCATGCTCCGCTTGCGGAGCAGTGAATTCTTGCATTTGCACCGCAAAGCTTCACCAAGAAAACAAAATTTCATCTAAATAAAGGGAGAACAAAAAATGGCAAACAATCTCGTTTACACAGGAAAAACCAAGGACGTATTCGCGCTTGAGAACGGCAACTACCTTCTCAAGTTCAAGGACGACTGCACCGGCAAGGACGGCGTTTTCGATCCCGGAGAAAACTCGGTAGGTCTCACCATTGAGGGCGTCGGCGACGTCAACCTCCGTATGTCCATCTACTACTTCGAAAAGATCAACGCCGCAGGCATCAAGACCCACTATATCTCCGCAGATCTCGCTAACACCACTATGGAAGTCGTTCCCGTCAAGCCATTCGGCAAGGGACTTGAGGTCATCTGCCGCAACAAGGCTGTCGGCTCCTTCCTCCGCCGCTACTCCGACTACATCGAAGAGGGCGCAGACCTTCCCTCCTACGTTGAAATGACTTTTAAGAACGACGCTAAAGGCGATCCTCTTGTAACAAAAGAGGGACTTGTTGTTCTCGGCGTTATGACCGACGAGCAGTACGACGCTATGGCTGATATGACCCGCAAGATCACGAAGATCATCTCCGACGATCTCGCTGAGCGCGGACTTGTTCTCTACGACATCAAGTTTGAGTACGGCTACAATGCAGACGGCGAAGTCATCCTCATCGACGAGATCGCATCGGGTAATATGCGCGTTTACAAGGACGGCGAATATATCGATCCCATGACCCTCTCGAAGCTCTTCTTCGCATAAGAGATATAGATGGGCGGATTTTTCGGGTGTGCAAAGCGCTCGGAGGCTATCTCAGACGTATTCTTCGGCACCGATTACCATTCACATCTCGGTACTCGGTGCGGAGGAATCGCCTCTTACAACCCCGAGATCGGTCTGCAAAGACAGATCCACAGCATTGCAAACTCACCCTTCAGAACCAAATTTGAAAATATCTTTGAGGAGATAGCGGGAAATTCCGCGATCGGCTGTATCAGCGACTCGGACCCCCAGCCCCTTCTCATTCGCTCGAATCTCGGCACTTACGCGATCTGCACGGTCGCAATGATCAACAACTCGGATGAGCTTCTCGCAGAGGTAATGTCGAATTCGGGCCACATAAACGCTATGACGGGCGGTGCGGTCAACTCAACGGAGCTTATCGCCGCCATCATCAACACCAAGCCATCGTTTACCGAGGGAATCAAGTACGCACAGAGCCGCATTGACGGCTCTGCGACGATCCTCATTCTCACCGACGAGGGCAAGATAATCGCCGCGCGCGACCGCGTCGGCAGGCTTCCCGTCGAGCTCGGCGTCTGCGAGGACGGATACTGCGTCGCCTTCGAGGATTTTGCTTACAAGAAGCTCGGCTACTCCGATCTTCGCGAGCTCGGACCCGGCGAGATCGTCGAGATCACCGCGGACGGCGTGACCGTTCTTGCAGAGCCCGGCCGTGAGATGAAGATCTGCGCCTTTCTCTGGTCATATTACGGATATCCGACCTCGGATTACGAGAACGTCAACGTCGAATGTATGCGCTGCCGCAACGGCTCGATAATGGCAAAGCGCGAGGTCGCCGAGGGCAAGACAGAGGGCATCGACTACGTATGCGGAGTTCCCGATTCGGGCACGCCGCACGCTATCGGCTACGCAAATCAGAGCCACATCCCCTTTGCGCGCCCCTTCATTAAATATACTCCCACCTGGCCGAGATCCTTCACCACTCCCTCGCAGGTCAACCGTGCGAAGGTGGCAAAGATGAAGCTCATTCCCGTAAGCGAGCTGATCCACGGCAAGAATCTTCTCTTCGTTGACGACTCGATCGTTCGCGGCACACAGCTCCGCGAGACGGTTGAATTCCTCTACGATAACGGCGCGGCTTCGGTCCATATGCGAAGCGCGTGTCCGCCGATCATGTACGGCTGCAAATATCTCCATTTCTCTCCCTCGACGAGCGACAACGACCTGATTGCGCGAAAGATCATCCTTGAGCTTGAGGGCGAGGAAGGCTTTGAACACATCGAAGAATACTCGGACGGCTCGACCGAACGCGGTAAATCTTTCAGAAAAGCTCTTTGCGATAAGCTCAACTTCGCCTCCCTCGATTTCCAGACACTCGACGGCATCATCGAGTCAATCGGCATCGACCGCGATAAGCTCTGTACCTATTGCTGGAACGGGAAGAGTTAAATGCAAAATGCAGAATGCAAAATGCAAAATGAGGCATATAATTTTGCTTTGCATTTCTGAATTTTGTCTTACTTTTTTACTTATCTATTGCAAAACACTGATTTGCAAATCACCAAATTAACTTTCAAATTCATTTTGCATTTTGCATTTTGAATTTTGCATTAGAAAGGAAACTTTATTATTATGCTTCATTCTAATTCTAAATCCGACAGCTACGCAGCGGCGGGCGTTGATATCACAGCCGGCTACCGCGCTGTCGAGCTTATGAAAAAACATATCGCACGCACCAAAAACGAGGGTTGCCTCGACGACGTCGGCGGCTTCGGCGGCTGCTTCGGTCTCCCCATCGCAGGTATGGAAGAGCCCGTGCTCGTTTCGGGCACCGACGGCTGCGGTACCAAGGTCAAGCTCGCGATCCTTATGGACAAGCATGATACCATCGGAATCGATGCCGTTGCTATGTGCGTAAACGACATCATCTGCTGCGGCGCGCGCCCCCTCTTCTTCCTTGATTACATCGCTTGCGGCAAGAATATCCCCGAAAAGATCGCAGAGATCGTCGGCGGCGTTGCCGAGGGTTGCGTTCAGTCGGGCGCGGCTCTTATCGGCGGTGAGACCGCAGAGCATCCCGGTATGATGCCCGTGGAGGACTATGACCTCGCAGGCTTCGCTGTCGGTATCGTTGACAAAAAGAAGATCCTCGACAACACCCGTATGAAGGCGGGCGACGTCGTTATCGCTCTCCCCTCCACGGGTATCCACTCGAACGGTTTTTCGCTCTGCCGTAAGGTCTTCGACATAGACAACAATAACCCCGAGCTCTACGTCCCCCGCGAGGAGCTTGGCGGCAAGAGTATCGCGGAAGCTCTGATCGTTCCCACCCGCATCTACGTAAAGTCGATCCTCGCACTTCTCGAGAAGGTTGACGTCAAGGGCATCTCCCACATCACGGGCGGCGGCTTCTACGAGAATATCCCGAGATCGATCCCCGCGGGACTCGGCGCAAAGATCGAAAAATCCGCAATCAAGGTCCTTCCCATCTTCGATATGATCGCAAAATGGGGCAATATCCCGGAGAGAGATATGTTCAACACCTACAATATGGGCGTCGGCATGAGCGTAGTCGTCCCCGCAGATGAGGTCGAGACCGCTCTCGAGATCCTCCGGTCGGGCGGCGAAGAGGCTTACGTCATCGGTGAGATCGTTTCCGCTGAAAGTCTTGGCGGAGAGCAGATAGAAATTATTTAAATGCTAAATGCAAAATGCAAAATTTTCATTAATAGGTAAATTTCCTCACGCTGTTCGGAAATTACAGCAAGTATAATTTGTCCTTGATAAACCTTCATTTTGCATTTAGCCGCATTTAATCATCCAAAATGCTTTTCGACTTGTCGAAAAGCTACCTCCATTTTGCATTTTGCATTCTGCATTCTGCATTTTACAAAGTAACAACCACAAAACAAAATTGGAGTACAAACTATGAGCAGAACCACCAAAATCGCCGTCCTCGTCTCGGGCGGCGGAACGAATCTTCAGGCTCTGATCGACGCCGAGAAGCGTGGCGAGCTTGGAGCAGGCAAGATCAGCCTCGTTCTCGCATCGAAACCCGGAGTTTACGCGCTTGAGCGTGCCGCGCAGAACGGCATCGACTCCGTCGTTCTTCCCCGAAAGGATTACGCCGACATCGCCGCATATTCGAAGGCTCTTGCCGAAACGCTGACTGAGGCGGGCATCGACCTCGTCGTGCTTGCGGGCTTCCTCACCATCTTTGACGAGCAGGTCTACGCGGCTTTCCCGAATAAGATCCTCAATGTTCACCCCGCGCTGATCCCCTCCTTCTGCGGAAAGGGATTTTACGGTCTCCACGTTCACGAAGCCGCGCTCGAAAAGGGCGTCAAGGTTTCGGGCGCAACGGTTCATATCGTCATTCCCGAATGCGACGCGGGACCCATCGTGCTCCAAAAAGCAGTCGAGGTCAAGCAAGATGACACCCCCGAGACCCTCCAGCGCCGCATTATGGAGGAAGCCGAATGGAAGATCCTCCCCGAAGCCGTCCGCCTTTTCTGCGACGGTAAGATCGAGGTCGAGGATAATAAGGTATACATAAAATGAAAAACCTGTCCGTCTGCGGAATCGACTGCAATGCTTGCAAGTTCTTCCTTGATAAAGCCTGCGTCGGCTGCCGAAAGGTCGCTCCCGAGGGTAAAACCGTTTGGAACGGCAGATGCGACCTTTACGATTGCGCGGTAAATGAAAACCTTGACCACTGCGGTCAATGCAAAAAATTCCCTTGTGCCACCCTCAAAGAATGGGCATCAAACGAAAACACCGAGCGTATTCAGAATTTGATTGATTTGAATAATCGCACATAGTTTTTATACTGTACAGACTCCGATCTCCTCATCCACCGCGCCAAGCGCGGTCCCCACATTTGCTTGCAAATACGCCCGCATGGGGAAGGCTTGAGGGTTTCTGCAGACTTTTTTGATATTCAGCGAACATCGGATATTGCTATAATTTTGTTTAGGCAGATTGGAATATTTTTATCAAATTATTTCGCACTCGTAATGGAGTTTTCAGCAAACTTTTTCAATATAATATTCCTCTTTGCTATGCAAAATTATATATCTGAATCATATTCGCTGAACAATTAGCGGTTATCGCTAAAACCTTAAACCTTCCCCAGCGGGGAAGGGGGACCGCCGTAGGGCGGTGGATGAGGAGAAGAGACGGACACATTATGTTCGCACCTGACACAACAACGAGCATATTCCAACAAAGATCCTTTTCGCCGCGGCGAAAAGTTACCCTAAACTTCGCCTTTGGCAAACATTAACTCGGCGAAGCCGACAGTACAATTATACCCCTATATATTAAATTATAAGGAGATAAAAATGAAGATCTCATCTATCGCAGAAGAACTGAATTCCCTTGCCTACCACGGCAGAGGCATCATCATCGGCAAGTCTGCCGACGGCAAAAAGGCTGTAACTGCTTACTTCATCATGGGTCGCAGCGTCAACAGCCGCAACCGCGTCTTCGTCACAGAAGGTGACGCTATGCGCACCAAGGCTTTTGACGAATCGAAGATGGTTGACCCGCATCTCATCATCTATTATCCCGTCCGCGTGCTCGGCAACAAGACCATCGTCACCAACGGTGACCAGACCGACACGATCTACAACCTTATGGACCGTCAGATGACCTTTGAGCAGGCTCTTCGCACTCGTGAATTCGAGGATGACAAGCCAAATTTCACGCCCCGAATTTCGGGAATCATACACACCGAGGGCGGCGCGATGAACTACGCGATGTCCATCCTCAAGAGCGCAGAGGGCGACGACTCCTCCTGCGAGAGATTTACTTACGCATACTCGAACCCGATCGCAGGTCGCGCAAAGTTCATCCACACCTATGGCGGCGACGGCGATCCCCTTCCCTCTTTTGAAGGCGAGCCAAAGACCCTCTCTCTCCCCGACTGCCCGATCGACGAGCTGACTGATCTGATCTGGACAAACCTCAACGAGGATAACAAGGTTTCCCTCTTCGTCCGCTATATCGACATCGAAAGCGGCGCGACCGAGACCAGGATCGTTAATAAAAACGCGTAATAAGGTAAACACGATATATTCGCTTCGCGAATGCGATATATAAATACGATATATAAATACGATATGTTCGCCAAAGGCGAACGTGAATTAGATCGGTGAATTTCCGCCGTGCGGAAATTTTCCTTAAAGTTCCGCTTTGCGGGTGCGGCTCTGGCGGTTTTCCCAAGGAAAACGGCGGTGTTCAGCCGCCGAGACAGAGTTGCGGCTTGCCGTAGGCAAGCGTCATATCGTATCCGCAGGATATATCGTGTGAAACATATCGTATCGCCGAAGGCGATATATCACGCGACCTCCGCAGAGGTTGCAACACCATTAAAACGATATTCAGAAAGCTTAATAAAAAACTCGCGCACAAAACTAACTTACTGTATTCAGAACGCTGAATAAAAGGTTCGCACTCTCTGACTTCCCCCTCCCGGTTTACGGCGAGGGGGAGCGAGGGGGTGGGTCCCGATTTGCAGATATAAAATTATACGGATATCGGCAAAATCTCTATGTGGGCGCGAAATTACCTGTATGTACCCGCAGGAGGACGAAAACTCTATAGCTATTTCGCGCGCAAAGCGCGGGGGTGAAGGAGCGAAAATCTCCCCCGAAGGGAAGATTTTACTCCTTCCAAACAGCCTGCGGGACGCAGTCTGTTTGAAGCACAAGAGAGAATTCCGCACTCTGCGGAGTGCGGCAAGGGCTTTGCCCTTGACCCACAAGCTTTTGAAAAAGCTTGACCAAAACTTTCCCGCTGTTTTACTTTTAATAAAAATCGAAAATTTCCGAGCCTCGGCGAGGAAATTATCCACAACTCTGCACTCTGCATTCTGCATTCTGCACTCAAAAAGAGGTATATTATAATGAAGACTTTCGAACTCAAATACGGCTGTAACCCCAACCAGAAGCCCGCTTCCATCTATATGCACGATGGCTCCGATCTCCCCATCGAGATCCTCTGCGGCCGTCCCGGCTACATCAATTTTCTTGATGCCTTCAACTCCTGGCAGCTCGTCAAGGAGCTTAAGGAAGCCCTCGGTCTCCCCGCAGTAACCTCCTTCAAGCACGTTTCTCCCACCTCCGCCGCTGTCGGTACTCCCCTTTCCGATAAGCTCAAGAAGGCTTGCTTCGTTGACGATATCGAGGGTCTCGACGATTCCCCCCTCGCTTGCGCTTACGCAAGAGCGCGCGGCGCGGACAGACTTTGCTCCTTCGGCGACTGGGTCGCTCTCTCCGATGTCTGCGACGTTACGACAGCAAAGATGATCGCGCGCGAGGTCTCGGACGGCATCATCGCTCCCGGCTACGACCCCGAAGCTCTTGAAATTCTCAAGGGCAAGCGCGGCGGCAACTACAACATCGTCAAGATTGATCCCAATTTTGTCCCCGATCCTCAGGAAAAGAAGCAGGTCTTCGGCATCACCTTCGAGCAGGGACGTAACAATTTCAAGATCGACCGCGAGCTTCTTTCCAACATCGTAACCGAGAACAAGGCTCTCTCGGACGAAGCCGCACGCGACCTCATCATCTCGCTCATCACACTCAAATATACACAGTCAAACTCTGTCTGCTATGCGGTTGACGGTCAGGCTATCGGCGTTGGCGCGGGTCAGCAGTCTCGAATCCACTGCACAAGACTCGCAGGCACCAAGGCTGACACCTGGTTCCTCCGCCAGCACGACAAGGTCCTCGGCCTTCCCTTCCGCGCAGACCTCAAGCGCGCGGACCGCGACAACGTCATCGACGGCTATATCAACAAGAACGAGGAAGACGTTTGCGCAGACGGCATCTGGCAGAAGTACTTCACCGAGCAGCCCGCTCCCCTCACCGCTGAGGAGATCCGCGCTTATCTCGACACGATCACGGGCGTAGCACTCGGCTCCGACGCGTTCTTCCCCTTCTCGGACAGCATCGAGCGCGCGAAGAAGAGCGGCGTTTCCTACGTTGCCGAGCCCGGCGGATCTATCCGCGACGACGCCGTTATCGAAGCCTGCGACAAGTACGGCATGATCATGGCGTTCACCGGAATGAGACTCTTCCATCATTAATGATGGAAAAATGCAAAATGCAAAATGATAAATGCAAAATGAAGGATAATTTCCTTCGCTTTGCTCGGAAATTTTCAATTATATAAAAATGCTTTTTGAGCGTAAGCGAAAAAAGTTTCCTCAATTTTGCATTTTGCATTCTGCATTTTGCATTCAAAACCTCCCCAACAAAATACAGAAAAAGGAACTAAACCAATGAACGTTCTCGTCATCGGCAGCGGCGGCCGTGAACACGCCGTTATAAAGTCGATCAAGAAAAATCCCGCCGTCGAGACTATCTGGTGTCTGCCCGGAAACGGAGGCATCGCATCCGACGCCGTCTGCGTTGATATCGGCGCGAAGGATATTGACGGCATCGTGAAATTTGCGTCCGAAAATCCCGTCGATTACGCCATCGTCACCCCCGACGATCCGCTCGTCCTCGGTTGCGTTGACGCGCTTTCCGCCATCGGAATCCCCTGCTTCGGCCCCGACAAAAAGGCGGCGATCATTGAAGGAAGCAAGGCGTTCTCGAAGAATCTTATGAAAAAATACTCGATCCCGACCGCCGCATACGAGATCTTTTACGATATGGATAAGGCAATTTCTTATCTTCAGGACAAGGAAATGCCCATCGTCATCAAAGCGGACGGACTCGCGCTCGGCAAGGGCGTTATCATTGCCGAAACTCTCGCCAAGGCAGAGGACGCGGTTCGCTCGATGATGGCGGACAAGGTCTTCGGCGCTTCGGGCGACCACGTCGTTATCGAGGAATTTCTCACGGGACCCGAGGTCTCGGTGCTCGCCTTCACCGACGGCAAAACCGTTATTCCGATGGTCTCCTCTATGGACCACAAGCGCGCGCACGACAACGATGAAGGTCTGAACACCGGCGGAATGGGCACCGTTGCGCCCAACCCCTACTACACCGACGCGATCGCCGACGAATGCATGAAGACGATCTTCACCCCGACTATTAACGCGATGAACGCCGAGGGACGCACCTTCAAGGGTTGTCTCTACTTCGGACTGATGCTGACACCGAAGGGACCCAAGGTCATCGAGTACAACTGCCGTTTCGGCGACCCCGAAACGCAGGTCGTCCTTCCTCTTCTCGAAAGTGATTTACTCACCGTTATGCAGGCGGTCACCGAGGAAAGACTTTCCGAGGTCGATGTAAAATTTGCAACAGGCAAATCGGCTTGCTGTGTAATTATGGCATCTGCGGGCTATCCGCAGAGCTATGAAAAGGGATACGAGATCACCATCCCCGCCGAGCTTTCCGACAGCGTTTACGTTGCGGGCGCGGCACTAAAGGACGGCAAGCTCCTAAACAGCGGCGGACGCGTCCTCGGAGTCACGTCGGTTGCCGATACTCTTGAGGGTGCCATCGCCGCTTCCTACGAAAAGGTATCGCAGATCCACTTTGATAACGCCTACTGCCGCAAGGACATCGGTCAGAGAGCACTGAAGGCGCTTAAAAAGTGATCAGTGGTCAAAACACGCGGTTAGGAGGTAAACAATGAATTCTTTCAAAACAGTAACGTCACCGAAGAATAATATCATTACGTTTTCAGTCACGTGTGCAATTATGTTTGCTCTTGCTTTTTTGGCGCTATCAATCACTGTTGCATTTTGGCTATTCTTAGAAATAGTAATTGCAGCAATTTTCACAATTCTCTTTTTCAGAGTTAAAAGAGCTTATTGGATCATTGAGTTTCAAGACAAATTACTGATATTGAATGACAACGGCAACGGTAAAACCTATCAGGTTGATCAGCTAACGGTTGCGGATTTTGAATTCAAGCAAACCGAAAAACAAAAAGCCTTGAACTCCGGCGATGTCAGAATGGTAAATTATCCGCTATTTATGATGTACGACGTTCAAAATTACAGCGAATTTGAAGCATACGTCCGCAGAAATTTCAAATAATTTTTCAACAGAAAAGCGTACATATTTATTTATCATTGTAGGGACCGACGTCCTCGGCGGTCCGAACCCAATTAAATTATTGCTGCGCATTAAGCCAAGAAAATATAATTATAGGTTCTGAATTATACCAAATATATAATTCAATGCCCACGGACCGCCGAGGACGTCGGTCCCTACGGAGCAAATTTTTATTATTGCACATTGATATTATTTAACATTTATTTTTGTTATTCAGAACGCTTAACAAAAGGTTCGCGCTCTCTGACTTCCCCCGCCCCGTTCAGGGGAGGGGGAGCGAGGGGGTGGGTCCCTATTTGAAATATGCAAAATTATAGGATATCGTCCTCGGGTATATGTCGGCGCGAAATTACCTGTATGCACCCGCAGAAAAACGAAAACTCTATAGCTATTCCGCGCGCAAAGCGCGCGGGGTGAAGGAGCGAAAATCTCCCCCGAAGGGAAGATTTTACTCCTTCCAAACAGCCTGCGGGACGCAGTCTGTTTGAAGCACGGAGAGTATTCCGCACTCTGCGGAGTGCGGCAAGGGCTTTGCCCTTGACCCACAAGCTTTTGAAAAAGCTTGATCAAAACTTTCCCGCTATTATCTTTTAATAAAATCGAAAATTTCCGAGCAACGCGAGGAAATTCTCCACAACTTTACACTTTCCACTTTCCACTTTACACTCTTCTCTCTCCATCACTATTAACTAACGAAAGGTTAATCTCATGGTTTACAGAATCTACGTTGAAAAAAAGCCCGGTTTTGACAACGAGGCGCGAGCGCTCGCAGGAGAGCTTCGCGAACTCCTCGGTATCTCGGGTGTAAGATCCGTCCGTCAGATCAATCGCTACGACTGCGAAGGCATCTCGAAGGAACTCTTCGACTACTGCGTCCGCACCGTTTTCTCCGAGCCCCAGATGGACAACGCCACCGCTGACGTCGATCTTTCGGGCGCGCGCGTGCTCGCATCCGAATTCTTGCCCGGTCAGTTCGACCAGAGAGCAGACTCGGCGGCGCAGTGCATCCAGCTGATCTCCCGCGGCGACCGTCCCACAGTCCGTTCGGCTAAGATCTACGCGATCTACGGCGAAATTTCCGACGCGGAATTTGCCGAGATCACAAAATTCCTCATCAACCCCGTTGAATCGCGCGAAGCAAGCCTCGAGACCTTCGAGACCCTCCGGGCGGAATATCCCGTCCCCGCTGACGTCAAGATCCTCGATGGCTTTACCGCCCTCGACCGCGCGGGACTCGAGGCGTTCGTCTCCGACTACGCCCTCGCAATGGACATTGACGACATCACCTTCTGTCAGAAATACTTCAAGACCGAGGGCCGCGATCCATCCATCACCGAGATCCGTATGATCGACACCTACTGGTCCGACCATTGCCGTCACACCACCTTCCTCACCGAGATCGATTCGGTCACATTTGAGGACGAGCTTTTGCAGAAGGCTTACGATAATTACATTGGAATCCGTAAGGAGCTCGGAAGAACCAAGCCCGTGTCGCTGATGGACATCGGCACTCTTGCCGCAAAGTACCTCAAATCCACGGGTCAGCTCCGTAACCTCGACGAGAGTGAGGAGATCAACGCCTGCACCGTCAAGATCAAGGTAAACGTTGACGGCGAGGATCAGGATTGGCTTCTCCTCTTCAAGAACGAGACCCACAACCACCCGACCGAGATCGAGCCCTTCGGCGGTGCGGCGACCTGCATCGGCGGCGCGATCCGCGACCCGCTTTCGGGCAGAAGCTACGTTTACGCCGCAATGCGCGTGACGGGTGCGGCTGACCCCACAAAGCCCATTTCCGAGACCATCAAGGGCAAGCTCCCTCAGCGTCAGATCGTAACCGGCGCGGCTGCGGGCTACTCCTCCTACGGTAACCAGATCGGTCTCGCAACAGGTCTTGTAAACGAAATTTATCACCCCGGCTACGCCGCAAAGCGTATGGAGATCGGTGCCGTTATCGCCGCCGCTCCCGCTGATTGCGTACGACGCGAGTGTCCGCTTCCCGGCGACTATGTCATCCTTCTCGGCGGCAGAACGGGACGCGACGGCTGCGGCGGTGCTACCGGTTCATCAAAATCCCACACAGCAACCTCCCTTGCCGACTGCGGCGCCGAGGTTCAGAAGGGTAACGCTCCCGAGGAGCGCAAGCTTCAGCGTCTTTTCCGCAACGCCGAGGCTTCCCGCCTTATCAAGCGTTGTAACGATTTTGGCGCGGGCGGTGTTTCTGTTGCTATAGGTGAATTGGCGGATGGCTTGACCATCAACCTCGACCGCGTTCCCAAGAAGTACGAGGGTCTTGACGGCACAGAGCTTGCTATCTCCGAGTCTCAGGAGAGAATGGCTGTCGTTGTTGCCGCCTCCGATGCCGCACGCTTTATCGAGATCGCGACCGCGGAAAACCTCGAGGCTACCCACGTTGCAACCGTGACCGAAGAGCCGAGACTCACTATGTTCTGGCGCGGCAAGCAGATCGTTGACCTTTCCCGCGAGTTCCTGAACTCCAACGGCGCGGAAAAGCACATCGACATCAAGGTTCCCGCTATTGATAAGGAAGCCCTTTCCAAGGTTTCTATCTTCGACTCTTACCTTTCCTTCACCGATAATTACCTCGCGCTCGCGGGCAATCTCAACTGCTGTTCGGGCAGAGGTCTTTCCGAGCGTTTTGACTCCACCATCGGCGCGGGCACGGTCATGATGCCGTGGGGCGGCAAGAATCAGCTCTCGCCGATCCAGACGATGGTACATAAGATCTCCGTCGAAAAGGGTCACACCGACGACGTTTCCCTTATGAGCTGGGGCTACAACCCCTTCCTCTCCGAAGCTTCGCCCTACCACGGCGCGTATATGGCGGTCGTTGAGTCGATCTGCCGTCTCGTTGCTTCGGGTGCAAAATACGAGGACGTTTACCTCACCTTCCAGGAATATTTCAAGAAGCCCGGACGCGACGGCGAGCGTTGGGGTCAGCCTATGGCTGCTCTCCTCGGCGCATTTGCCGCACAGACCGCGCTCGGCAGCGCCGCTATCGGCGGTAAGGACTCGATGAGCGGCTCGGCGCAGGATCTTGACGTTCCTCCCACCCTCGTTTCCTTCGCCGTAACGACCGACAAGGTGGAAAATATGATCTCCTCCGAGTTCAAGACGGCGGGCAACAAGGTGCTTCTCCTCAAGCCGAAGTACGACGAAAACGGTCTCCCCGTGACTGAATCGCTCTTCTCGATCTTCTCCGCAGTAACCGCAGCTCAGCGCGCGGGTGATTGCGTAACCGCATTTACTCCCGGCATCGGCGGCGTAGCCGAGGCTCTTATGAAGATGGGATTCGGTAACAACATCGGTGTTGATCTGAACGAAAACGTATCGGTTTCCGATATCTTCAACCTTGCGGGCGGCTCGTTCATACTTGAAGTAAAACCCGAGACAAACGTCTCTGTGGAAAACTTCGAACTCGTCGAGCTCGGTACGCTCAACGCAGAGGGCGTTATCACTCTCGGCGGCGAGAGTGTTTCGCTTGCCGATCTCCTCAAGATCTCCGAGGACAAGCTTGAGTCTGTTTACGCTTGCAATATAACTCCCCCCGAGCGCAAGATCGAGACCGTAAGCTGTGCTCCCAAGGCATATCCCGCACACGCTCCCATCGCCGTAGCAAGACCCAAGGTCCTCATCCCCGTATTCCCCGGCACGAACTGCGAATTTGACACCGCAAAGGCGTTTGCGGATGCGGGCGCGGATCCCGAGATCTTCGTTATCGCAAACCTCAGCGCAGAGACCGTCGCGCGTTCTGTTGAAGAATTCGCAAAGAAGGCGCGCGAGAGCCAGATCATCTTCATCCCCGGCGGCTTTTCGGGCGGCGACGAGCCCGACGGATCGGGTAAGTTCATCACCGCATTCTTCCGCAACGGCGAGGTCAAGGACGCAGTCACCGACCTTCTTGACAACCGCGCGGGACTTATGGGCGGTATCTGCAACGGCTTCCAGGCACTCATCAAGCTCGGACTCGTTCCCTACGGCAGGATCATCGACACCGACGAGAACTGCCCGACGCTCACATACAACGACATCTCGCGCCATCAGTCGAAGATCGTTCGCGTAAGAGTTGCTTCGAACTCTTCTCCCTGGC
This sequence comes from Clostridia bacterium, assembly GCA_017411805.1. Classification (GTDB taxonomy): domain Bacteria; phylum Bacillota; class Clostridia; order Oscillospirales; family CAG-272; genus CAG-390. Next base: position 38,145 of record JAFQPI010000069.1, read on the forward strand.
TTTCGGCTTGCAACGTCGGCGAAGTCTACAGCGTTCCGATCTCGCACGGCGAGGGTCGCTTCGTAGCCTCCGACGAGCTTCTTGCTTCTCTTGCGGCTAACTCCCAGATCATGACTCAGTACGTTGACGCTTGCGGAAACGCGACGGGCGACATCCGCTTCAACCCCAACGGAAGCGCGAACGCTGTCGAGGGCATCCTTTCTCCCGACGGCAGAGTCTTCGGTAAGATGGGACACTCGGAGCGTAAGGGCAACGGACTCTATCTCAACGTGCCCGGTGAGTATGATATGAAGCTGTTTGAGTCGGCAGTTAAATATTTTAAGTGACTAGTGGCTAGTGACTAGTGAAATGAGAATTTCCGAGCCTTTTGGGCTCGGAAATTTTCGATTTAATTTAAAACGAAAACAGCGGGAAAGTTTTCGTCCACCTTTTTCAAAAGGTGGCGCAGTCAAGGGCGCGTAGCCCTTGCCGCACTCCGCAGAGTGCGGAATACTCTCTTGCGCTTCAAACAGACTGCGTCCCGCAGGCTGTTTGGAAGGAGTAAAATCTTCCCTTCGGGGGAGATTTTCGCTCCTTCCCCCTGCGCCTTCGGCGCGGAATGGCTATAGAGATTTTGTGCTTTCTGCGGGTGCATACAGGTAATTTCGCGCCTACATAGAGATTTTGCCGATATCCTATAATTTTGCATATTTCAAATATGGACCCACCCCCTCGCTCCCCCTCGCCGTAAACCGGGAGGGGGAAGTTTGAGAGTACGAACTTCTTCGTTCAGCTTTCTGAATATCGTTATAGGTGCCTAGGGCACGAGATATATCGCCTTCGTCGATACGATATGTTTCACCCGATATACCTACGGTACGATATGACGCTTGCCTTCGGCAAGCCGCAACTCTGTCTCGGCGGCTGAACACCGCCGTTTTCCTTTGGAAAACCGACAGAACCGCACGGAACCCACCCCTTACGGGGATGGCTCATTAAGACATAATTTACCATTCTTAGTGAGAATAGTGCAATAATCTTCTCCTCATCCACCGCCCTACGGCGGTCCCCCTTCTCCGCTGGAGAAGGCTAAAGAATTCGTGCTTAAATTTAATTTGTACAGC
>JAFQPI010000070.1 GCA_017411805.1 Clostridia bacterium
ACTTTCCACTTTTCACTTTTTTATGCCAAGGGCATAAAAACACAGTTTGAAGGCTGATAATCGAGTCCGATGTCGATCATTTCCTTGAGCTTCTCGCGTGTATCTGCGGCGCGGAGACAGATGCGCAGATCGCGCTCGTGGATATCTCCGATGATTCCCTCAGGAAGATCGGCGGGATCGGCAACCTTGAGCGAAAGTCCCGCGTAGCCGAGGTCACAAAGCTTATCGAAATACTTCTCCTTCGAGAAGATATGATGTATGAAAATTTCCTTTGAAAGTCTTCTTGCCTCGATCAGATGATCGAGCTTACCCGACGAAGCGACCGCATAATCGAGCATTCCGCGGCGGCGAAGCATCTTTATCGCAACCTCGACTCCCTCGGGAGTCTTGAACTCGATGAAGGGGACGCATCCGTAGCGCATACAGATATCGAGATATTCGTCAAAGGTCGGCACACGAAGCAGATCCGAGGGAAGCTTGTCCGCCGAGACGCCTTTATTAATGCGTGCTTTGCTGACTTCCTCAAACATCATTTCTTCAATAATTCCATCGCTGTCCGTCATTGTTGCAAGCGTGCTGTCGTGCATGCAGACCGGGGCTCCGTCGCGCGTCAGATGAATATCGGTCTCGATCGCCCAGACTCCCATCTTCGCAACCACCTCAAAGGCGGGAAGCGAATTCTGCGGCGCGTAATTATTGCAGCCCCTGTGCGCTATGATAAGCGGACGGCGGTATGAATTTCTTTCGTGAAAAATAGGTCCTGTATGCATTTTTTGACTCCTTGGTTTAGGAATATTATTCTCCAATTATATTATATCACATATTTTCAAATTTTTCTATATAATAATAATTATTTATTTGAATTTTTTTAGTTTTTTATTGCCGCCATATTATTGACTTCTCGAATTTACTGTGCTATAATTAGCATATCATACTATGCTTGATAGGAGAAAGACATGTCCCGTTCAGCAGCAAGACCCGCACGCACAAAAAGCGATATCGGTTTCACCTCGGGTCCGCTTTTTGTTCCCATTCTGCTCTTCACGCTCCCCGTACTCGCAACGGGAATTTTGCAGTTCCTTTACAACACCGCAGATACCCTCATCGTCTCGAATTTTGCCGCTGACGGCGAATCCGCTCTCGCGGCTGTTACCTCGACGGGTTCGCTCTCGAACCTGATCACGGGACTCTTCATCGGACTTTCCGTCGGTGCATCGGTCACCCTCTCGCACTCGCTCGGCTCGGGCAGACGTGATGAGGCGGGCGACGTTGTACATACCTCGATCTCGATTGCCGCTATCCTCGGCGTCATCGTCGGTGTTCTCGGATTCATCACCTGCAAGCCCCTTCTCGTTCTTATGGACTCGCCCGAGGACGTCCTCGACCAGGCGGCTCTTTATATGCGAATAGTCTTCCTCGGTATGCCCGCGCAGATGGTATACAACTACGGTGCCGCGCTACTCCGTGCGAAGGGCGACACGAAGCGTCCGCTATACTTCCTTATGGTCTCGGGTGCTGTCAACGTAGCCTGCAACCTCGTTTTCGTAATCGTATTCCACCTCGACGTTGCCGGAGTTGCGCTTGCTACGATCATCTCACAGTACCTCTCTGCAACCCTCGTCCTCATCAGACTCTCCCGCCTCGACGACGAATGCAAGCTCGATATCCGCCATATGCGTATCTCGCCCTACCTGCTCGTCAAGATAATCAAGGTCGGTATCCCCGCGGGAATCCAGGGATGTCTCTTCTCTTTCTCCAACGTAATCATTCAGTCCTCCGTCAACTCCTTTGACACGGTTGGCGTTGCAGGCAACGGCGCCGCCGCCTCGATCGACGGACTCATCTATATCGCGCTCAACTCCTTCTACCACGCATCGCTGACATTCTCGGGTCAGAACCTCGGCGCAAAGGAGATCAAGCGAGTCGAGAAGACCTGCTACTACTGCCTCGCGCTCGTTCTGATCATCGGAATCCCGCTCTGCCTCGTTTGCTACGCATTCGGCGAGCCGCTTCTCGGAATCTTCCTCTCGGACGACAACGCCGCAAACAAGCAGGCGATCCTCGAATTCGGTATGCGCAGAATGTTCTACACCACGATCTTCTACTTCCTCTGCGGAACTATGGAGGTCATGTCCGGTATGCTCCGCGGACTCGGCGCATCGACCACCTCTATGATCGTCAGCCTTATCGGCGCATGCGCGATGCGAGTCGTCTGGGTCTACACGATCTTCGCGGCTTACAGGACTCCCGAATCGCTCTATATCTCCTACCCCGTCTCATGGCTTGCAACCACCGTCGTTCTCTATATCTGTTACGTATTTATCCTTCGTAAGATCAAAAAACGCCTCGCGGCGCAGACGTTACCTGCGCATCACGCGGGAGCGTAGATATATGTAGATATATTTTTTAAGGAGAATCAAAATGAAAGCTAATCGACTCACGCGCCTTATCATCGCCCTCTGTCTCTGCGTTTCTATGATTCTGCCCGTCCTCTCCTGTGCGGAAACGGGTCTCGGAGACAGCAGCACCGACCTCACCTCCTCGGCTGATATCGCTCAATCCGTTCCGCCCGAAAATTCCGAACCCGAAGAGACCGACTACCCCTTCCTCGACGTCAACTACGAAAAGGACGAATTTCTTATCTTCAACAGCGAACAGAAATACTATATGATAATGAACGTCCTTGCCGATGACGTAACCGGCGAGCCCGTAAACGACGCGCAGTACAACGCAATGCTCAAGGTTGAGGAAAAATACAACATCGACCTCGTTGAATACTACTGCGGTTGGGATAATCTCTTGGTCGAGATCCAGAACACCTGCTCCACCGGCGAGGATCTCTATGACGTTGCTTATCTGAAATCCACAAACGTAGGCTCGATGTTCACAAGTTCCTACCTCAACAACCTCTATGACGTTCAGAACATCAATATCGACAAGCCCTGGTGGAATCAGCAGATGAAGGAGGATGCTACCCTTCTCGGAAATCATCTTTATTATCTCTCGAGCGACGCCCATCTCATGGCTTTCGAGGGAACCTGGGCGGTTTACTTCAACAAGACCCTCGCCTCGAACTTCGGTCTATCCTCGCTGTACGATGAAGTGTACAACAACACCTGGACTCTTGAACGTCTGACAGAGCTCTCAAAGCAGTGCACCGCGCAAAACGGCGATCCCTCCTGGGAATTTGATGCAAACGGCTCGAGCATTTACGGTATGGCTTCCTTCAAGAACCTTATCAACGCTCTGATGGTCGGCTGCAACGAGCACTACTGCCTCAAGGATTCAGAGGGCGTTCCCTATTTCGCTATGGCAAACAGCTCAACTGTGTATGACGTTACCGAAGCGATCGCCGCACTCACCGGATCCACCGCAGACGGTGCATATATCAGCGCGAACTCATCGGGCAAGCACTATACCAAGGATATCTTCGCTCAGAACCGTTCGGTATTTATGGGCGGCGAGCTCAAGGCGGGTGCCTCAGAGCTCAAGAACATGAGCAATCCCTACGGTATCCTTCCCATACCGAAATATAACTCCGATCAGGAGAACTTCCTCAGCAATATGCTTTGGTCCACCCTGCTTATGACGATCCCCACCTCCTGCTCCGACGTTGAGCGTACCGCCGCGGTTATGGATCTGCTCTCCTACTATGCTTGGCGCGACGTTCTTCCCGTTTATTACGAAAGACTCTGCTACCGCGGAACGCATGACGTGGAATCCGTCTCGATGCTTGAGGTCATCAGCAAAAACAGATACCTCAACTGGGCTATCGCATACGACTGGATAGACTCGATCGAGCCCAGTATCAACACAGAGCTTGACGCCGGCAGAGCAAACACCATCGCCGCACTCATCAAGGGAGCAACGAGAGTAGTTCCCAAGCTCATCGAAAAAACTATAGCCGATCTCGAAAAAATCGAATAAATTCTCAAAAACCACGGAACTTTTCCGTGGTTTTTTCGTCTTTATAAATAACCGGTCAAAAAGCGGCATATCATAGGTAAACGCCGTTCAGAACGCTGAACTGAGACGCGCGATCTCTCTGATTCCCCCTCCCGGTTCACGGGAGGGGGGTAAGGGGGGTGGGTCCCTATTTGAAGACTCAAAATTATGCGGATATCAGCAAAGCCTCTGTCACGGCGCAAAATTACCTCTGATAACCCATAGCAAGATAAAAGACAAACGCTCAAAGGAGAATAATTATGAAAAAGAACTTCTTTCGCATCATTTGCGCAATTATTTGCCTCTCTCTTCTCTGTCCCGTGCTTGCGGGATGTGCCTCGGACGTGCCGCAAGAGACGAGACCCGTGACCGAGCCCGATTACGATCCGATGAAGGGCGTCGAGATCGAATACCTGACCGCGCGCGAGTTCAATCCGAGCCGCGAAGCGGGCAAGGTGAGCGACGAATTTCGGGAAGCTGCCGCTGATTTTGCTCTGAAGCTTCTGAACGAAAGCCGCTCCGAATACGAGGGCGACGCTCTCCTCGTCTCTCCACTCTCCGCGCTTCTCGCGCTTGCGATGACGGCAAACGGTGCCGAGGGCGAGACCCTTGCCGAGATGGAAAAGGTCCTCGGCGGCGGTATATCGATCGAGGAGCTCAATGAGCAGCTTTTCAACTATTCCGCATCCCTTTCCTCGACCGCTGACGCTAAATTCAACCTTGCAAACGCCGTCTGGGTGACCTCGTCCCCCACCTTCAGCATCAACCGCAATTTCATCAAGGCGATTGAGAACACGTACAACGCCGACGTCATCGCCGCCGATCTTCCCTCCGCGATCCCCGCGATCAACAATTGGGCAAAGGAAGAGACATTCGGCATGATCCCCTCGATCCTCAAGGAAGGCGATCTCAACAAAGATACTATTATGGTGCTCCTCAACGCCCTTGCATTTGACGCGCTCTGGCAGCAGCAGCCCTCCGATTCGGCTTGCTTCGACGGCGATTTCAAGGGCGTCGACGAGAAGGTTCAGACCGCAAAATTCATGTGGGCAGAAGCCAACGGCTACATTGAGGGCAAAAACGAAGTCGGAATAGTCAAGAATTACAAGGGCGGAAAATACGCCTTCGTCGCGCTCCTGCCCGAGGGCAACGTCTACGATTACGCCGCGTCCCTCAAGGGCGAGGATTTCCTCAAGCTCTACGATAAGAGGGAGACCAAGAACGTCGAGATCAGCGTGAAAATGCCGCATTTCTCCTTCGATTGCTCGATCGAAATGAATAAGGTGCTCAATAAAATGGGCATGCCTATCGCCTTTGACAGCTCGCGCGCCGACTTTGACGCAATGGGTCACTCCGAGCTCGGAAACATCTATATCAGCCGCGTCATTCAGAAGACCCACATCGACCTTGATAACTCGGGCACCCGCGCCGCCGCCGTCACCGCGGTCATTATGGAGGCCACATCTGGCGCGCCCGGCAATATCAAATACTACCGCGTCGAGCTCGACCGCCCCTTCGTCTACGCCATCGTCGACACCGAAACGGGACTGCCGATTTTCCTCGGAATTTGCGATAATATAAATGAATAAACAAAAGAAACGGGGCTGGCTCATTTAGTAAGTAAATTAGAGTAATTTTTTGCGGAAAACATACACCATCACCTTCAGCCCAAAGTTTTACTTCAAGTTCTGAAAAGACGCAATCGCGTTCTCCTTCCACCGTCGTCAAGCGACGGTCCCCC
>JAFQPI010000071.1 GCA_017411805.1 Clostridia bacterium
AAAATAGCATTGATACCGTAGCAGAAGGCGGTGTGGTAGCCGTTGCTGCCGCGAATGGTGGCGCCGTCCACTGTCAGGTGGCCACCCTCCATTTTAATAACACTGTTCACAAAATTCAGAGTGCCGCCCGCATAGGTCAGACTACCGGGACCGTGGATATAGAGACTGGAATTGGCAGCGTCTGTCAATGTGATCAACTGAATATAGTATTTCAGATCATAGTTTCCGGTCAACGGACAGCGGAATACCGCATCGCCCAGCAGGTTCAAGTCCTTTGTTCCCCGCACCACAATGGCGTTCCTTGTAATTCCGCCGGGCTCTTTTTCCTCATCATGAGGAATCATAGGCAGGATATCCTCCACATTACCAAGCGCCACGTAGCGGATGTCGTTGCTTTCCAGCGCGGTTTTCAGCTCGATATAGCTATAGCACCACGCAGGATTGTTGGCATTCTCACCGACATCGCTTGGGAACTGCGCGGTGAAGGTGATGACTACTTCGATAATATCGTCTGCGCCGGCATATGCGCAGGTATAGGTGTATGTATTTGCGGGAATGCCTGAAAATTCAAAGGACATGGTTTCGGGAGGCGCGAACTTATAGCCGTCCTTTGCGTGAACGATCAGGAACATCTTATACTGCTTGCCCGCGCGGAATACCGGCTCCGTTACCTTATATTCCGTGTCAACCGAGTACTCCGCATCCACTTCATACCAGCTCTTGGTCTGAAGGGGGATCTGATAATGGGCATAGCTTGAAGTGCGCAGGTACACATTGCTGTCCCAATCTCTGGTGGATTTCGTCTGGTTGGGCACAAACATGCCGTCCACCACAACCGAGCTTACCGTATCCGAAGTATCGATAAAGTAAGGGATTTTGATGTGCAGCGTCGTTCTGGCGGCATTAAAGGTATATTCCCAGTTTGTCGGCGTCTCGTTATTTGCACGGACAAAGATATTCTCAGCGAACTTGTAACCGTCAAAGGCGGTAAACTCATAGTTATAGAAATAGCTGTTTCCGCCAACAAATTTGCTCCCGGTCACCAGGCGGTTACCCGAACCGTCCGTCCAATAGCGGTCGGTCATTTCAGAGTTATTGTACGCCCACACGCCATTGTCGATGGAGACCATGCCGCCGTCCACCGGTGCACGCATCTCATAGAAACGGAAGTTGACGATGTCATCATAGGTACGCTCACCGCCAAGCGTAAACGCAAAGGTCACCTTGACAACCGAGGTTTCCTGATAGAGTTCAATGCTGCTCGTATACTCATGGTCATACAGGCCCGTTAGCTTTACGGGGATATCCTCGGATGTAAAGGCATAGCCGTCCTTCGGATCGACGTTGAAGCTGATGCTGTAGGTTCTGCCCGCCTCAAAGACCTGTCCGCCGTAATTGATCGAGCGGCCTTCTTCGTCTTTCCAGCTGCAGGTCTGATTGTCGATCACGCGGTACTTATGCGCGCCGGAGATATCTTCCTCCAGATCGCTGCCGTCAACGTACTGGATATACTCACCGACGACAGGCACGGGAAGTCCGCTGAGAGAAATGCCTGTGATGGGCATCGTCTGATCCTCTTTGAAGATCGCGTACAAATATTCAGGTCCCGCGCAGGTGAAGGAATACTCTGCGTCGGTGGAGATGGTATAGCCCTTCGTTCCCTTTCTCCACTCCACGAAGCGGTAGCCCGCGTCAGGCTTCGCCTTTACGGTAACGCTTGTGCCTTGAATTGCATTCTCGGTATAGCCGCTACTCGACCAGTCGAAGGTGTCGCCGGTGTTCTTCATATACACCTGACCGCCGCTGTCGCCTTCGTCAAGCGTTTCATTATAGACGTAGGCGCCGATCGGCCAGATCTGCGTAGAGACTTCAGCCTCCTTGACGGGGCTTTCGTTGTAAACGCTGTCTCGCACGTATTTCGACCCGGTTGCCTGCACCTTGAAGAACCACCCATCCTCGGGATTCGCCTTTCCGCTGAAATCAAATTGCGACTCGGTCGTCGTCCAATGGGCATACGCGCCACCGTTGGCTTGATACAGGTAGATGGTATATCCGTTCGCGCCGGAAACGTCATTCCAATCGGCCAGGATGCCATTCCAGCTTAGTCCGGTGGGCGCTTCCAGCTTGGTGTAGGGGCTGGAATACTTAAAGGAAACCGTGTCTTCGTATCCGGTGACGCCCTTGGGCGCAATATCGACCTTGATGGTTCCGCTATCCTTCTTGTATTCGTTCAGTTGCGCCTCCAGATCGTAGCTTGTGGAAGTAAGGCCGGTCTCTGACTTAAAAAGTCCATTGTCCGCCCAGATCGTCAGATCGTAGGATGTTGCGCCGGAAACGGCATCCCACTTCAGCGCGCCTGTATCGTCCAATCTGACATTGAGCGTCGTTCCGCCCGTCAGCGTTTGCGGTACAACACCAACGCCATCTGCATAACCCTTACGGGGGCTTTCGTTGTACTCACTATCTCTGTGTGTTTCTACGTTGATGGCCTTGACTTTGAAGAACCATCCGTCCTTTATAGCGTTTGCCGCAACGGCGATGCTTTCAAAATTGAAGCTCGACTCGGTCGTAGACCAGTGGGTAAACGCTCCGCCGGTGGCCTGATACAGATAAATGTCGTATTCAGTTGCCCCCGGAACATCCTCCCACTCGGCAACCATACCGTTCCAACGGAGGTTAGCGGGAGCTTCCAGCTTGGGATAGGGACTGCTGTACAGGAAATAGGCGGAGTCTCCGCCTCCGGAGCCGCCCCGGGCATTAACGGTCACTTGCACAGTTCCGGAGTCTTTTTTGAATTGGTCTAACTTTGCCTCCAGATCGTAGCTGGTAGAAGTGAGGCCTGTTTCATTCTTGAAAAGGCCGTTATCCGTCCAAATAGACAGATCGTAAGAGGTTGCGCCGGGAACTGCCGTCCAGGTCAATACGCCTGCATCGTCCACGGTAAACCGAATGATTCCGTTGTCACCCCATTTACTTTCGGGGCGTACCCCGCTGTAGGAGGCAACACCGTCTGTCGCTGACACCGTGATCAAAGTCAACGGCGCAACCGAAAGCACCATCACCAGCGCGAGCAGAATTGACATGAGCTTTGACTTAAATTTCGTTTTCATTGTCTTTTCTCCTTTTCCATGCGCACGAATCCACCAAATCAGAGCCGCCGCGCCTGTATTTTTAGACAATTTTATTTTATCATATATATGATAAAATGTCATTCACCCATTAGGGTGATTTAGTGGTGATTTAGGGTGAGTCGAGGGTGATTTTCGCTCTGAGGCACAAAAAAGGCGGTAGTTTTTGCAACCACCGCCTAAATAACGATTATTTTTGGAACATAGCGTAAATCTCATCTCTGCCCGATACGCCGAGGGCTTTATAGAGCATACCCGTGTGCGTTTTTACCGTGTTCTCCGATAGGTGAAGCTCGGCGGCAATCTCTTTTCGGCTCTTGTAATCGAGTATTCTTTCAAGAATATCCATCTGTCTTGTGGAAAGGACGGTATCTTCGGGGAGTGAGTCAAGAATTGTTTTTATCTTTTCTGCTCTCGTCATATTATCTACGATAATGATCGGCGCTTTTTCCTCCACGATAACGGGAGGGGGAACTTCGTTCTTGTGAACGTAATCTTGGAGCATCCAATATACGAAGAAGAATACGAACTCACTCATAAGGTAGGAAGCGGAAAGGAACTCAAAATTCCAAGTGACAAGCTTTTCCACGAGCCACATACCGATATTGCCGAACACTACGGCTAACATAAGTCCTGCGATCTTCTGTGATTTTCCGTTGTTTTTCTTGAGCGATATACTGATTACCACAAGCATTGCTACAAAGTATCCGAGAACGTATATCAAATTAACGGGGTGAAGGAAGCCATATTCCTTAATGAGCTTTGCCGCGCCGTCAGCATACGTCAACTCAACGCTCTTGTAGTACCAATCAAGGCGACCTGTTGTCAGCACAAGTCCGAACATCAGCATAGCCGCAGCGATGAGCACGTATTTGACCCACTTCTTGTAGGTAAATCCGCAAAGACCTGATATGATCATAAACATACAAAGCGGAACGAACACCTGCCCGAAGTATGCGATCTTGTTTGCCGCAAGCGCAAACTCGACCGTTTTCGAAAGCGACAGAAGCAGATATCCAAGATTTACAACACAAACAGAGAGGTAGAGAACAAAGAGCCAAGGCTCGTTTTGCGTTTTTCGTACGACCAGATAGTAGCCTACCGGCAATAAAAGCGACAAAGCAAAAATGACGCCATATGCGATTGTCATAAGTCCACCTCCTTGTTGAAATGTAAATTTGATTATTTTATTATATCACAAAATTATGAATTAATCAAGCCATTTTTCTGCTTTTGAAATGGAAGCCGTACAGAAAGGCAAAAAGTGATGGTTTGTATAGCGAAAACAAAGTCAAGCGTCATTTTTTGCCCAATAGATTTAACGAACTCCGGGCTGGAAAGCTTTTTTGCTACGCTCAAAAAAGAATTGACATTTCGGAGATAATATGCTACAATAGAGATGTAAAGACGGATCTGTACCGCTACATAGAGCTTTTCTATAACAGAAAACGCCGGCATAGTACCTTGGGTTATATGAGTCCCGTGGCATACCGTCTCGCAAACTCGCAGTAAGCCCCTCAAAGCGGCGGCGCGATTTTTCGGTTTTCCGTTCCGCTACGCTCCACTCCAAACCGAAAAATCGTAAGAAAAGACGAAGCATAGACGTCGTTTCCTGCGATTTCGGATGTTTCTATGCAGGATAGTTTAATGCATATGGTTGACATTTTGCCATCTTATGTTTTTTCAACCGATCCAAGGAGGCCATAAAATGAAAACATCAGGCATTATTTATTTTGTTATATTGCTGATTTTGATAGCAACGGTTTTTGTTGGCTGTATGCCAAAGGTTAAAAATCCTATTGCTAATCTTGAACAAGAGATTGAAAGCGTAACTTTTATCTTTGTTGATGAAACTGAAGAACAGTTGCGCGTGCTTGAAAAAGACGAAATACCTGAGTTTCTAAATCAGCTTAAGTCGATCCCATGCTATATGATCACGAACGATCCTCCCTATAATATCTGCGATGAAACCATTAAGCTTTCATTTAAAGATGGCAGCTATATGATGATCAACTACATGAATACAGCAACCTATAGCGAAGGCGAAATTGACCACGATGCATATTATCTCGAGAAAGAACTGTTCTATGATCTCTGGGAAAAGTACGTCAATGGTGCCAATTGAACGAGCATTTACTTAAGGAGAATAACAATGGAAGCCAGAATCAATGAATTTGTCAGCACAGTTGCAAATAAGATTACAATTCAGTTAGTAAAGAATTTTAGAAAAGTATCAATTGTTTTATTGGTCATATCTTTATGTTTGTTACTGACCATAAAGTCATATGTGCTTGCTATCAGCATATTGGCGTTTTGCCTTATTGAGTTGTTGGTTTATACTTCTGTTATAAAGAAAAAAATAATAACAATATACAACGCATTGACAGTAAGCTTAATATTCTCATTGGACTTCATGTTGTCTTGTAACCTGTGGTTATATTTTATACAAATAATCCTCGAATGCTATAATTCAATCACATTTATTATCACGGTATTAATTGAATTAATATGTCTTCTTGCCGGATATTTATATGCCACTAATTCTATTAAACAAGGTCGCGGATTGAACAAGCGTTCGGCTGCTGCACCATTAACATTTTCGATTCTTCCGGGTGCACTGGGGTACTGTTTATCAAGACGCATTATTGAAAAAACAACATTGTTTACACAGAGTGTATTTTTTTCAATAGTATTTATATCAGTAGGCTGCATATTGATGTTTGCTATTGGTATGTACTATGTTTCTTCAATTTACTACATAAAAAAATACCATATAGCTAACAGCATTACCCCTATAAAAAAAGCCGATTATGATTAATAATTGGTAGAAATATAATCCCGATGCTAATGATATTATCGACTTTTTCAATAAACTGAATGGAAAACAATAATAAAATGTATAATTTGTTTATTACAAGTACAAATAGATATTGCTATGCCAGAACAATGCTTGGCGCTCCCCACACATTTGCCATATGTACCGAATGCGGAAGAAAGAACATTCACTTTCTTCCTATCAGCGAACAAGCATCTCTGCTGATTGAGGGAGGCAAGCGTTTCCCCGATTTTCTATCTTTTGGGGATGTCGGGCAGTACTTTTTAGTATCTGACACCGTGGTTTCAGTTTTTGAAGCAAACGCTGTAAGCGGATATTACGTTGAAAAGGCACTTCCTGTGTACAGAGAAGTACGCGGTGAACTCCAAAAAGTTGACGATATTCAGTATTTTTTATTAAAGGTTATAGGTAAAGTTGATTTTGATTTAAAAGCAATGCATTTAAAAAAGAAGTGTGTATGTAAGAGTTGCGGGCGTTTCGATTGGAGCATCCAAAAGTTATCGATTGTAGATACCAAACTCGATATGAATACTTGGGATCAATGTGATATTTGCAGAGTATCCTCATCACCGGGTTTCATTGTTTGCTCTGAAAAAGTAGCAAACTTAATTAATCAAAAAAAGCTAACTGGTGTGTATATTCAAAATGAAAAGGATATATTTCGCAATAGGTAGTAACTATACCGTTATCAATAGAGATTTATACTTCCGTAACTTGTAGAATACTCAACACCCCAACCAAGCCACCTGCCTTGGTTGGGGGTAGCATAGAGCCATATTGACTCGCGCACCGCCTACGGTCAGCTTTACCGCCGGGCAGCGACATAATAGCCGAAGAATGGGGCGATAATCTTCTTATCTACCTCTATGACTCAAACGGCTCGCCGATGGGTATGCAGTACCGCACGAGCTCGATGGCTGAGGACGTATTTTATACCTTCTGGTTCGAGAAGAACCTGCAGGGCGATATCGTCGCGGTCTATAACTCGGCAGGAATAAAGGTTATCTCCTATTCCTATGATGCCTGGGGCAACTGTATAACCAAACATCACAACTTAACCGGAACCAATTCCTACGCGACTTTCAACCCCTTCCGCTACAGAGGCTACTACTTTGACTCTGAACTTGGGTTCTATTACCTCAATAGCAGATACTATAATCCAATAATCGGCCGATTCCTCAACGCCGATGTATATGTAAGTACTGGGCAAGGCTTGCTGGGTTACAATATGTTTGCGTATTGCAACAATAGTCCAATAATATATATTGATCCGTTTGGCGAAGATACTATATATGTTTGTAGCTTTAAAGATCTTGAGGTGGTGGGACATGCATTCTTGCTTATACAAGATGAAAACGGAGTTTGGTATTATACCGATTATGGTTATTATGCAGATGAAACTGTTCAAACATTTAGTTTGGAGGATTATTCTAATGATCCATATGAATATTTAAAAGCAAAACACATAGAAACAAAAACTATTACAAAAAAATATTTATTTGGGTTAATCACTATTACTAAAACTTATACCGTAAATGCATACACATCCTTATACATAGAAGGCGATTTTTCTGAGGCACTAGAATTAGCCAAAGAATATCAAGAGACTGGATATGGCGAATACAAAGTATTGTCCACAATTGCCTACATTATGCACAAGACTTGCTTAAAAATGGGCAATGCACTAGCGATACAATGCAAAAAGCCATATCTCATACTTATGGGATCGTGCCGGCCTTATACATTCCCAATTTGCTTTCATATAGAGTGCGTTCGATAAGAACTCATAGATACCCTCAATTTCCTTTTGCTATTAGACATTATTAAATCTTTTATTAAGGAGAAAAATGATGTATTATAAGTTGTACAAAAAGAATCTGTTAATACTGTTAATTGTATTTTTACTTGTACTTACGCTTCCTTCGTGCTCTTCTGCAGTCTCATTTGAAAAAGGATATAAACAAGCACAATACTCTGACACAACGTATGTATTGTATACCGATAACGGGGACTTGACGGATTGGATTCCGCTGCCATCGCCCGAACAAATTCAAAAAGTCGATAGAACGGACATTTTTCCAATTAGTGCGTCCTCGTTTGACCCGGTATATGCTACGCTTGAAACTCCTGCCAATTTTTTAATTATCAGTACGAACGGAGAAAGTGCTATCGAAGATAGGTCATCTATAGCATTAAAAAGAGTTGATTTGGAGCTTTCCTCGGTGTTTGAAACCAAATATGCTGGTATACAAGTTAAATATGCAAATGGAGTTTCTGAATCAGAAAAAGTAATAGAGGAATTTATATCAAATAAATCCACTTTTACTGACATTGTCGGCGAAGAACCTAATACAACCACGCAAAGACCCACTGACGCAAAAGTATATTGCACCCTATACTGCACACACCCCGAAATTGATTATCTCATATGCAAATTAACTGTATTAGTTTCAAATGACCAATACTATTTGCTTGTTTATCCGGAATCAAATCAAGAAATGTATTATTTATTGAATCTTCAATGATTTTTACTGTTTGACAGATGGTGATACAATGTTATGTTTTAATTCCATTGAGCAACGGTAATATTAATTCTTTCAATATGAATGTTTCAATGAAAAACTAGAGGCAGTCTATTTATTACTTAACCGTCCCCACCTAAGGCAACCTCCCGCCTTGGTTGGAGACAGCATAAAGTCATATTGACTTACACACCGCCTACGGTCAGATTTACCGCTTTGATAATCTGATTGACGGTACAAGCACGATATATGAATATGATCCGACAGGCAGACTCGTCCATTTAGTATCTATGATGAGGCAGTCAAGGCAACAACAATAACATTTGGATCGGGAGCTAGTTGGGGAGTTGGATATGATTGGTATTTCGACCCAATCGTTATAAAAAAACCTATAGAGTAATGTATTGACAAGTCGCATAACGCATCAAAAATGCCATATGTGACATACAGTTGTCAATTTTTTGCACAAAAAGGAGATGATTTAATGAAGATTAATTATGATTATTATTATAAAAATAATTTTATTATTCCACTATTATCATCAATCGCCTTAGTTGTTTTTATAGGTTTGAATATTTTTATGTTGTTAAAAAAAGGTGATACAAAATCAAGCACCTATTATATTTTTACTATTTTGGCGTCTGTATTAGTGATAGCGATGCTGACTGCACAGCTGTACCGTGGATTTAACTTAATTGTCGAAAAAGAGAGTGATGCAGATGTTATTTCGGGCGAAATAACTGATATTCAATTTGTCTACAACTCTCCGAGGTACTCTCTTAACGGTGAAGCGTGTCACGCGGTATGGCTTTTCATAGGAGATCAGCGTTACTATATTTTAGATACTGATGAAATTTCAATAGGGGATAAGGTGCAGCTTACGTATCTGCCTCGCAGCCGTTTTGTTATAGAATACTATAAGGAGTAAAAGTATGGAAACTAAAAAATGGTCTACAGAAATCAATGGATTAACGCATGATTTTCAGTGTACATTGAAGCCCAAAAGCAAACAACAAGTATTATATGTAGATGGTGTACCGAAAATCCTTCCCGATAGATCTTTTCGTAATCCGTATATTGATTATTGTTTCGACATCGATGGTCATGAATTGCATTTAGTCGCATCGTGGCAAGATTGTGATCTGGCTTTAGACGGTGTTTTTCTAAGCAGCGGATTACCGTATAAGAAATGCGTAAACGTTTCATGGTGCATAGCTTTCACAGCAATTTATCTAACGCTGTTTTTGGCTATAATAGTAGCTCCAAAGCTGATTTTTAATATCTTTTCTATGTGGATCGTACTTGCTCTGCCGTTGACAATATCTGCTGTTTTTGCTACTTATGTATTGAGCAAATCATCGTTTTTGGGGAAGCGCTTTTTTGTAAAGCCGATATTTTATATGGTATTAATGGTACTGTATTTATTCTTGGTATTGCTATATCATTTACCATGATTTATATAATGGTGTAAAGCTTTTTGATTGATTGCAATACTTTTTTCAAAACATCCATTCTTATTTTCCCAACCAAGGCAGACTATGGTTATAATTTATATAGAAAGGATAATTATAAATGAAACGAACACTGATAATCGGAAGCTTAGGCGGATTGTTTCTGTACATTATTGAAACTGTATGCTCTTTCCTAGTATATACTAAATTATCATTAGGTGTATTTGGTACATTACTTTCAGTATTAATAATATGTGCCGTTTTGATTGCAATTTTTACAATGATATTTAGAACTCCATCATTTGTTCAAATTTTATTGCGATTTTTTGTTTTTATCACTTCATATGTTTGTATTATGCTAATTAATGCACATATTGGTACAATACTTTTTATTGAAGACATACTGTCACTTTCCTCTTCTTCATCATCTGACAACGTTTCCGGAATGCTAACTGTTACGGTGTTATCTATCGTCATAATTGCATCTATTATTACCATCATTGTTTTTGGAATAACTAAACTAATTAGTGCTTGCACTAAATAGTAAAGCATGTTGTTGGAAAATAGACTTATCGCTTATCTAATAATTATCTAAATATAGATAATCATTTTAATTTGTTTTTCAACTCCGAAAATATCGCCCTCAATTACCGTCCCCAACCAAGGCAAGCCACCGCCTTGGTTGGGGTGGTTGTGGATTAAATCAAATTGTATATTATTCTGACGGAACAGAGTATTACGATGGGGTATATCATTATACTAATAATGAGACGAATAATTCTACATCTTCCCCACGATACATATCTCCAACTGCTTATAGAAGTGTTTTTTTCATTTTACCACTAACATATAGATATAGTTTACCTTCCGCGTTTCATAGATTCAGCCATATCTGCGAGCCGATCATGGCTTATTGATATTTAATTGTTTGTTGAAATAGTTTTTGATAATCAATTTATAACGGCTCTTTCGTGCTTATAGTTGATTTTTCGGTGTGATTCATAATCATTTTATAATATGAAAATATTCAAAAAACCAGGACTCTTTTTTGCAATCGAGTGTAAACTTTAATCGTTACAGAGCCATTATTATAAAAAGGAGCAAATATATGAAATATTTTTCTGTTACATCATGGTGGAATAAGCCTAACATTAGTAGAAATCTATCTGATGCTATATACAAACTTAAACTTAACCAATATGAAAAAGAATATGATAAAGCTAAGCGTAATATGTCGAAGCAATTGATTATTGATTATCATAAATTTCATGGATATCATGATTGGTTAATTAAGCAAGTTGACCTACCTTCCAATATATATTCCAGGTCGAATAGTGTTATAATTGAAATTCAATCGCCTGATCTCAAAATGACTAGACGAATCGAATTTAAAAATATAAAAGCTCTTTATGTTTCAATAAATAAAGAATTTGAAAAAAGTAATGAAGATACATATATGTTAGATGAATGGTTACCGGTTTCTGACAATCACCTTAGCTTTGAGTTGCTTACTTCAAGTCACAATACGTTGTTTTTGAAGTGCAAATTTGCTTATTTGAAAGGTGCCACACAAGCTTAATATTGTTGCATGTTAATTTGCCGATCCTTTATAATCAATCTTATCATATCTAAGGCGATCTTCTCATTGAATGATGTACATATGATTTTGACACAAACGGCTATATAACCAAGATCTCATTTCGCACCGGCGCGGAATACAGATACGTCTATGACGACCTTCAAACGGCTCGCCGATGGGCATGCAGTACCGCACGAGCTCGATGGCTGAGGACGTATTTTATACCTTCTGGTTCGAGAAGAATCTTCAAGGTGATATCGTCGCGGTCTATAACTCGGCAGGCACAAAACTTGTCTCCTACACTTACGACGCCTGGGGCAACTGTATAACTACACACCACAGCGTCTCCGGCGCCAATTCCTACGCAACGTTCAACCCCTTCCGTTACAGAGGATACTACTACGATACCGAACTTGGATTCTATTTTCTCAATAGCAGATACTACAATCCCGAATGGGGTAGGTTTATTAACGCCGACGTTTACGTAATCACAGGACAAGGTCTGCTTGGCTACAATATGTTTGCGTATTGTGGGAATAATCCAATAGTTTTCATTGATCCAGAAGGAACCGAATATAGAGTAGTGGGTGCGGATTTCCAGTTCGACATATCTTTTGGGTGCGCATCAGCGGGTTTGGAAATCATTTGTTATTGGGATGTTGAAGAATGCTCCAATGGCGGAGTTGTTATTGCAGGATATATATATAATGGTGCTTCTGTACCGGTGAACAATCCTATTGTTGCGGATATTATTACTACAATAACTGATAATTTGGGTAGTATTCGTGAAGGCAGCGAAGATACATTGATGATGGTAGGTGCGATGCTAAGTAAAGAATTTTCCATTAGCGTGTCTGGATTGTTGATAACAGGAAATGAAGATTTTATTAATACTGAGTCATATCTTGGACCTTTTACATCAGTTAACGTGAAATTAGGTAAAGTAAGTGGAGCATATGCATATTCCGATTCGTGCATAGCTTATGCACTAGGTTACAATTTTGTAGGACAACCAGCAAAAGTATCCTGGGGAATATCTTATACTACATATCAACCGCTTTTTGAAATAACAGTTGGTCAAAATAATAATGTCGCTAATTCTGCAACGAATGTCAATAATTGTGGAGGAGGTTATATGAGATGTCCCGCCCGCGGAAGATTATTTGCGCAGTGCTGTTAGTTATAGGAATAGCTATAGCCATTATTCCGAAATTTTTTCAGCCGACCAATGTGCCGGTCCCACAAAAAGATTCTCCGGTATCCTTTAGTGAAAGTATTAATTGCTTTATAAGCATTGATCAAATCAGTAGTAACGAAAATTTTATATTCCTTTTAGATAAATACGAGGGTTATTTAAGAGTATTCGATATTAACGGAAACTATATTAAGACTTTTGTTTTTTTTGATTCTCCGAACGGCATTTGGCGAATGACGGTATTTGACGATTTATTATATGTCAAAGCCTACGATTCGGACTTATACTTTATTCAAAACGGCGAGTTTGTTGAATATGTTGATTATATTTATGGAGACGAATCTATGAGAATATTCGATTCATTAGATTTTTCACAAGAATCGAAAAAATATGAAGCACGCAGGGGAGGAGTATGGGACGTTTCAGACGACGAAGATCGTTTAATAATCCCAATAAAGGGTTATAATACTTTTCTCAGCAATAAAGATTCAAGACAAACTATGACTATATTTATTGTTTTATTAATAGCACTTGTCAGATTCATGCCACAAAAGAAGGGCAAGCTAAATAACAGTTATAGCTTAATCAAAGACGATAATCCTTCGGAATAATAAAAAATTTTTTGTGCTGCTATTTACTTATTTGAATTGACTGCAGCCTCGATCTGAGCGGTAAGCCAGCAGTTAAGGCTACCGTAAGCAGTAGCGATAAAATCCTTTGCCTCCCGGGTCATAATTGATACAGCGGTATCGTACGACATCCGGAAAGCGATTTTCTGGTTTTCAACGGTGAACTGATTGCTCTTCTTGAGCGCCTCTACGTAAGTCTGCGTAGTGCTAACTACCGCAACGTCAACGGCGTAGTACATACATACCATCTTTCGGGAACCGACATAATAGCCGAAGAATGGGGCGATAATCTTCTTATCTACCTCTATGACTCAAACGGCTCGCCGATGGGCATGCAGTACCGCACGAGCTCGATGGCTGAGGACGTATTTTATACTTTCTGGTTCGAGAAGAATCTTCAAGGTGATATCGTCGCGGTCTATAACTCGGCAGGCACAAAACTTGTCTCCTATACGTACGACGCCTGGGCAACTGTGATGCTATCGCAGTAATTATCTTACCTTCCCCAAGTGGGGGAATGGGGACCGCCGCCGGGTTCCCGAAAACGCGCTCGCGCGTTTTTGGGGTTCGGGCGTAGGGCGGTGGATGAGGATGTCTGAAGGATGCTAATTCCGGTATATCTTTTTATTTTGTCATATAATTACTTCATTATTCGATTATTTCTCATAGTTTAAGGGGCTGATCCATTGATTTGTTAATGAATCAGCCCCTGTTTTTGTTATTTACTTTAGAGTGACAAGAATAATCCGAACTAGTTTTTTGGCGACAAATATTCGCCATCGGTTCGTCAAACACCTTGTTACGCTGACGATGATAAATTCCGTATTTATTCGTCTTTATTTTGATGTCCGATTCACTCCACAACCACCGCAGGGAGTCCGAGAAGGGAGGCGAAATACTTCATCTGGTCGACGGTTGCGTCGTAGATGATCGCGCTATGGTGGGTCGCGCCGGCGTTACTGAGCTTCTCGAGGAACTCGGGCAGGGGTGCGGCGGGCTTGAACCAGCCTCTTACCTTCTCCTCAAAAACGTCGGTCGGTACGTCGAGCATCTCGATCGGCGAGATGAAGAGCTTATAGCCCTCCTCGCTCTTATAAAGATTGATGAAGGTAGCCTTACCCGCGCGGTAGCAGCCGTAAGCAACCACGGGATCGAGGGTATTTTCGCCGTAGATGAATCTGATCTTCTTCATTCCCGGCTTGGCCTTTGTAAGCGCGAGGTTATATTCACCCATATGGCTGATCAGTAGCGAGCCGTTCTTCCAGTCGGGGCAGAAGATCTCGGCGAAGGTTGCGCCCTCATATGACTTGAGCAGTGCGCCGACGAGGGACGCGGTCAGAATGTCGCCCTCACCCGCATAACCCGTGCCGCGGGACATCGCCTTGCAAGCCTCGATGAAGGGCATTGCACGGATTCCGCTCTCGCCGCCGATCTTGCGGAAATTGATGGTGAAGGCATCGAGACTGTGCTTTTCGATGAATTTACGGATCGCAAGGCAGTTACGGACCGTCTCGGCGTGCGCCTCGGCATCAACGGGCTCGATCTCATAGAAGAGCTCGTTGTTTTCCTTCATTTCAGCCTCGACCTCAGCATCGCTGAGAGATTCGCGGAGAGCATCGAGCTCACCGGGCTCGGGATAGACCGCGCTTACGCCGAAGCGGGAAAGAAGGGTCTCGTCATCAATAAGGAAGTCGCCCATACCGTCAAAGGAGCCGCCGATCGAGCCCGCGCGGCTTCCCGCGAGAGCACGTGCCGCGCAAGCGGCTTTAACGTAGCACGAAACCTTATCTAGCACGTCGGAATGTTCGATATGACCCGCGCAAACGGCATAGGATTTTCCGCGCTGTCGGAGCAGGGAGCACATATCCATAACGCCGTGGATTCCGTGGCAGAAGCTGATCTCGGAGGGTTTTTGCGCGGGGCTGAAATCATAGGTCTCGGTGGTATCGAGAACTATAATGGGAAGCTCGGTGCCCGCAAGAGCATCGATCGATTCAAGCGAGGGAGAGTACGCCGCATGCCAGGTGACGATACAATCCGCGCCCGCCTTCTCGAATTTTTCAACCGCAGCCGCAAATTCGGGCTTGATGCGGCAGAATTCATTTCGGATGACCTCAAATCCGCGCGCTTCAAGCTCGCAGGCGAGTCTTTCATAGAAGGGCTCAAGCCTCGGTCTGCCGATAGCACCGCTTCCGCAATCGTCATAAAGCTTTATATAAAGAGGAAGAAAACCGATTTTGACCTTTTTCATAATTCCTAATCCTTTCTTATTTGATGTTGAGGTATCGCGCGGCGTTACCGTACATAATGTTGCTGACGTCTTCCCGTGTCAGACCGAGCTTTTCTGCGGCACGGCGGAATGCGAGCAGCTCCTCATAGATGAAGAGGGTAACGTCGCTTTCGTCGGTCTCGCGCATCTGCTTGTCGCCCGAAACGTCGCCATAAAGTCCGCGCGGAACGACGTTTACGTAGCGTCCTCCGTCATTGATGCGGTACATGCGCATCTTGGTGTAGGGCATATCCGAGCCGTAAAGGACTCTCTCGGGTCCGACGGCGTCGATCAGCCGCTCCATTGCGTAGTCATAGACGTTGGCGGAGAAATCATAATAGAGATTTTTGGTCTTTTTGATGACCTCAAAGGCGTCGCCGATGTCCTCATAGACGTATGCTCTGCCGACGTGAGCAATGATGACCTTCGCATTCGGGTATCTTTCGTCGATCTCCGCCATCTGCGCGAGGTTTACGGGGTCGCGCAGACGCATCGAACGCGGAATATGGAGAATGACGATTCCGCCGAGCTCGTTCATGAGCTCGAGATGCTCGTGGGGGAGAAAATCGAAGATCCTGATCTCTGCGGCGGGGATATAGGGCGCGCAATTTGCCTGATAGGGCTTGATTCCGAGATATCCCTGCGCCATGGCGTTGATGATATCGCGCTTTGTGGTCTTGTATGACGTGCAGTAAAGTCCGTACGCGCCCTGATTTTTGATAAGATCTGTGACGTATCCGTTGACCTTATCAAGGTAGCAGGTGGGCGAGCCCATGATGAGCGAGGTAACCTCTTTGCCGGGGAAGATATTGCGCGCGGTCTCGCCGATGTCCTCATAGGTCATATTCGGCGCAACGAGCTCGGTCCAGGAAACGCATCCCTTGCGCTCCTCGGGCTTTTTGCGCTTCATGCCGTCGGTCCAGACATGCGCGTGCGCGTCGATTATCTTCTCGGGCAGAAAATCCGCGAGCTTTTCTTCATAAACCTTTTTATCGTAGTCTGTTAACTGTACTCCAAACATTCTGTTACCTCTTATGCTTCGTAAATTTCAAATTCAACTATGCGGAAGTAGTGAGGGTTTGCATTAACTTCGGCAACAACGCCGTATTTTTCGTTGAACGCGGCAACGCCCGAGCCGTCGCGGCTTCTCGGCGCGGTCAGCGCGAACATAACGTACTTCGTCTCAACTGCTCCGAAGGAGGCGGTGACCTTATTCGTGGTCGCGTCTACTTTTTCGTATTTCAGGCCCGACGCAAGCTTTTCGCCTGACCAAGCCAGCGTCCAGTTTTCACCATCCATGCTGACAAGGATATCAAAGCCGTCGATATCGTAGGTCACGCCGCTGTTGTAGAGCGCGAAGGAATCGATCTGCGCTGCCTCGTCGAGCTCGAACCAAAAGCCGCAAAGATACTTTCCGTCTGCCGAAAGCTCTCCGTTTGCATTATAAAGCTGACCAATCGAGGTGTAATCGGCGCACTGAGACTTCGAGAAGGTCATCTTGAAATCTGTATAGGTCGATTTTGAATCCTTATCGTAAACGTATTTGCCGTCTGTCTGATTTGCCGGATTCGAGATTGTTGAAAGGCCGAAGGACTCTGTCTTTGCGAGCGATTTACCGTAAAGGAGATTGAAGGTGTAGTTCTTGGTTTCCTTTGCGCCGCAGAGAGAGCAGGCGCGCTCCTTTACGCCCTTGAGCTCGGCGGTGGCGGGAGTTACTACCTTCCATTCGCCGTAGGTGTGCGAAAGTGTAATCGTTATGCTCTCCTTTTTGCCGCAAGCGGTGCACTCTCGGGTTCTCTCACCGGCTTTTGTGCAGGTGGCAGCCGATACTTCCTTCCATTCGGTATAGGAATGCGCCGCGACGGGTTTGTTGCCGGCTTTGGCAATATAAGTATCGATCAGTGCCTGAATTCGAACCATCTCGGTGGAGGACGCGAGAACGTCCTCGAACTGCGTTTCAGCCGCGCTTGTATAATAGGAGGTCGAGCGGTTGACAAAGGAGTAATCAACACCCTCCGCAGAGTGACCTGTCAGGGCACAATATGTCATCAGCGCCTTGATATAACCCGTCAGATAGTTCGGGTGGACGTTGTCCTTGGTGATGACGAAATCGTTCTTTGTGTATTTAAACTCGGTGTCCTTGATCCTGCCGTTCCAGAGATCGGTCACAAGATCGCCCGCGGGGATGACCGTCCAACCGTCGGCAAGAGTCTTCTTCAGAGCCGCGCTCGTCTCGGTATTTTTCGTATCATAGTGTGTGATGATAACGGCAAACTGAGTATCCTCGGGGAAAAGGTCCGCGATCCTCTTTACCTGATCGTAGGAATCCGCGATCGACGCGCCCCTTTGCTGGAAGACGACGACGTCCTGATCGTAGAAGGAGTCCATCTCTTGGCCTTCCTTGTTGCCGTAATGATTAGGATGGAGCTCGAGCATGAGCTGATAGAGGCCGTAATCCTTGTAGCTTGCGGGGATTCCGTCATCGGACGCCTTATCTCTGCCATCTACAAAGCCAGCCGAGCCGTATGTGAAATTCGTGACCTTGACCTTGTCGCCAAAGGTCTCGGCGATCTTCTCAAATACGCCCTTCGACTGAGTGGGGCTGCCGCCGTTATTGATGACGACCTCGCCGTAATAAAGCAGCGAATTGCCCGCAAACATGATTTTTTTGCCATCAAGCGAGTTCTCACCCGCGGGAATGACCTCCTCTGCCTTCTCTCCGCAAACGGTGCATGATGACGCGCGCTTGCCGTCCGAATTGCAGGTGGGTGCAGTCAGGATCTCCCACTTGGCGTAGGTGTGGCCCTTCGGGGATGTTTCTTTTCTCTGCACGTCGCCGCAGGAGCATTTGCGCTCATAGTAACCCGGCTCGGTGCACGTGGGAGCTTTGAATTCCTCTGTGTATTCGTGTACGTGATCGGTCGTATCAACCGTTTCGGGAGCCGTGTCTCCTGAAGTTGCCTCGGGTCCCGGCTCTGTCGGGGCTTTGCACGCCGAGCAAAATACAAGTACGAATATTAATAACGACATCAATAAAACCTTTTTCATTTTTCTACTCCTTTATAATCATTTATTTATGAGATCTGCGCCATTCTTTGTATGACTTGAATTTGGTTTGATAATATTCGGAATATTCGGAGGGGGAAACCTTTCGGCTGCCCTCGGCACGCTTGGTTTTAGTTATCTCAACTCCGCTATCCGATGCCCACGCGAGTATAGCCGCACCGAGCGCGGGCGAGTCTGTCTGCTTGTCTGCCGAGACCTCAAGACCCGTGACGTCCGCGATCAGACTCTGCCAGAAACGGCTTGCGGTCGCGCCGCCCGACATCGTGATCGATCGGGGCGTGCCCATGCCGCTCTTTTTGTATTCCTCGATTACAAGGGCGGTCTCGAAAGCCGCGCCCTCCATCAGCGCGAGCGCGAGATCGTATTTATCATGTCCGATCGTAAGACCCGTGATATGCGCGCCGACGCTTCCGCCGATCAGAAGTCCCGTGCCCGTTGCCGAGGGACGGAAGAAAAGGCTATCGTTCTTCCCTTTTCTCTGCTCTGCACCCGCGGAAAGCTCGGGGATCGGGGTGTTTGTCAGCCTTGAGAGCCACTCAAAAGCCGCGCCGATGCCCGAAACCGTTGAAAGTGCTCCGTATCCGCCCGCGGGATGGATGCAGGGCGAGATCCTGCTTTTTCCGAAAAGAGGCTTTTCGGTGACTCCGAGAAGTACCCAAGCCGTGCCCGTTGCAAGCATAAGCTGACCTACCTCGACCGTACCGCTTCCGATCGAAGCACAGTACTGATCGTGCGCGCCGTTATAAACGCGAACAGACTCTGAAAGCCCCGTCCGAGAGGCAGCTTCTGCGGTCAGATTGCCGACGAATGCGCCGCTCGGAAGCATTTCGGGAAGCTTATCCTCGGGGAGACCGAGATGATCGAGAAGATCGGGGCTGATCTTCCTCTCGTTTATATCGTAAAGACGGCGGATAGCGGCGCAGGTGGGATCCTCAACGATCCTTCCCGTCAGCCTCAGGTTGATAAATCCGAGCGTTGAGGGAAATGCTGCCGCGCTTTCATAGATCTCGGGGATGTTTTTCTTCATCCAGAGAAGCTTTGCCGCGTCGGAATTCGGCTGCATTCGCCAACCGTAACGGCTGTAAAAGAGCTCGTCGCCGAAAATGTTCTTCAGCTCCTCGCTCTCGCGGACGGAGCGGTTGTCCATCCAGGAGTAGGCGGGAGTCATTGTATTTCCGAATTCGTCAAGCAGGACGGTCGCTCCGCCCTGAGCCGAGACCGAAATGGCTTGTATCTCGCCGAGATCCTTTACCTTTCCCGCGATCTCGCGGATCGCGCTGACTGCGGCTTCGTACCAATCGTTCGCGTTCTGCGTAGCCTCAGCGCCGCACGCCAAGAGCTCATACGCGCTTTTTGCGGTCGCAAGACACTCGCCTCTCTCGCCGAGAGCGATAGCCTTGAGCGAGGTCGTGCCGACGTCGATTCCTATGTAGATCTTCATTTTGCTATTTCTTCGATCGCGTCGCAGATAAAGTCGATGGCGTCGCGGTCTGCGATGAGGGGCGGCTTGAAGAGTACCGCGGGCAGGCAATTCTGCTTATAGATCTGAGCGCTGGCGTCGATACAACGCTCGTGCAGCTCGCCCATAAACTTCTTCGCCTCCTCAACGTTTTCGCAATGCAGAGCCGCAAGGAGTCCCGCGCCCTCTGCCTTTGTGAATTTTGAAGGATATTTTTCAACCAGCGCGTTGAGTCTTTCCTCGAAATACGCGCAATTTTCCGCAATGACCGCTCTGTTTTCGAGCGCAAACTTCATCGTTACGAGGTAGGCAAGCGAAGCAAGCTCCTCCTGACCGTTCGTTACGAGCGCGCCGAACTGATTGAGATTGTCGTACTCTGCGGTGGTAATGACCTTGCTTGCGGGATATTCGCCGCCCGGGAAGCCCTTGCCGATGATGACAAAATCGGGCTTCAGATCATAGAGGCGGAACTGGAACATTCCGTCATACCACATACAGGACTGAATTTCGTCGACCATCGTGGGCGTGTCGTACTCGGCGCAAAGCTCGTGCGCGCGCTTGAGGTATGACGGCTCAAGTCGGATTCCGCCGTAGTTCATAAGGATGATCTCGTGCATAAAGCCCGCGGTCTTATAGTTACCCGAGTTGTATTTCTTGATCTTTGCCTCGAAATCGGCGATATCGTTGATCGAAACGGGAACGACACGGTAGATCTCGGCGTTCTCGGATTTTGCTCTGATCTCGTCCCAGAGTCCGCGGAAGGTCTGAATAAGGGTGGTCGTGCCGTGATAATTTGCCGTAACTCCGCCGACCTTGTCGCCCATTACGAAGAAAACGGGGGTCTTGCCCGCGTATTTGGGCTCGGGAAATTCGGGCGAGAGCTTATAGAAGCGCGCGAGCATCATTTTGAATCCCGCTTCGACAGCAAGCGAGCCGGTTTCAAGGTTGATGACGCGGTTGAGGACCTTGGGTTCTTTTGAAGAAATGACCTTTTCGATGGCTTCGGAGTCATCCCAATCGATGCCGTTGACGGATGCGATCAGCTTTTCCTCGCAAAGTCTCGTAATGTGACCGCGGGTGTTATTGTGAGTTGCATTCGGGATGCCGAGTGCACGGGCACGGTCGATCAGGCGGTAGCCGGGGAAGGCGTGACCGAGCGAGGCGTGATAGTGCTCGCTCTTGCCGATGAAGTAGAGCTTTCCGTCCTCGCCGACGCGGTAATATCCCCTTGCCGCAACGGGCGCGGCATCGCGGCTTGCGGCTTTGCGGAAGGAATCTGTGGGCGCGCCCGCGGTTACGGCGGGCATCGGATCGATCACCTGCTTACCGACGAGGGCGAGCATCTCGGAATTCTTCTTCTGAACCGCCTCGGGGTAGAACTCGACCTTATCGTTTGCAAGAGCCGAGGCTTCACCAAGGCTGAGCTCGCCGATCGCATAATTTGCCGCCACCAGGGCGTTCGTATATTCCTTGCCGAGCAGATCGGCAAGAGACATCGTTACGTTTTTAAACATTTCAGCACCTCTTTATTCAATATCAATAATTCTTCCTTCTTTATGCGAAAGAAGTGCGGCGGTCTGGAGCTTATGCGAAAGCTCGGTCTCCTCGGGAGTAACGCATCCGAAGGGGATCTCAATGCCCGAAAGCTCGCAAATGAACGCGCCCCACATCTGGAGGATCGAATCTGCAAAGCCAAATTCGAAAATACCGCCCGTGATCGAGGGGATCATCGGCTTGTTGCCCATATTGACGCGGCACCACGCCTGCTCCTTGTCCCAGCTCTGTGTATAAAGGAATGCGCCCGGGTCGTTGGTCGAGAATTTTGCCGAAGCCTCAAGTCCGTAGACCTCAAGTCGCCATTCGTTTGTCGAGCCGGGCGAGAGGCGGCGGGTCTCGTACATCATCGGGAAGATCGAGCCGTCACGGTCACGGACGTCGCAAAGCAGAAGCGCGTTATCCCATGTCTCGCAAGGTACTCTGCCGCCCTTGCCGTCGGGACGCTCTGTGACGATGTTCGAAAGCTTGGCAAAGACGTTGAGCGGCTTCCATCCCATACGGAAGGGAACGTGCTCGGAGTGAAGCCCGAGGTCGCCCATACAGCCGTACTCGCCGTTGACCGAGAGCGTGCGCTTCCAGTTGATCGGTTTATTCAGATCCATATCGCTCGAGTGACAGAATGCCGAGCGGACCTCGATGATCTTACCGAATCTGCCCTCGCGGATCCATTCGATCAGCTTCTGGCAGGCGGGATAGTAGGGAAATTCGCTCGAGCAACGGACCATAACCTCGGGATGAGCCTTTACTGCGTCCATTATCGCGCGGTTCGCCTCAAGGTCGATTCCGAAGGGTTTTTCGCCGAGCAGATGCTTGCCCGAATTGATTATATCAATATAGAACTGCTTGTGCAGATTGTGCGGAACGGCGCAGTAAACGGCGTCGATGTCGTCCTTCTCGAGAAGCTCGCGGTAGTCCGCGGTCGAGTATTTTATGCTGTCGAAATTGTCGGTAAACCAAGCCCTCGCCGCCTCGTTTACGTCGGATATGCCAACGATCTCGGGCGTGGGAATGTCCTTTGTAAGATGGCACCATCTTGCCGCCGCTGAGGCGAATTCTCTGCCCATAAGTCCACAGCCGATAACGGCAAATCTGATCTTTTTCTTATTCATTTCATTACCTCATATAGTAATAATTATACGTAATTTATTATACACGCAAAATTCCCGCTTGTCAATAGACTTTGACGCAGAAATGCAAAAAAGTCAAAATATGACGGAATCTTTCATTTTTTGAAAGAAAATCAGGCGATTTTGAGAGAAAATGAAATTTTTTTCAAAATCGGCTTGACAAATTCCGTCATCTGTGGTAGCATAATTATAGCAAAAAAAGAGAGGAACGGGAATGAACAAGGCGGAAATACGCGAAAAGGAAATAATGGCACTTTTGCGCGTTTCGGGAAAGGTCAGCGTAGCGGAGGCTATGGCTCTGCTCGACGTTTCGGAATCGACTGTGCGGCGGCTGTTTTGCAAGCTTGAAACCGAGGGCTCGGTCATTCGTACCTACCGCGGGATCAGCATCGGCGCGGTCCCCGGAACGCGGGAATCATACTCCTTCGAGCGAAACGAGCTTTACCGATCGAATGAAAAAATGCAGATAGGCGAGGCGGCGGAGGCTCTGATCGAGGAGGGCGACACGCTTTATCTCGACTCGGGAACCACGGTGCTCAAGCTTTGCCGCGCCATAGCGCAGAAATGCGTGGCGGCAGACGGCAAGGGCGCGGAAAAGTACGCGACCGTTACGGTCTTTACAAATTCGCTGGCAAACCTCAATCTGCTAAAGGACTATATGAACGTCTGCCTCATCGGCGGTGAATTCCGACCGCACAGGCAGGATTTTTGCGGCTATCTCACCGATGAGGTCATAAAAAGGCTTCATTTCAGCAAATGCTTCGTCGGCGCGGACGGTTTTTCGGTCAAGGGCGGGCTTACGGCATCGGATTTTGATACCGCGCGCATAAATCAGCTCGTCGTTGCGGCATCCGACAGACGTATCCTGCTCGCGGATACCTCAAAGGCGGGCAAGGCATCGGTCATCCACTACGCGCCGATCGATTCGGTCGACACTCTTGTGACAAACAAATGGCTCACCTCCGAGGTAAAGGCGGAGATTTTGATGGCAAATATTAATATTATCGAGGCATAGAAAGGGAAAAATTATGTTAGTTACACTCAACGAAGTTTTACTTGACGCAAAAAAGAACAAATACGCGGTCGGACTCTTCAACACCGTCAACCTTGAGATGGCTATGGGCGTCCTTGCGGCGGCAGAGGAGCTTCGCTCGCCCGTCATCATCGGAAGCGCGGAATGCCTGCTCTGCTATTCGGGGCTCGACGACCTATCAAATATGCTTCTGCCGATGGCAAAGCGCGCAAGCGTGCCCGTAGTTCTCCATTTTGACCACGGTCTTACCGAGGAGAACGTCAAAAAGGCGATCGCGCTCGGATTTTCATCGGTAATGTACGATTGCTCGACCCTCGGATTTGAGGAAAACCTCTCCGCGGTCAAGGCGATCTGCGATTATTCGCACTCAAAGGGCATCACCGTCGAGGCTGAGATCGGTCACGTCGGCACCGAGGAGGTCAGCGTGCCCTCGGATGCTTACACCGACCTCGACGAGGCAAAGCAATTTGCTGAATTTACCGGCTGCGACGCGCTTGCAATCGCCGTCGGCACCTCGCACGGAGCCTATAAATTCAAGCCTCAGCTCGATTTTGAACGCATCGAGAAGATCGCGTCGATGATCGATGCGCCCCTCGTCCTCCACGGAGGATCGGGTCTCAGCGACGACGATTTCCGCCGCGCCATCGCAGCGGGCATCTCTAAGATCAATATCTTCACCGATATCAACGTCGCCTGCCTCAAAGCCGCGCACGATAATTATGCCGCGGGCAAGGGCATGACCGACGTTATGGGCGCAATGAGTGCCGCTGTCAAGGAAGCCACAATGAAGAAGATGCTCCTATTCGGCTCGAACGGCAGAGCGTAAATTCTGCCCACCAAGATCTGTCTCCAAAAACGACTCTATTCTAATAAAAAACGTCTGACGGCGCACCCGCTCTATCGCAGGTGCGCCGTCAGCGCAATATTTTTGTGGTTATTGAACGTCTTTATTACAGCTTTCGGCGTATGCCTTCAGGCTTCCGCTATAGACGTAATTCGCGTCGGGCAGCTGGAGAAAATGAATCGGCTCGACGATCGAGGCAAGCTGATCCGCTCCGCGGATCCCCTGACGCACGAGCATCTCCTTTACGAATTCGGAGCAATAATAGCATCTCTTTTGATGATACGGTATCCGAACTCCCGCAAGAAAAAGCCCGATATAATTATAGTGATACCGCTTTTTATTCTCTTGCATAGACTCAAGCTTTTCCTTGAGCGCGCGGTATTGCTCGTCTGTAACCGATATCGAGAGGATCGTTGCCTTTGTTTTTGAAAATCGCTTGAAGGTTCCCCTGTTCGGTGACTCTGTGACAAATCCGCCGAGGACGGGATTATACGGATGGACCCTTCCGAATGAATACATTGTTTCAAGATCGGGAACAAGGCTGATAGACGCGTGATTGTATTTTGCTCCTGTCAGTACCTTCAAGATACGGGAAAGAATCGTTCCGGTCTGACTGATGACGATATAAACCGTTCCGGACATTGCCTTTCTCCTTTTCCAATAATTATAATTAAGTATATCATACATTCGCAAACTGAAAATTAATCAAAATCCGATTTTTGATGAATAATTCACGGTTTGTGAGCTCCCGGCTGTTTTTTTCAAAAAAGATAAAAACGCAAACAAAACTTTAACATTTCTATGCTACAATATATATATAATTGAGTAATTTTGCCCGGAGGGATGAAAATGTTCAAAATTTTGGTTGTCGAGGACGACCGCGACCTCAATCGCAGCGTCTGCTCCTTTCTTTCCCACAGCGGATACGAAGCTATCGGCTGTCTCGGCGCAGAGGAAGCCTACGACGAAATGTACAAGACCACCTTCGACTTGATCGTTTCGGATATCATGATGCCGGGGATCGACGGCTTTGAATTTGCCAAGACCGTCCGCTCGCTCAACAGCGACATTCCCATACTCTTCATGACCGCGCGCGACGATTTTGCCGCCAAACAGCGCGGCTTCAGGATCGGGATCGATGATTATATGACCAAGCCCATTGACCTTGACGAGCTCTTTTTGCGCATCGGCGCGCTCCTTCGCCGTTCAAAGATAGCTTCGAGCCGCCGCCTTGAGGTCGGAAGCTTTATCATGGATGCCGACGAACGCACCGCCACCCTCGACGGCGAGGAGATATCCTTTACGGCGCGCGAATTCGATCTGCTCTATAAGCTTCTCTCATATCCGAAAAAAACCTTCACCCGCACTCAGCTTATGGACGAATTTTGGGACGTTGATACCCAAACGAGCACCCGCACCGTTGACGTCTATATGACAAAACTCCGCGCCAAGCTATCCGAATGCCAAGATTTTGAGATACTGACCGTTCACGGACTCGGCTACAAGGCGGTGATAAAATGAGCTTCAAGCAAGTGCTTCGCGCCTTGAATCATTTTTTCACCTTCTTTCTCATCGTCGCCTTTATAATAACCTGCTGCACTATGCTTTTCGTTAAGGTCCTCGCCGACGACATCGGGCTTGAGCTTACAAGCGAAAATATCAGCTCGGCGGCAAAGCTGACCTTCCTCAACGTCACGCTGATCAGCATTCTTTTCACCGTCATAGACTCTGCCCGCCGCAGGCTGACCGTCGATATTCCCGTCAGAAGGATCTCCGAGGCGGCTGAAAAGATGATAAAAGGCGATTTCAGCGTCCGCATTCCAAAGGTCTCGCGCCTTGTTTCGGACGATAAATTCAACGAGATCATAGATTGCATCAACAAGATGGCAGAGGAGCTTTCGGGCGTTGAAACTCTGCGCACAGATTTCATTGCAAATGTATCGCACGAAATGAAAACGCCCCTTTCCGTCATGCAGAACTACGCGACCCTGCTCGCCGCCCCCGATCTGAGCGACGAAAAACGCATCGAATACGCCCGCACGATAACAGATGCCTCGCGCCGCCTTTCCGACATGATGACGAATATTCTCAAGCTCAATCGCCTTGAGAACCAGCAGATCTATCCGAAATCCGAAAAATTCGACCTCGGAGAGCAGCTTTGCGAGTCTCTCTTGCAATTTGAGAGCCTTTGGGAGCGGCGAGGCATCGAGATCGAGACAGATATCGAGGAGGGCATCTTCGTTTGCGCCGATTCCGAGCTCCTCTCTCTCGTCTGGAACAATCTCTTTTCAAACGCCTTCAAATTTACGGAGGACGGAGGCAGCGTCAGCCTCTCGCTCTCTTCGGACGAAAAATACGCGATCGTCCGAATCCAGGACACGGGCTGCGGCATGACTCCGGAGGTCGGCGCGCATATATTTGAAAAGTTTTATCAGGGCGACACCTCGCATGCAACGCAGGGCAACGGCCTCGGCCTTCCCTTGGTCAAGCGAGTTATCGACATCATGCAGGGTGAGATCGGAGTTGAAAGCAGGATCGGCGAAGGTACGGCATTTACGGTCAAGATAGAAAGGCTTCAAAATGGATCTAAAGAAGATATTTAAGGCACTATTATACCCCGGAATATGGGTTATGATAATACTTCTGCCCCTCTCCGCGGCATTCCTCGTCTATTCAATGGTATTTCTCGGCACCGAAAGCATTCCCGCGATCCTCTCATACGTTCTCTCGGCATATACGCTGACCGTCTGGTGCTTCAAAATACCATATCTGATCTCCTTTTTCAAGACATTCAGGAACGAAAACAAATATATTCTCCGTTGGCGCGAGGACGACCGTCTGCGCGTAAACACCTCGCTTTACGGCTCGCTTTTGTGGAATACTGCTTACGGAATATTTCAGCTTTGGCTCGGATATTACCACCATACCTTCTGGTATTATTCGCTTGCGGGATATTATATCTCGCTCGCCGCGATGCGATTCTTTCTCGTCCGCCATACGCGCGCGCATAAGCCGGGCGAGCTTATTCGCCGCGAGCTTCAGAAATACCGCGCCTGCGGATGGGTATTTCTCATCATGAACCTTGCGCTGACCCTGATAATATTCTTCATGGTCTATTGGAACAGGACCTTCCTGCATCACGAGATAACCA
The DNA here is from genome assembly GCA_017411805.1 of Clostridia bacterium. Taxonomy (GTDB): domain Bacteria; phylum Bacillota; class Clostridia; order Oscillospirales; family CAG-272; genus CAG-390. The sequence continues at coordinate 27,847 of JAFQPI010000071.1, forward strand.
CGATCGCAATGGCGGCTTATACCTTCACCACCTTCACCACAGCTATCATCAATATGGTAAAATACCGAAAATACCAAAGCCCCGTTTACTCGGCTTCAAAGGCTATCAGCTTTGCGGCGGCATGCGTTTCTATGCTGACGCTCACCTCCACTATGCTCACCACCTTCGGCGGCGCAACTATGGATGCTGAGGCGCGGAGATTGATGCTCGCGCTTATCGGCGGCGCGGTATCTCTTGTGATACTCATAATGGCTGTCTATATGATAGCTAACAGCACCAAAAAAATCAAAGCACTCAACCGAGAGGAATTATAATAATATGGAAGAAAACAACAACGGATTTATTTATACCTATTCCGCCCGAGAGCAGGCACAGATCAAAAAGATCCGCGAAAAATATACGCCGAAAAAAGAGGAAGAGGATAAACTGGAACGTCTTATACGCCTTGATGCCTCGGTAAACCAAAAAGCAACCGTGCTCTCGCTGATTCTCGGCATAGTCGGCACGTTGATACTCGGATTCGGAATGAGCATTTGCATGTCCGAGCTTGCCGATATTCTCGGGCTTTCGGGAACCTTCGCCGTGATCATCGGAGCAGGTATCGGCGCAGTCGGTGCCGTCATTGCCATTCTGGCATACCCGATCTACAGCCTTGTCATCCGACGCGAACGCGAAAAGATCGCCCCCGAAATAATCCGCCTCAGCGACGAGCTTTTGAAATAATGGATATATCAAAACCTGCCCGAGCCACCGCAAATCGGTGGCTCGGGCAGGTTTTATATTAATTTATCAGCTTTGGAAAACGTCGTTCGACCACATGCCGTCGAAAACAGTTCCGTATTTATTGATATACTTTCCGTTTCCGTGGCGTCTGTTATTCAGCCAATATCCGTCATAGCTCGATCCGTCCGACCATTTCATAACGCCGTATCCGGTGCGACTGCCCTTATCAAAGTTGCCCTCGTAAACGCTGCCGTCTACATAGGTTGCCTTGCCGTAGCCATGCTGCTCATTATTCTTCCAAGCTCCGACGTATACGAATCCCGAAGTGGTAACGTAGGTTCCCTGACCCTCGAAAATATTATTTATAAAGTCGCCCTCGTAATAGCTGCCCTCTGCCCAGGTAAATCTGCCCTTACCCGTTCTCTTGCCATCGACAAAATCTCCGACGTATGAGTTTCCGTTCTTCCAGCTATAGGTGCCCTTGCCGTTGATCTTGCCTTTTACCCAGTTGCCAGAATATACCGTTCCGTCCGACCAGGTATAGGTTCCGAAGCCGTTGAAATTGCCATTCGAATAATTGCCCTCGTACTTATCGCCGCTCGGCCACGTGTAAGTAACCTGACCCTCGGGGCTGCCATATACGAAATTGCCCGTTACAACGCCTCCGCTATTATACTTCAAGGTTCCCTTGCCCATAGGCACACCTCGGTCAAGAAGACCCGTATATGTACCGTAAGAGAGCTTGAAATCCGTTACGTATCCCGTGGTCTGCTGCTTATCATTTTCGCTGTTAAGATATTCGCGGGTCAGATGGGCAGTATCCTTGAGGAAGCTGTACGCCTCGGGGTCAAGCTCCTCGTCCCAACCTATGATAAAGGCTGTGACGGGGTCGATCACGCTTCCGCGCGACATAATGCTTTCGGGAAGATATTTTCCCGCGAGCTCTTCAACACTTGCGGGGAAATAGAAGTCCGCGGCGCCGTACAGATGGCAAAGTTCATGGCTGAAGGCGGAGATATCGGACGAGAACAAGGTAAGTCTCTCGGTATCATAAAGGCTGCTCCGGCTATCCGCATAGGCTCTTCCGGGTTTATTGAGCATGAACGCGATCGGATTTGAATCGGCATCGTTTGAGAGGTCAAGCTCCTCCTGCGCCTTGTATACACTCGTAAATCCCAGGGACGAGATCGTTGTATTCTGCCATACGTCGGGATAATCTCCCGAGGATATCGAGCCCGAATAGGAAGCTGTGATATAGGAATAGGTTATATCAAGCTCCTTGCCGTATTTTGCCGCAGCAGATTCAAGCGTCTTTTCCTGATTTGCAAGGGATGCTTTGAGTGCCGCTGTGGAGCTGCTGTCCCATTTGCTATCCTTATCGCTGACAAGCACGACGGTAACCAGAACGTCTCCGATCAGCTCAGCGCATCTGCCCTCATTCTTATTTTCAAGATAGACGTGGTTTCTGAATTCATTGGGTATATTATCGGTCGTGACGGGAGTAGTCGTGACGGGGGACGTTGTCTCGGGTGCCGCGGTCGTAAAACTTGGACGAACGGGGCGCGTCGTGCTCTCCGGACGGCTTGTCGTCGGCTCCTGATCCTGAGTATCACGCACCGTCTCGGTGCCGCTGTTGCTAGGAGGCTCGGTATTGAGCGGACCTCTCCTCGTCGTCTCGTCCTTCAGATAATCCTCTCTGTCGGTCTCCTCATCATAATCGTAGTTATACTTCGTTTTATTCTCCGAATATTCGGAAAGAAAACTGTCAACAAAATATCCGCAGGAGGAAAACGAGATGGATACCGTCAGAAGGCAGAGCGCGAGAGCCGCCATTCTGAGCGAAAATTTCTTCATATTGTTATTCATTTATGCATACTTTGGCGCACTTTGTACGGGTGCGCCGACCTTTCCGGAATGTTTCTTGGCAATAAGAGATACTCAATCTTTTGCAGCCACCAGAATATCTCCGATACCGCCGAAAATATACTTGGGTCTGTAGGGGAAGTTGCTGATATCCTCGCGAGCCGTCACGCCCGATAGTACGAGGATGGTATCAACGTTCGATTCGATACCCGCTATGATATCGGTGTCCATTCTGTCACCGATGAAGGCGATGTCCTCCGAGTGACAGCCGAGACGCTTGAGTCCGTGGCGGATCATTACGGGGTTGGGCTTGCCTACAAAGTACGCCTTCTTACCGGTTGCGATCTCGATGGGCGCAACGAGAGAGCCTGTCGCGGGCATGATTCCGCGGTCGGTAACTCCGACGGTATCGGGATTCGTACCGATCAGCTTTGCGCCTGCATTGACGAGCGCGATCGCCTTCTCGATCTTCTCGAAGCAATATGTTCTCGTCTCGCCGACAACTACGTAGTCGGGGTTTACGTCGTTCATATAGATACCCTGGTCGTACATAGCCTTCGAGAGCGACGCCTCGCCGATGACGTAGGCGGTACATCCGGGAGCCTGGCTGTGGAGAAACTCGGCGGTTGCCATCGCGCTGGTATAAAAATGATCGGGAGTGACCGAAAGTCCCATTCTCTCAAGCTTCATCGAAAGCTCGTGGGGTGTTCTCTCGGGGGAATTGGTAAGAAAAACGAACTTTTTGCCGTTTTCGATCATCCAGTTTACAAATTCGCTGACTCCGTCAAGGATCTTGTCGCCGTGGTAGATAACGCCGTCCATATCGCAGATAAAACCCTGCTTTTCAAGAATGTTTTTCATATTTTTTCTCCATATAGAATTTTTATGTTTTTGGTTAAGATAATTCTGATTCGCTGATAGCTGAGCCTCTTTCTCTCCCTCCACCGATCATTCCGCTTCAACATATATCATAGTGATACCCCGTCTGAGCGCATCCTCGCTCAGCGCGCCGCTTCCGTAGGCAACGAGATTGCCCTCGGCGTCAATGAAGTATGTCGTCGGGATCGATTGTATGCCGTACTTATTGGTTGCATCCATTTTCGTATCGTAATAAACGGGGAAGCTGTATTCCATCATATGAATGAAATTGCGCGCGGATTCGACGGTCTCGTTCTTGCCGTCGGTCAGATTGACCATCATAAAGGTGACGCGGCCATCGTATTCCTTGCAGACCTTATCGAAATCGGGCATCTCCGCCTTGCAGGGAGGACACCAGCTTGCCCAGAAATTGAGCACGACAGGCTTGCCCTTCATATCAGAAAGCTTGACCGCCTTGCCGTCCGCCGTGTAAACGGTGAAATCGGGCGCGGGATTATCCTTGATCTCGCCCTCTCCGCTCGTATCAGCTTCGCTGCCGCCGGTGCCGGCAGGCTCGGTATTCGATTCAGAGGGCGCGAGAGTGACTATCGGATCCGCATCCACGCAGGACGGAAGCGATATCAAAAGCCCCGCCGCCAGAAGAAGTGTAATTATTCTCTTCATCATAGTGCCTCCATAAGTGCCTCGTATCTCGTCAGAAGAAAATCGTATCCCTCGTCCGAGAAATGGCGGTTCGACTTGCCCTCGAGAACACAGCCCTCGTCGATCCACTCGCACTGTGCGGGATTATAGAAGGAGAAGCCCGCTTGGCGGTAATTATCGAAGCAGACGATCCCCCATCTTGCGCAGACAGCGAGCATGGCGTCAACGTAGTCGACGTCGGAAAGTCCCTCCTTGTTTTTCGAACGCCAACGATCGTAGTTTGTAAGGAAGAGGAATTTTGCCTTCGGGTATTTTGCCGTCAGACCGAGGATGAGGACGTTGAGCGCACCGCAGAAGGTCGAGGTGTCCTCCGAGTCGATCGCGCCGAGCGGAACATGAAGTCTCTTATCGTTTGCGCCGCCGAGAACAACGACGTAGTCGGCTCCGTCCTCCATCTCCGCATAGCGGACGCACATGGGAACTCTCTGCGGCTCGACCGTCTGATGAGCCACGGGATTACCGTTGATGCCGTGATTATAAACCGTCATATTGTGCTTTTTTGCAAGCTTATTTACCCAGGTGACCTCGTTTCCGAGCTTTGAGCCGTGGATCAGCGAGTCGCCAAGGGCAACGAGTGTTTTTCCGGTGAGATTTGACATTATATCTTTCCTCCGTTTTCGCATAATAATACATAATAATTATATCATTTAGATATTAATTTGTCAAGTGGAGGATATCTTGAGAAAATAAAAATTGCCGCCGAATTGCTTCATAAATGAAAATATAATATTGCAATCGATAAAATTATATGCTATAATAAAAACACAACAAGAAAGGACGGTATTTCAAATGAAAAAACTTATGTCCCTCGCGCTCGCGATAATTCTCTCCCTCTCCGCAGTTGCATGCGGCGGCGCGGATCAGGCGTCCACGGAGCCGCAGACCACAGTTCCCGAGTCTCCCGGAACAAACGCGCCCGAGACCGATCCCGAAAGCGGAACAACCGAAGTAACGAATACCCCCGAAACAACCACCAATACAGAGGAGGATGACATGCTTAATATTCTTTTCCTCGGCAACAGCCTCATGTACTACAACGATATGCCTCTGATATTTGCCAACCTCGCAAAGGCGGCAGGCAAAAAGGTCAACGTAAAGTCGGTGACCAAGGGCAGCGCAACGATCTCGGATTTTGCCAACGAGCGCACCGAAGTCGGCGCACAGGCGATCCCGCTGCTTAAAAACAACAAATGGGATATCGTTATAGTTGAGCCCTCGCGCCGTATAAATCCCTATGAAAATACCGTAAAAGAAGCCGAGCTTGAATCGGCAAAGAAGATCCAAGAGCTCGCGCGCGCCGCGGGCGGAGATATTCTGCTCTATTCGGTTTGGGGCAACAACAACGGCACGGTCGTTGAATACAAGGCGGTAAGCCCGATCAATATGACCGAAGTTGCCTCCCACGCAATGGGCCGCAAGCCGCATACCGCATTCATGCACTCGGTCAGCGAGGAATTCGCTCCCGCGCTCGGCGGAGTCAAGGTAGCGCGCGCGGGTTACGCCTTTGAAAACTTCATCGCGGCGCATCCCGGCGTCAATCTCTACGATCCCGACGAACGCCACCCCTCCCTCGCAGGCTCGTATCTCGCCGCATGCGTGTTCTATAACACGATCTACGGCGAGAGCGTCAAGGATATAAGCTTCACCTCGGGTCTTGCATCGGCTCCCGAGCTTAAGGCGATTGCAGACGCGACCGTGCTTCAGGGTCTCGTTCCCGATCTCAGCGAAGATGAGTCAGATAAACCCTTCAATCTCCTCATCGTCGGCTCGAATCTGATGGACAATTATTCCTGCGCGAACGTATTTGCGAAGCTCGTAAAGGAAGCCGACGGCAGAACCGTCTTCTCGACCTACGTTCGCAGCTCCACCTTCGTTATCAATAACATCGCCGACGAGAAAAACGATCTCGGTCTGAGAACCGCTCTCGCGGAGGTCGAATGGGACGCCATTCTTATTCAGATCAGCCGCCGCTGTACAAAGTCGGGAACCGACGTTGAGGCAAGCGAGCTGAACGCGCTGAAGTCCGTCCTCCCGCTGATGAAGGCTGAGACCGATAAGATCTATCTCTTCACGCTCAACAGCGACAAGACCCCCGCGATCTTCACCACTGCGGGCGGCGACCCCGGATACACAAAGACGGACAAAAAGGAGACCTACACCGCCGCTGAGGGAAGCGCGTATTTCAAGGAGCTTGCCGACAGATGGGCAGCCGAGCTCGGAATCGGCGTCATCAATTACGGTCAGGCTTACCACGATTATTCCTCCCCCGAAAAGACGGGACTCGGCTATCTCCAGGCTTGCATGATCTATAACACCGTCTTCGGCAAAACTCTTCCCGAAGGACTGAGCGAGAAAAACGGACTTTCCGATACCGCAGCCGAAAATCTCCGTAAGATCGCTGTTAAATTTACGTCGGGAGAGTAAATTCTTTCCCCGAAGCTCCAAGCGAGTGACAAAAATCGCGGCTGATTCATTGATCAATGAATCAGCCGCTTGATTATTATAATGATCATATCAAATCATGAATAGAGTGACAAGAATAATCCGAACCGGTTCGTATTATTTTTGTCACTCTATTTTTATTCATATCTATCTTCAACATCGGTCAAGCCGAGCAGATAATCGATGCTTACATTATAAATTCTTGAAAGTTTGATCAAAAGTTCGGTATTCAACATGATTTCACCTGTTTCATACTTTGAATATCCCATTTGAGACATATTGATCTTTTTCGCTATTTGAGTCTGATTTAGCTTATGTTTCATACGAATTTCGCGCAGTCTGTTTCCCCGATCTTCTGCCGATACGGTATGACGTACAACGCTGCGGGTTTCTCCAAGCAAAAAATCCACGCTTACGTCATAATAAGCGGCAAGCACGATGACTCTGTGTACGGGAATTTTGTTTTGCCCCGTTTCATATTTTCCATATGCCGTATAGGTTATTCCAAGGTATTCTGCCACTTCTTTTTGCAACTTGTCTCTGTCTTCGCGTATGTCTCTGATGTGCGGATACATAATTACCTCTTGCCATAATTGATTAATGCAAAAGTATTATAAAATATGCCTAATCAGATTATTGACAAACCTGCCTACTTCGATTATAATATTATTATCAAAACATTTGGAGGAAACAGAAAATGAAAATCTGCACATTTTTCGGGCAAAGTATTATTGGTAGAGTGACAAGAATAATCCGAACTAGCCCATGAGCCTAAATTTTTGGTGCTTTTCGGCTTGTCGTCCTTGTAAGGTTAATACCTTGCATCGTCCTCCGCACCAAAAATCACCTAAAAATTAAGGCTCACGGGTCGGAGAT
>JAFQPI010000072.1 GCA_017411805.1 Clostridia bacterium
AAAATGCAAGAATAACCGATAATACAGTTTATCGCTTACAAATAAAAAGGACTGAAATAAAATCAGTCCTTTTTGTTTAGAAACAATAAATTTAATTATTGTCTCACATTTTGCTTTATTTAATAAAGTTCAAAGTTAAAGATATGAGCCGTCGAGCTTCCGTAGTCCTCGCACATAGTCTCGCTGAAGTGGGTCGAGAGAGGAATGAGACGGATAGCCTTCGCGGTGATATCAAGATCGTGCTTTACGAAACGCTGATGGTTATCGGTGACCTCGAGAACCGTGCTCCACTCTCCGCTTGCATCCTGAGCCTCGATCTTATAGTGCTTGACAAGGCACTTCGGGAATCCGAACGTGGTGTTATCGTGGCTTGCCGCCATAAAGAGGACCATGGAGGTATGCAGACCGTTAGGGTTGCCGTCGGTGTACTCGCGGTCAAGGTCGCTGTCGAATACCAGACGAACTCCGCCAACGTGCGTGGGCTCGTCGAAGGTATAGGTGATCGCCTTGTTGGTCTTGCCGTAGTATCCGTTGTCGTTGCCCCAGATGCGGCGGTCGATACCGTTCAGAAGCGCGGAGCAATCGCCGTAATCTGCGGTGAGGGTAGCCTTCTTTGTAAGCTCGGAGGGCTCTCTGCGGAAGCCGGGGAGGAAGCAGTCGGCGTCCATAAGAATCTTCTGGATCTCCTTGATCTTCTGAGCGCAGACCTCGCGGGGAGTGAGATTATTCTTGGTAGCAACTGCTGCCGCAGTACCTACAGCCTGTCCGATAACGCCGATGGTACCCATTACACGGGTAGTACTGAAGCCGATATGCGACGCGCTGATGTTTCTGCCCGCGAACATAAGGTTCTCGATATTCTTCGAGTAGAGAGCACGGAGCGGGATCGAGTAGGGCTCGGAAAGACGGCGCTTCTGCAGGTGGCCCCCGCCCTTTGCGTTCATATGGAATCCGCCGGGAAGGTGGTTGTCGATCTGCCATCCTCCGTATGCAACTGTGTCCTCAAAACGAGGGCAGTTTTCAACGTCGTGCTGAGTAATTACGTAGTCGCCGACGTAACGGCGGCTCTCGCGCTTGCCGGGAAGGAATCCGATCCACTCAAGATCCCAATTCTCCGCGCCGTGGTCGCCGTGGTTCTTGATGTGATCCCAAACGCCGAATGCGATCTTAAGAAGCTCGTCGCGGACCTCTTCGGTATCGTCGATCGAGTTCTGCATACCGCCAAGCTCGATCCAATAGAAGTTGGTGTTCATTTCGTAGAGCTTGTGGGGCTTGTTGTTCATAGCGTCGTCATCGGGGAAGTCGTATGCCCAAGCGGGGGGAGTGTAGCTGACGGGATGATCGGTCTCGCGGCACTGGATCATAAGGCTCATACCCATGGTATGATTGTCGGCGACATCAAGTCCGAATTCCTCTCCGAATTCGCTCTTTGCCTCGCGTCCGACCTTGTACTCCGCGCCCGTGAGGGGAGCGAGGATCGAGTCGCCCGAGCTGTCAACGAAGATCTTTGCGTGAACCTCGTGCCAGATGTACGTGGTGAGCTGGAAGCCCTTGACGTAGTCGATCTTGTTTCCGTTCATCTTAGCGTCACAGCAAGCGCAGTTGAGCATAAGGTCGATGTTGTCCTCGAAGCGTACGAGCTCATAGAGGACGGAGTCCCAGATGGTGAAGTTTCTCTTGGGGTTACGGTGCATATTCTCGAGGAGAAGCTCCTCCATAATGCCGGTCTCCTGAAGATCGCGGACTCTCGTGCCCGCGCCCGAGATCCACATTCTGATCTCGCTCGAGCAGTTACCGCCGAGAACGGGTCTGTCCTGCATAAGGGCAACCTTTGCGCCCTGTCTTGCTGCGGAAATTGCGGTGAACATACCGCCGATACCGCCGCCGATAACGCAGACGTCTACGTTATGTACCTTTGTTTTAAGCATTTCACTCATTGGAATTACTCCTTATAAAAAATATAATTTACTATTGCATTTTACACCATTATAGTGTATAATAATTATACACATCACAAAATAAAATGTCTATACCGATTGTGACATTAATTTATCATTTTGTGACGTATAGAAAATGAAGCTGTTATCGCATTATCTGCAAAACAAAAACGATCCCCGCCACGAGATCACAAACTGGGAAAACGATCTGATAAACGACTGGCTCTGCTATTCCTGCAGAAGCACGGTTTACGACGTGAATACATTTCCCTCGAGCCTTCACAGCCACGATTATTACGAGCTCGTTATCTTCGTCGAGGGCGAGATCAATTACGTTTGTGAGTCGAGCGTGTATTCGCCGAAGCGCGGGGACGTCATCATAATCCCTCCCGGAAAATTCCATATGTCGAAGCTCAAGGGCGAGCGCACGCACTATAAGCGACACGTTTTTTATCTATATCCGAACGCGTTCGACCAGATCTCGCCGAGTCTTGCCGAAATATTGATAAGGACGAATGAAGGCGTGCATTTTTCGCTTGCCTCAAGGGAGAGGGAAGAGGAGCTTCTGACTCTCGCCGAAAAGCTTGCATCCGCGCTCAAAAAACGGGGAGACGATCTGTCACGCGCGCTCGCACTCGGGTACATCATCGAGATATTCTGCTTATTGAATCGCAAGGACATCCGCCACAGCGGCGAGAGCGAGCGCCTGCCAGAGAACATTCTCGCGCTTCAGCAGTATCTCGATGCGCACTATACCGAGATCAATTCGGTATCCGAGGTCGCCGAGCATTTTTTCTACAGCCGTGAATACGTATCAAGGCTTTTCAAGAAGTATTACGACACCACGATCCTTGATTATATTCATAAGCTCCGCATATCGAAAAGCCGCGCACTCATCGCCGAGGGAATGCCGATAATCGACGTCTGCTATGCCGTCGGTTTTTCCTCGCTTTCGACGTTTATCAGAGCCTTTCGCGCGGCAACGGATATGACGCCGTCGGAGTATAGGAGGATGGTAAGAGAATAAAACTAACCCGAGCAATTTCTGCTCGGGTTATCCTATATTGAAGATCAGAACGAGTATAACGCAATAAAGAATCGTAGCCACGCAGGGTGCAAAGAGCATCACGGAAAAGTGGAAAATATGTTTATCGCGCTTTTGCGAGCTTTTGAAGAGGAATGCGGTCAGCAGGCATATCGCGTTGATGATAATCAGACAGAAGTTGATGAAGGCGATCAGAAGTGCTGAGATAAATTCCGCCATTCCGTAATTCCCGGGAGTCTCGCCGTACAATTTTATCTGTTCCAGAACTTCAATGCGATCGACTATACTTAAACATGTAAAATATACAAGCGGAACGATCATAAGCAGAGGAACGAGAATCTTGAAAACGAGAAGAACTATGTCAAGGGGCTTATTTTTTATTTGTGCTCCTTTCATCCATTATAAAGCGGACATCATAAAGAATACTATTGCAAGAATTCCCGTGGTGAACTGTGCGCCGATAGCACGGATATTGGTGTATTTTTCGGAATACTTCCATTGGATCGCATGGGCGTATCTTCTTCTGAATATGCCGAACAAGAACGATGCGACGAGCATAGCGATCGCCAAGGCAACGGTGATGTCAAAGTCGGGTTTGGCTGTTATAGCTATCACGATTCCTATGACGGTGCAAAGTATCGCAAACCACGTGTTTTTCAGCAAATAGAGGAGATAATATTTGTTGAAAACAAATTTTTCCTTATCCTCCATACAAGGCGGCTCGTATGTAATGGTATTTCCACAGATCGGGCAGACACTGATTTCGTCAACGATGCATTTGCAGACGTTGCATTTTTTCATAAAATCCTCCTCCTTTACCTTTATGAAACCATTATAGCATATATATTTGTATAAAATTTGAACAAATTTGCGAAAAGGGCTTGACACGGGACGGTTTTTGCAGTATACTATGATAAACCGATGAGAAAGAGAAGTAACAGGTTACGATTCCCCACAGAGAGCCGCCGGTGTTGAGAATGCGGTGGGATAGGGCTTGCGAATGGGCTTTTGAGGGCGAGGTGAAAATGCGCGTGCGCAAGTAGCCGAGACGGGAGTTCCCGTTACAGAACGAGTGTATGAAGTACACGTTGAGTGGACGCAATGCGTCAAGCAGGGTGGCACCGCAGGTATTTCCTGTCCCGGCATTTGGGGCGGGGATTTTTTGTTTTTAGCCGCCCGAAAATCACTCATCCGCGAAAGGAGAATCCAAAATGGACAAAAAACAAATTCCCTACAAAATTTATCTGAGCGAAAACGAGCTGCCGCGCGAATGGTATAATCTCCGCGCCGATATGCAGAATAAGCCTGCGCCGCTTCTCGATCCTGCAACACACAAGCCGATCACGGCAGATGCACTTTCCACCGTTTTCTGTGACGAGGCTATCCGTCAGGAGCTCGACGACACTACGAGATTCTTCAAAATTCCCGATATAATCCGCGATTTCTATAAAATGTACCGCCCCGCGCCCCTCATCCGCGCTTATTGCCTTGAGGAGAAGCTCGGTACGCCCGCAAAGATCTATTATAAATTCGAGGGCAACAATACAAGCGGAAGCCACAAGCTCAATTCCGCTATCGCGCAGGCATACTATGCGAAGATGCAGGGACTCAAGGGAGTCACCACAGAGACGGGTGCAGGTCAGTGGGGCACTGCACTTTCCATGGCTTGCGCATATCTCGGACTCGACTGCAAGGTATATATGGTCAAGGTCTCCTACGAGCAGAAACCGCACCGCCGCGAGGTTATGAAGACCTACGGCGCGACCGTCACTCCATCCCCCTCGCCCGATACAGTTGTCGGCAGAAAGATCCTCGCGGCGCATCCCGGTACCTCGGGAAGCCTTGGCTGTGCTATTTCCGAGGCTGTTGAGGTCGCAACAAACACGGACGGCTACCGCTACGTTCTCGGAAGCGTGCTCAATCAGGTAATGCTTCATCAGTCGGTCATCGGTCTTGAGACCAAGACCGCGCTCGATAAATACGGCGAGAAGGCTGATATCGTCATCGGCTGTGCTGGCGGCGGCTCGAATCTCGGCGGACTCATTGCGCCCTTCATGGGCGAGAAGCTGCGCGGCGAGGCTGATTATCGCTTTGTCGCGGTCGAACCCGCATCCTGCCCGTCGCTGACGAGGGGCAGATACGCATACGACTATTGCGATACGGGTATGGTCTGCCCGCTTGCAAAGATGTACACTCTCGGAAGCGGATTCATCCCCGCACCTCACCACTCGGGCGGTCTGCGCTATCACGGCATGAACACCACTCTTTCCGCGCTCTACGATCAGGGACTTATGGAAGCCGTTTCGGTCAAGCAGACCGAGGTCTTCGAGGCGGCTGTTGAGTTTGCTCGCGTCGAAGGTATCCTTCCCGCTCCCGAAAGCTCGCACGCGATCAAGGTTGCGATCGACGAGGCTCTCAAGTGCAAGGAGACGGGGGAAGAGAAGACCATCGTCTTCGGCCTCACGGGCACCGGCTATTTCGATATGCTTGCATATGGCAAATATAACGACGGTCTCCTGACCGATTACGCGCCCACCGACGAAGAGATCGAAAAAGGCTTCGCGGGAATGCCCAACATTGAATAAAGAAAAGGAAGTAAAAATATGAGCGAAAAGAAGGGTATGATATTCGATTTCAACGGCACGCTCGTGCTCGATTCGCATATCCACAAGGCAGTCTGGACCGACTTTTTCCCTCTTCACGGAAAAGCACCGCTTTCTGAGGAAGAAATGGAGAAGAGCCTTCTCGGCTGCGGAAATACCGAGATCCTGACACGCTTTTTCAGCCCGATCACTCCCGAGGAGATCGAGAGACTCACATACGAAAAGGAAGCAGAATACCGCCGCCGCGCTGTTCTCGATCCTACCTTCGTGCTCGTTCCGGGAGTCGAGGAATTCCTCGACTATCTTAAATCGGAAGGCTATCCGATGATGATCGCCACAGGATCGGAGATCAACAACGTCAAGTGTTATTTTGAGTATTTCAAGCTTGACCGCTGGTTTTCTTGGGACACGATAATTTACGATGACGGTATTATGCCCTGCAAACCCGATCCCGATATCTACCTCCGAAGCGCGGCACTTCTCGGCAAAAAGCCCGAGGACTGTATGGTATTCGAGGATTCGCTTTCGGGTGTCCTTGCCGCAAAGCGCGCGAATATCGGCAGAGTTTACGGCTTCGGACCCGGCTACACTCCCGAGAGATATGAATCGGTCGGCGGTGTTGACGGCGTATTTGACAACTTCGCAAAATGGCGAAATTTTGATCTTTCTTAATTATTTTCCGTGCGGTTGGATAAATCGCACGGATTTTTTTGATTATCGTTACAAAAAATTTGAAAAAGTACTTGACAAATGGCTTTCGAAGTGGTATCATTTTAACATGCTAAAGGACTAAAGCAAATTGCACCTTAAAGGAGTAGCTTGAATATGAATAAAGATATGAGAAATATCCGAGGTGAGAGAACCGAGCAGTTATGGCGCGCGATCATTTCGCTTGAGAGCGCGGAGGATTGCGCCAACTTCTTCACCGACCTTTGCACGGTCGCAGAGATAGACGAGATGGCAAAGCGACTTGAAGTCGCAATGTGTATCGACAACGGAATGTCATACGGAGACGCAGCCGAGAAAACGGGAGCGAGCACGGCTACTATCAGCCGCGTGAAGCGTTCGCTATATTACGGCAACGGCGGCTACCGTATCGTCCTCGATAAGCTCGAGGGGAAAACGGAGGCATCCGATGAATGAGCTTAAATGCGGTCTCATAGATGAGCTTCCTCGGCTTTTGCGTGAACTGTATTCCGAATGCGGATATTCGCGCTACCGTACGGTAGGATTTGAGGAATATGATCTGTTTTCCGAATACCGCGATTTTCTGACAAGCGGACAAATGATAACTTTTACGGGCGCGGGAGGCAGACTTCTTGCGCTCAAACCCGATATTACGATGTCGATCATCCGTGATGCAACGGAGCAGAGGGGGAGAAGCGATAAGTTTTTCTACAGCGAGAGCGTATACCGCGTTCCCTCGGGCGGAGACGAATTCAAGGAGATACTTCAGATCGGTCTTGAATGTATCGGCGACGTTTGCGCGTACGACCGCGCCGAGGTCGTATCTCTCGCCTGCCGCACGTTGGCGCATACGGGATGCGACTATATGCTTGATATTTCGCATATGGGACTTATCGATGGCATACGCAAGCTTTTCGGTATTTCCGAAAGACTCAAGGGTGAGCTTGCAAATGCGCTGAAGGATAAAAACGCTCCCGCTCTTTCGATGCTTTGCTCACGCGCCGGACTCGGTGAGGAAGAGACCTCGAGAATGATCGAGCTTTCAAGACTTTCGATCCCGATCAGAGAAGCGGGCGAGATGCTTTCGTCTCTCGGATTTGCAAAATATACCGAATCAGCTGATGCGATCGGAGAGCTTCGCTTGATCGCAAATGCGCTTACAGATGAGGAAGCCGAGCACGTCAAAGCCGATCTTTCTGTAATACACGGAATGAATTACTATGACGGTGCGGTTTTCAGCGGATATATCGACGGTGTATCCGAGGCGATCCTAAAGGGCGGCGAATACGGCAGACTTATTACGAAAATGGGACGCACGGGAAGCGGACTCGGATTTGCGCTTTATACCGATCCCCTTGAGCGGATCGATGGCTATTCGCCGAAATACGCGGCGGACGTTCTGCTTGTTACCTCCGACCGAGATCCTTCGCTGATATCGGCGGCTGTCAAAAGAATAAAAGCAGAGGGAAAGAGCGTACTGGTGCAAAGAAGTGCCGCGGGCGCGGAAAGATGCGCTTGTGTGATGAAGCTGAATGACAAGGGAGAGACGGAGGTAATCTGATGGAAAACAGAAAATATTTGAACGTCGCACTCCCCAAGGGCAGGCTCGGCGAGAAGGTGTACTCGTATTTTGAACGCGAGGGTATGGAAGCCGAGGGTATCCGAGAGGAAAGCCGCAAATTGATTTTTGAAAACGCGGAGGGAACGCTTCGTTTCTTCTGGGTTAAACCATCAGACGTTGCTATTTACGTTGAACGCGGCGCGGCTGATATCGGCGTTGCGGGTAAGGATATTCTTCTCGAATATTCTCCCGATGTCTATGAACTTTTCGACCTCGGTCTCGGCAAATGCCGAATGGCAGTAGCCGCCAAGTCGAATTTTACGGATGATCGTTCGAAAACTTTGCGCGTTGCTACGAAGTTTTCAAATATTGCGCAGAAATATTATGCGTCTCTCGGCAGAAGAATAGATATTATCAAACTCAACGGCTCGATCGAGATCGCGCCCCTTCTCGGGCTCTCCGATGTTATCGTTGACATAGTCGAGACGGGCAGCACGCTCAAAGCCAACGGACTTATTGAATTCAATAAGATTTGCGATATCAGCGCACGACTGATTGCCAACAAGGCGAGCATGAAATTCAAGGGCGAGCAGATCATGCGCGTTTGCCGCGCTTTTGAGAATAAGGACTGATCCAATTGTAAAACTGCGTTTTACAATTGAAAACGCGAGCTTATCGCCGCCGTCAAAATCAAGAATTTTGACGGCTCCCCTCGGCTCGCGAGCTCGCAAGGCTCGCCTGAAAGGTGTTTTTTCGGTCGGCAAAGCCGCCGGAAAAACGGATTATATATAATCAGAGTATTTACAATTAACTAAACAAGGATTAAAGCCATGATCAGAACTGTTTACAGAAAAGATATCAGCGACAATGAGATATTTGACAGAATAAACGATGCTTCGGATATCTCAAACGTTGTAGAAAACATTATTAACGACGTAAAGACGCGCGGAGATGAGGCACTCATCGAATATGCGCTGAAGTTTGACCGCGCAAAATTGGATGCGCTTGAGGTTACGAAAAAGGAGATCGACGATGCGTGTGCAGACGTGGGTGAGACATATATAGGTATGCTCGAGCGTGCTGCCGCGAATATCCGGGATTTCCATAGCCGTCAGGTTCGTCAAGGTTTTGTTTGCAACAGCCGCGCGGGTGTATTTGCGGGACAAAAGGTAATACCTCTTGAGAGGGTTGGACTATACGTTCCCGGCGGAACTGCGGCATATCCATCGTCGGTACTGATGAATTGTATTCCGGCAAAGATAGCGGGTGTTGACGAGATAATAATGGTTACTCCGCCGAGCGGTGGAAGTATTCCTCCGCAGATCCTTGCAGCGGCGAAAGTTGCGGGTGTCGGACGAATATTCAAATGCGGAGGAGCACAGGCTGTTGCCGCTCTTGCTTACGGAACAGAAAGTATTCCCGCGGTCGATAAGATAGTAGGACCCGGCAACGCATACGTGGCAGAGGCAAAAAGACAGGTCAGCGGTAAAGTCGGTGTCGATATGATCGCGGGTCCGAGCGAAATACTCGTTATTGCCGATGCTAATTCAAATCCCGTGTACGTTGCTGCAGACCTGCTTTCTCAGGCGGAGCACGACAGACGCGCTTCGGCAGTTTTTGTTACCGATTGCGAAAAGCTTGCGCAGGCGGTTACTGCCGAGATCGAAAGACAGCTTTTGGTGCTCCCGAGACAGGAGATCGCACGCGCTTCGATAGATACGCACGGTCTTATCATCATAGTTGACAGTATCTCTGAGGCAATCGATATGTCGAACCGTATAGCTCCGGAGCATCTTGAACTCTGCGTTGACGATCCCTTTGGGCTTCTCGATAAGGTCAGAAACGCGGGATCGGTCTTCCTCGGCAGGAATTGCCCCGAGGCGGTCGGAGATTATATGGCGGGTCCTAACCACACGCTTCCGACGTCGGGAACCGCGCGATTCTATAGTCCGCTCTCGGTCGATGATTTTGTCAAGAAGATGCAATTTACCTATTTTTCAGCCGAGGCACTTGCCGATATCGCGGAGGACGTCGATATGTTTGCCCGCAGCGAGGGCTTTGACGCGCACGCCAGAAGCGTTATGAGACGTATGGGGAGAGAATACGAATGAGCCGCTTTTTAGCTAAAAAATACAGAACTCTTGACGCTTACGTTCCCGGGGAACAGCCAAGGGATAAAAGATATATCAAGCTAAATACCAACGAGTTCCCCTATCCCCCCGCTCCAGACGTTATAGCGGCGGTGAACGCGGACGTTCTCTCCGATCTGCGCCTCTATTCCGATCCGACGGCAAAGGCACTTAAGGATGCGCTGGCGAGCTATTACGGCGTTGGCACGGAGAACGTGTTCGTTTCAAACGGATCGGATGAGTCGCTCAATTTCGCATTTGCTTGCTTTTTTGAGGACGGCGTAGCTTTTGCCGATCTGACTTACGGTTTTTATTCGGTCTTTGCCGATCTTTACGGAATCGACGCGAAGATCATTCCGCTCGATGAGGATTTTTCAATAGTTCCCGAGGATTATCTCGGGCTTGACCGCGGTGCCGTCATAGCGAATCCGAACGCGCCGACGGGAAAGGCTCTTCCTCTTTCGGAAATCGAGCGTATCGTGGCGTCGAATCCCGAGCACGTGATCGTTGTTGACGAGGCATACGTCGATTTCGGCGGAGAGAGCGCGATTCCGCTTACGAAAAAGTATGATAATCTGCTCGTCTGCGCGACCTATTCTAAATCGCGCGGAATGGCGGGCGCGAGACTCGGCTACGCTATCGGAAACGCCGAGCTTATCACCGATCTTGAATTAATGAAGTATTCGACCAATCCCTATAACCTCGACTCGCTTGCCCTCAGAATGGGTGCGGCGGCGCTTACCGATTCCTCGAAGGCTTATTATGCGGAGAAGGTCAGCGAGGTCATCAAGGTCAGAGAAGAGACCTCGGAGAAGCTTGCGGCACTCGGCGCGACAGTCTTGCCTAGCAAGGCAAATTTCATCTTCGTCAAGATCCCCGATATTTCGGGCGGTGAAGCTTACAAAAAACTTCGCGATCGCGGAATACTTGTCCGTCATTTCTCAAAAGAAAGGATCAGCGATTATCTGCGCATCAGCATCGGCACCGCATCCGATATGGAGGCACTTGTGAATGCCTTGGCGGAGATCATTAAGGAGTAAAAAATGAGAATATCTACTATAGAAAGAAATACCGCAGAGACCAAGATAAAGCTGACGCTGAATATTGACGGAAGCGGAAACGGCAATATTGACACGGGCGTGGGATTTTTCGATCATATGCTGACCCTTTTTGCCCGTCACGGCGGCTTTGACCTTGACGTCGTCTGCGACGGGGATATCGAGGTCGACGCACACCACACGGTCGAGGACGTCGGAATCTGTCTCGGTAAGGCTTTCTCGGAGGCTCTCGGTGACAGACGCGGTATCTGCCGTTACGGCGACATCATTCTTCCGATGGACGAAGCTTTGATGATGGCGGCTGTCGATCTTTCCGGAAGAGCATTTCTTGACTACAGAGTTGCGATAAAGAGACCGCGTGTCGGTACTTTTGATACCGAACTCGGCGAGGAATTCTTCGTTGCCTTCGTTCGCGAATCGAGCATCTGCCTGCACCTGCGCAAGCTCGCGGGCAAGAACGCACACCACATCCTTGAGGCGGCTTTCAAGGCGACCGCAAGAGCCATGCGTGCGGCTGCCGCTGTGGATAACCGTTTCCCCGATAAGATCCCCTCGAGCAAAGGAGTTCTCTGATGCTTTGTGTTGTTGATTACGGAGTAGGAAATCTCTACTCGCTTTGTTCCTCGCTCGCAGCTGTTGGCGCGGAGGCTGTCGTCAGCGGTGATCCCGAGGTCATCGCGGCGGCGGACAAGATCATTCTCCCCGGCGTCGGTGCATTCGGCGATGCGGCGGCAAAGCTTCGTGAAAACGGGCTCGACAAGCTGATCGTAGAGCGTGCAAATGCGGGCGTACCGCTTATGGGAATCTGTCTCGGAATGCAGATGCTCTTTGACGAAAGCCACGAATTCGGATGCCACAAGGGACTCGGTCTGATCCCCGGCAAGGTCATCTCTATGGAGGGAGTCATTGCTTCCGAGCTGAAAATACCGCAGATGGGTTGGAACGCGCTTCATTTTCCGAATGCGGAGCTGAAGGCATCGTCACCCGTCTTTCGCGATATTCCCGAGGGTGAATTCGTTTATTTTGTTCATTCCTATTATGCATCCGAGTGCGAATCCGACACGGTTGCGGTCTGCGATTGCGGAGTACCGATAACGGCGGCGGTCGTTCGCGGTAACGTAATGGGATGCCAGTTCCACCCCGAAAAGAGCTCGCGGGCGGGACTTAAAATGCTTAAAAACTTCTGCGAAGGCGATTTCGGAGGTGCAAGATGAGAATAGTACCCGCAATCGATCTGATCGGCGGTAAGGCGGTCAGACTTACGCACGGTGATTATAGCAAGCTGACGGTTTATGACAACGATCCGCTCGCGGTGGCAAAGCGCTTCAAGGCGTCGGGCGCGGAATGGCTTCACGCCGTTGACCTTGAGGGCGCACGCGACGGTAATACGCCGAATATCGAGACGGTTTCGAGGCTTGCGAGAGAAAGCGGACTCAAGGTCGAGATCGGCGGAGGAATCCGTTCCGTTGAAACTGCGAAGAAGTATCTCGATGCAGGAGTTGAGCGAGTCATCCTCGGAACTGCGGCTGTGACCGACCCCGCAATGCTTGAGGCTTGCCTTCGTGAATGTGACGGCAGAGTCGTCGTTGGAGTCGATCTTCGCGGCGAGGCGGTTGCAATCAAGGGATGGCTCGAGGAAGCACCGATGAAGCGCGATGATTTCTTCCGTTCGATGATAGAGAAGGGCGTGCGCGACTTTATCGTGACCGATATCTCGCGTGACGGCGCAATGAAGGGCACGAACGTGGATCTTTACGAATATCTTTGCAAAACCTATCGCGGATGCAATATCGTTGCATCGGGCGGAGTGTCTTCATATTCCGATATCGAAGCACTTCTTGAAATCGACGGACTCTGGGGCGCGATCATCGGTAAGGCCTGCTACACGGGCGATATCGACGTCGGACGCGCGGTCGGAATGACGGAGGCGGCAAAATGATTACTAAAAGAATAATCCCCTGTCTCGACGTACGCGACGGACGCGTTGTCAAGGGCGTGAACTTTGCAGAGCTGCGCGACGTTTCATCTCCCGAGGTGCTTGCCGAGTTTTACAGCGACTGCGGTGCCGACGAGCTTGTTTTCTATGATATTACCGCGTCATCGGACGGTAGACGTCTTTTTACAGACGCGCTTCGCCGCGTGGCTTCAAAGGTATTTATACCTCTGACCGTCGGCGGCGGTATCAGAACGCTTGACGATTTCGACCGCGTTCTCAAATGCGGTGCCGATAAGGTCAGTGTAAATTCGGGTGCGATAAGCGATCCCGATCTTATTCCGCGCGCGGCTGAACGATACGGAAGTCAATGCGTTGTTCTCAGCGCGGACATCAAGCGTGTTGACGGCAGATTTATGCTGTTTAAAAACGGCGGACGCATCAACACGGGCATCGACGCCATCGAATGGATCGAACGCGGTGTTAAGAACGGTGCGGGCGAGATAGTTGTCAATTCGATCGATACGGACGGTGTCGGCGGAGGATTTGACGTCGAAATGCTACGCGCAGTCTGCGAGGTCGCCGACGTGCCGATAGTTGCATCGGGCGGTGCGGGCTCGATCGAAGATTTCATTACGCTCTTCAATAAGCTTCCCGGCGTTGATGCCGGACTTGCCGCAACAATCTTCCATTTCGGCAAGATAAAAATCCCTGATCTGAAGGCGAGCCTTCGTGATGCGGGAATCTCTGTGAGGTACACAAATGTTTGATATCAAGAATCTAAAATACAATCAGGACGGTCTCATCCCTGCGATCATAACCGATGCGGCGGACGGCGCGGTCCTCATGCTCGGATATATGAATGCCGAAAGCCTCGGCATCACTCTCGAGCAGAAAAAGGTATGCTTTTTCAGCCGCTCGAGGCAAAAGCTCTGGCTCAAGGGCGAGACCTCGGGTAATTTTCTCAACGTTGTTTCGATCAGGACCGACTGCGATGCCGATACTCTTCTGATCGCGGCAAAGCCCGACGGACCAACCTGCCACACGGGCGCGCGCTCCTGCTTCTTTGAGGATATTTACGAGGATGAAAATGCCGAATCGGCTTTCTGTCTCGACGATCTTATGAAGCTGATCGAGGGCAGAAAAACGAACCCGAAGGAAGGCTCTTACACGACCTATCTCTTCGAGAAGGGAATAGACAAGATATTAAAAAAGGTCGGTGAGGAATGCACGGAGGTCATTATTGCGGGCAAGGGCGGCGACCGCGCGGAGGCTATCTTTGAGATTGCGGATCTGACTTACCACGTAATGGTTATGATGACCGAGATGGGTATCTCGATCGACGAGGTGCGCGCAGAGCTCGCAAGCCGCCACGTTGTCGATAAGAAGATCAAGCAGGAGAAGATGAAATAATGGGTTATTTCAATTATCACACCCATACGAGATTCTGCGACGGCAAAAATACGCCCGAGGAGATGGTCCTCGAGGCGATAAGGCTCGGCTTTGATACGCTCGGCTTTTCGGGTCACGCATCTGCTCCCGAGGCTGAATCCTACGGCGTTAAGGACGTGGCTGGATATATCGACTGCATAAACCGTCTCAAGGATAAGTATTCGGATAAGATCACGATCCTTTGCGGTATCGAGAGGGATATTTTCTCCTATCCCGACGATAATGATTACGATTACGTTATAGGAGCCGTTCACAGCCTCAGGAGAGGGAATAAGTATTATTCGACCGATATGTCTCCGCAGTCCTTCAAGGCTGCCATAGACGAGCTGTACGACGGTGACGGCGAGGCTTTTGCCGTTGAATATATGAACCTTGTCAAGGACGTCGCGCGTATCACGGATTGCGATATCATCGCGCATTTTGACCTCGTTTCGAAATTCAACGGTGACGGTGAAAACTTCTTTTTCAATACCTGCGCCGAAAGCTACCTTGCGGCGGCAAAGGCGGCGATCGAGGAGAACGTCAAGTATTGCGATCTCTTTGAGTTGAACACAGGCGCGATAGGACGCGGCTGGCGAAAGACTCCTTATCCGACTCCCGAAATGCTTGATATGATCCGTGCGGCAGGTGGTAAGATGACCTACGGTGCGGATACACATTCGGTAACGACTATTCTTTGCGCCCATGACGAGGGCGAAGCGCTCATCAGAGCACACGGATTTGACGGGTTTACAAGGCTCTCGATCAATAAATAAAAATTTGCCGATTTTTTCGGCAAATTTTTATTTTTGGCGGAACTTTTTCGATCTTTCTCCGTCTATATAAGTAAAGCCCCGAAAGGAGAAGAAAAATGAAAAGATTTTTGCTTTGTTTTGTGATTCTTGCACTTTGCGTTTCGATGATCTCTTGCGACGAATTGCTTGCGGGCATTGGGAACGAGAGCGGCGAGGCAGAGAAGACCAAGGAAAACGGTATCGAGTCAATGCCTCCGGAGACTTGGTATGCATCAGATACCGAGACCAAGGAAAGTATGATACTTGTCGATTGGTCGGACTTTGTCCGCGTAAACGGCGTGAATTACAACGGTAAGTTTGAGAATAATATCCTTGACGAATCGCAGATCGGTGAGAAGCTTGGAGAGATACTTTATCACGTCAAGTCTTCCTATTCAAGCTACGAGGAGCTTGAAGCTGCGCAGAAGAGAGATTTTACTTCTTGGGGCAGACCAATAGGCTGCGAGATCTTTGCAGTTAAGAATGACAAGGATTCTATTGCCGTTCTTGATAACGGAAAGTATTATCTCTACACTATTCTCGACAATGCGTCGATACCCTTTGAAGTTTTCGGAGGAGAGGGATATTCCTTACCGAGCGAAGAGGACGTGAACCGCGGCGTGACCATCAATACTTATGATCAGCTCTGCGAAGCATACGGCGGCGCGGAAAATATACCCTCCGAGATCCTGAACCGGTATTCGGGAGATACGCTTTCAAATATTACCTTGATCATTGTCGAACTCGTCTCGGGTTGGGGAGGCACCGATTTCGGTATATCTTCGGTAAATAAATCGGGAGACGATCTGCTTGTCGATGCCGTTCAGTTTGACAGTGACGCTGATGGCGATAGCGCAATGCATTATTGGACATTCTTTATCGAGATCCCTAAAACCGATAACAAAAAAGTAATAATCAGCCTTGATACAGTAAAACCTCTTGAGATCGATCCCGCGCTTACAACGGTTTCGTCCACCGAGATGAGTAATTATATTTATTACGATCCCGCGGTAGATTACGGCAGATATGAGGGCAAGGCTGTTTATAACAAGGGCATTGCCGAGGAGATCGTCCGTTCTTCTGGAGAATACGGCGGCTACAGCGCGTACGTCAGATTTTGCCCGACTTACAATTATTGGCTCGTGTCTCTCTCAAGATTCGGGGAGAGCAGTTCGCATATCATTGATGCCGTCGTCCGCGCCGCCGACGGAAAGATCATATCGCAGATAGAAGCTATTGGATGCTCATGAATATTAAACGACCTCCCCGTGAGGTCGTTTTTCAATAAAATGTAAATTTGTTTTATATTTGATCGAAAAATACAAGATTTTTCTTGACATTTGGGTAATATAGAGGTATAATATATTGTAAGTTTGCTTACATAAAATTTGTATTCTAACACCCAAGGAAGGTGATATTTATGGAAAGACTTATCGGAACAGTATCAAGAGGCGTTCGCGCACCCATTATCAGAGCCGGCGATGATATCGCCGCTATCGTAGCGGACAGCGTTCTTGCAGCCGCAAAGTCGGAAAATCTTGAGATCCGTGACCGCGACGTTATCGCAGTTACGGAGGCTGTCGTAGCCCGTGCACAGGGCAACTACGCAAGCGTTGAGCAGATCGCGAAGGATATTCGCACAAAATTTCCCGGCGGTGAAGCTGCCGTGATTTTCCCCATTCTCTCACGTAACCGTTTCTCTATCTGCCTTAAAGGTATTGCAATGGGACTCAAGTCGATCGTCCTTATGCTCTCTTACCCCTCCGATGAGGTAGGAAACCACCTTATCAGTCTCGATGACCTTGATGAGGCAGGCATCAATCCCACAAGCGACGTTCTTACGGAAGAGAAGTACCGCGAACTTTTCGGCTACCGCAAGCATAGATTTACAGGTGTGGATTATATCGAGTACTACCGCGAGCTCATCGAGTCCTGCGGATGCGAGTGCAAGGTTATCCTCGCTAACGATTGCCGCGCTATCCTGAACTATACAAAGCATGTTCTTTGCTGTGATATCCACTCCCGCGCACGTACGAAGAGACTTCTGAAGGCTGCGGGTGCTGAGACTGTATTCGGCATGGATGAGATCCTCACCGCTCCCGTTGACGGAAGCGGATGCAATGAGGCATACGGCCTTCTCGGTTCGAATAAGTCTACCGAGGATACCATCAAGCTCTTCCCCAGAGAGTGTCAGAGCGTTGTAAACGATATCAGAGACCGTATTCTCGTTGCTACAGGTAAGTGCGTTGAGGTCATGATTTACGGCGACGGCGCATTCAAGGACCCCGTAGGAAAGATTTGGGAGCTTGCAGACCCGGTCGTTTCTCCTGCATATACCGCAGGTCTTGAGGGTCAGCCCAACGAGATCAAGCTCAAGTATCTTGCAGATAACGATTTTGCAGGTCTCTCGGGCGAGGCTCTTAAGGCTGCTATCTCTGAGAGAATCAAGCAGAAGGATTCTAACCTCGTAGGTCAGATGGAATCGCAGGGAACAACTCCCCGCCGTCTTACCGACCTTATCGGTTCGCTTTGCGACCTTACCTCGGGCTCGGGCGACAAGGGAACTCCCATTGTTTGGATCCAGGGATACTTCGATAATTATACAAACTGATAATATGAAAACCGCCTCTCGACTTCGGGAGGCGATTTTTTAAGTGAAAAGTGTAAAGTGCAATGTGAAGGGAAATTTCCTCGCGTTGCTCGGAAATTGAATTTATAAAAAACGGAAATCGCAATTGATTTTGCGGTTTCCGTTTTTTCTTTTGAACGCAGGTCACATAACGCAAGGAGACACTTTTCGCTGTCGAAGCTCAGCTTATCTATGTCGAGAAGAGAAGCTTCGGGCGGCGCTTATTATGTAAAATGTAAATAAATAACATTTCTGATAATAAACAGGAAGGGTTACACTAAATGACAGAAATAGTGCCGATAAACGGCATTCGATGGAGGTTTTTGCGATAAAAATTTTGCTTTTTTTAAGGAATTTTTGTAAAGTACTTGATTTGTCACTCTAAATGTATTATAATTATGGCACTTAGAATTGGCGCAAATTGGAGCCAAATACCGCAAAATGTTTGGGATTCCCACGTATAAAAGTGGGACAATAACCTTGACGGCGATGTTGATGAAGCCCAATTGGAGCCAAATGGCGCAAAAGATAATAACTAAAGCGCAAAAATCGGGAAAGGAGTGATGAAAATGGCAGAGTTTACCCCCATTATGGGTACAGCTACGCATAATCTTGACGCGAAAAACCGTATTTTCATCCCTGCAAAGCATCGCGAGGCTCTCGGAGCAAGCTTTGTTATCTTCCCGAATATAAAGGACAGACGTTCTCTTGTGATTTCATCTGTCGAATATTTAAAGGATCTTATGAACAAGATCAGAAACGCTGAGGGTATCCCGGGACAGCGTAAAGCTCAGATGATCAATTATCTTAACGGACACGGAGACACACTCACTCCCGATTCTCAGGGAAGAGTTGTAATTGCTTCGTCTCTGGTATCCTTTGCCGGACTTGGCGGACCTACCGTTATCCACGGATGCTTTGACCACGCCGAGATATGGGCGGAGAGTGTATTCGTTGATACCACGGCAGAGGAAGCCGATCTCTTCGCAAAGCTCTATGAGGAAGCTGATCTGATATGAGCACGTTAAAAGAACTTAATTTTGGTAATTCCTCCACGGGCAAAGAATTGCCGCAATTTTCGCATAAGCCCGTTTTGCTCGAAGAAGTCCTCGACGCTCTCTCCTTGCGTGAGGACGGAATGTTCCTGGATGGAACTGTTGGCGGCGCGGGGCATTCGAGCGCCATCGCCTCAAAGCTTACGACAGGCAAGCTGATCGCTCTTGACAGAGACGATACGGCAATTGCCGTAGCCCGTGAAAGGCTATCTCGCTTTGGGGACCGCGCCGAAGTCGTCAAATCAAACTTTGTTGATATTGCAAAGGTTTGTAAAGATAAAGGCATTGAAGGTCTTGACGGAATTCTTCTCGATCTCGGAGTTTCCTCACATCAGCTTGATACTCCCGAAAGAGGTTTTTCTTATATGCACGATGCTCCTCTCGATATGAGAATGGACAGAACGGCGCCGATCGATGCCGCATACGTTGTAAATAACTACGACAGACAGGATCTAATCCGCATCATTCGCGATTACGGCGAGGAAAAGCTTGCCGTCCGTATTGCCGATAAGATCTGCCGCAGAAGAGAAGAAAGACCGATCGAAAGAACGGGCGAGCTTGTCGATATTATCAGAAGCGCGTATCCCGACGGTGGCAGATCGATCAAACACCATCCCGCAATGAGAACCTTCCAGGCGATCCGCATAGAGGTCAACGGTGAACTCGAGATCATCGGCAGAACCGTGAAGGATGCGGTAAGCCTTCTCGCCCCAGGCGGTAGGCTTGCGATCATAACCTTCCATTCGCTCGAGGACAGAGCTGTCAAGGAAGCCTTTGCGGAACTTGCACAGGGATGTACCTGCCCGCGCGACTTTCCTATATGTGTTTGCGGAAAAAAGCCGCAGATCAGGATCGTATCCAAAAAACCGATCACATCTACTGCAGAGGAGCTGAGGGATAATCCCCGCGCTCACAGCGCAAAGCTCAGAGTTGCTGAAAAAATATAAATCCGACCTTACTGAAAACGCCGCAGTATCGGCGGAAAGGACAGGAAAATGAAAAAAACACTGAAGAATTATCGTGTTGATTATAGCGAAGCGATAAAAACTCTTTCCTTCAACGACGAAGAATTTGAATCGCTTAAAGATATTAAGGCCGAGCTCGCGCTCCAGGTCGAACGCGAAAGAAAGAGCGCGTCCGAGTATCCCGAGTCATATAAGCTCAGCGATATTATGAATTCCGCAGGCGGAAACAGCTATAGAAGCGGAGAGGTTGACGGCGTGCGCGTTATGACGCATGAGGATTATATTCGCCTCATCGTTGCGGAAACGAGCATTCCCGAATACGGAAAGAATCCGCGCAGTACGTATCACGTTGATCCCCGCCCCGCTTCGGTATATACCGTAAGAGAATGCGGAAAAGCATTGGCGGATACCGAGGGTATGTCATCGGTTCGTGAAAGCGTTATTGATGGCGAAGGTTACAGCGTTTCGAGAGTTGAATATTCTGACACTACCGTTTCCGGCAGCGTAACGAGATTTTTTGACAGTTGGTTCCCCTCGCACACAGTCGTAAAGCCTGAGCGCAAGTATCGAAGAAGAGTTGCATCGTCCGCTGCGGGGATTGCATGGGTTATGATCTTTGCGCTCGTTATCGCGCTTCCCATTACGCTCGGAGTGCTTAAGAGCGAGGCTACCTCGAAGCTTGTTGAGAAGAAGAACGAACTTGCTGCTCTTGAAAATACCGAAGCACGCCTTGAGGCGGAGTTCGAAAGCATGCTCGACCTTCGTGAGATCGAAAAGATCGCTGTCAACGAATACGGCATGATAAAATTAAACGAAAGTACCATAAGGGTACTCAGGCTCAATGATTTTGATTCTATCGAAAGCTTTCCCGAGAGTAAACGCGAATCGGTTGTTCCCGCGCTGCTCAGTGCTCTCGGAATTCGTCCTTCGGGCGAATAAATCTTCATTTGCCTGAATAAAATTCATAGGGAAAAGACTATAAGAAATTTTACCTTTTTCTATAGTTTTCTATAGTGAAACGGGGTTGCTTGCATCATGCGGCGCCCCGATTTCCGCAACAAACCGATCCAAACGAGGAATTTTTATCATGCAAAGCACCAGAATCAGCACAAAACTGACAAAAAGAGCCTTTGGCGGGCTTGCTGTGATCGCCGTTGCATTCCTTGTTTTGGTCATAAGGATCTTCTGCCTTCAGACTGTGGATTTTGATTACTACAGAAACAAGGTACTCGATCAGCTTACCACAGAGTCTACGATCCTCTCCGAACGCGGTAATATTTATGATTCAAACGGCGTCCTTCTTGCAACGAACAAGACGGCATACCGAGTTTTTATCGCACCAAAGACGATCCACGACGAGATGAAGAAAGCGAAGAAAGACGGCAACGCGGAAAGAGTCGATCTTGACGTCAAAATAAGCCGCGGACTTTCCGAACTTCTCGGTATCGAATACGATACAATATATACAATGACGGGCAAGACGACAAGCCTTGATGCCACCGTGCTCCGCGAGGCAAGCTCCGAGCAGGCCGATGACGTATTGAAATTGATCTCCGATCTCAAGGTGTCAAATTGCATCTACGTTGAGCCTACCAACGTAAGATATTACTGTTACAGCGATCTTGCTACTCACGTTCTCGGCTTTACTGGGCGGGACGGCGACGGTCTTTACGGCCTTGAATACTATTACAACAAGCAGCTTGCAGGTACGCCCGGTAAGTTTATAACAGCCCGAGACGCATATGGTAACGAAATGCCGTATGAGTATCAGAGCTATATTGACGCGATCGACGGTTACGATCTCAATACCACGCTTGATATCAAGATCCAGGCTATACTTGAGGAACAGCTTAAGGCAACGTACGTTGAGTCGGGTGCTCAGGCAGGCGTTGCGGGTATGGTAATGAACGTCAAGACCGGTGCGGTTTACGCTATGGGCACCTATCCCGATTTTGACAGCAATGACGCTTGGACACTCAGCGCAGAATATGCCGCTCAGCTTGAATCGAGCGGACTTACGGCTGAGGATGAAGGTTATTCTGCGCTTCGGTCTTCGCTGCTGAATCAGATGTGGCAGAATAAGGCTTTGACCTTCACATATATGCCCGGATCGACGTTCAAGATCATTACGACCGCTATGGCGATCGAAACCGGAACGGATAAGCTGATCCCGACGTGCACTTGCAGAGGACAGCTGAACGTTTACGGAAGCATAATACATTGTCATAAAAAGGGCGGACACGGAGTTTTGAGCTTCGCGGGAGGACTTCAACAGTCCTGCAACCCTTATATGATGGAGCTTGCCGAAAAGATCGGCAGATCGACTTTCTATAACTACGTTAAAAATTTCGGATATCTTGAAAAAACGGGAATAGACCTTCCCGGTGAAGGAATAAGCAGCTTTTGGGATGAAGGCGCATTCGGACCCGTTGACCTTGCCGTTGCTTCCTTCGGTCAGAACTTCAAGATAAGCATGATACAGCATTTGACCGCCATTTCCGCGGTTGCAAACGGCGGAAAGCTTATTCAGCCTTATATGGTTGAATCGATGACGGATGCCGACGGAAATATTGTTTGGCAGCACGATACCAAGGAGATACGTCAGGTCGTATCAGAGTCAGCCTGCAAACAGGTGGCTACGATACTTAAGGAAGGCGTTGCCGGGGACGGCGGATCGAAGAATGCATACGTTGCCGGCTACCGTGTAGCGGCTAAAACGGGTACTTCGGAAAAGATAGGCGATGACGAAACGCTCAGGATCGGTTCATGCGTAGCATTTGCGCCGGCGGAGGATCCCGAGATAGCTATCATCATAATCGTTGACGAGCCTACTTGTACAAACGTTTACGGAAGCTACGTTGCCGCACCGTATATTGCAAATTGTCTTGAACAGATGCTCCCCGCGCTCGGGATTGAGGCTGAGTATACCGCTGAGGAATCCGCAAAGCTTGAGGTCGAGGTCGGCAATTATATGGGTATGATGTCGTTCAGCGCAAAGCAGAGCATTGAAAAGGCGGGTTTGAGCGTAGAAATAATCGGCAACGGTGAGAAGGTCACGGCTCAGGTTCCCGCTGCGGGAAGCAAGCTTTCCAAGCAGAACGGCAAGATCATTCTCTACGTCGGAGATTGGGCACCGAATAACGAGCTCACCGTTCCGAAC
Source organism: Clostridia bacterium (assembly GCA_017411805.1). Lineage (GTDB taxonomy): Bacteria > Bacillota > Clostridia > Oscillospirales > CAG-272 > CAG-390. The sequence goes on from JAFQPI010000072.1 coordinate 22,988, forward strand.
GTTATCGGAATGAGTGCGTCAGCCGCGAACCGTATTCTTATAAATGCAGGATTTAATATCAGCATTGAGGGTGCGACGAACTATGAAGTGGGCAGCGGTGCCGAGGTGGTTGCACAATACCCTGCGGCAGGTACACCTGCTACGAGGGGAGACGTTGTTTCCGTGACCTTCAGACATACTGACGTCAGCGATTAAAGATCGGAACAGATAAAACAGAACAAGTATAATACTCAAGGATGAAGAAAGAATAAATTCATCGGAGGGTATGTATGCTTCTTAGCAAACTTTTGCGTTCCGCAGGGCTATTTTACCGTGCGGAGGGCGATGAAAACATTTCTATATCATCTATATCATCAGACTCACGGTCGGCAGAGGAGAATTCTCTGTTCGTGTGCATTCGAGGCCGCAATCACGACGGTCATTCATACGCGAGAGAAGCGGCGGCAAAAGGAGCTGTTGCAATACTTGCTGAGGATGGCTTAAAAGATCTGCCGAGCGGAGTCACAGTATTATATACACCCGATACCGCAGCCGCGCTTGCGCGGCTGTGGGATGCGTGGTATGATCATCCCGGGCGCGATATGAAGCTGATCGCGGTGACGGGAACGAATGGAAAGACTACTACGTGCTTTATGCTCGATGCGGTCTTTACTGCTGCAATGTGCAAATGCGGCATTATCGGAACAGTTTATTGCAGAACGCCGAAGAGACTTCTTGAAATTGAGAGTAAAACGGGTATGACAACCCCGGAGCCCGACGCGCTCTATCGAGTTCTTGATCAAATGAGAGAGGACGGCGCGGAATACGTATTTATCGAGGCAACCTCTCAGGCACTTGCCCTCGGCAGACTCGCGCCCTTGGTATTTGAGGCCGCGATATTTACGAATCTTACCACGGATCATCTCGATTTTCACGGTAATATTGAAAACTATTTTTTAGCCAAGGCGTCCTTGCTTGAAAAGTGTAAGCTCGCGCTTATCAATCTTGATGACGGATATGCCGATCGTTATCGCGCATACGCGCGCGCGATAGGATGCGGAGCGGATCTGTTGTTCTATTCCGCAAACGGAAGAAGGGAAGCTGATTTCAGGGCAGAAGGCGTCAGGCTGTGCGGAGCTAACGGTATTGGATATACTTTATCAGCAAAGAATACCATGCGCGATATCAGATCGCCCATACCGGGCAGATTTAACGTTGATAATACGCTTGCCGCTGCCTCACTTGCCGTCAAAATGGGGATCGGCGGAAGAAACATATCAGAGGCACTTGCGGGATTTGGCGGCGCGCCCGGAAGGTTGAAAAGGATCAGGACGCCATCGGGATATTCGGCGTCCGTATACGTTGATTATGCACACACTCCCGATGCACTTGAAAATATACTCAAAACCGCAAGGCAGTTTACGCCTCGGGGTTCGAGGATATTGCTTGTTTTTGGTTGCGGCGGCGATAGGGATAGGTCAAAACGCCCGATAATGGGTAGGATCGCATCCGAATATGCCGACGTAAGCATAATTACCTCGGATAACAGCCGAAGCGAGCTGCCGGAGGATATAATCGGAGAGATACTTGCGGGTTTTGACGTGTCTTGCAGACACGCGGTTATTCCTTCGCGTGCCGATGCGATAAGGTATGCGGTAGAAAACGCAGAAAGCGGTGACGTTGTACTGCTCTGTGGCAAGGGACATGAGAAATATGAGATCGGCATTGATGGAAAACGCGATTTTGATGAATCGCGGATAGTCGGTGAATCGGTCAGAGACAGATTGATTAGAGACAGCTTTTTCGCTAAAACAAAGGAACAAAACGATAATGAAGGTTAATTTTGCTAATAATATTCCGACAATTGAAGATATTGCCTCGCTTTGCGGAGGCAGGCTTTACGGTAAAGGCGAGGATCGTGTAACGTCTGTATGTACCGACTCGCGCGAGGCTTGCGAGGGTGCAATGTTCATAGCAATTGTCGGAGAAAGAGTTGACGGACATAATTTTATTCCCTCTGTGATCTCTTCGGGCGCCGCATGCGCACTTTGCAGCAGGATCCCCGAGGATGCAGAGAATATCCCGATTATCCTTGTTGAGGATACAGTGAAGGCTCTCGGAAGACTCGGCCACGAGTATTCAAAAAGCTGTCGGGCTAAGAGGATAGGCGTTACGGGAAGTGTAGGTAAGACGACCACGAAGGAGTTTATCGCATCCGTGCTCGCGACCTCCGGAAAGGTCTGGAAGACTGAGGGCAATTTCAACAGTACGATCGGGCTTCCCATGTCGCTTCTGACTCTCCCTGAGGACGCGGATTTCGCAGTTCTTGAAATGGGAATGACGGGTCCCGGCGAGATCAAGCTTCTTTCGGATATTGCTGAGCCCGAGATCGGGGTGATAACCACTATAGGTACCGCGCATATGGAGCTTTTAGGATCGCGGGAGAATATCGCAGCGGCTAAGCTCGAGATAAGAAGCTCTCTTGCCGAGGACGGACATCTGCTGCTGTGCGGAAACGAACCGCTTCTTGAAAATGAATGGAAAAGTGATGATCGCGTGAGTTATTTTTCTGCGGACGCAAAGAACGTTGATTATCATGCGTATAATATAATCTCTGATGAAGCGGGAATGACGTTCGATGCTTCATGCAGAGGAAAAATGATCTATGATCTTGAGATACCCGCTGTTGGTAAGCACAACGTAGCTGCCGCGCTTGCGGGCGTTGCCGTCGGTTGTATGCTCGGCATTGACAGCGAAAGGATTAGACGCGGTCTTGCCGCGTACAGAACCGTCGGTCTTCGCCAACAGATGACTGACGTGGGTGGAGTCAAGATAATCTGTGACTGCTACAATGCAAGTCCCGAGTCAATGAAAGCAGCGGCTTCTGTGCTTTCAACGGTTGCTTCCCACAGAAACGGCAGGAAGATCGCTCTCCTCGGAGATATGCTTGAGCTTGGCCAGAAATCCCCCGAGCTTCATTATGCGGCGGGTGTTGTATTTGCCGAAGCCGGCACGGACGTTCTTGTCAGCTTTGGAGAGAGAGCGGAGAAGATAGCTGATGGCTTTGCCTCCGTATGCGGCGAGGAAAGAGTCTTGAGATTTAAGGACAGAAGTGATCCTACGGCTCCCGCAGAAGCTCTGAAGCGCATTCTTGAGCCGGGAGATACGCTTATACTCAAGGCAAGCAGAATGATAGCCGCAGAACGTGTTGCGGAAGAGCTCAAAAAACTGCTGTAATTATTCAAGTTTCGGAAGAAAAGGAAAATGCCATGAAAGAACGGATGCTATTAGAATTTTTCTCAATGACACTGGGAGTTTTTCTTGTAACATGGCTTATTTTACGAAAGCTTATCCCAGTGCTAAAGAGCAGAAAAATCGGACAGAAAATATACGATATCGGTCCTCGCTGGCATAAGGGTAAAGAAGGAACGCCGATCATGGGCGGTCTCGGATTTATTCTTGCAACGGTGGCAGGGCTCGTCGTTATCAGCGGAGTTTACGTTTACTTCGGCAGAGTGCATGAGCTTCTCGGAGTTTGGCTGACGTTCACGCTGGCTCTCTTGAACGGTCTTATCGGCTTTTTTGATGACTATACAAAGCTCATAAAAAAGCAGAATCAAGGCTTCCTTGCGTGGCAGAAGCTTCTGCTTCAGATCATAGTGGCGGTTGCTTATTTATGGGCAATGAGTGTATGCGACTTGATTGACAATACAGCGCTCGAGATACCCTATTTTGATATCGAGATCGAACTTGGCATCTTCTACTATTTCATCGCAGTGCTTTTCATTGCGGGCATGGTAAATTCAGTTAATCTTACGGATGGCATTGACGGCCTGTGCTCAAGTGTTTCTGCTGTTGTCGGAGCATTCTTTGCGGTTGTTGCCTTCATTATGCTGCGCCCGGAGCTCGCAATTTTCCCCGCAACCATCATAGGCGGTACAGTCGGATTCCTTATGTACAATTTCTATCCCGCAAAGATCTTCATGGGCGACACGGGTTCGCTCTATCTCGGCGGCGCGGTTGTTGGAATGGCTTTTCTGATAAATGAGCCCCTGATAATACTGATTGCCGGAATCATATATCTGATCGAGGTAGCTTCGGTAATTCTTCAGGTCGGATACTTTAAGATAACGCACGGCAAACGCATCTTCAAAATGGCACCGATACACCACCATTTTGAAAAATGCGGCTGGAGCGAGGTAAAGATCGTCGGTGTCTTTACTCTTATAACGGCGATAGCGTGTGCCGTCGCGTATTTCGGTTTATAAACATTTTCACAGATAAACGTAAAGGATTGGCCGGGAGGATGCCGCATGGCGTGGTTTGACAAAAGAAGACATTCTGCATCCCAAAGCGGCGATGGAATCAAGCGTAAGCGCGTAAAGAAAAACACTTCGCTTCTGCTGAGCGGCAGAAAAGATAAGTCGCTCATAGAAGAGAAGGAGAAGGCACTGCTTATCATTCAAAGCCGTCCCGATACCTTTTTTGCGGTACTCTACGTTTTGCTTTTGGCACTTGGCGCGGTCCTCTCCTTCAGCGCAGGCTCCGCTTATGCGGAGGAGGCTTACGGCTCGGGATTCTATTTCGTTTTGAATCATCTGAAGCATTTGATCAGCGGTCTTGTTGTGTCTGCATTTATTTACTTTTGCTCACAGCCGAGATTTATGAGAATGCTCTCGATCGGATTTTACGGCGTTTCGATAATACTGCTTATTGCCGTACTTTTCGTCGGAGTTAAGGGAGGCGGCGCACAAAGATGGCTTAATTTGGGTTTTTTTACCCTCCAGCCTTCAGAACTTGCAAAGACGGGAATCATACTGCTTATGTCCCTTTATCTGACGCGGCATGATAAGGCTGTCAATTCGAAGGGATTAAACAGATATTCTTTCATACACGGATTCCTTGTTCCTTCGCTGATTTTTCTCCTTGTTTGCGTTCTTGTTCTTCTTGAGGACCATTTTTCGGGCACGATCATTATCGCGGCGATCGGCTTCGGTATGCTATTCCTCGGAGGAACGTATCTTGGATGGTTCCTGTCGGTCATTCCGTTCGGTATCGCAATAGTCGCAATGATTTTCAGCACCGATTACGCAAGACAACGAATAATCAGCTTTCTTGACAAAAGCGGAGATTCACTTACAAATAACTGGCAGTCAACACAAGGTCTATATGCGATCGGAACGGGCGGACTGTTCGGAGTTGGACTTGGCGAGTCGAGCCTTAAATACGGATACGTTTCACAGCCGCAGAACGACTTCGTTTTCACGATAATTTGCGAGGAGCTCGGTTTTTTCGGAGCCGCGGCAATACTTATGCTTTTCTTTACTCTGGTTGCCAGAGGAATTATACTCGGCAGTCGCGCACCCGATAAATTCACTTCGCTTGTAATATACGGTCTTACGTTTAAGCTTGCGATTCACGTTATACTCAACGTAGGCGTTGTCAGCGGTGTTCTTCCCAATACGGGAATATCACTTCCGTTTTTCTCGAGCGGAGGAAGCGCGACAATTTCGCAGATGATAGACATGGGAATAATACTCGGTCTTTCAAGATTCTGCACTCAGAAAAAATAATCCGAAAGGAGCCCATCTATGCGGGTTCTTGTTACAGGCGGCGGAACGGGTGGCCATGTTAATCCCGCTCTTGCAATAGCCAATACAATAAAAGAGAATATTCCCGATGCAGAGATCGCCTTTGTCGGTACTGTCAGAGGGCTTGAGAACGAGCTCGTCCCCAAAGCGGGATATAAGCTTTACCACGTGGACGTGCGCGGCATAAGACGCTCGCTCTCGTTATATAACATCAGATCGCTTTGGCTTGCTGCGGTTTCTCCGATCAAGGCAAAGAAGGTCATAAAAGAATTCAAGCCCGATATCGTAGTCGGAACCGGGGGCTACGTCAGCTGGCCGATACTCGTTGCGGCGTCAAGAATGAATATTCCGACTGCAGTTCATGAATCAAATGCGGTTCCGGGACTTGCCGTACGAAAGCTCGTTCCGTACGTTGACAGGATCTTCACAAACTTTGCTGTGAGTGCTGAGATCCTCGGAAAGAGCGGAAAGGTTATGCAGGTAGGATGTCCTATGCTTGGTCAGTTCGGGAACGTCAGCCGCGAGGAAGCAAGAGAAAAGCTCTGTATTGGCTCTGAAGAAAAATATATCGTTTCCTTCGGCGGAAGCCTCGGTGCCGCGGCAATGAACGATATGGCACTTGAGCTTATGCGCGATTATGTAAGTGCACATCCCGACGTGAGATACACACATGCTACCGGCGGTGACCATTACGAATCGGTACTTGAGAGATTCAATGAAATGGGTCTCGATAAATACTCAAATATTGAACTTTTGCAATATATTTACGATATGCCGTACAGAATGGCGGCAGCAGACATCATTATCAGCCGCGCGGGAGCAATAACGATTTCCGAGCTTGCTCGCCAGGGCAAGGCGGCGATACTTATTCCTTCACCGAACGTCACCGATGATCAGCAGACCAAAAATGCCAAGGCACTTGCGGATATCGGCGGAGCTTGTATGATTCGCGAGAGTGAGCTTGTCGACGGCAGGATATGTGCATCGGTTGCATCACTGCTCGGCGACGAAGAAAGACGCAAAGATATGGAAAAGGCTATATCGGGATTTGCCCCCGATAATTGCAATAAATTGATCTACGACGAGCTTGTCAGACTCGTAGAGAATAAGAATAAATAACCTGACACAAAAAGCTAAGGTAGGTGAGTCGCTCAATGCAACTTGAAAAAGTGAATAATTCCGCAACAACGCGGAAGACGCAAAAGAGCGAAGAGACCTCCAACGTGTCTACTTTTGTAAAAAAGGAAGAGAAGACTTACGTCAGAAGATACGCAATGGCGGAGAACAGGCGAAGAGTCTGGCTTGAAAACCACAAGCCGAATGACGATTACGCAATTATGTTCCCCTCCGCAAGATTGATGGCTCGCGATGAAGCTGCCGCCAATTCCGAAAGGCGGGATAAAGCAAAAGTGCTGATCGTTTGTTTTGCGATAGCAGTGGTTCTTCTTATGCTTTATCCAATCGTTAAATTTTCAATGTCAAGATTGGTGATAAGCGAAGTGCTTGTTGAGGGCAGCGGCATGTACACGGCAGAAGAATTGCTTGAAGCGGGCGGCCTTGACGTCGGAGGAAGATTGCCGATCCTTAGCGCAAGTACAGCAGAGGAAAAACTGCTTTCCAATATGCCGTATATCAAATCATGCAAGATATCAGTAAAATTTCCGAACACTGTGATTTTTGATATCAAGGATGAAACCGCAGTTATATGCGCGGAGATCTTCGGAGAGTATTATGCGCTGTCAAATGATCTCAGAGTTCTTGAACGATCCGATTCAAGAGAGAGCTTCCCGAGCTTGCTCTACGTTGAGTTACCTTTTGCCGAGCGCGCTGTGGTAGGCGAACGGCTTGTTTTTCCCGAAGGCGAGGACGGAGAATACATCAGTACGTTTCTTGAATTGATCTCCGGGTCGGATCTGAATGATAGGATCGGAATTGTGTATTTTGATGAAAAATTTGATATCGTTGCTTCTGTGGATGACAAATACCGAGTGCTTTTCGGTTCCCCATCTGACATGAAGCTCAAGATCGCGACGGTATCGAAAATCATTGAAGAAAATTCCGAGGCTTGCCTGACAACCGGAGTTATCGACGTCAGAGTAGTCGATATAGCGGGAGTTGTGCTAAATGTTGAGATCGATCCGAACAGCAGAGAATAGTTTCCCATTATTGGAATAAAAAACTTTTGAAATAACCGAATATTTTTCGCAAAACTACTTGAAAAAAATCAAAAAAACGTATATTATATTATTAGTAAATTATTTAGCCTACGGGCGTACCTATAAAATCGGAGGAAGAAAAAATGGCATACGATTACGAACACGAGAACTTCAACACAAACGACGATATCCTTGAGAGCGGTGTCAGCATCAAGGTCGTAGGAGTTGGCGGCGGCGGAAATAACGCAGTCAACAGAATGATCGACACAAACATCAGAGGCGTAGAGTTTATCGCTGTAAATACAGACCGTCAGGCTCTCCGCAATTCGGTTTCCCCCACACTCATTCCCATCGGAGAAAAGATCACAAAGGGACATGGCGCAGGCGCAAATCCCGAAATCGGACAGCGTGCCGCTGAAGAGAACGCAGAAGAGATCCGTGCAGCTCTCGCAGGCGCAGATATGGTATTTATCGCAACAGGTATGGGCGGCGGAACAGGCACAGGTGCCGCTCCCGTCGTTGCAAGAATTGCGCATGAAATGGATATACTTACGGTTGCAATCGTAACCAAGCCCTTCCTCTTTGAGGGACGCCGCCGTATGCTTCAGGCAGAGAAAGGTATCGAGGAGCTTCGCAATTACGTAGACTCGCTTGTTATCATCCCCAATGAGAGACTTAAGCAGGTCTCCGAGACCAGAATCACTCTCAAGAATGCATTTGAGATCGCCGATGACGTTCTTCGCCGCGGTGTACAGAGCATTTCCGAGCTTATCAACGTTCCCGGATTCATCAACCTTGACTTTGCGGATGTTACAAGCGTAATGCGTGATGCAGGATACGCACATATGGGTACCGGATCCGCAACCGGTAAGGATAAGGCAGAGATCGCCGCAAAGGCAGCAATCTCGAGCCCGCTTCTCGAGACTTCCATCAAGGGCGCAACCGGTATTCTCGTAAGCATCACTATGTCTCCCGACGTAGGACTCGAGGACGCAGACCTTGCTTCCACCATGATCACTGCGGAGGCACATCCCGATGCAAACGTAATCTGGGGAGCGGCCTTCGATCCCGAACTTGAGGACGAAATGAAGATCACCATTATTGCAACCGGATTTGAGAATCCCGGTCACGATGAGCACAAAGCTCCCCCTCGTCCCACTCCCGTAAACAGAGGCAATAGCTCAAATCAGAGACCGGCTCCCGCGCCCGCACCCCAGCCTGCGCCCCAGCCCGCACCTCAGCCCGCGCCTCAGCCTGTTCAGCCCGTAGTTCAGCAGCCTGTTCAGCCCGCGCCCGCGCCGCAGCCCGCGCCTCAGCCTGCTCCTCAGCCCGTTCAGCCTCAGAGACAGCAGCAGAATAATCCCGGTGATAGCTTTGACGATATTATGTCCATACTTCGTCAGCGCAAGCCCAGAAATGATTTTGGCAACGGAAGAAGATAATTATTAATTCGCAGGAGACAAGCTATGACTCTTTCTGAACTCAGAGCGCTTCTTGAAAGTGACAAAGTTGTTGATATAATTCTTGATACAGATACCTATAACGAGATCGATGATCAGTTTGCGTTAGCGTACGCAATGCTCTCAAAGAAGGTGAATCTTCTTTCCGTAAACGCTGCGCCCTTTAAGAACTCACGTTCCGAGAGTGCTGCGGACGGTATGGAGAAGAGCTACAATGAAATCTTTAATATCATGGAGCTGACGGATGCGGAGATGGCAAAGCAGGTACCCGTCTACCGCGGAAGCACACGCTTCATGACTTCAAAGACCGATATAGTCGAGTCAGATGCATGCGACAATATCATCAACACGGTAATGTCGCGTGAAACGCCGGTAGTTATCGTGGCAGTTGGTGCCATCAGCAACGTAGCGTCAGCGTTAGCTAAGGAACCCGAAATTGCCAAGCGAAGCGCGGTCATCTGGCTCGGCGGCCACGCCCTCGAGAGACCCGACACAAAGGAATTCAATCTTCGTCAGGATATTCCCGGAGCGCAGGTACTCTTCGACAGTAAGATACCCTTTCTCCAGATCCCTTGCGACGGCGTTTGTTCATCCTTTATCACAACTCCCGCAGAGCTTGATTATTACCTCAAGGGCAAGAATGATCTTTGCAATTATCTCTGCTCGATCACGGGTGATTATATCAATTGGGGTTACGGACGTTCAAAAGTCGTATGGGACGTTACCGCGGTTGGTTGCATAACCCTTCCGTCGTCTATGGAGATCGTCGAGATCCCCACTCCCTACGTAACGAGCGATTGCCGTTACTCATTCGACAGCGCACGCCATCATTATCTCTATGTCAGAAAGATCCGCCGCGATCCGCTCTATGCCGATCTCTTCAAGACTTTGAGTGAAAAGTAAGAATAAATAAAAAAACGGCACTTTTTCGAAAAAGTGCCGTTTTTTTATTGCAGAATCAAAGAAAAAATGGTATAATATAATTGATTATTTATTTGATTGTCTATGGAGGGCTAAAAAATGAAAATCAAAAGATATTGCGGCAATTATCCCGCAGTCTTGCATGCTGCTCCCGAATATGCTATAGTTGATCATCCGCTGTCAATTTCGGCGGCATACCGCGTTTTCGGCGAAAACGCGCCCGAGCGTTTGGTTCTTCGAATTGAGGACGGAAAGGACTTTTATCTTTTGCCTTGTGACAGATATGAGCGCAAGGGAGTAACTTACGTGGTGTATCGCGTGGATATACCTGCTTCATCACTCAAAGGTGATGTGATTGTATACAGAATAGATGCAGAAGGCGAAACGACCCCAAAACTTCCTCCCTACAAATGCAAATTGATTTCTCTCGATAATATGCCCGAGCTTTCGCCTCTGGTCATAACCGAGATATTCGCAAGACCCAAAGGCAAGGATCACACTTGCTATATTGAGTACTTCAATCCCACCGATAAGCCTGTTGATCTGTATGACTACGAGCTTTTGGTCTACGCAAATACACAGGCACCGGATTATGCGGCAGTTGGCGAGCCTAAGGGAAGAATTCCTCTTTCAAGAGCAGCCGGGGCTAATATTCTCGGCGCGGGTGAATCTGCAGCCGTGTGGGGTCTTACTCTGAAGAACTACGCGCCCGAAGTCAATTCTTTGACTCCCGATGATCTTATCAGAGATATAAATACCGCTTACCTTTATACTAAAGAGCCGATTGACGAGGCTCGCGCTCGGATCCTTCCGATAGATCTTACAGAGATAGATCCCGAAAGCGGAGAAAGAAAGAATCTTGCGGGAATATCTTCGCTTCCCAATGGACACGACGTTACAACTCTGCTTATAGTGCCCCGCGGGGGCGACGCTTCAAGCGCTGTCTTCACTTTGGTTTACAGCAATTGCTATGCCGAATGGGATACACCGGTTCATCGCTCGTCTTATTGGACTTTTGATCCCTTTGAACCCCGCAAGGCTGTTAATCTTTCTCATGCGGAGCTTGCAACTCCCGGATATCCCTGCCATCTTGAGACGGGAGTTTATAATCCGACCGCGGCTCTTCCTGTTATTTTGCCGCTCTCACCTATTAAAGAGGCGTACCACGGCGATTATTGCGGAATTATCGAATTCGTTGTTCTTCCTTCGGAAAGAGACAATGAAGTTGGACGCACGATGATCAAGGTGACTCTGCCAAACGGCGAAAAAGCAGAATACGAAGCTTTAGAGGAACACGACGGTGTCCGCCGCGCACGCATTCCCGAAGAAGTATTTGAGGAATTATCGGAGCTTGAGTATGAGATCAGCGCGTATGACGGCGCAAGAGAAGTCAGACTTGGCAACGTGCTTCCGCTTAGAGTTCCCGTTTACGATAACCGCGGACCGAGAATAACCGATATGATTCCTACACGCGGATATGCATTTGACGGCACAAAGCCGATCGTAATCAAAGCTTCTTATACAGATCCTGCGGGCATACGCATCAAGGATTGTTATCTTAGAGTTGACGGCAAGGACGTGACAAATGATACGACAATTACGGCGACCTCGCTTATTTACGAGCCGAAGAAGCCGCTTGAGGTCGGCAAGCATTCTTTGACCATCCGTCTAAAGGATGGACTTGGCAACCGAACTACAAGAACGGTTGATTTTACTGTATCCGATATGAGCGAGCTTAACGCTTATTTCGGCGAAATTCATGCTCATACCGGTGACTCGGACGGCAACGGCCGCGGCCGCGATGCAATTGAATTTGCATATGATAACGGTGCGGATTTCTTTGCTGTGACTGAGCATTCGCATTATTTCACACAAAAGGTCTACGACGAGCAGAAGGCTGCGGCTAAGTCTCTTGACCGCCCCGGTAGATTTGCCGCGCTTTATGGCTGGGAAATGACCTGGAACAATACCTGCGGCTATTGGGGACACATGAACGTTATCGGAAGCGAAAAGATCGTATCCGATATACACAGTGTCAATATGCCTGATCTATTCAAGTGGCTTGAAGGTGAGCCGAATGCCGTCGGTATGTTTAACCACCCCGGAAATAACTGGGGCGATTTCGAGGATTACGGCTTCCGGACTCCCGAAGCCGACAAGCAGATGGCTCTTGCTGAGATCAAGGGTAGGGGCTATGACCAACAGTACGCACTCTTACTTTCGCGCGGATGGCATGTTGCGCCCGCATTCAATGAAGATAACCATGCACCCAACTGGACGATAGCGAGCCCCTATATTACGGGCGTTCTCGCTCCCGCGCTGACTCGAGCCAATATTATGGACGCCTTCCGCGCCCGCAGAGTATATTCGAGTGCCGATCCCACAATGAAGATCTTTTATAAGATCAACGGAGAATGGATGGGATCAAGGCTCGATAATCCCGATGAACTTCATATTTCGGTTAAGATCACGACCGAGAATGAAAACGGCATTGGTCTTATCGAGATCATTGGAGAGGATAATATTGTCGTAACGCGGAAATTCGTTGGCGCGAGACAGAGCTACGAGTGGAATACAACTCTTCCCGTTGAATTTGATTACTATTATCTCCGTATTTCAAACGGTGCGCAGTATTCTGTAACTGCTCCCGTCTGGATCGAGAACAGAAGCGAGCCGAAGGTGCTTTCAATGACACGCTCGGCATCCTATGATCCCCACGAAAGTTCTGCTGTTACAATAAAGTTTGAGAATCCCACCGATAAGGTCATGACCGAGGTCAAGGTTGACTTCTATCTGACCGGGGTCGAGGGCTTCTCATTACGCGATGCAGTTCCTTATGCCAAGGTCTGCATTGGCAAGCTCAAGCCGGGGAGAAGCATGACTGTCACACGTCAGCTTCCGGAAATATCAAAGAACCGCCGCGTAAGCGCGATTATCTCCGCAGTATCGGATAATGCTGTGAAAAAGGCGACTGCCTATATCCTTGTATCACCGGTAAGCATCACAGAGGTTCTTTGTGCTACCGCTCCCCTTGAGATAGACGGTAATGTGATCAATAATCCCTTCCCGTACGTTACTTTATGTAACAATTCGGGTAACGATATTACCCTCAGGGATTCAAAGATCTCTCTTTGGACCATAACCGGTAAGCCCCCGAAGGATGAAAATGTTTGGTCTGCTGATGGTATTACGATTCCCGCAAGAAGCGCGGTGGTTATTTGGTATCGGAAGCCGGATCATGCCGCTCTGACAGTTGATGATTTCAACAGAAGATACGCAACTGCGCTGATCGAGGGCCAGAGCATCTATATTTGTGAAAAGCCCATCACGTCGAGATCTACTGCCGGAAGACGTCTTGATCTTTCGATTAGCGGAGAGATCGTATCCCGTGTGACATGGAATATGGGTCTGCGTTACGGTCAGACTGCCGAGGTTGATGAGGCATATAAATATCGTTTCTCTTGCGATATGTCTCCTCTCGGTATCTTCTGCGGCACGGGTATTCCGACACCGGGAATGATCGATTATAAACAGCTTGGCGCACGCAAAGAGGTTGAACCTACCGCGAAAGAGCTAAAGTCAGCGAAAAAGCAGAATAAGGTTGAGCAGAAGCGCGCTAAGCATAAGTCAAAGATCAAGTATACTGCTGCCGAAGCAGGTGCTATTGCGGCGGGATCGGCGGCACTCGCAGCATTTGCTGCCGCCGGAATAACAAAACTGATATCGAGGAAAAAATGAAATATCCGCTGATTCTATCGCATATTTATAAGGAACGCGTTTGGGGAGGCGACCGTCTTAGGAAAACCGAACCGCCGACGGGTGAGGATTGGGTGCTCTCCGTCAGAGACGGAGACAACAGTGTCATCACGAACGGTGAATATGCAGGAATGATGCTATCAGAAGCACTTGATATTCAAGAAAAGTTCCCTTTGCTTATCAAATTTATTGATTCGAAAGAAAACTTATCAATACAGGTCCATCCCGATGATAAAGCAGCCGCCCTTATGGGCGGCGAGGGAGGGAAAAGCGAGATGTGGTATATTATCGATGCTCTGCCGGGTTCCTATATTTATCTCGGTATGAAGGATGAGGCGGATATTGAAGAATTACGCAATACTGTGCTTTGCGGTGATGATCCGACTCCGTATCTAAAAAAGATCCCTGTAAGCGTGGGTGAATGTTATTATATCCCCGCGGGAACTCCGCATGCTATTGGAGGCGGTAACTTTATTTGCGAGGTTCAGCAGAATTGCGATACGACCTTCCGCATGTATGACTACGGAAGACAGCGCGAACTTCATCTGCGAGAAGCTGCAATGGCTCTCAAAAAGACGGTTATTCACGCACCGACTACCTCGAATCTGCTTGCAGAATGTGAGTATTTCCGCGCCGAACTTTTTGAAGTTGAAGGCTCTGCGGAAATTAGCGCGAAAAATGATGGCTTTATTTCTCTGACTCTCGTTGCCGGTGAAGCCTCGATTTGTCAAGATGGAGTTATGTATCCTTTGCAAGAGCGAGATTCGGTTTATATCCCCGCAGGAGAAGAGAAGTATCTGCTATCCGGTAACGCCAAGCTTATCAAAACTACAATATGAACAAAATAAACAAAAAACCGATGCGTTTCCGCATCGGTTTTTTGCACAGCAAGGATTTTCGGATGTGCAAATATTTATGTTGTGGTTAAATTACTTAACCTCAACGGTAGCGCCAGCCTCGATAAGAGCGGTCTTGATGGACTCAGCCTCTTCCTTGGAAACGCCTTCCTTAAGGGTCTTGGGAGCACCCTCAACGAGCTCCTTAGCTTCCTTAAGTCCAAGACCGGTGATCTCACGAACAGCCTTGATAACAGCGAGCTTGTTAGCGCCGAAGCTTGCGAGAACTACGTCGAACTCGGTCTTCTCTTCAACTGCTGCAGCAGCGGGAGCTGCACCTGCAGCTGCACCTGCGGAAATGTTAGCAGCGGATACGCCGAACTCTTCCTCACATGCGGATACGAGCTCGGAGAGCTCAAGAACGGTAAGTGCCTTGATGGATTCAAGGATAGCGGTAATCTTTTCGTTTGCCATTTTAAATGACCTCCTGGAATATTTAAATGTTATGCCGCGAGAGCTTTACGCTTCTGCGGGAGCTTCTGCAGCCTCAGCGGGCTGCTCGTCCTTCTTGGCAACCTGGTCAAGAACATAGACGAATTTGGTAAGGGGAGACTGGATGCAAGCGAGCAACTGTGCAATGAGAGTTTCCTTCGAAGGAATGGAAGCAAGTCTTTCAACTGCAGCGGCGTCGATAACTTCGCCGTCACAATAACCTGCCAAAAGAGTGAAGGACTCGATCTTGTCAGCATACTGCTTGAGGATCTTAGCGGGAGCTACTGCATCTTCGGGGCTGACTGCGATTGCGGTCATACCGGAGAGATACTGCTTGATATCACCGTAGCCGCACTCTTCGCATGCTCTGCCGGTGAGGGTGTTCTTAACTACCTGATAGGAAACGCCTGCTTCGCGGAGTTCCTTACGGAGCTTTGTATCATCCTCAACGGTGATTCCCTGGTAGTTAACAACTACACCGGAAACCGAGTTGCGAATCTTCTCGGAAAGCTCGGAGACAACCTGCTGCTTCTGCTCAAGTATAGCTTTGCTGGGCATGTGTTTAACCTCCTAATGGTTTGTGTTCGTAAAAAAAATATCCTTCTCCCGAAATGCACGCGCACCGAAAGAAAGACATAGATCAAGTATTAATCTGATTAATCTTCCTCGGCAGGATGGCATGTGCTTTTACGGGAACCTGCTGTCTTTGGATAACGGCATATATTATACCACATGGCTTATGATTTGTCAATACCTTTTTTGAAAAAAATCATTATTTTTTGAAAAAATATTTTATTCCTTATAAATTTGCTTATTTTGTCTATGAGTAGATGCTGTTGTTTACACAGAGTTCATAATTGCGGTGTATAATAATATAAATATTGCTATGTTTACGTTAATATGAAAGGTTTTGAGATGTCAAACAGATTTTTAAGCCGGGATAAAGAGGCTGCTATAGTAAATATTAAAACTTGTTTTCAGGTAACGATCTGGCTTGCGATCCTCGCATCGGTTCTCAGATCGGTCGCTTACTTGACGGTTTTTGACTCGGAGATCGGATATTTTAATGAAGGAATTCTAAATACTGCCGTAAATGCACTTATCCTGCTTTCCTGCGTCTTCCTTCTCAGCGGATTTATATTTATATCAAAGGAAGCGAAATTGCCCTCGGCTGTGGACAACAGTGCAAATTCGATTTTCTTTTCAGCATCTTTTGCCGGATTTATTATGCTTGCTGATTTCTTTTATAAAATGTATAATCAGCTTGGCGGCGATAAGTTTGAATATTATAAGTATATTTTCGATCCCGCTTACAGAGCGGAAAACTCTTATTTGATCAGAGCTACGGCGATCATTGAAATATTCGGAGTTCTTGCTTCGGTGCTCTCCGCGATTTGCTTCTTTGTTCGCGCCTCCAAGAATCCCAAAGAAAAGCTTTCCGCGTGGCTTGGCTTTTTCCCGATAGTAAGAGCTCTTGTCGGCGTTGCTCAGATCTATTTTGAGATGAAGGTCCAGATGAACCATCCCTCAAAGCTCATGCTTCAGTTTGCGCTTATTTCGATCATGTACTATTTCCTGAGTGAGGAGAGAATGTATGTATCAAAAGATCATGCTCGTCCTCGCAGACTTTTCGTCAGCGGATGCATTGCGTATTTCCTTGCGTTTACTTGCGGAGTATCCGAGATAGTAGGATTCTTCACCGGCGCACTCTCGGAGGGTAATTTCTGTGTTGAAGCATTCTTCTGTCTTGTTGTAAGTATTTATATTCTTGCGAGAACTAATGCTTTTGTCAGGGCGGCATCTGCTTTGCCTTGCGTAGAAGAGCTTACTCTCGAGGAGGCTCCTATTGAAGAAGATTCTAACGAAGAGGTTCCTTCCGATGAAACTGCCACCGAGGAGCAAGCTGAGGAATAATTCCTTCATTATTATATATAGTAACGTCATTCGAAAAATAATTGCTTTCGTTGAAATCCAAGCAGAGAGGAGCTGCCTGAATGTCTGTTGACTTTGCCGTTGAAAGAATTATCTGGCTTCATAAAAGAATAAAGGATGAGTATTATCCCAATGCGATGCGCCTTTCTGAGAGATTCGGTATCTCGCATCGCCAGGCACAGCGCGATTGCGACTATCTCAAGAGAAAGATAGGCGCGCCGATGGCGTTTGACCGTTCGAAACAGGGATACTATTATACCGAGTCCTTCACTTTGCCGGATTCGATCAGAGTTGAGGATCCTCGCGATATTTCAAATATCGTAGCTCTTGCAGATATGCTTGGCGGATCGGATGAATCGACCCAGATCTCGATCCCGTATTCGGCACTGCTTCAGATCCCCGATAAGTTAGTTGCTCTCGAACTTGCTCCCTTTGTTACAAGGCGAGTTGGCAGCAAGGGAAAGTACATATGCGAGTTTCAGAATATCCGCGTTTTCTTCGGCGCGCTTATTGCGTCGGATGCGGAGATACGTATTCTTGAACCGGAATGGCTTAGACTTGATTTTTGTAAATCGCTTGACAAGCTGAGAAGTGCGAACCGCGAAGTTGCTGATGATGAGAAGCAAATTGACGAAAATAACGAGGAATGATCGATATTAATTCCTCGAATATATTGTATTTTTAGCAAATGAAACAAAAATCCGCCTCCGAAAACCGATTCGGGGGCGGCAAATTTGTGCAGTTTTAAACACTAATCCAATTAATTTGTTAAAAATGCACAAAAACGCCATAGAATTATTGGTATAAATTCTACTATTCTGTTTATTGCAAACAGACGAAAAATGTAGTATAATATTGAGGCTTGATGTGCGAAGTATGCGTTGAAGCGAAAGGTTGCCGCAAGAACATGCGGGTAATTTTCGTGGAGAAGTCCGAATTTGATCGGGCGCGTGGGCTATGTCAGGCATCGGGCAGCCTCGGTTCAAAGGTTGCTTCGTGACGACGGCTTTGTAGCCGTACGATCCGGAATTCGCGTCGCGCCGTGCTTGCGTGACGGCGGCGAGTGGCGGGTTTCGGCTTTTGTATGGCTGCAAAACGAAACGCACGGAACGGTGCATAACAGAATCCGCTCCTGACTTTTCTCAGCGCTGCGCAAATAGCTACATTACTATTATATTCGCACGCACGCGAGAGAAAAACAAAGGAGGAAAACACATATGGCAGTTAAGGAACAGCTCAGAGTCAAGCTGAAGAGCTACGATCACACACTCGTTGACGCGGCAGCCGCAAAGATCGTCGAAGTTGCTAAGCGCAACGGCGCCGAGGTTTCGGGTCCCATTCCGCTTCCCACCGAGAAGGAGATCGTAACAATTCTCCGTGCAGTCCACAAGTACAAGGACAGCCGCGAGCAGTTTGAGCTTCGCAACCACAAGAGACTCATTGACATCAAGAAGCCTTCGAAGAAACTCACCGAAGAACTGATGAACATTGAGCTCCCCGCAGGCGTTGATATTCAGGTTACCCTCTAATCAACCCTGACCCCCACCACACGACGCTCGAAGATGAGCGCTTGTCGGTCAAGTTGGCGTAATACCGAGAGGTAAAATTCACAGCGTCAACCAATAACCTTCAGGAGGAAAAAAGATGAAAAAGGGAATTATCGGTAAGAAGATCGGTATGACTCAGATTTTCGACGAAGTCGGCAACGTCATTCCGGTAACGATAATCCAGGCAGGTCCCTGCGTAGTATCGCAGAAGAAGACCGCTGAACAGGATGGCTACAACGCTATCCAGCTTGGCTTTGAGGATTGCAAGGATAAGCACGCAACCAAGGCTGAGATCGGACATTTCGCAAAGAACGGACTTACCACCAAGAAGCATCTCAAGGAGTTCCGCCTTGAAGATTGCTCCGGCTACAACGTAGGTGATGTCGTATCGGTCGAAACCTTCGCCGTTGGCGAGAAGGTCGACGTAACAGGTATGACCAAGGGCCGCGGTTACACCGGCGCTATCAAGAGATGGAACCTCCACAAGCTGAGAATGACACACGGCGTTGGCCCTGTGCATCGTCAGTCCGGTTCTATGGGTGTTATCGACCCTGCGAGAATTTTCAAGAACAAGAAGATGGCAGGTCAGTACGGTAACGAGCAGGTTACCATTCTTAATCTTGCCGTTGCTAAGATCGATGCAGAGAACAACCTTATCGCAGTTCGCGGCGCTATTCCCGGCGCTAAGGGCGGTATCGTATTCATCCGCGACTCGATCAAGGCGTGACGAAACAAGGAGGAATGACAAATGCCTAACATTAAAGTACTTGATATGACAGGCAAGGAAGTCGGCGAAATGAGCCTTTCCGAAAAGCTTTTCGGAGCTGAGGTAAACGCTTCCGTTCTTCACGCCGCAGTCAGAGCATATATGCTCAACCAGAGACAGGGTACTCAGTCCACTCTTACCCGTACAGAGGTAAGCGGCGGCGGTAAGAAGCCCTGGAGACAGAAGGGTACAGGCCGCGCACGTCAGGGTTCCACCCGTGCTCCTCAGTGGGTACACGGCGGTATCGCCCTCGGTCCCAAGCCCCGCACCTATCGCACCGAGCTCAACAAGAAGACCAAGAGAGTTGCTCTCTTCAGCGCACTCTCCGATAAGGCTGCTAACGGCAACCTCATCATTCTTGACGAGTGCAAGCTCGAGTCCTACAAGACCTCCGAGATGGTAAAGATGTTTGCTGCTCTCGGCCTTAATAAGGACGTTGAGAAGAACTACAAGGAAGGCGGCGAGGTTAAGACCCGCACCGAGACCGTAGCATGCAAGACACTGCTCGTTCTCCCTGAGGCTGACCGCGTTGTCGTTAAGAGCTGTGCCAACATTCCCACCGCAGAAACCACTCTTTGCAACACCCTTAACGTTTATGAGATCCTCAATGCTGAGAAGCTCGTAATCACCAAGGCTGCTGCCTTGAAGCTCGAGGAGGTATACGCATAATGAAGAAAATGGTACAGGACATCATCATCGCTCCCGTTATCACCGAGGCGAGCATGGACATGATGGAACAGAAAAAGTATGTATTTAAAGTTATGACTTCCGCAACCAAGCCTGAGATTGCTAACGCAGTTGAGGTTATGTTCGGTGTAAAGGTTGCAGCAGTCAATACCATGATGATGAAGCGCAAGGAAAAGAGAGTTCGCTACAACTATGGCTACACCGCAGAGTGGAAGAAGGCCATTGTTACCCTTACTGAGGACTCCAAGACCATCGCCTTCTTCGACGGTATGAACTAAGTAGGAGGAAACGAATAATGCCTACAATCAAATATAAGCCTACGACACCTGCCAGAAGACATATGTCTGTTGCTTCCTTCGAGGAGATCACTAAGTTTTCTCCCGAGAAGAGCCTGGTAGTTATCAAGAAGAAGCACGCAGGACGTAACTCCTACGGTAAGATCACCGTTCGTCACAGAGGCGGCGGAAACAAGGTTAAGTACCGTATCATCGACTTCCGTCGTAACGACGCTGAGCCCGCAAAGGTTATCGGTATCGAGTACGACCCCAACCGTACCGCTTACATCGCTCTCCTCGAGAACGAGTCCGGCAAGAAGAGCTACATCATCGCTCCCGTTGGACTTAAGGACGGCGACGTTGTTTACTCCGGCGCAGAGGCTGATATCAAGCCTGGTAACACCCTGCCCCTTGCAAACATCCCCACCGGTACCTTCATCCACAACATTGAGCTTCACCCCGGCAAGGGCGGACAGCTTGTTCGTTCCGCTGGTTCCGCAGCTCAGCTCATCTCGAAAGAGAATGATCAGGCTCTCATCCGTCTTCCCTCCGGCGAGGTCAGAATCGTTGCTCTCAACTGCAAGGCTACAATCGGCCAGGTTGGTAACATCGAGCATGACACCGTAAAGGTTGGTAAGGCAGGTAAGACCCGCCACAAGGGCATCAGACCTACCGTTCGCGGTTCCGTAATGAACCCCTGCGATCACCCCCACGGTGGTGGTGAGGGTAAGTCTCCGATCGGTCATCCCGGTCCTCTTACTCCTTGGGGCAAGCCCGCTCTCGGTTATAAGACTCGTAACAAGAAGGCTCTTACCGAGAAGTTCATCGTAAAGCACAGAAACGCTAAATAAGGAGGGAATATAGAATGAGCAGAAGTCTTAAGAAGGCGCCTTTTGTTGAAGAGAAACTCATTAGCAGAGTTCGCGCCATGAATGCTAAGAACGAGAAGAAAGTCATCAAGACCTGGTCCCGTGCATCTACAATATTCCCCGAATTCGTAGGACACACCATCGCGGTTCACGACGGCAAGAAGCATGTTCCGGTATACATTATCGAGGACATGGTTGGCCACAAGCTCGGTGAGTTCGCTCCCACCCGTCGTTTCCCCGGCCACGCCGGAACCAAGACATCCAACACCGGTAAATAATCGAGGAGGAAGAAAGAATAATGGAAGCAAGAGCTTATCTTAAATATTTGAGAATTTCTCCCCGTAAGGTAAAGATCGTTCTCGATCTTATCCGCGGTAAGGATACTAAGGTTGCTATGGCAATTCTCAAGAACACCCCCAAGGCTGCATCTCCCGAGCTCGTAAAGCTCCTTAAGAGTGCAATCGCAAATGCTGACCACAATTTCCAGATGGACACCCAGAACCTCTACGTTTCCGAGTGCTTCGTCTGCCCCGGTCCTACTCTCAAGAGATATATGCCCCGCGCTAAGGGTTCGGGCAACAGAATTCTCAAGAGAACATCTCATGTAACCCTCGCGGTTAAGGAAAGAGAAACTAAGGAGGTCAATGCCTAATGGGACAGAAAGTTAATCCTCACGGTCTTCGCGTTGGCGTCATCAAGGGCTGGGATTCCAGATGGTGCGTCAAGGACGAGGTTTTCGGAGATACACTTGTACAGGACTACAAGATCAGAAAGCTCCTCAAGGAAGAGCTTCAGAAGGCAGGCGTGCCTAAGATCGAGATCGAACGCGATCAGTACAGAGTCAGAGTTTTCATCCACTGCGCAAAGCCCGGTATGGTTATCGGCCGCAGCGGCGACAACATCGAGAAGCTGAAGAAGGAAGTTGAAGCTATCGTAGGCAAGGATGCTAACGGTAACGTAATTCCCGTATCGGTTAACGTTGTTGAGGTTCGCAACCCTGAGCTCAACGCACAGCTCGTAGCAGAAAACATTGCAGCTCAGCTCGAAGGCCGTGTGGCTTTCCGCCGTGCAATGAAGATGGCTATCAGAAACACCATGCGCCTCGGCGCACGCGGAATCAAGATCACCTGCGGCGGTCGTCTCGGCGGTGCGGAAATCGCACGTTCTGAGCACTACCACGAGGGTACCATTCCGCTTCAGACCATCCGTGCAGACATCGACTACGGTTTCTGGGAGGCTAATACCACCTACGGTAAGATCGGTGTAAAGGTATGGATCTACAACGGCGAAGTCCTCAACGAGGGCGCAGCTCGCGAGAGAAGAAACGATCGTAGAAACGACCGCCGCGGCGACCGTCGCCAGGGCGAGCGCAGAGACAATCGCGGTCCTCGCAACAACGACCGCCGTCAGGGACAGGGTAGACCTCAGGGCAACCGCCCCCAGGGTAACCGTCCTCAGGGCAACCGCCCCCAGGGTGCACGCCCCACTACTCCTAAAGAAGGAGGCGCTAAATAATGTTAATGCCTAAAAGAGTAAAGTTCCGTCGCGTACAGCGTGGCCGCCTTACAGGTAAGGCTTCCCGCGGTAACGAGCTGGCGTACGGCTCTTACGGTCTCGTAGCACTTGAGCCTGCTTGGATCACTTCCAATCAGATCGAGGCTGCCCGTATCGCAATGACCCGTTACATCCGCCGTGGCGGTAACGTATGGATCAAGATCTTCCCCGATAAGCCCATCACTGAGAAGCCTGCTGAGACCCGAATGGGTTCCGGTAAGGGATCTCCCGAGTACTGGGTAGCAGTCGTTAAGCCCGGACGCATCATGTTCGAGATGGACGGCGTATCCGAGGAAGTTGCTAAGGAAGCTATGCGTCTTGCTTCGCATAAGCTCCCCATCAAGTGCAAGTTTGTTTCTAAGGAGGTAACAGAATGAAGATCAGCGAGATCAGAGCAATGAGCATCGAAGAACTCGACGCTAAGCTCAAGGAACTGAAGGAAGAGCTGTTCAACCTCCGCTTCCAGCTTGCCATCAACCAGCTCGAGAACACCAACCGC
The DNA here is from genome assembly GCA_017411805.1 of Clostridia bacterium. Lineage (GTDB taxonomy): Bacteria > Bacillota > Clostridia > Oscillospirales > CAG-272 > CAG-390. The sequence continues at coordinate 46,308 of JAFQPI010000072.1, forward strand.
ATCAGCGAAGTCAAGCGTGACATCGCTCGCGTTATGACTGTTCAGAACGAGAAGAACGCGTAAGGAGGCTAAAGTAAATGGAAGACAGAAACCTCAGAAAAGTAAGAGTCGGACTTGTTGTCAGCAACAAGATGGACAAGACCGTTACCGTTGCTATTGCGGACAACGTAAAGCACCCCATCTACGGTAAGATCGTTAAGCACACCCTCAAGGTTCACGCTCATGACGAGAACAATGAGTGCGGCATCGGCGATAAGGTCAGCATTATGGAGACCCGTCCTCTTTCCAAGACAAAGAGATGGCGCGTTGTTACCATAATCGAAAAGGCTAAATAATCTAGCGGCACAATTCATATAGTAAATACGTCAAATATCGTATTGAAACAGGAGGAATCTTAAGTGATACAGCAAGAATCAAGAATGAAGGTTGCCGACAATACCGGCGCCAAGGAGCTTCTCTGCATTCGCGTTCTTGGTGGCACCGGCCGCAGATATGCGAATATCGGCGATGTTGTTGTTGCTACTGTTAAGAAGGCAAGCCCCGGCGGAATCGTCAAGAAGGGCGACGTTGTAAAGGCAGTTATCGTACGCAGCACACACGGCACCACGAGAGCAGACGGCTCATATATCAAGTTCGATGAGAACGCAGCGGTCATCATCAAGGAAGACCAGACCCCCCGTGGCACACGTATCTTTGGCCCGGTGGCAAGAGAACTGAGAGAGAAGCAGTACCTCAAGATACTGTCGCTCGCTCCCGAAGTACTTTAAGGTAAGGAGATCAAAACGATGAATATCAAAACTGGCGATACTGTCGTACTTCTCACCGGTAAGGCAGCGGAAAAGAAAGATAAGAATGGCAAGGTTATCACTCATGAGGTAATCGCAGTTTCTCCCAAGGAGGACAAGGTTATCGTTAAGGGTGTTAACACCGTTCATAAGCACGTAAAGGCTCGCCGTCAGGGTGAGACAAGCTCCATCGTTGATACCGAGGGTGCTATCTACGCGTGCAAGGTAGCTCTTTACTGCTCTAACTGTGATAAGGGCGTAAGAGTTAAGACCGTCATCAAGGACGGCAAGAAGATCCGCACATGTGCAAAGTGCGGCAAGGAACTGTAAGGAGGTAGGGAATTATGGCAAGACTTAAGGAAACTTATAGAAACGAAGTAGCTCCCGCACTCATGCAGCAGTTCGGTTACAAGAGCACCATGCAGATCCCCCGCCTTGACAAGGTTGTCCTTAACGTAGGCTCCAGCGAGGCTAGAGACAATGCAAAGGTCATCGAGAACATCATCGGCGACCTCACCCTCATCACCGGTCAGAAGGCAGTTCCCACCAAGGCTCGTAAGTCCGTCGCAAACTTCAAGGTTCGTGAAGGCATGACCATTGGTGCAAAGGTTACTCTTCGCGGCGAGAGAATGTACGAGTTTGTTGACAAGCTCTTCAACTTCGCTCTCCCCCGCGTACGTGACTTCAAGGGTATCAACCCCGACGCTTTCGATGGCAGAGGAAACTATGCTCTCGGACTTAAGGAGCAGCTCATCTTCCCCGAGATCGAGTACGATAAGATCGACAAGATCCGCGGCATGGATATCTGCTTCGTAACCACCGCTAACACTGACGAAGAGGCTCGCGCACTGCTTGCAGCGCTCGGCGCTCCCTTCGCAAAGAACTAATCAAGGAGGTAGGCAAAAATGGCAAAGAAGGCAATGATTAACAAGCAGCAGGCAAAGCAGAAGTTCTCCACCCGTGAGTACAACCGTTGCAAGATCTGCGGCCGTCCCCACGCTTACCTTCGTAAGTACGGCATCTGCCGTATCTGCTTCCGTGAGCTGGCTTACAAGGGCCAGATCCCGGGCGTAAGAAAGGCATCCTGGTAAGTAATTACCAACCCCACACTATCGGCAGGAAATTAAGCTACGGCCCGATTTAACCGCCGATACGCCGCCGTTTGCCAACGGCAGCAAGATAAATTAAACTTGCATATGGAGGAAAATTAAAATGCAAATGTCAGACGTAATCGCCGATATGCTCACACGAATCAGAAATGCTAACGATGCAAAGCATGCAACTGTGGACATTCCGGCATCCAACATGAAGAAGGCAATCGCCGAAATCCTCGTAAACGAGGGTTATGTTTCCGCTTTCGAGACCATCGAAGACGGCAAGCAGGGTATCATCCGTGTAACCCTTAAGTACACAGGCAAGAAGCAGAAGGTTCTCCGCGGTATCCGCAGAGTATCCAAGCCCGGTCTCCGTATCTACGCAGGCTGTGAGGAAATGCCCCGTGTAATGAACGGTCTCGGCATCGCTATCGTATCCACTTCCAAGGGCATCATGACCGACAAGCAGGCTCGTAAAGAGAAGGTTGGCGGCGAAGTTCTTGCCTTTGTATGGTAATAAGGAGGTAGTAAGATGTCAAGAATAGGAAGAAATCCCATCACCCTCCCCGCAGGCGTTGAGGTTAAGACCGAGGCAGGTCTCGTAACCGTTAAGGGTCCCCGCGGAACTCTCACAGAGAAGATCTCTGAGAGAATGACTGTTAAGGTTGAGGCAGGCGTTCTTACTGTTGAGCGTCCTACAGACGAGAAGGCAGACAGAAGCCTTCACGGTCTCACCCGTACACTTATCTACAACATGGTAGTTGGCGTAACCGAGGGTTACACCCGCGTACTCGAGATCCACGGTACCGGTTACAGAGCAACCATGCAGGGTAATAACCTTCTCCTTTACGTAGGTCACTCCCTCGTAAACGGAAAGCCCCAGGCAAAGTTCACAATCGCTCAGCCCGAAGGCATCACCTTCGAGGTTGCAGAGAAGGTCGTTCCGATCACCATTACCATCAAGGGTAACAGCAAGCAGGCTGTAGGCCAGATCGCAGCTGTTATCCGCGGTAAGAGACCTCCCGAGCCTTACCACCAGAAGGGTATCCGTTACGCAGGCGAGAATGTCCGTCGTAAGGAAATGAAGAAGAAGAACTAAGAGAGAGGAGTAAACAGAAATGGTATCTAAGAAGGATAAGAACGCAGCGCGTATCAAGAGACATACCAGAGTCAGAGCAAAGATCTCCGGCACATCTGAGCGTCCTCGTCTCGCTGTATATCGTTCCACTAACAATATCAGCGCGCAGATCATTGACGATGTCAAGGGCATCACTCTTGTAAGTGCTTCTTCCTACGAGAAGGATTTTGAAGTTGGCGGCAACAAAGAGGCTGCCAAGAAGGTCGGCAAGCTTGTTGCCGAAAGAGCAATCGAAAAGGGTATCACCGAAGTCGTATTCGACCGCGGCGGCTATCTTTATCACGGACGTGTATCGGAACTGGCTGACGGCGCTCGCGAGGGCGGCCTGAAGTTCTGAGTCGTAAGACTTTATTCCGGTTTGTACACTGTTCAACTAATATTAATTGAACAAATTAGGAGATTAAAATGGCATTCAGAAACAATAATTACGAGGAAAAGCAGTACATTGAAAACCTCGTAGCACTGAACCGTGTTTCCAAGACCGTTAAAGGTGGACGTATTGCCCGCTTCGCAGCTCTTATGGTAGTAGGCGACGGCCACGGTCGTGTTGGCGTAGGTATCGGCAAGGCTGCCGAAGTTACCGAGGCCATCCGCAAAGGTGTTGAAGACGCAAAGAAGAATATGATCACCGTTTCCATCAAGGGCACAACCATTCCTCACGAGGTTCTGGGCGTGTTCGGAGCAGGCAAGGTACTTCTTAAGCCCGCTGCTCCCGGTACCGGTATCATCGCAGGCTCCAAGGTCCGTATGGTCCTCGAGGCTGCCGGCATTAGCAACATTCGTGCTAAGTGCCTCCGTTCCAACAACCCCATCAACGTAGTTAAGGCAACCCTAGCAGGACTCTCTGAGCTCCGCACCGTTGAGGAAGTTGCTCGCACTCGTGATATCACAGCAGACGACGTTAAGGGAGGTACTCAGAAATGAAGAAAGTAACTCTCGTAAAGTCCCTCATCTGCGCTAAGCCGAATCAGAAGCTCACCGCTGCTTCTCTCGGCCTCAAGAAAATCGGCGACTTCGTCCTTCACCAGGAAGGTCCCGTACTTGACGGTAAGGTAAGAGTTATCTCCCACCTCGTATCCGTTGAGGATGTAGAGTAAAGGAGGAAGCAGATATGAAGCTTAATGAACTCAGACCCGCTGAAGGTTCCGTTCAGGAAAGATTCCGCAAGGGTCGCGGACCCGGCTCCGGCAACGGCAAGACCGCTGGCAAGGGCCACAAGGGACAGAATGCTCGCTCCGGCGGCGGTGTAAGACCCGGTTTCGAGGGCGGACAGTTCCCGATCTACAGACAGCTTCCTAAGAGAGGCTTCAACAACAAGAGATTTGCTACTGTTTATGCTACTATCAACGTCAGCGATCTCAACCGCTTTGAGGACGGCGCTATCGTCGATATCGAGACTCTTCTTGCTGCACGCGTAATTCGCAAGGCACAGGATGGACTCAAGGTTCTCGGCAATGGCGAGCTCACCAAGAAGCTTACCGTTAAGGCTGCTAAGTTCTCTGCAGCAGCTAAGGAAAAGATCGAAGCAGCAGGCGGAAGTTGCGAGGAGGTATAAGGATGTTTGCGACATTCAAAAATGCCTGGAAGGTATCCGAGCTTCGCACTAAACTTCTGTTTACGCTGATGATCCTCGTTGTATATCGCCTTGGCGCGCAGATTCCCGTCCCCTTTATCAATCCTGATGCTTACAAGATGTTTGCGGACAGCGCAGCAGGATCAATTTTCACCTATCTCAACCTGCTTTCGGGTGATGCATTTGCAAAGGCAACTCTCTTTGCACTCTCCGTATCTCCCTACATTACTTCCTCCATCGTTATTCAGCTTCTCACAGTTGCGATTCCCGCGCTTGAGAGACTTTCCAAGAACGGTGAGGAGGGCAAGGCGATCATCACAAAGATCACTCGTTATACAACAGTAGGTCTTGCTATTCTTACCGCTATCGGTTATCTCGCATATATGGAGACAGCCGGAATGCTCGTAAGCGGAATCACCGCTTTCGGTAAGGTAGTAATCGTTGCTTGCTATTGCGCAGGTTCTTCCATTATCATGTGGCTTGCAGAAAAGATCAATGACCACGGCATCGGCAACGGTGTTTCCATGATCCTTTTTGCAAACATCATCTCAGGTCTTCCCGGAATGATCGGTTCTCTCTGGACCACCGTTTTCGCAGGACCTACCACTTTCCAGGGATTCAATCTCGGCGGACTCTTCATCGCACTCTTTGCAATCGTATTCGTTCTCGCAAGCGTTGTATTCATCGTTTGGTTTACCGAATCCGAGCGCAGAATTCCGATCCAGTACGCTAAGCGTGTTGTCGGCAGAAAGATGTACGGCGGACAGTCCTCCAATCTTCCGATGAAGCTGAACATGAACGGCGTTATGCCCGTTATCTTCGCAAGCTCCATCGTATCCCTTCCCGCAACAATCGCAGCCTTCTTCCCCAAGAGCGGTTTTGCCACCTTTATAAACAATTACTTCAATTATAATACTTGGCTCTACCTCATCATCAACCTGGGTCTGATCATTGTATTTGCATATTTCTACGTGCTTATCTCCTTCAACCCTGTTGAGGTTGCGAACAACATTCAGAAGAATGGCGGCTCTATTCCCGGTATTCGTTCGGGTAAGCCCACCATTATGTATATCAAGAAGATTCTTAACAGAGTAACTCTTATCGGTGCGATCTTCCTTTGCATCATTTCGGGTCTTCCCATGCTCATTAACATCGTTATCACTACGATCAACCCCCACAGCGTTGCATTCTCTGCAATCGCATTCGGCGGTAACTCGCTCCTGATCGTTGTTGGTGTTGCGCTTGAGACCGTACGTGATCTCGATGCACAGCTTGCGCTCCGTAACATGAGCGGCTCCAAGACTAAGGGTCTCTTCGGTTAATACCGACCCGCGGATATTTTCGGAGGAAAGAAAATAATGAATCTTATCATTATGGGCGCCCCCGGTGCGGGTAAAGGCACACAGGCCGAAATAATTGCCGCAAGAGAAAATATCCCCGCGATTTCGACGGGACAGATCCTTCGCGACGCCATGGCAGCAGGTACCGAGCTCGGTAAAACTGCCAAGGGTTACGTCGAGAACGGAGATCTTGTCCCCGACGAGATCGTCATCGGCATCGTCCGCGACTATCTTAAGTCCGAGGTGTGCTCGAACGGATTTATTCTTGATGGCTTCCCCCGCTCCATCGCGCAGGCAGAAGCACTCGAAAAGATGGGTGTCGAGATCGACGCTGTCCTTTCGATCGATGTCAGCGATGAAAGAATTGTAGCACGTATGTCGGGAAGACGCGTTTGCAAGTGCGGCGCTTCTTACCACATCGAATACAAACCGTCCAAGGTTGAAGGCATCTGCGATAAGTGCTCCTCGGAGCTTTATATCAGAGCCGACGACAAGGCTGAAACAGTTCTCACAAGACTTCATAACTACCACGGACAGACTGAGCCGCTCCTCGCATTCTACAATGAGAGAGGTAAACTCATTCGCGTCGAGGGTCAGGAAGAGGTTGAGGATACAACAAGGCTCGTGCGCGAAGCACTTGCCAAGGTTGGCGGCAGATAATGATACCGATCAAAAATCCCCAACAGATAGCCGTTATGAGAGAGGCGGGCAGAATAGCCTATGAAGCGATGTTCAAGGCACGCGAGATCATCCGCGAGGGTGTGAGCACCTACGACATTGACAAGGTTATCAGAGCACACATTGAAAAATGCGGTGCACGTCCCGGCTTCCTCGGCTACGGCGGTTTCCCCGGAAGCGCATGTATCAGTATCAACGACGAGGTAATCCACGGTATTCCTTCAAAAAAGAGAATACTTTTCGAGGGTGATATTGTAAAGATCGATACAGGTGCCTTCTATAAGGGATTTAACTCTGATATGGCAAGAACCTTTGCTGTCGGCAGCGTAAGCCGCGAGACTGCAAGACTGATCGAGACCACAAAGAAGAGCTTCTATTGCGGACTCAATCAGTGCCGTGAGTCGAACAGAATCGGCGATATCGGTCACGCGATTCAGAGTTGCGTTGAAGCAGAAGGCTTCAGCGTAGTAAGAAGGTATATTGGTCACGGAGTCGGACACGACCTCCACGAGGATCCCGAGGTACCGAATTTCGGAACAGCGGGACGCGGAGTCAAGCTTATGGCGGGTATGACCCTTGCCATCGAACCGATGGTAAACATAGGCGGATATGAGGTTCGTCAGTTATCCGACGGCTGGACCGTCAAAACCGCAGACGGAACGCTCTCAGCACATTATGAGAACACCGTCGCAATCACTCATGAAGGTCCCGTGATCCTCACGGCTCCGCTGGAGTGAACTCAACCGAGAATATGAATGGAGGGAAAAGTTATGCCTAAGAACGACGTAATCGAATTTGAAGGTACTGTGGTTGAGGCACTGCCCAACACAGTCTTCAAGGTTCAGCTTCCCAACGGTCACATTGTGACCGCACATATTTCGGGAAAGCTGAGACAGAACTTTATCAGAATTCTGCCCGGTGACCACGTAACCGTTGAGGTGTCTGTATACGACCTCAATAAGGGACGAATCACCTGGCGTACGAAATAAGTACAATTTTCAGAAAGGTATGGTTAAAAATGAAAGTTAAGCCATCCGTTAAGAAGATCTGCGAAAAGTGCAAGATCATCAAAAGACACGGCCGAGTAATGGTCATCTGCGAGAACCCCAAGCACAAGCAGCGCCAGGGTTGATAGCGAATTTAAGAGAAAGAAAGGATTAACAGAATGGCTCGTATAGCTGGTGTTGATATTCCTAATTCCAAGCGTGTTGAGATTGCTCTTACCTATATTTACGGTATCGGCCGCAAGAGTGCAAATGACATCCTTGCAAAGACCGGCATCAATCCCGACACCCGTGCTAAGGACCTCACTGAAGATGAGGTTGCTAAGCTCCGTGACGAGATCGAGAACAACTACGTTGTAGAAGGTGACCTTCGCCGTGACGTTGCTCTCAACATCAAACGTCTTGTAGAAATTAACTGCTACCGCGGTATCCGTCACAGAAAGGGACTCCCTGTAAGAGGTCAGAGAACTAAGACCAATGCAAGAACTCGTAAGGGTCCCGTTAAGACTATCGCAAACAAGAAGAAAGGTTCGTAAGTTATGGCTAAAGTTGCAAAGAAGGTTATCAAGAAGCGCCGCGATAAGAAGAATATTCCGAACGGCCAGGTACACATTCGTGCTACCTTCAATAACACCATCGTTACCGTAACCGATGCCGAGGGTAATGCAATTTCCTGGGCTTCCGCCGGTGAACTCGGCTTCAAGGGATCCAGAAAGTCTACCCCCTTCGCCGCTCAGTCCGCTTCCGAGACTGCTGCAAAGGCAGCAATGGAGCATGGTCTTAAGTCGGTTGAGGTTTATGTCAGAGGTCCCGGAGCAGGACGTGAGTCTGCAATCCGCGCACTCGAGACTGTCGGTCTTCAGATTACAATGATTAAAGACGTTACCCCTGTACCCCACAATGGATGCAGACCCCCCAAGCGCCGCCGCGTTTGATCAAAAAAAGGAGGAACCACAACTATGGCAAGATATACAGGTCCTGTATGCAAGCTTTGCCGCAGAGAGGGCGTAAAGCTCTTCCTTAAGGGCGATCGCTGCACCTCGGGCAAGTGCCCCTTTGACCGTATTGATCCCAATTCCCGTAACCGTAATGCAGGTCCCGCAGCTCCCGGTCAGCACGGTGCTGCTAAGAAGAAGCTGCAGGAGTACGGAAGACAGCTCCGTGAGAAGGAGAAGGTAAGACGCGTTTATGGCGTTCTCGAGCGTCAGTTCTACAACTACTACGAGAAGGCAGACCGTATGCCCGGTATGACCGGTGAGAATCTCCTCATTCTTCTTGAGAGACGTCTCGATAATGCAGTATATCGTATGGGCTTCGGTGAGTCCAGAACTCAGTCCCGTCAGCTCACACTTCACGACCACATCCGTGTAAACGGCAAGAAGGTCAACATTCCTTCCTACTCCATCAGAGTTGGTGACGTTATCTCTGTTGCAGAGAACGCACTTGAGAAGGATTCCATCAAGGCTCTCGTAGAGGCTATGGGCAGCAAGAACGCTCCCAAGTGGCTTGAGGTAGACGCTGCAAAGGCATCTGCAAAGGTCATCGCTCTTCCCACAAGAGAAGACGTAGGCTTCGACTTCAACGAGCAGCTCATCGTCGAGCTCTATTCCAAGTAATACCGCACATTCTCCCACAGGCTGCACTCCGGCTTTGGGGGTGTGCGCGAATACGTGGGAGCACAAAACATGCGCATAAACTATTATCGCAAGCTTAAAAATTATTGGAGGGTATAATCTGGAATGATAGAGATTCAAAAGCCAAATATCGTAACGGTAGATGAAAGCGAAGACGGCAGAAGCGGTACATTTATCGTTGAGCCCCTTGAGCGCGGTTACGGAACAACACTCGGAAACTCGCTCCGCAGAGTTCTGATGAGCTCGCTTCCCGGTGTAGCCGTTACATCTATCAAGGTAGACGGTGCATTACACGAATTCACCTCGCTTCCCGGTGTTGCAGAGGATCTGACAGAGATCGTCCTGAATATCAAGGGCATTGTTGCAAAGCTCTATACTCAGGCTCCCAAGACTGTCATCCTTGATGCGGTTGGTCCCGACAATGTAACCGCAGGACACATCAAGCAGGATTCCGATATCGTTATTCTCAACTCCGATCACCATCTCGCAACTCTTGCGGAGGGTGCACACCTTTACATGGAGCTGACCTTTGAAAACGGCCGCGGCTATGTATCCCAGGACAAGAACAAGCTTCTGCATGCAGATAGCTTTGGTACTGCGGTATCCGCACCTATCGGTCTGATCTACACAGACTCGATCTACACTCCCGTTTACAACGTCAGATACAATGTTGAGAACACTCGTGTCGGAAGCAATATGACCGATTATGATAAACTCACGCTCGAGGTTCTGACAAACGGAACCATTACGGCAAAAGAAGCGATTTCGCTCGGTGCCAAGATTCTCAACGAGCATCTCAACTTGTTTGTGGATTTGTCGGATGAAGCAAAGAACGCGGAGATCATGATTGAGAGACCCGAAAAGGAAAAAGAAAAGGTTCTTGAGATGACCATTGAGGAACTTGACCTGTCTGTACGTAGCTTCAACTGCTTGAAGCGCGCAGGCATTGACACGGTAGAAGATTTGGTCAGCCGCTCTGAGGACGAAATGATCAAGGTTCGTAACCTCGGTAAGAAATCGCTTGAAGAAGTCATCCTTAAGCTCGAAAGCCTCGGTCTTACACTTCGTAACGACGAGGAATAAGAGCAGGACGATTTCATTCACAACACAGATTCATTAAGGAGGAGCATTAAGATGCCCGGAACTAGAAAACTCGGCAGACCTACCGCTCACAGAAAAGCAATGCTTCGCGGTCTTGTTACCTACCTGCTTCAGCACGGTAAGGTTGAGACCACTGTGACCCGCGCTAAGGAAGTCCGTGCACTTGCTGAGAAGATGATCACTCTCGGTAAGCAGAATACACTTGCAAGCCGTCGCGCAGCTCACGCCTTCATCACTTCCGATGAGGTTATCAAGAAGCTGTTCAGCGAGATCGCACCTCGTTACGAGGACGTAAACGGCGGTTACACCTGCATTTATAAGCTCGGCCCGCGCCGTGGCGACGCAGCAGAGATGGCTCTCATCACTCTCGTAACCACCAAGGCAGAGGAAGAGGCTGCAGCAGCTGCAGAGGCAGCAAAGAAGTCCAAGAAGGCTAAGAAGGCTGCAGACGCAGAGTAATTCAAATTACGAATCAAGCCTACCCGAATTTCGGGTAGGCTTTTTTCATTATCTATATTTTCCCCGCGCGATGTCGCGGACTCCTTCTGCGAGTCGGTAGATGTCATCAGCGGTGTTGAAATGGGAGAATGAGGCGCGTACGCTTCCGCTCGTATCGCTTCCGAGGGCGGCATGCGCAAATGGATTACAATGAAATCCTCCGCGTACGCAGATATCCCGCTCGGATAGGAGATTGGCAATCCTGTCGGATGGAATTCCCGAGATATTGAATGAGATCACCGCCCCCGCATCTCTCGGTGCGTATACCGTTACAGAAGGGATCTCGGAGAGCAGTCTTTGCGCCTTTGAAAAGAGCATCTGCTCGTGCGACGATATTTTGTCAAGCCCGATACCGCGCAGAGCTTTGATTCCCGCCTCCAAGCCCACGATCGCGGGAGTCGAGAGAGTGCCCGCCTCAAGCCTTTCGGGCAATTCGAGGGGCATATTGGGCTCGAGAGAGGCACTTCCCGAGCCTCCGTAGAGTAGAGGACGGGCGGGAAAGTCGTCCGAAACGATCAGCGCACCGCTGCCCTGAGGACCCATAAGCCCCTTGTGTCCGGGCAGGGCCAAAGCCGATATATTGGAACGCTCCATACTGATATCGAAGTGCCCCGCGCCCTGCGCGCCGTCAACGATGAAGAAGATCCCATGCTTTTTACATAGCCTACCTATCTCATCAAGCGGCATTATCTGCGAGCAGATATTTGGGCAAGCGGTCGATATCACCGCGACCGTTTCGGGACGAATGAGCGATGCGATCGAGCGGCAGATCTTGGCGGGACTGCGATAGGGGTCTCGCGCGTGAGAATCGAAAATCGAATAGCTGCCACCTTTTTCTCTGACGAGATATTCGAGCGGACGGCGGACCGAATTGTGCTCCATATCAGAGCAGATGAAGTGTGCACCGTCGCGGGCGAGGGCTTGGATCGCGAGATTCAACGCTGCTGTGGCGTTCTGGCAGAAAATGACGTTCTCGGGCGCACTTGCGGAGAAGAGATCCGTGAGCGCGACTCTGCAATCATAGATCTTTTCAGCCGCCGCGAAGGCAAGCTTGTGTGAGCCGCGCCCGGGATTTCCGCAATACTCGAGCATACAGCGCGACATCTCTTTTATAACCTCGGGAGGCTTGGGGAAGGACGTCGCCGCATTGTCAAGATAGATCATAGCCTACTCCTTAATTATCTCGCGCTCGGGGATCGACTTGTTGGAAAAGATCATTCGGACGGAGAAGATAGCCTCCTCGTCGAATGCAACTCCCCAAGAGCAACCGCGCCGCGTGCGCGATGAATCAACCTTCACGACCTCAGCCGCGATATTATCGTTCCGAAGCAGCCGACTCGCCTTCTGCGCCAGAGTCAGCGTCGGAAAAACCGCAATATACCTCATTTTTATGCCGCTCCTTTGTTTTTGAAGACTTTTGTCTTCTAATGTAAGTATATGGCGAAGGATGTCGAAGTGATACAAAAACAGGATGCCGATTTGGCATCCTGTTTGTTTTAATTTGGTTATTTCGTCTTTAGTATTCTTGAACTGTTGATCAGCACCACGAATGCGCCGACGTTATGGAACACCGCGCCGAAGAGTGCGGAGATGACTCCGAAGAGCGAGAGTCCGATCATCGTAAGGCTGATAAGCACCGAGAGGATCAGGTTTTGATAAATGATCCTTCTCGTCTGCTTGGAGAGCTTGATGATGAAGGGAATGTTTTCGAGATTGTTGTTCATCAGCGCAATATCCGCCGACTGGATCGCAAGATCCGAGCCCATGGCACCCATCGCGATACCGACGTCTGCCTGACGAAGCGCGGGAGCGTCGTTGATACCGTCGCCGACGGCAAGAACACAGCTCGACTTGCGGAGCTCGTTGATAGCCTCGAGCTTATCCTGGGGGAGAAGCTGGAATCTGACATCGTCGGCTCCGACCTCGGATGCGATCTTACGCGCCGCTATCTCGCGGTCACCCGTGAGAATGACGGTATTCTTGATGCCCATATCCTTGAGCGAAGTGATGCTCTCGGACGCCTCAGCGCGCGCTGTGTCGTTGAATCCGAGACAGCCTATAAGTACGCCGCCGCGTGCAACGAAGCTCACAGAGCCGGTAAATTCGTCTCCGAAGCCCTCGGGAATTGAGATTCCGAGCGAATCAAACCAATACTTGTTTCCGAGGATAAGCTCTTTGCCCTCGGCATCTTTGCCCTGCATACCCTTGCCGGGGATCTCCTTGACCTCGCCGAGGGTCTCGTAGTCCTTGCCCTCAATAGCCTCGGTTACTGCGCGGGAAACGGGATGGTTCGAGCCGCAGGCAAGAGAAGCGGCAAGCGAGAGAAGGGTATCGTCATCGTATCCTTCCGCGGGAAGAATATCGGTCAGAGAAAGCTCACCGACGGTCAGAGTACCCGTCTTGTCGAACACAACGGTCTCGACCTCGGTCATTTCCTCAATGAACTTAGAGTTCTTGATCAGAATTCCGCGCTTGGTCGCCGTCGAGAGCGATGCTATCATCGGCGCGGAGCTTACGAGCATCTGTCCGCAGGGACAGGATACGACGAGTATTGCGATTGCTTTTGAGAGATCGTTTGTGATCAGCGCAACAGCCGCCGCGAGTGCAAGCACGAATGGAATGTAGTAACGCATAAAGCGGTCGATGAGTCTCGATTCGGGGATCGAGATATTTTCCGCTTCCTCGAGCATTGTAAGGATGTTCGAGAAGGAGGTATCAACGTAAGCCTTTTCAACCTCAACGAGGATGCGGCCGTCGATATTTACGGTACCGGCATAAACCGTGTCGCCGACCTTGATATGCGCAGGGAGGGGCTCACCGGTGAGCGATTTTTGGTCTACGTTCGTTTCTCCCGAGATGACCTTTCCGTCGATTGGAATACCCGATCCGGGTTTGATGACGATTATCTGACCTACAGTCAGCGATGAAGCTTGAACGGTGACCTCATTTTCTCCGTCGAGCAGGATCGCCGTATCCTGGCGCATGCGCTTCAGTCCATCTATAGCCTCGCGTCCGCCCATGATACTTCTTTCCTCGAGCAGATGCGCGATATTGAGGATCAATGGGATCAGGATCGAAAGGATCAGATCGCCGGAGAGGTAGCAAGCGAGGATCGCGATAGCAACGAGTATCTCCATTGCGTTGGTGAAATTACGCGAAAAAACTCCTTTGATTGCCGCGATAAACACAGGAACGCCTTCGATCAAGAATCCTACCGTATAGAGTAGAGCGGGGATCGTGGTTTTGGCGGGAAAAACTCTGCTGTAGATAAGACCGACGGCTATGCAGATGAGTGCCGCGGCGGCACTCAGAAGATTGACCGTGAGACTGCGTTTGTTTTTCTCATTGAGATTGTCCTTTGCGAGGGCTTCAAGGCTGTTTTTTGCAATGTTATCTAAATTTTCCATTGATAGCCCCCTCGTCAGTTGATTATGATCTTTGAATCGGAATCGTCAACGATCTTGACAGTTCCTATCTGACGGATAATGTTTGAGATTGCGGTGTTGTAGAGACGGATGCGGACGATGTCGGGATTTGCGTTGTATTCATCGAGAACGCCGTAGAACTCATACAGATCGGAATTGGCCGCTGCGGTAAAATTGGAATAATTGGCGTGCGCTTCCGAAATAAGCGCAGCTGCTTCAGCCTCCGCACCGGGGATTCGTGTTTCATAATACTGGCGAGCCTGCTCGATGCGTGTGCTTGCCTGAATATTGGTCGAGTTAACAAGCTCATATATATCGCGTACTTCCTCGGGCATACCGACTCGCGTAAGTTCAAAATGGCTGAGAGTTACGCCAATGCCGTTTTCATCGAGTTTTTCTTGTGAGAGCGCATGGACTTCCTTGGTGTAGGCATCTTTACCTGTTGTCAGAATATCGTCAACCGCGTAATTGGCGGCAACGTTGATCATAGCGTTGCTGACAACGGCATTTATTATGTATTGCGGATCCTTGACCGCGAGCGCGTAAGCGACGGGATCGGAGATCGTATACTTGACGGAAGCGGAGAGGATCGCAATGCTGTTGTCGCCCGTGATTACGTATCCGTTTCTGTCGTAAGTGGTCATTTCGCCGCTTGTATAATGAGTATTGACCGTAAATTCCTGAACGCTTCCGGTCGGTACGGTTATTACTTCGTCAATAATATAAGGAAAGGCAAAGAGAATACCCGCATCGTGTACCTGTTCCTCGGGCGTATCGCCGACTATTTTGCCGAATCGCAGAATTATTGCCGATTCGCCGCTCTTGATGAATCTGATGCCCGAGCAGCAGATGATCAGCACGACCGCAATGATTATTACGACGAAATAGCGCGAGACCGTCCTCAGGATATCTTCAAACAAAAGGTTCTTTTTCATTGTACGATCCCCTTTTGTGCTTCCTCGAGAAGCGCGCCTATAGCAGTGATGAGTGCGTTTCTGTCGGTCTCGTTAAGCTGCGAGAGAATATACGAAAGATCCTGTACGATGGTTTCGTCTCCCTCTGTGGTGAGCATATCCGAATAGTCCTTGAGAGCATTGAAAGGATAGGTGTCTGTACTAATGATAAGAACGGTTCCCGAGTTGACAGAAGCTGCAAGGGTATCAAGACTCTTGAGGAACTCGAAGAGATCTTTGTTTGCTTTTTGAGCGTTTGCATAGATCTGAGCAACAGCTTTTTCGGTCTCAGCCTTGATCGCTGCGGCTTCCTCTGTGCCCTGAGCAATGATCTGCTCTGCCTTGACCTCAGCGTCGGCTGTTATCTTGCTTGCTTCCTTTTCTGCGTTAGCGAGGATGGTATCAATATCTGTCTGTCGGTCCTGACGCATCTGATCGAATACGCTCTGGAGGTTGATATCGGGGAGGCTGAGACGAAGAATGCTTACGTCGATAATCGAGATACCGTAGTTCTTCTCGCAATTTTCCTTGACCTTTTCGAAGATCTTCTGCTGGATCTCCTCGGTTTTGATGGTTTGGCTGTCAAGAGAAACAAGCTCCGTCAGGTCATAAGTACCCATGGTACTCTGCGTTGCGCTTCTTACCTGCTGATCGATATAAGTCTCGGTACTGCCGTATGCGCCAACGCTGTTATGGAAGAGGAGAGGATCCTCAACTTGCCAAACGATGTAGGAATAGAGAATAATATTTCTCTTATCCTTGGTTACCGTTTCCTGCGCGTTTGACTCGAGATACTGCATTCTGTTTTCGTACTGAACTACGTTTTCAAAGGGCCAGGGGAGGCGGAAGTAGAGACCGGATTCCGTGATCTCTGCGCGGGGTGCGCCGAATCTGAGAACGACGGCGCAGCTTCCTTCGCGAACCTCGAAAGTGAAACCGAAGTAAGCAATAGCCGCTACCATTATAAATGCTACGAAAATTTTCAATAAGCGCATTCCCGTGCTGCTTTTTTCACGAGGCTCGCGAGAGATGGTTGTATTTTCTGTGATCGTTTTATTCTTTTTCATAATTATCACCCGATATTAGTTATTGAACGAGCCGAAATAGATACGCGACCGATCTATGTCCGAGCCCACGATTATAAGATTTGCGTTACCGTATGCGTTTTTGACAGCGTCGATATATTTATAATATCTGTAAGCGGTTGAGTTTTCATTGTCCGCGGCAACGCTTGCCATAAATTCGGCAACCTCAGCCTTAGCTTCGGCTATTTTGCTCAGTTGTTCTGCCGTGGCGAAGGAAACCGAGGAATTATACAGAGTTTCTGCCTCAAGGACTCTTACCGCTGCAGCTGCTTTGGCGTACATTATGCGTGTGGTGGCATCTATTTCCGCACTTACGAGCTGCTGATAGATATCGGCGATTCCAAGCGGAGGATGTATGCTTTCAAGAACGACGCTGACAACCTCAAGTCCTGTGTTTCTGATCTTTATCTTTTCAGTAAGATCTATCTTAAAGTCCGCGGCAAACGCCTCGCGGTCTACCGAAAGGAGAGTGTTGAGATCTGTGATTAGTGTCTTATCCGCTACAAGCTCATATGCGCTTGCCTCGAGGATCGCCTCGGGATTAGCGCAATTGACGAGGTAAGCGTTCAGGTCGCCTATGCGATACTCGATGCACAAATTGATCGAGACCAATTCCTCGCCGCCTCCGAGGAGAAGCTCGTATTCCTCGGAACCATGTGTCTGAGTCCATACGTTGTCGCTTGAGGTATCGGAGCGATATCCGATAGTGATGGAGGATACGGCGTCGGTGTCATATATTACCGTTTTCCCGAAGGGCCAGGGAAGCGTCAGATGCAGTCCCGGTTCAAGGGGCTTTTCATATAGCTTACCGAAATTATAGAGCGCGCCGTGCTGCCCCGAGCCGATCTCGATAATTCCCGTAGAGAACCAGAAGAGCAGGAATACCGCGATGAGAGAGGGAATGATAAGCTTTTTTATCAGCTTTACGCTCCAGAGTCCGCGCATCGTAATTCCCGTGTTATCCTCAAGATATGAGACGATTCCCATATCCTTGCCGCTTCCGCCGGAGAAGGGAGTAGGAATGCGGATATCGGGCGCGCTTTCAAGCTCGTGTCTTACTGCTCTTGCAATATAGGAAAGAAGAGTGAAGACCGACGACCAATAAAAGATTACGGCAATAGCAATAACAACGTATTTCTGAAGCTCATATAAGCCGAGAAGCTTTATGAAGATCGAGGGGATGATCAGTAAGAGAACAAGTCTTGCCAAAGCGAGAATCGAGCGGACATTGCATCCGAGCGCGGTTGCGTATTCGCCGGCATCCTCATTGTGGAGCATCCATTTGTCGAGTACGATATAAACCAGGAATATCGCTATCAGAAGGACTGCATAAGCGTAATTTACTGTATAGAGAGACGTTGCCGCTTTTAGCGAGATAGCAAAGAAATACTGAATTACGGCAAAGGAAACTGCCGCGAAAATAAAGGAGAGATACTTGATGCATTTTTCGAAATTGATATGCTTTTTTATAAATCTCCAAATGAAACCGAAGAACTTGGAGAGCGTCAAAAGGAACTTTTTGAATTTTCCGGCTTCTTTGGTAACGGCTTTGCACTCTGCTTCGTCTGTTGTTTTTCTTCTCTTGGCACGTGTCGGTATCTTCAGAATAAACAGAGAAAGATTGACCGCGGTTGGGAGAAGGAGCGTAAGTCCGAGAAGATAAAAGGGAAGGTATTTCGTTGGGGTATATAGTCTGAACATTCCGATCGCCGATGCAAGGGACACAAGCAGAGAGATCAGCGGTGGTATCAGAGCTTTGATCTTTTTCTTATTCATTGGCTCCTCCCGTATAGTTAAATACTTTGTTGAGATTGTTAAAGCTCAAGATATTGTCATTCGTTGCGATTGAATCAAACTCCTCCTCGCTTCCTCCGTAGAGCATGAGACCGAGCGACATGCAATCGGTGAAATCGGAGGATTTGAGCGAAGAGAGCGTTTTGGGTACGTAGATTACTCGCATAGCCTGACAGTACTCAAAGGCATGGTCGCCAAGCTCGGTGAGACTCTTTCCGAGGTATATGTATTTGATGCCGTAACAGTTCAGACAAGCTTGGGGGCCGAGGTATCTGAGCGTATCGGGGAATACAAGAGCTTGAAGCTTTTCGGAGCCCGAAAATGCCTGCTCGCCAACATATACGAGTGAAAGTCCGAGTTGAACGTTTGAGAGGTTGGCACAGAAAGAGAGTGCCATATCCGAGATCGAGAGTACACCGCGTCCGAAGGTGATGGAATAAATATTTTCCATTCCAGCGAATGCGCCGCCGACGTGGCGAACGCTGTCCGGGAGGACGGGGGTGCGGCTTGTGCCGTTGTATGCAATAAGAACTCCGTCGCCCATGGTAACAAATTCATCAGTCAGAGATTTGAACCATGGGGTATTGTCAAATGCGAAGGGAGCAATGCGCCAGACGCTTTCCGGAATCGCGACCTCTTCGAGCGAGGTACAATCGGAAAATGCGTATATTCCTATAGATTCCACTCCGTCCGGAATGGTGACCGATGTAATGCCGGTAAGTCCGAAAAAGGCTCCGTCTGCGATCGCAGTGACCTTTCTGCCTCCGAGCTCGGAGGGGATGGTTACGTTTCCGCTTGCAAAAGCCTCGGTTATCATAACGCTTCCGTCGTCGTGCAAAACGTAAACGTATCCGTTCTCCGATGCGCTTTCCTCTGTGGTTTTTCTTGCGGTAAATTCAAAGCTTTCGGGCTTGTAATTCTCGTCGGTATTCTTTTTGCAGGATACCGATGCAAGCGAGAAAAGCAGGAGAGCAAGAATCAACGCGGTTATTTTGATTTTCATTTTTGCCTCCTTAATTTGCGGGATCAAGCGACTCATTGCCGTCCGAAATATTGATCTTGTCTTTGCTTCCGGAAAAGACTACCTCTGTAAGCGTATCGCATGCATGGAAGGCATAGCTTTCGATGCTTTTGAGGTTTTTTCCGAATTGGATTCTGTAAAGCGAGCGGCAGTTCCTGAATGCTTCTTCTGCGATGATCTCGATATCGTCTCCGAGCGTTACCTCAGTAAGAGCAATACAATCGAGGAAGGCATATCGGGAGATCGAAACGCTTCCTTTTATGCTGACCTTTGAGAGATTTTCACAGCCCCAGAAGGCGGACTCGCCAAGGTAGGTAAGCGAATCGGATAGCGTTATCGAGGTAAAGGAAGTACAACCTCTGAAGGCTTCGTCTCCGAGATACGTCAGGGAATCGGGGATCTCGAAATGAGAAAGCGCAGAGCAGCTTGCAAGAGCTTGAGAACCTATCTCGGTGAGAGCGGAGGAGCCGTTGATCACGGAGAGATTATTGCATTCTTCAAAAGCTCCGACCGGCAGAGCGGTGATCGAATCCGCGAGATCCACCGTAAGCAGCGAAGTGCATCCGGAGCAGAATCGCTTGCCGAGCTTGATATCGGCATTGGGGAATTGAAGGTAGAGGAGGGTCTGATCGCCCGCGAAGGCGGAATCTCCTATTTCCGCAACAGGCATACCGTCGATCTCGGCGGGAATGGTAAGAAGCATGGGCATCTTTTCAATACCCGCTATTCTTACGGTAGAGTTCTCGAATTTATCGTAGATGAATCCGTCAGCGGATACGTTGTTTTCGCTGACTATCGCATACTCGGTATCCGAAAAGCTGTTGCAGGCGGACAATCCCGTCAAAACCATGCTAAACAGCAGAATGAGAGATACTGCGTGGATAAATAAACCTTTTTTCATTTGGTCGTCCTTTCGGTTTATTATATATTAATTCAACTTATAATATCATATTTATAAGAAATTGTCAAGAAGTTAGTAAAAAAAGCCGACGCTTTTTTCTGAATTTTTCGGCTTTTGAAGGCGTTGGCTATCAATAATTGCCAATAAAAATAAAATCTCCCGACAAAATGCTTCGGGTTCCTAAGGACAGTTTCTGAGAAATAGGAATAACGAGCATTGCTAAGGTGAAGAAAGATACGAGAACATTTCGGTGTTTCTCGTATTTTTCTTTTTTCGCACATTTGCAGATTTTCCGTCTTTATAGTACACTAAAAGCACCAAATGAAAGGATGGTGCAATATATGGAAAAGTACATTGAACGAAACGGAATCACCTACGAACTCAGAGGCGAGCAATATTATCCCCTGCTTGAACTTCCCGAGCGAAAAGAAATCGGCAAGTATGGGAATTTGTACCTCGAATATCTCAAAGCGCATCGCAAGGGTTACCATACTACGCTTCTTATGGAAGGCACTCTCAATCAGCTGCTCTATGAGATCGACGTTGAAGCGGAAACGATGGTGGAAAGAATCATTACCAGCCTTGCAGCCGAAAGAGGTATTGACGAGGATTTGAAAGTTCGCGATATGCTCTCTTGGGTTGCCGAGATGAACAACATCAAAGCAAGCGCGGAAGAAATCGTCTTACGAGAGGTAGTATACGTATGAGTATATTAAAAGAAATTTGGCACGGGAATGTCTGTCCTCAAACCGATAGCCGAAACAACTCTCCCGAAATGAAAGAGCTTATTGAATATATGGCTCGGCATCACGATGACTTACTCAAAACAATGACAGACGAGCAGAAAGAGATTTTCGAGAAATTCGACGATTGTTGGAGCGAGTATATGAGTCTTGGTGAAGCAGCCATCTTTGAGTATGCTTTTAAGCTTGGAATGCAGATTGCAATATCAGTAACAAATTAATAGAATGCCAACGGCGGGGATTATCCTCGCCGTTCTTACTATTTAACATAAATGACATTGAAAAAACTGATAAAAAATGTTATAATATTAAAGAATCAGACATTGCATTTTAGATACTTGGAATTATATAAATAATGCAGCAGGGGGTGGTACAATGGATAAATCCATACATGATGTATTTTCTTTAGGCGGTCACGTACTTATAAACAAGCAATCCTATGTAATCGAAGGCGCTATGGTTTTAGGTACAAGCGAAAAAATGTATTCGGTTCTTGATGTAACCGGAGAGAAAAATGAACATTTTGTTTTGGGCGTAGATATTCAATCAAATACATTATTTTCTCTGTCATCCGAGCAACAGAATTTATATTTTGAGTGTATAAAGTTACACGAGAAAAGATTAATCAATAACGATAATGCAAACACATTTGATTTTAAACAAGCATCTAAAAAAAGCGATCACAGTGACATCATTTCCAAAATAGTAACTAATGATAAAGTGGAGCAATCTTCATCAAAACTTTCAATAGGTACTAAGATTTATTGTGTCGCTTGGTATAGTCTAATGATTACTAAGCAAGGGGATTCACTAATAGTTTCTGTTCCGGAAGAAGATATGATGTCCGGATTATCACGGCAACCACTATATGATGATATTGATTTGACTATTTCACTTTCAGATTATGATATAAAGCATCGTGGAAATATTGTAAGAGTAGAAAAAACAAATCTCAATTATCTGCTATACATACACGGATATCCAATAGAAGTGATGCAATCTACACAGGGAAAAGGAACTGTATTTAAAAATATAGTTAGTCCGTTCTCTATTATGGATTTTGTTGTTAATCACGCTGATAGTGGTGTTACCGGTGTTGTTTATCCTCATTCTGATGAAAAGCCTGTGCACAATTATATCATAGCGGGAGTTTTAAGAAATATTAACATTGATATAAAGGATTGTGTTGTTGGAAACGTTAGAGTTGGAACACAAATTGATACTTCGGAAGAATTTATAAATGCAATTTCAGACATTGGCACAGACATGTATACTATCATTTGGGTAAATGTTGATGCTGATTCACTGTACAATGCTTTTTGTGAAGGAAAGAAACTATTAGTTGCGGCAACAGATTTTCTATCTTTTTTGTTGAAAAATGATATGTACAGCGACTGGTTTGGAACTCTTAATTCCGAAAATCCGATGTGGGATGTAAGAAGTCATTATCCTCAGATTAGTTTGGGAAAAGTCTTTTACATTGAAAATTGCATCGTAGGGGAGTCCATAACTCTAACAGATGAAAACATAAGAATTCCATCTGCTATAAAAATGGATGATGCTGCAGAATACCTTTTCGATTGTGATTGGATAGAAATTTTCTTCAGAAAATTACAAGCAGAAGATGAAAAAATACTCCGTCTTAGATATGCATTAAAATGGATTACCGCTGCTTGGGGAACGGAGGATCCATACGATAAGATTATATACTGCTCAATGGCATTAGAATTTATCGTAAATGGCGAAAAAGGAAGCAACATATTCGACGAATATGCTAAAAAATTTGGCATACAAAAGCTCACAAAGAAAGAACGACGAGATGTGATTAACGATGTTTATGAGAAAGCCAAAATAGATAATATTAATGGATTTTCGGAAGAAAATCTTGCAGAACTTAATGAGAGCGTTAAGAATATGATACGTAGCAAATTGAGTGAGCCAAGTTTCGGTTCTAAGTTAGACAATTTAATTAACAGATTAGCAATACCTATTTCCACGGATGAAAAGGATCTTTTAAACAAAGCACGAAAAATAAGAAACGAACTGATACACGGATTAAATATGTCTACAATATCCACATTGGAAATGAAGAAACTTTGTGGTATAACATCTCGTGTTTTAATTTATAAACTTATAGATGGATTAAAGAAGGAGTAACAATTATGACAGTATTAGATTGTGCTATACGGTTGGGAGGCTTGTTGAGAACAACCGAAGAAGGTTTGGCTTTGATTTCTTTAAAAACAAAAATGGAAGACAAACATAATACCAATGATGCTTTTGGTGAATATGAAAGATTTGCAGAAAGAGAAACATCCAAATACTATTTCTACTCATGGGATATGGCGTATGAAACGTTTTTAGGCGTATTAAAAAACGTGGAAATGGAACATAGAGAAATTTTTTTACCAACTGCAAATTTGGTATCCTCGGATGATGAAATAAAAGAGTTTTCTAAAGCCGCAGTCTCTTTTGGTCATATATTTGAAAAGCTTGTTGCCGTCATTATTTCGGGAGGAAAATATGACAGTATAATCCCTAATACATGGAAGTATAAGATAAAAACAGCAATTTCTGACGTTCAAGTGGCGGTGTCGCGAACATTGTTACCAAGAACAATGGCGATTTTTTATCAAAAAAATCAAAATATGCTGAACAATGCCGCAACACAGAAATATTTAAATGCGAGAGAAGAAAAGAAATTACTTCCTTTTTCTAAAGAAGCCCTAAAAATGATGGCAGAGGCTTCAGATGTTTCTCAAGAAGAAAAATTGCTTTATGAGAAAATGTATCTCATTATGGAAGTTGTAAAAAAAGGTGTTTTTTATGGCTTTTGGGAAATGATAAATGAGGTTTCTGAAGAGGAATTGATCAAATACGATGAGTTGAGCAGTTCCACGTTACAAGAAGTATCTTTTATACATAAAAATAATTACTCCTCGTTCTTTGGTAGGGGATGGCTATATAAAATACAATTAAATGACAAACACATATTCTTTATGGCGCATCAGAAAAGTATCCATTTTGGAGGCGATAATGATAACTCAACTGTTTCCGGAATAGTTTATCCGTCAGACGATAAAGGCTTGTTCGCAAAAAGTTAATCATATGAAATTGACCATATAAACAATATACGCCGAGAGCGACCAAACGGTCACTCTCGGCGGTGTGTTTTTATGCGGTTTTAACGATATGCTTATTTTCGACCAAATAGGTTTCATCCTTCTTGAAGTTCACAAGAGGTTTGTGAGATATTACGATCATCGTTCTATCACTAAAAATATTGCTCAAATTGTCAAGAATTTCGCTTTCTACAATGGAATCAAGCGCGCTTGTGGCTTCATCCAAAATAATTATCTGAGGATTATGCAATATCAAGCGTGCGATTGCGAGACGTTGCTTTTGTCCTCCCGACAGCTTAACACCTCGTTCACCGATAACGGTATCTATCTTTTGAGGTAAGCTATCGACGAAATCGTATAGACAAGCTGCCTTCAAAGCGGAAATAAGATCTTCTTCACTTGCTTCGGGAGCGATCAGTTGCAGATTTTCACGAATCGAAAAGTTGAAAAACATATTCTCTTGCATTACAGTTCCCACATTCTTCAAAAGGCTGTGGGAATCAATGTCCGAGATATCTGTGTTTTCAAACAATAGTTGTCCTGCCTGCGCTTTATTCAATCCAAGTAAAAGCTTTATCAAAGTTGACTTGCCCTCTCCGCTTTTGCCTACCAAAAGATATTTCTTTCCGTGTGCAAACTCGCAGGAGACTTGTTCAAGCACTTTTCCGCTTTCTTCTGAATATGTGAAATCAATGTTCTCCAAG
>JAFQPI010000073.1 GCA_017411805.1 Clostridia bacterium
CAAAACTGCTCGCACCTCACGGCGAATTAATTTTTGATGGATTTTGGTGGGATTTTGCGAAGCAAGGTATTAACCTTGCGAGTAAAAGCACGCCGAAATACGCGAAAAGTAATCGCCGTGAGGCAATTAAGTTCGGCTCCCATACGGCTAACCAAAACTCTTTTTCAAAAGGAGATAATGAAATGATCAAGATCACATTTATGGGCGCGGGCAGTACTGTTTTTGCCAAGAACGTGCTCGGAGACGTTATGATGACCCCTTCTCTCTGGGATTCCGAGATCGCTCTCTACGATATCGACCCCGTCCGTCTTGAGGAATCATACATAATGATCTGCTCCCTCAACAAGAATATCAACGAAAACCGCGCGACAGTCAAGAAATATCTCGGCGTCGCAGAACGTAAGGACGCTCTCCGTGACGCTTCCTTCGTAGTTGACGCTATTCAGGTCGGTCTCTATGATCCCTGCACCATCATCGACTTTGAGGTTCCGAAGAAGTACGGCCTCCGTCAGACCATCGCCGACACCCTCGGCATCGGCGGTATCTTCCGCGCGCTTCGTACCATTCCCGTTCTCGAGGACTTTGCACGCGATATGGCTGAGGTCTGTCCCAAGGCTCTCTTCCTCAACTACACCAACCCCATGGCGATCCTCGCAGGCTACATGCAAAGATACACTCCCATCGAGACCGTCGGTCTCTGCCACAGCGTTCAGGTCTGCTCAAACGGACTGCTGAAGGCAGTCGGACTCGAGCCGAAACGTCCCATCAAGGAAAAGATCGCGGGAATCAACCATATGGCGTTCCTGCTTGAGCTTGAGGATGCCGACGGTAACGACCTCTATCCAGAGATCCGCCGCCGCGCTTGCGAGATGCTTGAGAATCCTCCCGAGAACTTCAAGGATCTTGTCAGATTCGAATATATCCGCCGACTCGGCTACTACTGCACAGAGTCGAGCGAGCACAACGCTGAGTACAACAACTTCTTTATCAAGGAAAAGTACCCCGAGCTCATCGAGCGTTACCGTATCCCGCTTGACGAGTATCCCCGCCGCTGCGTAAATCAGATCGCGCGCTGGAACAGCGACCGTCAGAAATATCTCTCGGACGACGTTTCGCATAAGAGAACTCATGAGTACGCATCCTGGATCATGGAAGCTATCGTTACGAACAAACCATACCAGATCGGCGGTAACGTACTCAATAAGGGACTAATCGATAACCTTCCCTCGGATGCCTGCGTAGAGGTTCCCTGCCTTGTAAACAAGCTCGGAATCCAGCCGACGCACGTAGGACGTCTTCCCGTTCAGCTCGCGGCAATGAACATGACCAACATCAACGTTCAGCTTCTCACAATCGAGGCTGCCGTAACCAAGAAAAAAGAGCACATCTACCAAGCCGCAATGCTTGAGCCGCACACCTCATCCGAGCTTTCGATCGACGATATCGTTGCTCTCTGCGACGACCTCATCGAGGCGCACAAGGGATGGCTGCCTGAGTATCATTAATTTTTAACTGAAAAAGCCGCCCGAGGGCGGCTTTTTCAATTAATGAGTGAAATTCGCGCTTCGCGCGAGTGAAATCTTGCTGACGCAAGATGAAATCCTCGCTACGCTCGGGTGAAATCTTTCGCCACGGGTGAAAGGTTAAGGATAATTTCCTCGCTTTGCTCGGAAATTTTCGATTTTATTAAAAAGAACGCCAGCGGAAAAGTTTTCGTCCACCTTTTTCAAAAGGTGTCGAATTCTTAAGGCAGCGCCTTAAGTCGCGCTCCGCAGAGCGCGAAACTCTCCTTGTGCTTCAAACGGGCGGCGCCCCGCCGACCGTTTGGAAGGAGTAAAATCTCCCCATCGGGGAGATTTTCGCTCCTTCACCCAGCGCCGTCCTTGGACGGCGCAATACCCGAAAAAGTTTTTTCAAAAAACAGAATTATCCTGTTACCTTTTTCATACCCCCGACACTATATGGACGAAAGGAGGAGAGAGACAATGTCAAACACAAGTGAAATGAGCGAGCTTCTGATGAAGGATTTCGCGGAGAATTATATGGAAGCGCTCTATTATTTCTGTCTTAAAAAGACGGGCTCGAGCTACGAGGCGGAGGATCTTACGCAAGACATCGCGCTGAACATTCTCACAGCGATCCACAGTGGCACAGTTCCCGAAGCTTTTTCCGGCTGGGTCTGGCAGATCGCACGCAACCGCTATTCAAGATGGGCGGCGCGCAAGCATAGAAGGAGCGAGTCGGTAACCGGTTCCGACATATCCGACTATGAGATCGCGGACGAGAGCGACAATATCCTCTCTGAAATGATCCACGCCGATGACCTTGCGCTTCTTCGCCGCGAGCTGGCTTTCATTTCGGGTGAATACCGAAATATCGTCACAGCCTTTTATCTCGAGGACCGAAGTATCCGTGACATTGCCGCGTCACTCTCACTCCCCGAAAGCGTGGTCAAGCAAAGACTCTACCGCGCAAGAAAAATTTTGAAAGAAGGTATGAATATGGCACGCGAATTTGGAAAGAAAAGTTATAAGCCCGAGGATGTTAGTTTCACCTCGAGCGGCAGTCAACCGAGCGGACTTCCTTGGTCTGCTGTTCAGAGAAAGATACCGAAAAATATTCTGCTTGAAGCAAGCAACAACCCCTCAACTATTGAAGAACTTTCGGTCGAGCTCGGAGTCGCACTTCCCTATATGGAAGAGGAAGTTGAGATACTCCACAATGCGACCCTACTTGAAAAGGATGGCGACAAGTACGTAACGAACTTCTTCATCCTCGATAAGGAATGCCGCGAGGCGGTTTATAACACCCTTCGCAGCACCTCGAAAGAAAGAAGCCGTCTGCTTGCGGAGATCATCGAGGACAACCTTCCCGCTATCCGTGAACTCGGTATTGCGGCAGAGCATATCACAAACAACGAAATCAAATGGTGGCTTATTCCCGATGCGGTCGACTACTGTATTAAGAAGTCCTTTGCCGATCTGAGTACGTACAAACCCAAGCCCCGTGCAAACGGCGAGGAATGGGGATTTGTTGGATATGAAACTTGGAATTTGCCCGAGTATCTGCATATGGATCAAACAGGCTCTACGTCAAAGGAAGTCGAATATTGGCATTATTGCCCCGGCGATTACGGTTTTGAAAGACTGTGGATCGGTGTCAATGATGCAAAAATGCTTGTTGATATTTATAACAATAAGACCAAAGTCGATGAGCTCAGCGATTATGCAAAGGAAATGATCGAAGATCACGACTACAGGTGTATTCATTTCGACGAAAACGGCAACGCAGTCTTTGACATCCTTATGATCGAAAAGGATAATCACAAAAAGATCCGCGAGCTTCTTGAATCACACAAGAATTATGAAGCACTTCTCGCAAACTTCATCGAATCCAACAAGAGCCTCGAGAAGATATTCAAGAATTACAGCCACAAGACACTTCACGACACCTTCGGCTACTATGTCCGCACCGAAATGTACAAGATCAGAATGATGTGCGTCCACGACCTCGTTGATTCCGGCTTCATCACAGTCCCCGAAGCCCCCGCAAAGTCGAATATCGGTATGTATATTATTATGAAATAATACAAAATTCGCCCGTCCGCGTTCGCGGACGGGCGGGTGTGTTTTAATCAATCTTAACCCAAAATACAGGCTGATAAAGTATCTTTACATCAAAATATGGAATAATGCTGTATTTGCTTCCCCTGGGGAAGATCATGTTGTCAACAAAAAAGCAGAAATCGCCCTTTTTCTCACCGGGAGTGCGTGTGTATAGACCTGTATTGCCTTTGAAGGAAGCGCTATCCGGATATTCGCCGAAATACAGGAAGGGAAAATCTCTCGGAAGTATGGTTTCGCTACGGTATCCGCCTACAAGATAATCTGTCATAACGTGTTTTATCATAAGTGTCCACTCGCCCTCTTTCGGGGTTATGCCATTCAATCCGCTGAGCTCAAGATATTCCTGAAGGCTCAGTAAAAATACCTTTGCTTTATAGTCCTTTAGCTTCCAAGCTTTTTCGCAGTATGGATTTTCGGGCGTTGTGACAAGAGTTTCGATAAGACGCTTCTGCTCGGGCTTGGTAAATGAGCGGTAGATGAATCCGTCGAGGTTGCTCTTGTCGTTGAGCCAAGCCGTAATGCGGTCTTTCGACGTTAAAGCTCTGTCATAAGTACACGGGTAATTATAATACTGCTGTGCCATCAGAAGCGCCGCGCCGTCCTTGATCTCAAGAACTTGGCATTTTAGTAGTTTGTGAGTCACGGAATTGATGCCGAAGTAAACGGTCGAACCGAGACGTACCGATTCAAAATATTGCCGCGCCTTCGCACGATCCTTCCTTACGCCGAGACCGTCTTGGTAGCACATACCCCACAAAAGAGAAGTATCCGCTTCGCCGAGAGTTGTTATCAGCTCAAGCTGCTCGAAGCATTTTTTATAATTCTTTACGCTCCACAACTCCTGAAAAGTATATTCTCCCAGATATTCGGCGGTCGCCTTGTTAAGTTTCATTAAAATAATACCTCCGAAGAGCATTTTGCTGCAAAAGGTATTATAGCAGATATTTATTAAAATTTCAAGACTTTCTGCTGGTAAACCTCAATGGATAGGATTATTTCTTTTCGATAGAAGGCCCAAACCGTCTGTTGTTGTCTCTCTTCGGATCAATAATGTTTCGTTATATTTGAATATGAAAAACTCAGATTATTACTTGAATCGGATCCGATTATGTGCTATAATTAAATAAAAACGGTGTTTTATGATTGAAGTAGTAGCTGCCCTGATATGGGATGATAACAAATTTATGATATGCCAACGTCCTGCAAATAAGGCTCGCGGACTCCTCTGGGAATTTGTCGGCGGTAAGGTTGAAGCGGGCGAGACAGGGAAAGATGCTCTCATCCGTGAATGCCGCGAGGAGCTCGGAGTCACGGTATCGGTCGGCGAGATATTTATGAAAGTACTCCACGAATATCCCGATATAACCGTTCATCTGACGCTCTACAACGCCGTAATTTCCGATGGCATACCGCAAAAGTTCGAACACAACGACATCCGTTGGATCATGCCGAGTGAGATCGGAGACTATGATTTCTGCCCCGCGGACGAGGAAATATTGAAGGAGATCCTTATAAGATATGGGCAATGAAAAGATATTCAATATGCAGTTTTCGAAGCTCTATCCGCTTCTGATCGCAAAGGCGGAGAAAAAGAACCGCACACGAGCGGAGGTGGATGAGGTCACCGCGTGGCTCACCGGTTACACCCCCGAGCAGATCGAATCATACCTTTCGACCGATCTGACCTACGGTGATTTCTTCCGCCAAGCGCCCGCTTTGAATCCGAATCGCGCGCTCATCACGGGCACGGTCTGCGGAGTTCGTGTCGAGTCGGTCGAGGATCCGCTTATGCGTGAAATACGTTACCTCGATAAGCTCGTCGACGAGCTTGCAAAGGGTAAATCGATCGAAAAAGTGTTAAGA
Source organism: Clostridia bacterium (assembly GCA_017411805.1). GTDB lineage: Bacteria > Bacillota > Clostridia > Oscillospirales > CAG-272 > CAG-390. Next base: position 5,490 of record JAFQPI010000073.1, read on the forward strand.
TAAGGCTCTGTCCTACAAAATAACTAAAAATTAAGTACTTTAGGGGAACCCCCACTTGTGTGTTCCCCTCTTTGCAAAGCGCAGCTTTGCAAATTCACCCCTCGTGGCGCTTATAAGCCCCCGGAGTATTTCGACCTCTGCGGAGGTCGACCACCGCCACGCGGCGTTGGAACCGCGGTCGCTTTTTGAAAAAAGCGACACAAAAACTTTTGAAATATCAGTCATTTTGCGTGACGTAGCCTATGATAATAAGGAGAAAAACAATGCGTAAAAATTTCGGTGCCAAAACCTGGCTCTATCCAATGCCCGTGCTGATCATCGGCACATATGACGAAAACGGCGCGCCCAACGCGATGAACGCGGCTTGGGGCGGCGTATATGACACGAATCAGGTCATGATCTGCCTTTCGCACGATCACAAGACCACGGAAAATATCAAGAAAACGGGCGCGTTTACCGTCAGCTTTGCAACCGCAAAGACCGTCGCTCCCTGCGACTACGTCGGAATCGTCTCGGCAAACGACGTTCCCGATAAATTCGCCCGTGCGGGCTTCCACGCGACAAAGAGCGAGTACGTCAACGCTCCCGTCATCGACGAGCTGCCTATGACTGTCGAATGCAAGCTCGTGAAATTCAACGAGGACGGCATCTGCATCGGCGATATCGTCAACGTCTCCGCCGACGAAAGCATCCTCGACGAAAAAGGCAAGATCGACGCGAAGAAGCTCGATCCCATCATATATGACGGCGTTTCGCACGCATATTGGAATTTCGGCGAGAAGGTCGGTCAGGCTTTCTCGGACGGATTGAAGTTAAAATGAAATCCATACTCATAACCGGCGCGTACGGAGGGATGGGTCGCGCAACCGCGGAGCTTCTCTGCAAGCGTGGATTCCGCGTATTCGCGCTTGACAAAAGAGTCGGCGATGCGCGGGAAAATATCATCCCGATCGAAGCCGATATCACCTCGGAGGAGAGCGTGAAATCTGCTTTTGAGGTTGTAAAAAACCACACCGACAGCCTTTATGCCGTGATCCATTTTGCGGGAATATATATACTCGATTCGCTGGTTGAGATGACCGACGAGAGCTTTTGCCGCATTTTTGACGTCAATATGCACGGTGCCTTCCTCGTCAACAAGACCTTCCTGCCCCTTCTCGGAAACGGAAGCCGCATAATCATCACGACAAGCGAGCTCGCTCCCCTCGATCCTCTTCCCTTCACGGGCATCTACGCCGTAACAAAAGCCGCGCTCGACAAATATGCCTATTCGCTGAGGATGGAGCTTCAATTACTCGGAATCAAGGTCACGGTGCTCCGCGCGGGTGCTGTTGAAACAGGTATGCTCGGAGTCTCTACCAATGCGCTCGACTGCTTCTGCGAAAAGACCGAGCTTTACACCTGCAACGCCGACCGCTTCAAAAAGATCGTGAACCGAGTTGAAGCGCGATGCGTTCCCCCTCGTAAAATCGCAGAGAAAGCCGCGCGGATACTCGGCAAGCGTAATCCCGCATTCGCCTACAGCATCAACCGTAATCCCCTCCTTTTGATGCTGAACATTCTGCCCAAGCGGCTTCAGCTCTGGGCAATAAAGATGGTTCTCAAATGAAATACATAGATCTGCATACACATTCAAACTTCTCCGACGGAAAGGTGACGCTCGAGCATTCTCTCGCCGCCGCAGAGGAGCACCGCCTTACGCTCTTTTCAGTGACCGACCACAACACGGTCGCCGCATATTCACATCTGAACGAATGCCGCAACCTTTTCAGCGGCAAGATACTCCCCGGAGTCGAGCTCAACACGACCTTCCGCGGTGACGTCGTCGAGATCCTCGGCTACGGCATAGACACAGAGAAAATGGCGTCTCTTATCTCGGATAATTATCCGCGCGGATACGAAAAGCAGGTTATGGAATCACGCCTTAATGCCGAAGCGATGGTTGCGGCGGGTGTAACCCTTGATCCCGAATTTGTCCGTGCCATGACGCTCGAACCTTGGACTCTCTTTAACGTTTCGCGCGAATCGAACCGCGTCTATCTTCTTGCCGAGATAAAGCGTCACCCCGAAAACGCTCGCTTTTTTGAAAGCGAAGAGGAATTTCTGACGCTTGACCGCCACAGATTTATGCGAAAATACCTCTTTAACGCCAAAAGTCTGCTCTACAGCGATCAGTCCCCGCTCTGCGCGGATCTCCCGACAGTTCTCGATATGATCAAAGCCTGCGGCGGACTTACCTTCCTCGCGCACCCCTTTTGCTATAGCCGAAGAGAGTCGAACGCATAAGGTTTTCATCGGCAAATATCCGCATATACTGCAGAAAAAATCCTCGTAAGATTAATATCTTGCATCGAATTTTTTCTTTGTCTATCCGAATATTTGCTCGATGAAAACTGCTTCGCACTCTCCGGCGAATAAATTTTTGATGGATTTTGGTGGG
>JAFQPI010000004.1 GCA_017411805.1 Clostridia bacterium
AAAGCAGTTTTCATCGAGCAAATATTCGGATAGACAAAGAAAAAATTCGATGCAAGATATTAATCTTACGAGGATTTTTTCTGCAGTATATGCGGATATTTGCCGATGAAAACCTTATGTGTTCGACTCTCTTCGGCTATAAGATTCTAAGTTAGGGAAACACGACATAGAAGTTGCTTAAAAAACTCCCCTTCCCGGGTTTGTGGGAGGGGTTACTCATTCACTTTTTTTATTTCATTGAGCTCATATACTGTCTTCCCTCGATTTTGAGCAAACTTTTTATACTTTGCCGCACCGCCCCGTGAGCGGGTAACGTAAGTAATTACGCATTCCGATCTTTCGACCATCCAGCGGTTGCGGTAATCAATGGCAAATTTGGGGTGGCAAAGCTCTATGCCCTCGGGGAGGATCGAATTTTCAATAACCGTATCCTTGTTTGGTAGGTATGCGAGTACCACAGAATAATCAATTTGAGGATACACTGCTTTAAGCTCTTTAAGTATCGAACGCACCATTGAGTCAAACTGACCGTGGTTGCCCACATAAAACATAATAACTCCGTGCTCTCCGATCAGCTCGGAGATTTTTTCTTTAATGGCGATTTTTAAATCCTGAGGCGCATTTTTGTGTCCGAAAAAGGTGCAGGTTTTCATTATACTCTCCTTAATCCTACTTCTCATATTCGTTATTATTTCTATCAATGATAATTATAGTCCAATTTCAGTCAAAAGTCAATAGTCTGATTTGAGTCATTTTATAATATAAATAAAAATGATTAAGGTATGCTATGTATCAAAGACTAAAAGATTTAAGAGAAGATAAGGATTTAACGCAAAAGGAAGTTGCGGAATTGATAGGGAAATCGCGCTCGGGATATTCAAATTATGAATCGGGAGCTTGCGATATCCCTACCGATGTATTGATATTTTTAGCTGATTTTTATGGTACAAGTATTGACTATATGTTGGGTGAAACGCATCAAAGATCAAGGCATAGGTTCGCGAAGCATTCCGAAAACAGATACAAAGAGCTTCGCAAGATGAAGCAAATGTCTCAAAACGATCTGGCACAGCGTATTGGAATGTCTCAAATTGGGTATTCAAAATATGAGACAGGACGCTGTGGTACGCCGACAACAATTCTTATAAAGCTTGCGAGAATATATAATGTTAGTATTGATTATCTTCTTGGCTTGACGGATGTGGAAGAAAGATATAAATAATTAAGTATGGAACAAAAAATCAGACGGGATTTGAATATGGGCGCGAATTTGCGAAGATTGAGAGATAAAGCAGATATTTCGCAAGAGAAGCTTTGCGCGGAGTTGCAACGCCGTGGTTGCGATATTGGAAGAACTACTTATGCAAAATATGAATCCGGCGAATTGAACATTAAGGTCAGCGTTATTATTGAGTTGAAAAAGATTTATAATTGTGAATACGATGAGTTCTTTGAAGGGCTTGACGTTAATGCTGAATAGAATAACCAAAACGAGCCTCACCGTAATGGTGAGGCTCGTTTTGGTTCGAGCAGCCGGCAGGGGCGCCGTCTGCTCGAAGCGCAAGGGGTATTCCGCCCTCTGCGGAGGGCGGCAAGGGCTACGCGCCCTTGACTGCGCAAACTTTTAAAAAAGTTTGATCAAAACTTTGATCTGTTGTGTGCGGTGGTTAAGAGAGAAGAGCGCGGTCAGATGCGAATTCCTCGCCGCTCTTTTTCGAGAACATATCGAGGAGTGCTTCGACGGTGAGGTTCTTCTTTTCCTCGCCCGCGATATCGAGGATGATCTTGCCGTCCTTCATCATAATAAGGCGGTTGCCGTGGGTGATGGCATCGCGCATATTGTGCGTGACCATCATCGCGGTCAGATTCATCTGCGAGATGATGCGGTCGGTGGTCTCAAGCACCTTTGCCGCCGTTTTCGGGTCGAGCGCGGCGGTGTGCTCGTCGAGAAGGAGCAGATGCGGACGGTTGATCGTTGCCATTAGAAGCGTGAGTGCCTGACGCTGACCGCCCGAAAGCAGTCCGACCTTGACCGTCATTCTGTCCTCAAGTCCGAGCTCGAGGGTGGAAAGAAGTTCGCGGTACTCTTTCCTCTCCGCGTCGGTGATGCGCCAACGGAGACTTCTCGTCTTGCCGCGTCTTGCGGCGAGCGCGAGGTTTTCCTCGATCTCCATATTTGCCGCAGTACCGAGCATGGGGTCCTGGAAAACGCGCCCGAGGAATTTTGCGCGCTTGTGCTCGGGCATATGAGTTACGTCGTTGCCGCCGATGATGATCTTTCCTTCGTCGATCGGCCAGCTTCCCGCGATCGCGTTGAGCGTGGTCGATTTGCCCGCGCCGTTACCGCCGATGACGGTGACGAAATCGCCCTCGTTCAGCTTGAGGTCGATGCCCGCGAGGGCTTGCTTTGCATTGACCGTGCCGGGGTTAAAGGTCTTTTTTACGCCGATAAGCTCAAGCATTTTTGTGTCCCTCCCCGTCTGTGGTTTTCTTGGATCTTACCTTTGTCTTGCTCTTGAGGTAGGGGATCGCGAGAAAGATCGCAACCATAACCGCCGAGAGCATCTTAAGAAGGTCTGTGTCGAGACCGAGGTAGATAACGGTCTGATAAACGAGATAGTAAACAACGCTGCCGCCGATAACGCAGAGGAGCGAGAGCGCGAAATTGCGAACGCGGCGTCCGAAGACAGCCTCGCCGATGATGACGGCGGCAAGACCGATGACGATCGCGCCTTTACCCATATTGATGTCCGCCTGACCGAGGAACTGCGAGAGCAGCGCGCCCGCGAGCGCAACGAGTCCGTTCGAGAGGACAAGTCCGATGACCTTCATTACGTTCGTATTGATGCCCTGAGCGCGGCTCATCGCGGGATTGTTACCCGTCGCACGGATCGCGCTTCCCGTTTCGGTTCCGAAGAACCAATAGAGCACGCCGATGACTGCGGCGCAGAATATGGCAAGAACGAGCAGATTCTGCCAAGCGGGATTGAGCTGTGTTACGAGGAGCTTGTAATTTCTCGCGGAAAGAGCCTGATTTGCCTTTCCGAGGATCTTGAGGTTGACCGACCAGAGGATCAGCTGAGTTAAAATTCCCGAAAGAATCGGGGGAATTCCGAGAACGGTATTGAAAAGTGCCGTGACGAGACCCGAAAGCATACCCGAGATCGTGGCAAGGATCATAGCAAGCCAGAGGGGAAGTCCTCCGACGACAGCCATCGCGCAGACGCACGCGCCCGTACAGATCGAGCCGTCGACCGTCAGATCGGCAAAGTCAAGTATTCTGTAAGTCAGATAAACGCCGATGGCCATAATTCCCCAGATAAGTCCCTGGGAAATCGCGCCCGGCAGAGATGCAAGATAATTTAACATACTATTATTCAGCAGCTTCTTCTGTTACGATAGCAACGTATCCCTCGGGAGGAGTGATGCCGAGCTCTGCACAGATGGTGGGATTGTACTTCTTTGTGGTTGCGGAAGCAAATTCAACGGGCATTTCGCCGACCTTTGCCTCGCCGCGGAGGATCTTGGCAGCCATCTTACCGGTAGCGTAGCCGAGGTCGTAGTAGCTGATCGAGAGAGTTGCGACTCCGCAGCCCTTGCAGATGCCCTCTTCGCCTGCGACGATGGGGGTCTTCTTGCCGGTCATTGCGCCGTAGATGGTCTCGGTGCAGGATGCGGCGGTGTTATCGGTGGGGATATAGATTACGTCGCTTGCGGCAGCAGCAGCCTGAGTTACTGCGCTGACGTCGTTGGTGTCGGTGAACTTGAACTCGGAAACGGTGAGACCCATTCCTTCAAGCTCAGCCTTGATGACGTTCGACTGATACTGCGAGTTGGGCTCAGCGGAGCAGAAGAGGATACCGACGTTCTTGGCATCGGGGAACATTTCCTTGATCATCTTTGCCTGCTCTGAAAGGGGAGCAAGGTCGGAAGTGCCCGAGATATTGCCGCCGACGGTTCCGTTCCAGTCCTTGATGTCAAGGGCGGTCGCGTAGTCGGTGATGGAGGTGCCGAGGATCGGGATCTTTATGGTTGCATTAGCCGCAGCCTGAAGAGCCGAGGTAGCATTCGCCATAATGAGGTCCACGTTTTTGGAAACGAGTGTGTTTGCGATGGTACCGCAGGTATCAGCCGAGCCTGCGGCGTTCTGATAGTCGAAGGTGAGATTTTCCTCGCCGAATTCCTCAATAAGGGCGTCCTTGAAGCCCTGAGTAGCGGCGTCGAGAGCGTCGTGGGTTACAAGCTGTATGATTCCGATGGTGTATTTGCCGTCGTCTTTCTTGCAGGATGCAAAGGTGAGTGCGCTCGAGACGAGCAGGATGAGTGCCATTGCGGCGGAGATGATTCTTCTTGTGCTTTTCATAATAATTCTCCTTTTCGGAATATTTATTATATTGCTTGTATACGCAAGTAATATTCTTTTTTACGCCTCAATTTGCTGAAGGACGAGGCTTTCGCCCGCATATTTTTTGCGGAGCGCGGGCTTTTCGATCTTGCCCGTGGGATTTCGGGGAACTGTTGCGAAGACGATCTTGCGCGGACGCTTGTATCTCGGCAGCTCGAGGCAGAAGGAATTGACCTCGTCCTCGGTCATCTCTTCGCCCTCCTTGACCTCGATGACCGCGAGAGTGATCTCGCCGAGTCGCTTTTCGGGGATACCGATGACGGCAACGTCCTTGATCTTGGGGTTCGAGCGGAGGAAGTCCTCGATCTGAACGGGATAGATGTTCTCGCCGCCCGAGATGATGACGTCCTTCTTTCTGTCAACGAGCCAGATAAATCCGTCCTCGTCCTCGCGAGCCATATCGCCCGTGTAGAGCCAGCCGTCGTGACCGAGGATCTCGTCGGTCGCCTTGGGGTCCTTGTAGTAGCATTTCATAACGCCGGGACCCTTGACCGCAAGCTCACCGACCGCGCCGGCAAGCACCGTGCGGCGGCGTTCGTCAACGATGCGTGTTTCCCAACCGTAGCCCGCCTTGCCGATCGCGCCGACCTTGTGTATGTTTCCAACACCGAGGTGGACGCAACCCGGTCCGATCGACTCGGAAAGGCCGTAGTTCGTGTCATATTCGTGATTCGGGAAGCGTTCCTTCCATCGCTTGATAAGGCTCGGGGGAACGGGCTGTGCGCCGATGTGCATCAGTCGCCACCCGTCGAGCTCGTATTCGTCAAGATTGATCTCGCCTCGGTCGATGGCGTCGAGGATGTCCTGCGCCCACGGAACGAGAAGCCATACGATCGTGCAATGCTCCTCGGAGACCGCCTTGATGATCTGCTTCGGTGCCGTGCCCTTGAGAAGGACCGCCTTCGAGCCTGCAAGGAAGGAGCCGAACCAATGCATCTTCGCGCCCGTGTGATAGAGGGGCGGGATGCAGAGGAAGCAGTCCTTGCGTGACTGCGAATGATGCGCCTGCTCGACCTCGCAGGAGTGCATCAGAGCCTTGTGGTCGTGGAGAATCGCTTTGGGGAATCCCGTTGTGCCGCTCGAGAAGTAGATAGCGGCGTGATCGCGGTCGGAAACGGGAACCGCGGGCGGCTTCGTGGAGCAGAAGGTCACGAGTCTGTCATAGCTTTCGGCAAATGAGGGACAATCCGCGCCAACGTAGGTCCACATTCTGATCTGCGGGAGAGAGCTGCAGATCTCCTCGACACGTCCCGTGAATTCGGGGCCGAAGACGAGAAATTCGGAATCGGATTTCTCGAGGCAGTATTTGATCTCGTCGGCGGTGTAACGGAAGTTGAGAGGTACGGCGACGCCGCCCGCCTTGAGGATGCCGAAGTAGATGGGGAGCCATTCGAGGCAGTTCATAAGCAGGATCGCAACTTTCTGTCCCTTCTGAATTCCGCGGGTGAGAAGAAGATTTGCAAATCGGTTTGCGCGCTGATCGAAATCGCTCCAGCTCATCTCTCTGCGGTAGCTGCCGCCGCCCGTGGACTGCATCAGGGAATATTCCTTCCAGGTGAGCTTTTCGGTGGGCTCGAGGGCTGCATTTATCTCAACGAGCGCGGTATCATTGGGGTAAAATGTCGCGTTACGGACTAAAATTTCTGTAATGGGCATTTATAATAACTCCTTTTTGTTTCGCGGGGAAAAAGAAAAGTCCCCGCATCCGTTTTGGATACAGAGACGACGTTATAAGCCGTGTTACCACTCTGTTTCACTCTCCCCTTGCGGGCAAGAGCCTTACGCACATCCGGTGAATGTGTCGTCTTATGACGGAGACAACCCGTTGCGCCTTTGGCATAACCGAAGGTTATGCTTTCTGCTGCACAGCTCCCGAAAGGTAATTCGGAACTCACCGCCCTCTGTCTCGCACCGACCGACAGCTCTCTGGAGTAGCGTACCGTGAGCCCTTAATGGACTTTCGTTCTCAGCTTTATGCGGATATTTTACTACAAAAAAATGCGTTTGTCAAGGGGTTTTTGAATATTTATTCAAAAAAAGAAGAATTTTTATTAAAAAGCAACAGCGGAAACAGCGGAAACAGCGGAAAAGTTTGATCGAACTTTTCAAAGTTCGCGGATTCTTAAGGCAGAGCCTTGAGTCGCGCTCCGCAGAGCGCAGAGTGCAGAGTGCAGAGTGCAGAGTTATGGTGAATTTCCGTCGCTTTGCTCGGAAATTTTCGATTTTATTAAAAGAAAACAGCTTGAAAGTTTGATTGAACTTTTCAAAGTTCGCGGATTCTTAAGGCAGAGCCTTGAGTCGCGCTCCGCAGAGCGCGAAAACGGTTGCCGAAGGCAACCCCGCAAGCGAAGCTTGCTCACCCCTGCGCTTCAAGCGGTCGCCGCCCTCGGTGACCGCTTGGAAGGAGTAAAATCTCCCCTCTGCGGGAGATTTTTGCTCCTTCACTCCCCGCGCGACTCCGTCGCGCGGAATAGCTATAGAGTGTTTGTGCTTTCTGAGGATATGAGCAAAAAATTTGCGCCTCACTCTGTCCGAGGACGGTATCCGATAATTCAACATATTTCAATTTTGGACTCCACCCCCGCCCCCTCCTCGTAAACATATTTGCCTACGGCAAAAGCCGAATCTGTCTCGGCGGCTGAACACCGCCGTTTTCCTTTGGAAAACCGACAGATCCGCACGGAAGGGAGGAGTCAGAGAGCGCGAACCTTTTTGTTCAGCGTTCTGAATATTGATCTTAATATTCAGAGTATCAAAGCTTTCCTTTAGCCCTCATTTTGTACAAACGGCTGTGACCGTATGCAATGGTGAGAATTGATCCGGCGATTGCAATGATCCAACCGAGAAATCCGCTCAAAACAGGGACGTTTAATACCATATAGATCGGAAAAAGGGGCATAAGTATTACAGTTACGGGGATTCTTACGGGAATCAGCATACATATCTGCATAATAACGGCAAGAATACCGTATACCACGGCTAATTGCTTACCCTCACCCGCAAGGACGTTTTTGATATCACTCTTGAAAGAATATTTTTCATCTTTCATATCCAACGCATAGTCGGCAATACATTTTCGCACGTGCATAAGGTAAAATGCAACTGAATAGAAAAAAATAAACAGTACCGTCAATAACGTGCCAATTATTATCTGACGGTCTTCGCCCTCGATGGACGCCAGAATAAATACCTGACAAGCGAAAAAGATGAGAAAGGCAACGCCGATTGCTTTTGCGATGTCAAATATAAGTTGAAGGATGCCTGATTTTGATTTGCTCATAGGAATAATACTCCTTTTGTTTTGTGTGATTATTATATCATATTTTTGAGCGGAAATCGAAAACAGGGATAATTCATATGTTTTTGGGGATAATTTAAACTTTTCGGGGATACTTTACTTGTTTTTTGGGAAAAAATAAAAATCCGACTCACTCTGCGTTCGGGGAGGACAATAACGAACACGGAGAGAGTCGGATCGGGCGTCTCGCGTCAGACGCCGAAACGGGACGGCATATTGAAAGGAGATAATGAAGTACACGGCGAGGTTAGCATATGCTAACTCGATGCCAAAAAATAAAAATTGTCCCGAGGATCTGCAAACGGCTGTCCTTCAAGCTACCACACATACGGTTAGCCGTTGCTAACTAATATTATTATACACTATTATCGCACGTTTGTCAATAGGTTTGGCAAAATTTTTTATAAAAAATCTGCCGCGCCAAGCGGCAGATTATCAAACCAATTTAGCAAGTCCCTGACCGATGAAGAAGCATGCGACGTAGGTGATCAGTTGGCTGATCCAGAAGAGGTATCTCTGATTTTTCGCCCAATAAAGATCGAGCAGGAGGGAGACCTGCAGAATGCTGATCGAAACGATCGGCAGACTGATCGCCATCCACGCGCCCGATGAATCAAAGGAAACGATGGCGGCGAGGATCCATATAAAATAGGTAGGAAAGAGCGCGAGATGCGAGAAGAGCATACGTTTCCCGAATGTGAGCCCGCCATCGCGCTCGAGCCGCCGCAGCTTTATTCGACCGTAGCGGTTTGCCGTCATCGACGAGGCATAGGTCGCAAAGAAGACGATTATCCCAACCGCCGTCGAAAACCCGCAAAGCGAGATGAAGAATATAAATAATATCGCGTAAAACGCAAAGGTCGGTAGATTTTTTTGAAGGTATGTTTTCATTTTATTTATTTACCAGACTGTTGAAAGACAAGCCGTATTTCGCCGCAATGTCGGAAGCGTGGCTTTTGCCCGAGGGTTTTGTGCGCGTGATCTTGTAGGTGCGCTTTTCGTTGTGGGAAATACCTGCGGAAAGATAGTCGAAACCGACGCATCTGCCTTCCGCCTTTTCGTCCTCAATATGACGCACGATGTTGTGAAAATGCGTTCCGAACAGAGCTCGGGCGCCAAGGCTTTCGACGGCGCGAAGGATCTCGAAGGCTATCTGACATCCCTCCTCCGAGTCCGTGGAGGAAAAGGTCTCGTCGAAGAGACAAAGACTCTCGGCGTTGAGATCTTTGAATATTTCCTTGATTCGGAGGCACTCATCCTCAAGTCTGCCCATCTTTTCCGAGTTAGAATATTTGGGGAAATGCACGAACAGACGGTCTACGGGGCTGATCTCGATCTGTTTGGCGGGAACGAGCATACCGAGCCCTGCGAGTACTTGTGTAAGTCCCACCGATGAAAGAAAGACGGATTTGCCGCCGTTATTGGGGCCGGTAAGAATAAATATCTGCCCATTTTCATCGAATTCAAAGTCGTTGCCAACGATACCGCTCTGTCCAAGCTCGCTCATTCGTATAGCGAGTACAGGGTTATAGAGTCCTTCGGCGCGGAAAATACGTGCGCTTTTTTCGTGATAGATAGGTTTGCTGACAGGCACGCCCGAGCCGAGAAGCTTTTTGTGAATACCCGTGACCGCCAAAATGAATTGCATATCGGGAAGCAGATCGAGCAGAAACGCGAGCTGATCTTCGATATATTTTGCAATATCACGCGGCCAATTCCTTACCGCACGGGTGAAGATCTTGTCAACCGCGCGGAGAAGCGAGTCCTGCAGAAGCTCGAATTCATCCGATTTGAGCGTTTTGTCTACGGCAATGATCGGCTCGACCGCCTGCAAGCCGCTTGGGGCAAGATCCATACGCAAGATCTTGTCCATCAGCTTTCCCGATTCGATATATTTGTCGTTGACGGAGAGGATTCCCATCTCGACGGGCGAAAGCTTTGCATCAAAATTGAAGCCGACCGAAATGCTCTTTATATGCGTGATCTTTTCGATCAGCTTGCGCGTGCCTTCCTTGAGATCGTGATATTCACGGCTGACGGCAACGGTATGGATGCGGGCAAATAGATTTTTGAATTCGTCCGAGGAAAATGAATTCTTATCGGCAAGTCCCGCAAGGTAATCTTCTGCCTCGTCAATGATCTCAAAATATAGCTCGAGCTGCTTTGCGCTGAAGATCGAGCGTTCCTTGTCGCCGATCTCGCTCTCGCTTCGGAGAACGTCCGAAATAGCCGAAAGCTTGCGGCTCATACTTTTCAGCAGATCATAAAGCCCCGCGACATTCAGCGCGTCGTCAAAAACGATGCTTCTCCTTTTCAGCACTTCAATGTCGTCGCTGAAATAATCCGAAATATTTATCCTTGAATCGTACAAGAGCCCGTCCGCGCCCAAACTTTTGAGTACTTCCTTGTCGCAGATCGGAGAATGTTCCTTTTCAAAGAAAGTATACATCATAAATACCTCGCTTTAATATATAATGTCGCGGCAAGTGCCAAAAGGTGGATGAAAATGGGTCAAAAGACCGAGTAGTAACGTTTCCAGATGCGGCAGTATTGACGGAAAAGAAAGAAGATTATCAGCCACGCCCATCCGGCAAACTGCACGAAGATCTCGATCCTCACAAATATTGAAAGTGTCTGAAGGAGCAGGATCATCAGCCCCCAGCCAAAGAGTATGGTTCTTGGGATAGTGAGGTGCTCAATATTGTAGCCATCGCAGATCTCGCGCCATTTATCGAAAAAGTTACTCATGATATATCCTCTCGATTTCGCTTTTGATTCTGTTCGGTCGGGAAATTTTTCGCGCGGCGCTGACTGCCCACCCCACCCCCCTCCCGCAAGCGGGAGGAGCGTTTTTCAAGCTATATCTCGCCGCGGATTTGCTTTCCGGATTTGATTTTTCTCTTTCTTGCAATTGCGGAACCGAGGATGGATGCGCCGGTGTAGAGAAGCATACATATAATCGCGCTGATTATGACGCCGGTGAAGACAGGTTTATATTCTTGATTTTCTCCAAACAGCGTTGCAAGATGAAAACCGTATGCTCCCACAAGATAATTGCAACCAGTTATTATCCACACAATGCCATAAATCGCGGATGACAGAGCCGCACGGATAGCCGATTCTTTAATTTCGGTTTTTTCGGCATCTTCATTGCGGCTATAGTAAATAAGTAAGAACACAACTGCACCGAGCATTCCGAATGCTGTCATGATCACATCTTCAAGGCGTTCCTTTGTAGCCATATCGTGATAGACCCCGCGGAAAATATAAAGCGGAATGAATGACACCAAAAAGCCGATCCAAGACGCGCCCCACATGATAACAGCGCCGACTATAGAAGATTTAATCAATTTTATTTTCATTTTATCATACCCTTTTTCTTATAAATTTTTTTCGATTGCGAAAAGCAACCTTCGACTAGTAACTACTCTTCTTTTTCTCCTCATATATCTTTCTTGCCATTCTTCCAACGGCATTTCGGAAGATTACCATATCATCCCCATCGGTGCAATAGGTGTATTCGACCGATGCGCGGTAGTCTTGGTGCATATCTATCGCCTCGTAGCGGCGGAAGAAGCCGTCGCCGAGCGGAAAGTATTCATCCTTCGAGCCCTCGCCGCGGTATTCGGTCAGCTCCCAGGTCGATATGCAGGTCTTTTTGTGATGGAGCGCGGTATATTTGACGAGTCCGATGCCGGGCGCGAACCAATAGGTCTTGTGACCGCCGCGGTAGTAGTAACCTTGGGGCATACCCGCGACGTTGACGAATACGCGGCGGCAATTCTTGAAGACGCCGAGGCTCGTTTCGCAGTCTTCCTCGGTGACTTCGATGCGGTAGTCGCGGTTGTGGAATCGTCCCCATTTCGTTTTGCCCTTGTCGTAATATCCGTCCACCCATTTGTCGTTCCAAAGCGAACCCGTCGTTTCGCAGAGGATCGAGTAGGGCGTGTTGTACATCACGGGGTAGCTCTTTTTGGTCAGCTCGAACGGGAGATACGAGCCGAATTTGAATTCGCGGTGTTTGAACTTGGAAAAGAGGAGCCTACCTTCTTTCTTGACGATCCTTTCGATCTCAAACCAGTCGCGGATGCTTTTTTCTTTGTAATCGGGGTTCGATTCGTCGTTTTCGCAGATATTATCGGCAACCTTCATCGCGATTTCCGCGTGAAGGCGTTGCATATCGTTCTCGGCATAGTTGACGGCGCGCTTGATACATTCGATCGAATCGAGGGAAGGCTCTACGCTATTTCCGACCGAACGGTAAAGCTTGCTTACCGCTTCAAGCATATTGCCGCGGAAGTTCAAGCGGTTGAACAGCGTGTCCTCGCAGATGAAGTGATGCGACAAAACTGCCGCTTTGCCGTCAAAGAATGTCACACGGTAGCTTGAGTCGATGATGGGAGCGGCATCTTTGTCGCCTGCGCAGATATATTTCCATTTGTTGCCCACCCTCAGAGGCAGCAGCCCGTCGCCCGTGACGTCATATTCCGCAAGCAACCATTCGTGAGAGGAGCTGTCGCCCGATAGCGTCTGCTTTACTATGCCGACACCTTCGCAAAATGCGGTCTCGACACGGTATTTTGTCCATAAAGGTCCGTCAAGACGGAAGATTTTGCAGTTTTCAAAGAGTCCCGCGGGCGTGTTTACCGCAGTCGAGTCCGAAATGCACGAGAGGGTGTACCGTTTGCACTCCGAAACTACGGTGTCGCCGACCTGCATATTTTCGTCAAGAATCAGCGAATCACAACAAGAAGCGTAGAAGAAGATCGCACTTTCAAGCCCCGGCTTGTCTCTGCCAAAGCCCGGCTGTTGCCAGAAATAGAGCTTGCCGTTAATATAGTGAAATTCCTCGCCCGTTGCCTGCATATGGGAGAGCGCGGAATAGCCGTAGATCTCGAACAAGTCGAGGGTCGCCGAAGCAAGCGCGTGGTAAACGTCGGAGGGCGGCAGTAGAGTGAGCACCTGCTTGAAGTAAAAGAGACATTCATCGGTGAGCTCATGATCTCGGACAAGTATCATTCGTGCGAGCCAGAAGCTGAGCGTGGCACGGGTCTTTGTAAACCCATTTTCCTCGCACCAAGGGATCAGATCATCGCGCAGGTTATCGATTTGTTTTTTAAGGTTGGACAAACGAGCGTTTTCTTCAAACAGAACCATGCTGAGAACGTATTCGTTGCGTCCCTTTATGGCATTATCCTTGATCTCGGCGAGAATATCGCTGCTTGCCTTACCGGGCAGCCACCAATAGCCGCGCAAGAGCACGTCTGCAAGCGCGTGGCTCTTTTCTTCGGAGTCTGCGAGCGCGGTGACATTTTCAAGAACTGCTTTGTAATCCTTCTCAAAGCCCGATTTGTCGATCTTGAGTGTCCAAAGCTTGAGATTTTTGACCTGGCGCATAACGCGGGCGACAATGTCCTCGTGTTCGTTATAATCCTTTTCCATAATTCCGTATTCCTTTCGAAGCAGACGCCGTCCCTCAAAGAGACGCCATTTGACTGTTCCCGTCACGAGCGAAAGCCTTTCGGCGATCTGCACGACGGTCAGACCCTCAAAATAATGTAGATAGATCGTCTCGCGTATCTTTTCACCGAGATTTGCGAGTGCGTCGTGGAGCTTTGCGTCACGCTCCACCTCGCCGATAGATGCCGCGGAGAGAAGCTCATAAAGTCCGCTTTCGTCGCTTCCCGTCAGATCGACCTCTTCGAGGAGCTGCAGGCTGATATCAGCGGCGGCATTTTTGTACTTTCGGACGAGATTTCGGGCGTGATTCTTGGCAATGGAACACACCCACGAGCCGAATTTCCCGCGGTCTGAGAGCTTGTCGAGGTTAAGCCACGCCGAAACGAAGGCATCCTGCGCCGCATCCTCTGCGGAAAAGGTGTTGCCCGTGATTTTGAAGGCGGTGCCCTTGACGCCCTTTTCGTGGCGGATTACGAGCTCCTCGAACGCGCGTTCATCTCCGAGGAGGGTCATATCGACCAGCACGGTATCCAGATGTTCCTTGTAATTTTTCATTTGCATTACCTTTCGGGATGTCTTTTTATCTATAAGACACGGGATTTGCGGAAAAGGTTGGGTTGCTCGAAAAAATTGCGGAAAGTTTTGATCAAACTTTTTCAAAAGTTTGCGGAGCACGAGGCAGAGCCTCGTACTAATGCGAGCGTTTCACGCTCGCTACATTATGCTTCGAAACGCTGAAGCTTTGCTTCTGCGTTTCGGAAGGAGTCGGTACTTTCTCATGGAGAGAAAGTGCCGCGCTCCTTCACTCTATTCAATTAATATTATATCACATTTTTTATAAATTGTCGATTACATTATAAATATTATGACCTAAAAAGCTCTCCCGCGTGGGGAGAGCTTTTTTGGTCCGACCCGTCGGCAGGGGCGCCGCCGGTTCGAAGCGCAAAAGAGAGTTTCGACCTCTGCGGAGGTCGACAAGGGCTACGCGCCCTTGACTGCGCCACCTTTTGAAAAAGGTGGACGAAAACTTTTAGTCTTTTAGTTCAGTGCGTTCATTACGATCTCGTCGATCTTCGCGCGGAGCTTCATCATATCGCTCGAGCGGTCGATGCAGCGGGCGAACACGATCTCTTTGCCCGTGAATTCTTTGACGAGCGGCTCGATGGTCTCGAGGACTTTCTCTCTGCCGACAAGAGATTCGGCAAGATAGAGCGCGCGCATATCGTCAAGTCCCTCGCGGAAGTGGAGGATACGCATCGACTCGAGTGCCGTGCCGTCGGCGGCGGGATAGACCGAGTAAGTGTCTCCCGAGGGTACGAAATAGTTGCCCGTCGAGTCAACGTAAGGGTTGATCGCGTCGTGCGAGCCCTGATTGTAGTAGAAATTGTAGCCCCACTGCAAAAATCCGCCGATTTTGAAGCGATAGAACTGTACGCCGATGTATCTCGTGCGCGCACCGGGGTGACCGAAGAAGCGGTTGCTGACGTGCTTGTTCTGTCCGCAGCAATAGTAGGTCCAAAGACCCTCGCGGCCCTCCTCGGCATACGCCTCAAGGAAGGGATCGATGTGGTTGTTGCAGGGGATGGGATTCTTGATGATGCCCTCGCGGTAGAAATCCACGTTCGAAAGCGCGTCCATAATGACGTAGCCCTCGAGCAGGTCAACGACCGAGTTCTTCGACTTCATATACTGCTCAAGATGGTCGAGCTGAGGCTCGTCAGAAATATGGAAGAAGCATCTCTTATCGTCACCGCGAGCCTTGAGGAAATCAAGAAGCTCGGTGATGAACTGACGGATAAAGGCGGTGTACTCCTCGCCCGTCGCGTCGGTATCCCAACCGAAGATGCGCTCGTAGCCATTCTCGGTGGTTGCCATGACCTTGGGTGCGTGACCTGCGCCCCACTGCGTAAAGAAGTGTGCGATCTCGAAATATTTCACTCCGAGGCGGTCAGCCATATCCATAAAGCGGGTCAGAAGCGAGAAATCAAAGGTATATTTGCCCTCTGCGTCACGTGTAACGCCGACAAGCTGTACCGTCGGACGTTCACCGCCGACGTAGGTGTCGAGCGCGGGAGTGAAAACGGGGGTCAGAAGGGTGTTGTTGCCGCATTTTACGAAGGTCTTGATGAAATTTTCAACGATCTCCCAATGGCGTTCCGAGAAAACGGGGACGTTATAATAGGAAGCGAGGCAGTCGTAGTGGAACCACTGAGTTACGGGGAAATCGACCTCGGGGAGAGAGACGGGGATGACGGTCAGCGCGAGGCTGTGGGTGTAGACCGACTCTCCGTCGATGACGTTGACCTTGATATCGTGCTTGCCGTCCTCGAGAGCAGATGCGTCGATATCGACCCATACGGTTCGGGTCTGACCCATAACGCAGGGAACTCTGCCTTCCATCTGGAGCGGCTGGAGCAGATCGGGATAGAGTCCGGGCTCGGTGCGGACGTATGCGGTGTCATATCTCGTGGGATAAGCGGGCATATAGGAGGGGATCAGCTCGACCGTGCGGAGAGTCAGCGCACTCTGATCGATTCCGTCAAAGGAAAGGCTGACGAAACGACGGTGTGCGGCGTCGCAGGCGGTCTCGGTCATTGCGATCTGGAAGGAAAACGTCGAATTTCTGTAGGTGCTTGCCGAGCGCAGGGGCTCGAGGGTGTCGATCCTTGTGTCAAGAAAGACCTTATCGAGAGAGGAAATAAGGACGGATTTTAACATGATCTTGCTCCTTTATTGTAAGATTTCAAGTAATTCGCGAGTGTTGTCTATGATGGTGGTCGCTCCGGCAGCGGTCAGCTGGTCGCGGGTGCGGTAGCCCCAGCTTACGGATATGCAGGATGCGCCCGCGTTGCGCGAGACATTGAAATCGGTCTCGCCGTCTCCGATCATGACCGTTTTATCGGCTGTAAATCCGAGTTTTTGGACAATATCGAGGAAGGAGGTGGGATCGGGCTTGATCGGAATACCATCGATCATTCCGCGGATCTCGGCAAAAGTGTCCTTCCCGAAGAGCTTTTCCACAATGTCAACCGTGTAGCGGTGCGGCTTGTTTGAAAGTGCCGCGAGCGTATATCCGCGCCGTTTGAGCTCTGCGATGACCTCGCCGAGACCCTCGTAGGGCGCGTCGATGTCGAGATAGTTGCGAGCATAGGCTTCTTTGTATTTTGCAAGGAAGGGCATATAAACACTTTCGTCGTCGTAATATTCCGCGGGAATACAGCGGCGGCAGAGGATGAGCATACCGTTGCCGAGCGAGACACGGGTGTGATCATCGTCGATCAGCGGAAAGGAAAATTCAGCAAGCACCGAGTTCATCGACTCGGTCAGCGTCGGCAACGTGTCCGCAAGCGTGCCGTCAAGGTCGAATATGAGTAGTTTTTTCAATTTTTTGTTCCTTTTTGCATAATATCAAGTATTTCGGTCGGTTTTTCCGCAAATACATACGCGCCCTTTTCGGCAAGCTTTTCGCGGTTTGAGTAGCCCCAGAGCGCGCCGATAAAGCCCACGTTTGCCGATACGGCCGCTGCGGTGTCTGCGGGTAGGTCGCCGATCATATAGGTGTCCTCGGGCTTGAATCCGAGCATTTTACGGATGTAATTTATGCCGTGCGCGTCGGGTTTGTGTCTGATCTCGGGGGTACCGCCGAGGACGAAATCGAAATATCCATCGCCGAATGCTTTGGCGATGATGGGATAGGTGAAGCGGTGCGGCTTGTTTGAGAAGACCGCGATCTCGTGTCCGAGCGATTTGAGCCCGTAGAGCACCTCGCGAATACCGTCATAGAGTCGGTCCGCCGCGCCGATGAAGTAGTTTTCGTAATTCGTCCAGAAATAAAAGCCGAAGTTGTCGGGGACGAGGTCGGCGTAGTCGAGCGGAACGTGCGCGCCGTCCTTTGTCGGGCGGTAACCTTTGGTTTTCAGCATCTTTGCTACGTTTTCCGCAGTCTCCGGGAAGCCACATTCGGTCAGCGCGTCGGCAAAGATATCGTAGAGCAGAGGCTGTGTGTCGGCAAGAGTGCCGTCAAGGTCGAATATGAGTAGTTTTTTCAATTTTTTGTTCCTGTTTTGTTTTATATGTTTGATGAGTACGAACAAAGCTTTCGGGATGAAGCAATATAGAAGATGAGTACGCTTGTTGACTTAATGGATAAGCGCAGAGTTGTTATTCAATTTCGGTTATAGCCTCGATTTTCATGATGATGTTTATGCCGTTATATTCGATGTAGCAGATTCTGACCTGCATACCGTCTTCGAGGACGCCTCCGTCGGAGCGGCAGAGATATCCGAAATCTATAGAGGGATGTGAAGAAATCTTAAAAGCTATTCCGTCCACGGTAAACTCATCGAAATCTGTGTTAATCGATTCTTTGGTTTTGTAATCTTCAATAATACCCTCAGAGACCGAATGATCACCGTCAATATACATATCGTATAAATTGGGAAGTGTTATGCTTGAGCAGATCCACGAAGCGTAAATCATCAACAGGACGATAGGTATGACGATGATGAGCTTGTCGCCTTTGGATTTTTCCTTCCATTTGCTAAGAGCCAAAACAAATATTGCGGCAACGGCTACGCCGAATGCGATGCAAATCAGCCACGGAAATGATGTTGAATCGGCTGCTTCGTATAATGTATTATACATAACTTAATTTAGAATAGTGAGCAGATCGATCGGCTTTTTGGCAAAGACCGTTGCGCCGAGCTTTTTGAATTTTTTGCGTTCGCCGTAACCCCAGGCGGCTATGACGTGGTTTACGCCCGAGTTTACGGAAACCTGGTAGTCTGCGGGAAGGTCGCCTATCATCCAAGCGTTCTGCTTTTCCACGCCGAGCTCGTCAAGGATCGAGAGGAGTGAGTCGGGTTCGGGCTTCTTCGGGCGTACCTCATCCCAACCGCAGACAAGATCGAAGTATCCTTCGCCGAATATCTCGGCGATGATCGGCTGAACGAATTTATTTTTCTTATTCGACAGGACTGCGAGAAGGTAGCCGCGGCTTTTCAGCTCGTCGAGCGTCTCGCGCATACCGTCAAAGACGCGATCGACCGCGCCCATACAGAGCTTTTCATAGTTCTTCCAGAAATCGATCGAATATTTATCGCGGTCCACTTGGGGCAGAAATTCAGCGGGAATGAGAGCATTAAGCTCGATGATCTCTTTGCCGTGCTCCGCAATCGAGCCGTAGACGTCGTCGAGGCTGTCGATCTTGATTCCCGAATCGTGCAGGGTATCGAGAACGATCGTGTAAAGTATCGGTTGCGTATCGGAAAGGGTGCCGTCGAGGTCAAAGATGAGTAGTTCTTTTGACATGTTTTTTCCTTATATATTAGAATGAGAATAGCAGAAATATCATGAGTAAGCCGAACAAGGCGACGATAGCCGCGATGACCATTTCGATCACGGAGATTATGCGTAGAGCCTTTGCCGTCGTACTGTCATCACCGCAGGCATCGATCGCGTTTTTTGCGTGCTCGTGAGAAAAGTAGGCGAACACGTAGGCGAAGAGCGAGGTGAAAACCGAGTCAACGATACCGACGATGATTGTTGCAATTGCTCCGGCAAAAACCGCCAAAACCTTTCCGAGCGTGGCGAGACCGCTTTCATCTTCAATAGGTCTCGAGACGGAGTCACTGATCGAATCGCATATCAGAATGAAAACTATCACGCCGATCGCCATTGCGGCAAACGAAAGGATGGAGAATATCAGGGACTTTTTGGTGTGGTGGTTCATAATGATGAGTTCTTCCTTTCTGTGTAAGGGGGTGACAGAGCGATAAAGGCTCTTCCGCTATAAAATATGGAAAATATCCGAGCGTAGCGAGATATTAACCCAACAACGCCTCGGTCAACTCATCAAGGAAGTCGCGTATTTTCTTCTTATTAGGGATATAATAAATACGGTTGGACTCGCGCTTGATATCAACAAATCCCGCTTCGATCAGCATCGACATATGATGCGAGACGGTTGCTGTCGAAATATCGATAAGTGAGGCTATCTGCTGTCCGTAACGAGGCGATTCGGCAAGGAGCTTGAGGATCTCGTATTTGCGGTTGTCTCCGATGGTGCGCAGAGTGCGGCAGATCTTGTCGTCAACCGTAGAAACGTCGGTTATCTCGCGCAGAGGCTCAAAGAGAACGCCGACGTAAAGAAAATCGGTGATCTTCTCGGATGTGTAGCTCATAAGGTACTGGGTCGTATTACACATAGCAATGGAAGGCTGAAGAAAGATCGCATCGGCTGCAGAGGAGAGCTCAACGCCGTAATTCTGCTCGATAAAACGAGGACCTCCGTTTGAAAGCGGCTCGGCGGCAGCTGCCAAAAACCAGCCGACGTAGTGCTTTATCGTGTCATATTTTCTCATATAGAGTTCTCCCGCAAGTGCGAGAATGTCGGCGAGTTTCTCACGATAGTCTTCATAATTATTATAAAGCTTCATAAGAGCCCATTTTTCGTCGTCGGGGACCGGCATACCCTCAATAAAGGCAAAAAGCTCCGAAAAGTTCGTTACGACCCCACCGAAGTCGGACGGCGCAAATTCCGCCAGAAGCAGGGAGGAGAAGTTAACGAAGAAGACGGCGGGCGATTGACGGCGCATGTCAGCGAGATCTGTTTGAAAATCGGGCTTGATGCGTCGGCAGAGGTCGTGGATGAGGTAGAAGGCAAAGCATCCCCTCATGGATGAATGCCTTCCGAAAAGGAAGTTGAGCAGCTCCTCGTCGGTCTGTGCCTCGACCCCGTCGCATACGTATTCGCTTGCCTCGATTATGGCGTCGAAGCAGCTGTTCAGCACATTTTCATCAATAGCAAATTTCTTGTGTATCGCGTTTTTCAGCTCGCGGCAGGACTGGTTGTTCCGGCTGCTCCAGAGCAGGGTCGCCGTTTCGAATATAAGGTTGGGTTCGCGAAGCAGTATAGCTTCCATCTTCCGATCTCCTTTGATCTTTCAGAATTCAGTAAAGTTATTTTATAAAGGTCACACTATTTCATTTAGAACTATATCATATAAATCTAAATTTGTCAAGTGTTTTTTGAAAAATATTATCTAACATTCGATAACATAATATATATAACATTAGACAAAAATCAAAATACTACAATAATCGCCATAATTCGATAGATAAATATCTAATAAAAATGACGGTGAATTTGAAATGAATCGTAACAACTAATAAGAAGAATATCGAAATAAATCGTTTATTGTACATCTAATCCGGCTTTCGTCGATTATCTTATTTATGCCGAATGGGGAAGAAATATGCGTCAGAAAAATGTGAAATAATATGCTATTATTGGCTTGATGGAAGTGACAAAACCTCTATCTTTGAGTCGATTATCGGGTTTCCTCGGATTAATTATGCAGTATGCACAAAACAAAGTGTGAATTTTTTGTAATATTGACTATATGACTCTTTTCTTGAGACGAAATTTGTGTTATAATATAATGTAATTTTTGCGCGAATAATACTTAAAAATCTGATTTGACGAGAAAGAGACGGGATGATTTAATGAAAATCAAAAGAAACGATCTGCGAAACATTGCGATCATTGCCCACGTTGACCACGGCAAGACCACTCTGGTCGATGAAATGCTCAAGCAGGGCGGAATTTACAGACAGAATCAGGAGACTGTTACCTGCGTAATGGACTCGGGCGACATCGAGCGCGAGAGAGGAATCACTATTCTTGCGAAGAACACCGCCGTTCATTATGAGGACGTTAAGATCAATATCGTTGACACCCCCGGCCACGCGGACTTCGGCGGCGAGGTCGAGCGTGTTCTTAAGATGGTAAACGGAGTTATCCTTCTTGTTGACTCTGCCGAGGGTCCCATGCCCCAGACGAGATTCGTTCTTCAGCGTGCGCTTTCGCTGAACCATCCCGTTATCGTAGTTATAAATAAGATAGACAAGCCTGATGCGCGTATCGCAGAGGTTGAGGACGAGGTACTTGAGCTTCTTATCGACCTTGACGCGACCGACGAGCAGCTCGACAGCCCCGTGCTTTACTGCTCGGGAAGAGCGGGCACCGCATCCCGCAATCCGAACGAGCAGGGAACCGATCTCAAGCCCCTCTTTGAGACCATCCTTGACTACATCCCCGCGCCCGAGGGAGATCCCGACGAGGATCTTCAGCTCCTCGTTTCCTCGATCGACTATAACGATTACGTCGGACGAATCGGTATCGGACGCATCGAGCGCGGAACTCTCAAGCTCAACCAGGACGTTGCTATCTGCAACTACCATTCCGAGGAAAAGCCGAAGAGAGTACGTATTGCGTCGCTCTTCCAGATAGACGGACTCCGCCGCGTTCCCGTTGAGGAAGCAAAGATGGGTGATATCGTATGCTTCTCGGGCGCGGGAGATATAAATATCGGTGATACCGTTTCCGATCTTAACAATCCCGAGCCTCTCGAGTTCGTTAAGGTCAGCGAGCCCACGATCGAGATGACCTTCTCGGTCAACGACAGCCCCTTTGCGGGACGCGAGGGTAAGTTTGTTACATCGCGTCAGATCCGCGAAAGACTCTACCGCGAGCTTCTCAAGGACGTTTCGCTCCGTGTTTCCGACGGCGACACGACAGAGGAATTCCTCGTTGCGGGCAGAGGTGAGATGCATCTTTCGATCCTTCTCGAGACGATGCGCCGCGAGGGTTATGAGATCTGCTGCTCGACTCCCCGTGTATTATTTAAGGAAGAAAACGGCGAAAAGTGCGAGCCTATCGAGCGTCTGACGGTCGACGTGCCCGAGCAGTATATGGGTGCAGTAATCGAGAAGCTCGGTCAGAGAAAGGGCGAGCTTCTTGAGATGCATCAGGTTGGCTCGAGAATGAGACTCGAGTACCTTATCCCCACCCGTTGCCTCTTCGGTTACAGAACCAAGTTCATGACCGACACGCACGGCGAGGGCATCCTCAACACCATTTTCGACAGCTATCAGCCTTACAAGGGCGAGATTCCGATGAGATTTACAGGTTCGCTCGTTGCGAGCGAGACGAATGAGACCACCACCTACGGCATTTACAACTGCCAGGACCGCGGCAGAATGTTCGTAGTCCCCGGTCAGCCCGTTTACGAGGGTATGGTCGTCGGCGAGTGCCCGAAGATGGAGGACATCACGCTCAATCCCTGTAAGAAGAAGCAGCTGACCGCTATCCGTTCTGCGGGTGCGGACGAAAAGCTCCTTCTGACACCTCCCGTGATCTTCAGCCTTGAGGAGGCGATCGAGTTCATCGGCGACGACGAGCTCATCGAGGCAACTCCCAAGTCGATCAGAATCAGAAAGAGAATCCTCAACACCGAGAACAGACTCAAGGCGCAGAGCCGTATCAGAAGAGGACTTGATAAGTAAATACTATCAAAAAGAGCAGAATGCCGCGGCATTCTGCTCTTTTTGAATGGTCATCTCGCCGGGCGAGAGTGGTTATCGCCTTCGGCGAATGGTTATCTGCCTACGGCAGAATGAAGGAGAATTTCCTCTCTTTGCTCGGAAATTCCCGATTTTATGTATTTCACTTGGTTGTGTTTTTCTGCGGGTGCCTGCAGGTAATTGCACGCCCGTACAGAGATTTTGCCGATATCCTGATAATTTTGCATCGGCAAATAGGGACCCATCACCCCGCCCCTCTTCCCTTGAACAGGGAAGAGGGAGCTTGTGTGCGCAACCAATAATTAAGCGTTCTGAACATTGTTTGTCTTCGGGGCATGCAGACTTCTTCGTTCGGCGTTCCGAACAAAAACAGTGGGAAAGTTTTGATCGAACTTTTTCAAAAGTTCGTGGGGTCAAGGGGCAAAGCCCTTGCCGCACTCCGCAGAGTGCGGAACTCCCCTGCGCTTCAAGCGGGCACCGCCCTCGGTGACCGCTTGGAAGGAGTAAAATCTCCCTTGATGAGAGATTTTTGCTCCTTCACCTTCGCGCGCCCTCTTCGCGGGCGCGCGCTTTTCTATAGAGTTTTCGTGCTTTCTGCGGGTGCCTGCAGGTAATTGCACGCCCGTACAGAGATTTTGCCGATATCCTG
>JAFQPI010000005.1 GCA_017411805.1 Clostridia bacterium
CCTGCCAGAGGAATTCACGGTTGCGGAGGAAAGGACGTGTTGTCTTTTCCCATCTTACCACGCTGCACCACTGATTGTAAAGCTTGGGCAGGTCTCTGTATGAGCGGATTATATTAGCGTAATGCTCGCAGAAAAGTGTTTCCGATGTGGGACGCACACACATACGCTCCTGTAAGGGTTCGCTTCCGCCGTGAGTTACCCATGCAACCTCGGGGGCGAAGCCTTCAACGTGATCCTTTTCCTTGTTTAAGAGTGATTCGGGAATAAACATAGGCATATACACGTTCTTGTGTCCCGTTTCCTTGAATCGGGAGTCAAGTATCTTCTGTATGTTTTCCCAGATAGCGTAGCCGTAGGGACGGAATATCATACATCCCTTTACGCTTGAATAGTCAATAAGGTCAGCCTTTTTGACTATGTCGGTATACCATTGAGCGAAATCGTCCTCCATAGAGGTGATCTGCTCTACCATTTTCTTGTCCTGAGCCATTTTTATACCAGCCTTTCAAAGTATGCGTTTACTAACAATCTATTATATAATGGAATATGAAAATTGTCAAGTCCCGATTTTTGATTGCAAAGTGACAGGAACTTAATTTTCTTCGATATAGAGCTCGTAATCACGGCTTTTCAATACTTCGACAAGCGCTTTTTCGGTGCGTATACGCTGCTTTGCCACTATCGCTGTTCTTCCGCCGCCGACGGGAGAATGTCCGTCCGAGCCGACGGTGCATCTTTGAGGATGCTCTTGAACAAAAAGTCGTGCCTGCTCATTTGCTTCCGGGGTATTTCCCGTATTGTATACCTCAATGCCGTCGAGCATATCAAATTCGGGTATCAGACCCGGAACGGGAATGTAGGATCTGTTGCGGAACGGATGAGCCTGAAAAACAAGTCCGCCGGCTTCATGTGCAAGCTTGATGAACAGCTCGGTTGGCGCGTTTCTTAAACGCTCGTCGTACATAAAATCGGGCGTTATGCCGTAAACAAGTATTTCCTTGCCCTCACCGGCACCCTCCTCAAGTCCGAAAAGGAGATCAAAGTCATGTTTTTCGGCGTAAGCCTTTCCGCGTAAATAGTCGTCACGATAAGAATCACAGAATTCATTCCAGGGCAGATTGCGGTCGATACGGGTGTCGCCTCTGAAGAAATGGTTGGTTATAACCATTCCGGCAAAGCCCTTCTTAACCAGATTGTCTATGTGAAGCTCAATATCACAGCCTCCGCCGCTGCAGGGGCTTGAGTGCATATGCATCTCGTACTTATACATTTGTGTTTCCTCCGGTTGTTTTGTACGCATATGATTATAGCATATATCCGATAAAATTTCAATATCTCCCGGAGTGATTGGGGCGCAAAAGCCGTCTGTTAAAAGAAGATTTACCATATATTGAAGAAAATTATTGCAAGACTATTGACAAACGGGGGAAAATGTGTTATACTATCTCTACCTCTGTCGAGGGTTCTTTTTTTGCGCGCTGAAACGGACAAGCGGTAACACCCGAAGCGCACAAAAGTCCTTTTCAGAGGGAGGTAACATCACTGGGCAAAAGCGCACGCCGCTGCCTAAATTTATTTGGAGGTGCCGAAAAAATGAGAGTTAAGATCACTTTAGCGTGCAGTGAATGCAAACAGCGTAATTACGACACGAAGAAGAACAAGAAAAACGATCCTGACAGACTTGAAATGAACAAGTACTGCAGATTCTGTCGTAAACACACTCTGCACAAGGAAACAAAGTAAGGCGGGAGGGAAACAAAATGGCTGAAACAAAAACAAATAAACCCGCAAAGACTCCCTTTAAGGAGAGAGTTGCCAAGTTTTTCCGCGAATATAAGAGCGAGATCAAGAAGATATCCTGGTCAAGCCGTGCACAGACACTTAACAATACGTGGGCTGTACTCGTTGCTTCCGTGGCTATCGCTGTTGTAATTGCAGTAGTCGATCTCGGTGTATCGCGCGGAATCCAGTGGCTCGGAAATCTTATCTGAGTCCGATAGTTAGCGGTATATGATGAAAAAGGTGAGATAATGGCATTTATTGACGAATTTTACGATCACAGCGGCGAAGCGAAATGGTACGTCGCACACACATATTCCGGCTATGAAAACAAGGTTAAGACAAACCTTGAAAAAATCGTGGAAAATCGCGGAATCAGCGATAAGATAGTGGACGTAAAGGTCCCTGTTGAGGTTGTCACCGAAATCAGTGACGGCAAGGAAAAGCAGATCGAAAACAAGATTTTCCCGAGCTATGTGCTGGTAAAAATGATTATGACGGACGAAACATGGCACGTCGTAAGAAATATCAGCGGTGTTACCGGCTTTGTAGGACCCGGATCCAAGCCTATTCCGCTTACCGATGAGGAGGTTGCGGCGCTCGGTGTTGAAGAAAACACGCCGAAGATCGCAGTAAGCTTCAAGGTTGGCGATGCTGTCGTTATCACGGACGGACCTCTTGAGGGAAGCCGCGGTACTGTACAGGAGATCTCAGAGGATCTTGAAAAGGTTACGGTTCTTGCAAATATGTTCGGACGCGAAACTCCGTTCGAGCTTGACACAAAGAGTATAAAACTCGCTGAATAAGGATCCTTATTCAAATTACTACTTTCCGCCCTATAAGGGCACAAAGTGGGAGGGAGTAAAATTTTTGAGTGCTCCCGACAAATCACCACACGGAGGTAAATAAAAATGGCTAAGAAAATAATGGGCTATATCAAGCTTCAGCTGCCCGCAGGTAAGGCAACACCCGCTCCCCCGGTAGGTCCGGCTCTCGGTGCGTACGGTGTAGCTATCCCTAACTTCACTAAGGAATTCAACGAAAGAACAAAGAACGATATGGGTCTTATCATCCCTGTAGTTATTACAGTATATGCAGACCGTTCGTTCACATTTATTACAAAGACTCCTCCGGCACCCGTTCTTATCAAGAAGGCTTGCGGTATCGAAACAGCATCCGCAACACCTAATAAGACCAAGGTTGCCAAGATCACCCGTGAACAGTTAAAGCAGATCGCGACAACAAAGATGGTTGACCTCAATGCGGCAAACATCGACACAGCTATCAGCATGATCGCAGGTACTGCACGCAGCATGGGCGTAGAAGTTGTAGACTAAGAGAGGAGTAGAGAATAATGGGAAAGAAATATCAGGACAGCATTAAGCTTTTAGAAAAGGCTAAGCTTTATGATCCGGCAGAAGCTCTCGCTCTCGTTTGCCAGACTTCAAAAGCAAAGTTCGATGAAACAATCGAAATTCACGTAAGACTCGGCGTTGACTCCCGTCACGCAGACCAGCAGGTAAGAGGCGCCGTTGTACTTCCTAACGGTACAGGTAAGACTGTAAGAACTCTCGTATTTGCAAGAGGCGATTTTGCAAAGGCAGCAGAGGAAGCAGGAGCTGATTTTGTTGGCGCAGAAGAGTACGTACAGAAGATCCAGACCGAAAACTGGTTTGACTTCGACCTTATCATCGCAACACCCGATATGATGGGCGTTATCGGCCGTCTCGGTAAGGTTCTCGGTCCTAAGGGACTTATGCCTTCCCCCAAGAACGGTACCGTTACTCCCGACGTTGCCCGTGCAGTTAACGAGGCAAAGGCAGGTAAGATCGAGTACCGTCTTGACAAGACCAACATCATCCACTGCCCTCTCGGCAAGGTATCCTTCGGCGAGCAGAAGCTCCAGGAGAACTTTGACGCTCTCGTTGGCGCAGTTATCAAGGCTAAGCCCGCTGCTGCTAAGGGTCAGTACATCAAGAGCTGCGTAATCGCATCCACGATGGGCCCCGGCGTTAAGATCAACCAGGCTAAGCTTGGCTAATAAAAAAAGACCGCTTCGGCGGTCTTTTTTAGTGTAAAGTGAAAAGTGTAAAGTGAAAAGTGAAGGTAGCTTTTCGCTTTGGCGAAAAGCAATTCTTAATTTTTCTTAATAATTGTTGACCTTATTGTATAATTATGATATCATATATAAGATTGGACTATCGACAATAATATACAAAAGGAGACTTCTTTCATGCTCTGGGGGACTTTCGGCATCATACATATTCTCAGTCTTGTTTTCGCCCTTCTGCTCAATGTCGCACTTTACTTTGTTCTTAAACGCTGTCCGCAAAAAATTCAGATCATCGTCCTCGGCATCCTTTCCTTCTCGGGAATTGCCGCCATCATCTACAATCTCGTCGCGTGGGATTCCCCGCTCGAGTATCTCCCGCTTCATCTCTGCTCGCTCAACGCCCTGATCCTTCCCTTCGCGGTCTTCACGAGGAACAAGGTGGTAGCTAACCTTACCCTGCTTTGGTCTCTCGGCGCGGCAGTTGCGCTTATCCTCAATCACGCAGTCGCCTCGGCAGAGGTCCTTGACCCCGTCTTCTGCTTCTACTTTTTCCCGCACGTTTTTGAGATGAGCATTCCCATCCTGCTTTTCAAGCTCGGACTTTGCAAGCTTGACGCAAAGTGTATCATTTCGACCGTCGGTATCACCGGCGGAGTATATACCGTGATCCACTTTATCAACGTCGCGCTCAACAATTACTGCATCGAGAACAATATCCTCGATTGGGCAGGCAACGTGATCCAGGTCAACTATATGTACTCGATCACTCCGGACAACCCCGTGCTCGTCCTCTTCCACAATCTCATTCCACATTCCTTCTGGTATATGCTCCCCGCGGTACTTATCGCCGCCGTCTACCTCGGCGCGATCTACGGCATCGCGGCACTTGTGATGAAAAAGAAAGCCAATTAAATATAAAAACCATGCTGACTCAATATCAGCATGGTTTTTAGTTATTCAGCAAACTCCGTTCAGCAAGCCCCTTCTCAGTCAAAATTAACAATATAATTGCAGCTGACAGAAACAACGCCTTCATATGCGCTCAGCTTTTCCGCGATCTCATCAATGCGCTCCTTATTATCGCTGTCGAAATGGAAGGTGTACATCGTCTCTCCCGTATTCAGATCCATCATGTGAAAGATCCCAATACAATCAAGCTCGGAAAAATCGGTCAGATTTGGATTATAGCCCGATTTTACCGTGACGATCAGATTGCTTACGCTGTATCCCGCTCGTTTTGAAGCCTCAGACTTAGCCTTGTTCGCCTCGTCGCCGAAGGCACGGACGTCTTGATATATCCCATTCAGAGTACCGAGGGAGGTCAAGGAATCTGAAATCGAATTTGAGTATTTTACTTCGTTATTGCTGTAAACAAGATAAGCTTCCTTCTTGTCGCCATCATCGGTAAAAAGAACTCTGATATAGCTGTCGCCGGGACCAGAGCTATCCGATCCGGATGCATACGTGCCGTTCTCAAGCAGCCCCCGAAGCTTTGACTGCAATTCAGCATTCGGATGGGCAATATAGGAGGAATGTCCCTCGCTGTTGAAGATGTTGATCACACATGAATTATCCTTACTCGAAACGGATACGTCCGTTTCGGGCGGGATCACTCCGATAAAACCGGGATCTGTAGAATTATTCTCTCCCGTCAGCGCCCCGTCGCCGATGCCCACGCAGGAGGGCAGCTTCAGTATTACGAAAACGCACGCAAGGATCACGCAAAGCAATCTGTATTTGCCACTCATAATATTTCTCCTTGACCTATTCGAGATAATCCATTAGCTTCTGAAATATCCCCTCGGAGTAACGCGTATCGAAGCTTGCGTTGCCCTCAAGAAATCCGTACGATTGCTTGATCGTGTCGTTTTGATCAACAATAAAGTGCGCTTCAAACGAGCCATACCTGAAAGTTATCATAACAGCGAACGATGACGGCACGGCTACCAAGTCATTATTCGTTGTCAATACCGAGGCGGTAGTGAGAAGCTTATACAGCTCAGCCGCATCATCGGCACCGAGCTCTGCACTCTTTGGTATGCGGGAGCTCAGAAAGCTTACCTTAGTCAGCTTTGCGTACTCAGGCTTTATCGCATAAGACGCGCAATTGAGCAGCCTCATAAATATTCCTTGGCTGTAGCCCTCAAGCTTTCCCGACCACGCAAGCGTTGCCACTCCGTCTTCGGTGATCTCAACGTAATCGTCCGCGTATATGCGGAATCCGCCCCACAGCGCAGGCTCGTCGCCTGATGCAAGATAAAGCTTCAGATCGACGTAGGTCTGATTTCTGTCGCAATCGCGCTCCTCACGCTCGCCGGAAAAAATAATATCGTAGAATTCCTTTGCAACGGTATAGCCGAAGCTGAGATCCGCCTGCAGATCGCCGCTCGGCGAATACTTCTTGAAGACGGCTTCCATACTCGTTTCAACGTACTGACCAACTTCGGCAAAGTACATTTCATTCGTTTTAATATTTTCGGGCAGTTTTTCGGTATTTTTTTCGCCCGAGCTTTGGATATTATCGAACAGCGCTCCGTCGCCGATGCCCACGCAGGAGGACAGAAAGACGCATAACAAAAGTATCAGCGCGGCTACCGCTGCTATTTTAGGCTTCATACGCCGTCTCCTTTACGCCGCGAGCTTGAAACAATAGTCACCGTTGAGCTTCATTGAAGCAAGCTCTTCCGCACTTACGTAGATCACAACGTTACCCGAAGCGGTGATCTCGATATAGCGAACGTGGGGAAGCAATTCCTTATATACTTCTTGCGAATCGCGATAGAGATTCTTGCGCATAAGCTCGATCTCGCCGTTGATAGCAGAGGTGTCGCTATCGAAGAGAGCGGAATCAAAAACGCCGTCCTTCAAATATTTTGCAACAGCATCCTCTCCGCAAAGCTCGATAGCCGCAGAAACAAGCGATCCGTCCGCAGCCGCAGCCTCAAGCGCGGTGCGCCAAGCGGGACGCTTAGCAGCCTCTCCGAAGAGAGCAACGTATTTGCTTTCGTATTCGGATCTGTCAAGCATATCACCGAAAACGGCAGGCTCCGCGGTAACGGCAAAGAGGACGTCCTTGCCTTCGTTTGCCGCAATAGCGTCATGAAGCTTCTTTGATACTATCTTGCCGTTCCATTCGATGCTGCGCTCGATCACGCCCGCATTGATATCATACTTGCCCGCCTTTGAGAACTTCACGCCGCCAAGTCCCTCAAGCGCCATAAGCTCACCCTCTGTAACAAAGATGATGAAGCGGTTATTATCCTCAATAAACTCGATTCCGAAATCATCAAGCATCTCGCGCACGTCATCCGCGATATTTCTCCAAAAACCGTTTGTAAAATGCACGCATTCGTCCCAAAGCTCCTCTGCCTTCTTCGACATAGCGTTGATATCGGCGTTGAGAAGATCGGTCTCAAGCTCGCCGCTTGCAAAATAACGATAAAGCTCGTCGATCTCGTATCTGTCCTTATACTGCTCGTAGATAGCGTTGATATCAAAATCGCTCTTGAACTGATCGTAAATTCCGGCAAGCGCCTCGAGATCAGCCATCTCGTATTTTGAGAGCCAATAAGCCGTCTCTCTCTCAATATACTCCTTGCTCATATAGAGATTGGGAGATACCGTGACCTCGACAGCCCAAGTGCGGTTCTCATCGTTGCTTGATACCATGCTCTCGTAAAGCTCCTGGTCAAGCTCAAGCTGATTGACGACGGCATATTTATCGGGAGCTACGTCTGCAAACGCGCTCTCAACCGAATAGTATTCGCCCGAGGTATAAACCGTTCCCGCAGTAAGCTGGGCAGACGACGTGACGTTTCTGATGATGACCGCACCCTCGGGAGGCAGGAGCGACTGAGGCTCTCCGTTGCCTCTGAGCGCAAAAGCGGCTGCAACTCCGCCAACCAGTATAACGACCGCAAGGGTTGCCGCGATCAAAGCTGTCATGAATTTGCGGCGGCTTACACCCACCTTGCCCGCAGTCTTCTTTTCGCCGAGCGCATCTGCTATGACGTCATCGTCAAGCATACCGAGTATTCTGTTCATTTCTTCCTTTTTCATAACGTAATACCCTCCTTTTCAAGATATACGCGTAATTTGTTTCTCATTCTGAAAAGCATGGATTTGATCTTACCGACCGAAAAGCCCTCCTCTGCCGAGATCCTCTCAAGAGGCTCAAGCGAGAAATAGTGCTTGACGAAGATCCTTCTCTCCTCCTCCGAGACGGCTCTAAGGAATTCGGATATCAGCTTCGCAAGCTCCTCTGCCGAATGATCCGCCGTCTCACCGACGATCTCCGCGAGCTCCTCCGCGGGAAGCAGGACGGCTGAACGCTTTTGAGCGTTCATATACTCCAGCCTGCGAAGCGCGTGGTTTCGCACGATCTTGGTGATATATGCGGGAAGGCTCTGCGGCTTTTTTGGCGGTATCGAATGCCACAGCGAAAGATAAGTGTCATTCTCACATTCCTCGACGTCAAGGTCGTTTTCCAAGATATTGTGCGCAATCCTACGGCAGAGCGCTCCGTATTTCGCCGAGGTCTCTTCTATTGCCGCTTCGTCACGGGCAAAGAAAAGCTCAATTATCCTCTTATCTTCCAAAGTCTCACATCCTTTTCATTGGTCTTCACCTTATATGACCGAAAAAATCTCAAAAGGTTTCACATTTTCTGAAAAATTCACAAATTTTTTTGTGATTTTTTCAGATAACGCGATTTTTTTACAAAAATGGGCTGCTTACTTGCGAAGCAGCCCATTAAAACTTAATCCGAATATTTATCGGTAGCCACGATCTTCTCGCCGCGGATGACCTTTCCGGCATCGTTTGCGATCTTCTGCGTAAAGCTGCGAAGCACGCGGAATTCGCCCTCGCCGTCATTTACGGTGATCAAAGCCATACGCTCGGAATAATTGTAATACTTGTATTCGTATACGGTGTCCTTATAGGAAGTCTCAACCTTGATCCTTACGTCGTAATCATCGCGATGCTTAAGGATATTATCAAGCTCTTCCTCGGTAAGGCCGTTTACACCGTCATGAACGCTTCCGAGCTTGGATGCGTAGAGCAGCGCGCTGAAGAACTTACGGAAGTTCGACATGCCGTAGCGGAGATATTCCTTGACCAGAGTGCCCTCGGAGGTCAGGATACGGATCTTATCCGCGGAAACGTATACCTGATATCCCTCGACGTCGATATAACCCACAAGGACTACGACCTCTTGACCGAGCGAGTTTGTCTCGTACTTTCCGCCCGTGATGCTTACCTTGTCGCCCGCGCTGTTATAAGCCTTTACCGTCTCGTGGTCGATGACCCACTTGAATCCCGACTTATCGGTTACGGTAAGCTCGGAGATCGCCTCCATCTTGTTGCCGTTTGAATCGCTGGCGATAATGGACATCTTATCCGAGATGATGGTGCCCTTCTTCTTAGCCTCCTCGGAGCAATTCTTGTTTGTCACCGAATCGGAAAGAGAGTTATCGAGCAGGAAGGTATAAAGAACGCCGTTGTACTCAACCTCTATCTTGGTTGCCCAAGCAAGGTTCATGGAGAAATAGAGATCGTCAACCCAATCGTTCTTAGTATAATTAAGGAAGGAAAGCTGCGAGCGGTCTACCTCAACTATGATATCATAGAGGCCGGAGGTCATATATCTTGTGCCCTCCTCGGTCTCCTCGCTGATGAGGATCAGATGCTCGTATTCGTCCAGGAATTTGAAATAGATAACGTACTCGGGTTCAACAAGACCGTATTTTTCCAGATCCTCATCTTCAACGCCGAGCTTGACTACGCCTTTGGGAGATAGCATATAGAAGGACTGCAGACAGGTATCTATCGAGCCGTCGTTCGCAACGTATCCCTCGGGGTAGGAAAGAACGTAGGGCGTGTTGGCATAGAAGGTGCCGGTTCTCTCGTCAAGATCCCAATAGGTAAAGGATACGATGGGATCAAGATTGAGCTTTTCAAGCTCCTCGTCCGTTATATCCTCGGGGATCTCGTTGAAGGTCGCGCCGTCCCAGATGGTGAAGGTCTGAACGTCGAAATAGTTGTTCATCTCCATCGGATACGTCACAAGGGGAGTGACGAAGGTCTCGATCGGAACGTGAAGAACGCTTTCGATGCTGTCATAGGTCTTGCCGTCGTACATACCGAGCATAGAGCCGTCTATGCTGTAGTTCATAACGTAAACGGCGTCTCTTTCGGGCAGCTTGACATAGTAGCCTGTGCGCGAGGGAACCGCATCGCCGACGTAAACGGTATGAGAATTACCGTTGAGATCTGTAATTCTGTACCAATTGGGCTCGTAATTATATTCCTTGCCCTCCTCGTCCACTCTTACCTCGGGTGCCAGACCGTACTCGGTATAGAGACCGTTTTCGTCCTTGATGGGATCGGGGATCTTACGTGTCGAAAGCGAGTATCCGCAGGAGACCGCAAGAGACGAGAACATTACCTGTGAATATGGTGTGCCCTCAAATCCCTCGATCTGGAAATCGCCGTCCTTATCAACGTAGAAAACGAAGGCACCGTGCTCGTTATGAACCTCGATCTTTTCGATGTCAGCCTGCTTGATCTGCTTGAACATCTGAATTCGGTTCGCGATACCGACCTCCTCGCCCTCGACCGTGTCAACCACAGAGTAGACCGAGTTTACACCCGTCTCATGGTCAACCTCGACCTCAGTTCCGAGCTCGGTAACGTAGATATAAATATTTTTGCTTGTGTCCGCAGAGACCGAAAGCTCGAGCGTATCGCCTTTCTTATCGCACATGACGTAGATGCCGTTCTTCTGCTTGATGACGTATTCGGTTCCATCGTAATCCTCAAAATAAATGAGGTTTACGATGTAGTCAACAACGCAGAAAGCAACGATGAGAAGAACGATAACTATCGCCAGAGCGATGATCCAGTTTCTCTGCATCTTTGCCACCGAGCGTCGGCGGACGAGCTTTACGGGGCTCTCGTTCATTACCTTGCGATCGTTTGTCATGCGTATTTTCTCCTTACAAGAACGTAAACGCCCGCGATCGCAGTAATAAGAGTGGGGATAACTATGAGAGCGATGGTGTATCTGTTAGCCTGAGCTGTGGTCAAAGTCTCGATATCCGTAGAAGCGAAGGGCTTGAGCTTAAGTCCGACGGGAACGAATTCGCGTCCTGTAGCGCGCAGAGAGCTGAGCATCAGGTCGGTGTTGCCGTAGGTGTTTGAGAGCAGAAGAGTGCTCGAAAGGAAATCCGTCGAGCCGCAAGCAAGAACGTAGGAGTAATCCTCATTCTCGTTGTCAACCATTCTCGATTCGCGTGTGACAGTCATAAGCTTGAAGGGATCCTTAGCGTTTGCCTGTCCGACGACCTTTGTATCAACAACTGCGGTTGCCGTTGCGGGAGAAAGGAAGATATCGTACATCTCGCGCGAGATACCGTCGTTGTAATAGTAACCGTAATCGAACTGATAGGAAGGATCCTCCTCGTCGGTGTAGGTCGATTTCTCGTACATATCCGAGTAGGAGATGCCCATTGTATTCTTGAAGATTACCTTGGGAGGATAGGTGGTGCGCATGTCGCTGTGGAGAGATGCGCCGAGGCCGTAGGTCGCGTATGCGCCGACAACGGTCATGCCGTCCTCGGTAAGCGAGTTCTGATAGTCGCGAATAGTGGTGCCCTGAATTTTGCCGAGATTATCGGTGTGTCTGTCAAACTTGACGCCCCATTCCTCAAGATACTCCTCAAGATTGGGAAGCAGAGGCGTGGTGGGGTTCATGAAGACCATGAGCGCGTTCGTTCCGTCAAGGAAGCGGTCAAGCTTCTCGATCTCGGAGATCGTGGAAACGCCGTCGCTTACAAGGAAGTCGTCCTGCGGATCGTATACCATGATAAGGCGGCAATCCTCGGGGATCTCATCCTTCGCAAGGTCGAGCAGCTGCACCTTATATCCGCCGTCCTCAAGAAGCTGGAAGATATACTGTGTCTCCTGGAGCGCGGAATCGGTCATGAAGGGCTCGCCGTGATTGACTGTGATGCAGGCGATGGGGGACTCTGCCTGAGTTACCGCAAGGATACCCGAAACGAACTTCTTCTCGCCGCTGTATGCCCAGGGAGTATCGGAAGCGGCGTCGTTGAAGGTGAACATCGACTTGAGTCTGTAAACGCGGAACTCGGTGCCCGAATAGATGATGATATCGCTGGCATAGATCGCGTCCTTGGAATTGTTCTTGAATCTATTGACAGCCGAGGGCTCGCGCCAGATATTTACGGTGTCAACGTGGACATAATCGTTCTTCTCTGCGAGTCCGAGAGCGGTCTTATATACCATCTTGCTGTAATAATCGTCCTCAAGATTATCGGGATCGTCGCAGAAAAGGATATGAACATCCTTGTCCACGTTTTCAAGTGCCTGAACGGCAACGTCGGAAAGCGTATAGATCTCGTCGCGGGTGAGATCGGTGTACCAAAGATACTTGTCCGCAAGGAGCTTGAATACGCCGTTGAAAAGCATGACAGCCGCGATGATAACGCAGGTCATGATAACGGAAAGGCTTCCGTACTTGAATTTACGGGAGGAGAAAGCAGAATTCTTCATATTTAGTTATCCTCACTTTCTCTTAAGCCCAACGGCGGCGCTCATAAACGCGCACCGTAAGGTAAATGGCGATGAAGGTCACCGATACGTAGTAAAGCAGAGCCGACCAATCGAGGATTCCGTACTGGAAATTCGAGAAGCGCGATACAACGCTGACCCAGTCGATAACGTAGCGGATGACGTAGTTATTGATAAGTCTTGTTCCCTCTTCCTCACTGCCGACGCTGTTTACCATATTGAGAATAAGCATAACGGCAAGGACCGCGATGGTAACGACCGCCGCGGAGAGCTGATTTTCGGTCATAGAGGAAATGAGAATGCCGATCGCGATGAATACCGCGCCAACGAGAAGCACGCCGATAAGCGAGCCGATGATCTCGGGGGTAACCGGACCGATGGTCTCACCGTCGCTCGCCTTAGTCTCCTGCGAGCCGATGACGTAAAGGGGGATGAGATTGATGCAGGAAACAGCCAGGCAGCCGCCAAAGATCGACATAGCCGCGAGGAATTTGCCCATGACCATGCCCGTGATCGAGATCGGCGCGGTCAGGAGCATCTGCTCGGTTCTCATCTTGCGCTCCTCGGAGAAGGTCCTCATGGTGAGCAGCGGGATGATGATGATCATACAAAGTATGAGGAAGTAATAATAGGATGCGGTGTTGTAGGTATTGCTCTGGAGAGTGGTATAGCAGCAGAGACCTGCCGAAAGAGCCAGAAATACTCCGATAAACACATATCCCACCGGGTTGATGAAATATGAACGCATCTCCTTTTTATAAATTGCAAGCATTGCGTTTGGTTTTCCTTTCTTTTATTTCTTCTCTTCGGTCTTATCCTCGGAAGCAAAGGTGTCTTCCTTGATCGAATGATCCTCGTAGTAAGCCGAATCCGAGCTTTCCTCGTCATAGGAAGCGTTTTCCTGATCCTTTACCGTCTTTTCAACGATACCGGCGGCAACTTCCTTCTCCTCGGCAGCTCTTACACCCTCGTAGCGGGACTTCTTCTTCGGTCTTTGAACGCCCTCGGGAGCTGTCTTATCGACAACGGCAATGAAGATATCCTCGATGCTCATGCCGAGAGCCTCCATACCGATGAGGGGCCATTTTCTTTCAGCCAGAGCCCAGAAGAGCTTCTTGCGGACGTCGATTCCGACCTCGCTCTCGATCATGTAGGTATAAGCGTCTCCGTCGCGAGCCGCAAGCACCTCAGCATAGCAGATGCCGGGAAGGTTGCGGAGCATTGCGAGAACGTCGCGCTGAGGACCGCTGATCTTGACGTTGAAGCGGCGGGTATTTTCGACGGCACGCGAGATATTCTCGGTCAGCTCGTTTGCCACGATCTTACCCTTGTTGATGATGACGATCCTGTCGCAGACCGCCTGGACCTCCTGCAGAATATGCGTCGAGAGGATGACGGTGTGCTCCTTACCGAGGGTACGGATAAGGTTTCTGATCTCGATGATCTGCTTGGGGTCGAGACCGATGGTCGGCTCGTCAAAGATGATGACGGGAGGGTTGCCGACGAGTGCCTGTGCGATGCCGACACGCTGCTTGTAGCCCTTCGAGAGGTTCTTGAGCATTCTCTTATAAACGTCCGTGATCTTGACGACCTCGCAGATCTCGCGTAGGTGCTTCTCCTTATTGAGCTTGCAGTTCTTGAGATCGTAAGCAAAGGAGAGATACTCTTCAACAGTCATATCGGGATAGAGGGGAGGCTGCTCGGGCAGGTAGCCGATCAGTCTCTTTGCATTCAGCGGGTCGTCGAGAATATCAACGCCGCCG
This sequence comes from Clostridia bacterium, assembly GCA_017411805.1. GTDB lineage: Bacteria > Bacillota > Clostridia > Oscillospirales > CAG-272 > CAG-390. The sequence continues at coordinate 14,188 of JAFQPI010000005.1, forward strand.
ATCTTGATCGAGCCCGAGGTGGAGGAGAGATAACCCGTGAGCATATTCATCGTGGTACTCTTGCCCGCGCCGTTTGGACCGAGGAATCCGAGAACCTCGCCCTTAGCAACCTCAAAGCTGATATCATCCACGGCTGTAAAATTGCCGTAGTTCTTCACCAGGTGAGAAATTTTAATCATTTCGGTGATCCTTTCAGTTTCCTTCCGATTATCATTATAATAATCGCATTTTAACACATCGTATAGTATATCATAAATATATTAATTGTATATGAACATTACACAAAATCAAGATCATTTAAGGTGAAAAGTTGGTGATTTTTGTGTGATTTCTACATATTTTTATAATTGTTCGATGAGTTTGTGCATTTTTCTCGATCTGCATCTTTATCAGCGAAGCACTGCAGGTCATAAAGAACGTTATGCAGAAAACCCGACAAACAGATGCGCAATCTCGAACTCCCCTTCCCTGTTCAAGGGAAGGGGACGGGGGATGGGTCCCGATTTGAATTATGCAAAACTATAGCCGAAGACTATGTCCAAAAACATAATTTGAGCAGAAACAAGGCATCCCCCTCCCCGTTGAGGGGAGGGGGAGCGAGGGGGTGGGTCCCTATTGAAGGCGCGCGATTTTTGCCATCCGTATAAAGACAATTATTGCTATGCAGTGCAACCGAAACAGCTACACAAAATAATAATTTGACTTTTCGCGCGATATATGGTATAATATAGTGAATTATTATGTTATCGTTTCCGGAAGGAGTTTTTCAAATGGATGAGAAAAAGCTTCGGCTTATACATACCGTGTGCGGATGCGTGATCTCCGCCGCGTTGATCGCGGCGGCAGTCTGTCTGATAATTTCCGCTTACACGATCTACAAATCGGGCGACTCGCCCTACACCCCCGAAAGCATCGGCGCGGAATACGCAAAGATCGCAGTTCCGCTCTGGATCGCGATCGGCTCGATTTTCGCGGGAATTATACTCAACGTCGCGTTGCCTTTACCAAAAAGCAAGAATAAAGCACTCAAAGATCCCTTTATCAAGCTTCGTATCCTTCAAAAGAAGCTTCCCGAAGCGTCGATGACAGTCAAGATCAAACGCGAACGCGAATTCCGCAAGCTGATGAAGATCATCTGCGCCGTCCTCTGCCTTGCATCCTTTATCCCTGCAGTACTTCTTCTCACTTGGTTCGATCACTTCACGGTATCAAATCTGACAGTCGCTTTGCTCGAGACCGTACAGCTTCTTCTCGTAGGAGTGATCATCTCTGGAGTTCTCCTCTTCATCCTTTCCATACTTGAGAACAAGAGTGCCGAACGTGAAATCGAATGGTCAAAAATTGCTATTTCTTCAAGCGAAAAATCCGAAGAAAAAGCTCCTGAAAACAATGAAAACAAGATAAAGATCGCACGCCTCGTCCTCGTCGGAGTTGCCTGTGCCCTCATCGTCATCGGGCTCACTCAGGACGGTTTTTACGACGTTTTGCAGAAAGCGATCCGCATTTGCACCGAGTGCATCGGTCTCGGTTAAGGAGGTAGAATTATGAAGATTAAAGAATGGTTCGCCTCGCACAAGCCGACGAAGCGCCGCCTCATCCAGCTCTACGCCGCCCTTCTCTTCAACGCGAATCTCAAGGGTTTTGGCAACGGACGAATTTATCAGGGTCCCTTAAAGGGCATCTGCGCGCCCGGCATAAACTGTTATTCCTGCCCCGCGGCATCAGCGGCTTGTCCCCTCGGCTCTCTCCAGAATGCGCTGACCGCGGCAAACAAGTCGATCCCCTACTATATGGTCGGAATCATCCTCCTTTACGCGCTCCTTTTCGGACGCTGGATCTGCGGTTTTCTCTGCCCCTTCGGGCTCATCCAGGATCTTCTTTATAAGATCAAGACCCCGAAGATCAAGAAAAATCGACTGACAAAGATCCTCTCGAAGCTGAAATACGTCATCCTTGCCGTTTTCGTCTTCGCACTGCCGCTGATCTACGCCTTCCGCGAGTTCGTCCTTCCCGCATTCTGCAAGTACATATGCCCCGCGGGAACGCTCGAGGGCGCGGTCGGACTTCTCTCCAACGAAAACAACGAGAACATGTTCTCGATGCTCGGCCCGCTCTTCACCTGGAAATTCTTCCTCCTTGTCGTATTCGTGACAGGCGCGGTCTTCATTTACCGCTTTTTCTGCCGTTTCTTCTGCCCGCTCGGACTGATCTACGGTCTCTTCAACAAGATCTCCTTTGTCGGAGTGTCTGTTGACAAGGCAAAATGCACCGAATGCGGACGCTGTTACTCCGCCTGCAAGATGGATATCTCGAAGGTCGGCGACGTCGAGTGCATCCAATGCGGCGACTGTATTTCCGAGTGTCCGACCTCCGCGATCTACCGCCGAGGCCCGCGTTTCCTGATCGATCCGGGTACCCCCAACGGCAAGATCGGCGAGGAGACCGCAAAGAAAAACAGGATCGGCAAGCGAATCGTCGCCGCGATCCTCGCAGTTATTCTTGTCGGCGCGCTCGTTTACTACAACTTCATCGACAAGGCTCCCGAGGCAGTTACGGGTGCCGAGGTCGGACAAATGTGCCCCTCCGAGGAGATCCCGCTTTACAATTCGGATCAGACCTTCGGCTTCAGCGTGACCACGACCAACAGCAAAGTCAGAGTTATCAACTTCTGGGGCACCTGGTGCGGCCCCTGCGTTGCCGAGCTTCCGCACTTTGACGAGCTTGCAAGCGAGTATGAGGGAGAAGCCGTGTTTATCGCGATCCACTCGAGCTACGCGGGAGATACTGCGCTTGATTTCATCCTTGAAAACTACCCCGACTCGAAGATGCTCTTCGGTCAGGGCGACGAGACAGACTCCTATTTCTACGCACTCGGCGGCGGCGACACCTGGCCGATGACGGTCGTTCTTGACGCTGACGGAATCATCACCGCGCGCTTTGACGGCTCTGTTGATTACGAAACGCTGAAGAGTGCTATCGAAGAAGCACTTAAATAAAACAATCCGCCAAAGGCGGAGTTAATGTTGCGCAAAGCGCAAGTTAATATCGCGCGATGCGCGAGTTAATGTTCGCCCGATGGGCGAAGTTAAAGGTTAATTTCCGAGCCGAAAGGCTCGGAAATTTTCATTTTTATTGAAGCGGAAAAGTTTTCGTCCACCTTTTTCAAAAGGTGGCAGAGCTCGAGACAGAGTCTCGTCTTAATGCAAAAGCTTCAGCTTTTGCTACTGTGCTTCAAAATTCTGAAGCTCCGCTTCTGAATTTTGGATAGAGTCAATCCTTCCCGAATGTAGGGAAGGATTGCGCTCTATCACCCCCCACCCTGCACCCGTCTCGCTGCGGCTCGGTCACGCCGCGGGTCTGACGGTCCCCCGGACCGTCATTCAATACCGCGTCGCCGCTTCGCTACCCGTAAACCGGGGAGATTGCGCGCGGGTCACTTTCCGCCGCGTGCTTGATTATCGGATTCTAAAAACCCCGCCCAAACCGGCGGGGTTAATTGATTATTCCGGCGCAACCTCGTTTGCGGGCGCACTTGTTGTGGCTTCGACAAGACCGTCTGTGACGGTGCTGTCGGGGTTGATAACCGTGACGAGCTCGGTATTGGCCTTGAATATCTCACAAAGCTCGCTCGTTGCCTCGCCGCCGACATTGAAGAATATGATCCCATCGCAGATCGGACCGCCGATCGCGATATATCCGTTGTCGAAAACATAAAGGAAATTCATCATCTTGCCCGCCGACGCCATTGAGAAGGTCACGCGGCGTATCTCGCCGCATCTGTTCATTCTGCCGTCAACGGCATCGTAGGGGTGAACGACCTCCGCCTCTCCGTTGAGGGTAAGCAGGAATTTTACGATATCCGATCCACCTTCGGTGACGCGGTATTTATCAATTTTCTTGCTGTTAAAGCGCGGATATTCGGTAACGAGCGCGTCCTTTCCGATATCCATATGCAGAGCGGCATTGAAATCCGAGAAGAAGTTTTGCAAGGTTGAAAACTTATATTCGGTGTTCAGCGCGGCGTAGTAATGCTCGGTGGTCTTTGCCGTACCCTTTTCGAGATACTTCACCGCGACTGCCGCGTCGGTTGAAACGCCTCGGATCTCGTAAACCTCGGCTCCCACGGTCACAACGTCGCGCTCGGTGTCGTTATAATGCACATACCACCCCGTTCTGACCTTGATCTCATCGAGCTTTTCGCCAATAAACTCGCCGCTTTTGTCGAGCGGTAATGCGTTTCCGAGATCATACTTTGCATATTTTTTGGTTTCGATCTCGGCGAAGGAAGATTCTACAAGAACAGCCATTCCCCCTTCAGTCACTCCGCTGCCCGTGTTCGGATTGAACAGATCAAAAACGTTGCTCCAGACAATAGCGTCTCCGACTATATTTTCATCGGTATCATCGGGTTCGTTTCCGTCACCGATCAGCATCGGTAAGCCTATGACGAGTCCCGTGATCATCAAGGCAAACGCCGCCGCGATCGCCGCGATCTTAAGTATCGGTCTTCTTTTTACGGTCACTACCCTGTCGGCGCGCTCGATCAGATCCGCGTCGATATTTCCCATTGCATCAAAAAAAACATTTTTCATAGTGTGTAGCCTCCTTTTCTGAGTGCTTCTTTTAGCTTTTTTCTGGTTCTTGAAAGAATGACGAGGACGTTTGCCTCCCTCAAGCCAAATCTGCGCGCGATCTCGGCTGTGCTGTCGCAGTAGAAATAGCGGCGCACGAAGATATCGCATTCGCGCTCGGGGAGCAAACGAAGGAAATCATTCAAAAGCCTTGAGAGTTCGCCCTTTTCGAACTCGTCGGATGTATCTGCAAGAAACTCCTCGGCTTCCTCGAGACAGAGTGAAACCTCGCAACCGCCTCTCTTTTCGGCGGTCATTTTTCTGTATCTGTCAAGCGAGAGGTTGCGAGTAACCGTCCCAAGATACACTTTCAGCAACTTCGGCTCCTCGGGTGGGATAGTGTTCCACGCGCGCAGGAGCGTGTCGTTAAAAACTTCATCCGCATCCTCGTCGCTATCGAGGATGTTTTTTGCTATCGCCCTGCAATATTTTCCGTACGCCGCCTCGCTCTCGCGCAAAGCACGCTCGTCGCGGGCGAAAAACAGCTCGATTATTCTTTCGTCGTCCATGTCATTCTCCTTTATCTTCCTGATGGCGCCTCACACTATAAGACGTATTTTTATTCGTTTTCTAACATATAATTCGAAAATTTCCGCTGCGCGGAAATTCTCCTTAACTTTCCACTTTACACTTTACACTTTACACTTAAAAAGACCCATCGTCGACGATGGGTCTTTTTAATTATGCAGCTTTCTCAAGCTCGATCGTCATTTCCTTGGAACCGTTGGAGAAATAATATTCCTCTGCGGTATCAACGACATATCCCTCAACTGCTGCCGCGATGAGAACGTGGAAATCGCTCGTATCGAAATCAAAGGTAACGGTTCCGTCCGCGCCGGTTCCCTTGGGCATTCTGCATCCCTTGGAATCGCACATCTGGATCTGTACGCCTGCGATCGGGTTGCCGTCCTTGTCGGTCACGGTAACCTTGTATCCGGTAGCCGCGGGCTCGGTAGCCTCGTCGGTACCGTCAGCTTTGGTTGCGTCCTCGGTGGTCTCACCGCTCGAGGTAGGTGCTTCGGTATTGTTATCGGGTTCTGTTGTAACTTCTCCGCTCTCGTTGCAGGCAACAAAGGACATGCAAAGGCAGAGCGCGAGAAGGATCATGATCAGCTTCTTCATCTGTTTTCTCCTTGTTTTTCATTTTTACCGCCCTATTATATCATGCAAGCACTTCAATATCAATGAATTTTTTGTAAAATTACATGCATTATTTTTTGCCCAAAATCGGAGTTTGTGAATGACTTTACGCCGATATGGAAACAAATTATTATATATTATAGGTAGGACTTGTTTTTTCGCCGTAAATATGGTATAATTGTTCAGTCGCGCTAAATTTATATATTATATATCTCTTTAATTAAATTGTCTTTATTTAATATATTATATATTTTTATCGTTAAACAATTCGCGAAAGGCAAAGGAAAAATGAAGAAACAGAAAAAAACCAAGATCCTGTCAGCTATGCTTGCAATGCTGTTGCTGACAACAATGATCGTCGGAGTCTGCGTTAATTCCGCCGGCGACGCCGCCGCGGAAGCTTACATCGGCCTCTTCGACGGAAAGGTCTTCAACGACATATCGAAATACTTCTCGAATGCCGTTGTGGCACTTCCCGACAAGGTCAAGGACGACCAGATCATCTCACTCATCATTGAATGCGACGCAGAAAGTCTGCTTGACGCATACGAGGCGTCCGACAAAACGATGAGTATCTCCGAGTTTGCGCTCTCCGATGAAGCCGCAGCTCTCCGCGAGAACATCTCGAAGGAGAACGCAAAGCTTATCGAAAAGCTCAACCGCGCCGGCTACACCTATGAGCTCGGAGTTAATTACGACACAGTCATCGCCGGATTTGAGCTTCTCATCACCGCGCGTGATTTTGAGGACGTATGCAAAACTCTCGGAAGAAAGACCAACGTCATCGTAGGCGACGTCTACGAAAAAACCGAGACTCAGCTGGTCGAGAACACCGTAAACGTTCAGGACACCGGTATCTTCAACAGCATCGGTTGCGGATACGACGGCTCGGGTACAGTTGTTGCGGTCCTCGATACCGGTCTTGACTATTATCACACCGCCTTCTCGACCGACAATTTCACGTCGAATACGCTCGGTATGACCTTTGACGACGTCAAGGGCTTCATCGGAGATACCGTGGCATCCGACAAGCAGTCGGGTCTGACCGCCTCCGATGTTTACATAAGCGAGAAGGTACCCTACGGATTTGACTACGCTGACGGCGATGCCGACGTATTCCCCATCCAGAGCGACCACGGCACGCACGTTGCCGGCGTTATCGCGGGTAAGGACGACGTTATCACGGGTGTTGCGCCCAACGCGCAGCTCGCCATCATGAAGATCTTCTCGGATATCGTTGATACCGCGCGTACCTCCTGGATACTTGCGGCACTTGAGGACTGCGTAGTTCTCGAGGTTGACGTTATCAACATGTCGATCGGTACCTCCGCGGGCTTCTCGCGTGAGAATGACAAAGAGCAGATCACCGGCGTTTACGACCGTATCCGCGCTCTCGGAATCAGCATGGTAGTTGCGGCTTCCAACAGCTTCACCTCAACCTACGGCTCCGAGAAAAACGGTAACCTCGGTCTGACCTCCAACCCCGATAACGGTACCGTCGGATCTCCCTCTACGTATAAGGGCGCGCTCTCGGTTGCATCCATCAACGGCGCAAAGACCCCCTATATGCTCTACGGCGACACCATTATCTACTATATTGAAGCTACCGACCGCGTTTCCGAGGAAAAAGAATTCGTTGCCGACCTATTGCCGGACGGAACGAATGAGGCGGAATACGAATTCGTCACCATTCCCGGTGCGGGACGCTCCGCCGACTATACAGGCATCGACGTCAAGGGCAAGATAGTCCTTGTCAGCCGCGGATCGACCACCTTCGAGGAAAAGGCGATCGTAGCCGAGCAAAAGGGCGCGGCAGGTATCATCATCTACAACAACGTAGCCGGTGATATCAAGATGACCGTCGGCGACGCGAAGCTCGCGGTATGCTCGATAAGCCAGGACGAGGGCGAAATGCTCGCAGCCGCAGGCACGGGAACTATCAAGATCTCCAAGAGCCAGACCTCGGGTCCCTTCATGTCCGACTTCTCCTCCTGGGGTCCCTCCCCCGACCTCGAGATCAAGCCCGAGATCACCGCGCACGGCGGAATGATCCTCTCCTCGGTACCCGGTCAGGACTATGACCGAATCTCGGGTACCTCGATGGCATGCCCCAACGTATCGGGTCTCGTTGCCATCCTCCGTCAGTACGTCCGCGAGAACTTCCCCGCGATATCTGATAACAACATCGAGATCGCAGCTACGGTCAACCGCCTCCTGATGTCCACCGCCGATATCGTAAAGAACAAGAACGGTCTGCCCTACGCTGTCAGAAAGCAGGGCGCGGGTCTTGCAAATCTTACCAACGCTATCGCAACGGATGCCTACATTCTTACATATGACCGCCGCGACGGCTCCATCATGGACAAGTCCAAGATCGAGCTCGGCGACGACCCCGCAAAGAACGGCGTATACACTCTCAAATTCTCTGTTTATAATTTCGGTTCTTCTTCTCTTTCCTATGATATATCTGCATGTGTAATGACCGAGGGTATCAGCGATACCAAGACGAATGACGGTGAATACACCGTAAACGAGCAGGGATACCTCCTCGAAAACGGCACGACCGTCGAGATCACAAACGTATCGAACGGCACTCTCTCGGGCACCAATCTCACGGTTGCCGCAGGCGCGACAGCCGACGTTACGGTAACCGTCACCATCTCGGATGCCGATAAGGAATATCTGAACAGATTTGAAAACGGCATGTACGTTGAGGGCTTTGTTAAGCTGACCGCTACCTCGGGTACAGAGGTTAGCCTCTCCGCTCCCTTCCTTGCCTTCTACGGCGACTGGACGGTAGCTCCCCTCTTCGACATCGACTACTTTGAAACCAACGCAGACGAGATCGACGATTCCATCGACCTCGCCGACAAGACTCTTCCCGATGCGTACGCGACCCGCCCCGTCGGCTCGCTCTACGACGACTACGTATCCTTCCTCGGCGGATACTACTTCGAGCAGGATCCCTCCTCGAAGCTCATTGCCGCAGACCGTAAATATATCTCTATCTCGAACGTCGAAGGCACCGTCCACTCGCTTGAATACGTCTGGGGCGGACTTCTCAGAAGTGCCGAGCGCATCGAGATCACCATCACGAACGACGCTACGGGCGAGGTTGTCTTCTCGAAGACCGAATACGACGTCCGTAAGTCCTACGGCGACGGCGGATCGATCTACCCCGCAAATATCAAGGTAGGCTTCGACGCCATCGACGAGGAGCTTGAAAACAACTCGAAGTTCACCTGCCTAATCAAGGGCTACCTTGATTACGGAGACGGCGGCGAGGCAAAGAACCTCAACAACACCTTCGAATTCCCCATCTACGTCGATTTCCAGGCTCCCGCCGTAACCGACGTTGAGTTCTACACCGAGTACGACCGCTCGGAGGAAAAGACCCGCCTCTTCGCAAAGGTTGCCGTCTACGACAACCACTATTCGATGGGCGCACAGTTCGGATACGTTGCAAACGAAGGTGAAAACGGCTTCGTATTCCACGCATTCGACAAGTACATCACCTCGATCTACTCGGATTACAACTCCACCTCCTACGTTGTATACGAGCTGACCGATTACGTTCAGCGCATCAAGGAAAACGCAAGTAACAGAAATACCTTCACTGTCGTAACCTACGACTATGCGCTCAACACCGCAACCTACGAGATCTCGCTTCCCGACGAGTACGTTGACATGTACTTTGAGGAGGAGAGCATTAAGCTCAGCCCCAACGAGACCTACGAGCTCAAGCCCATCCTCTACCCCGGAAGCGAATGGAGCGAGCTGCTTGAGTACTACTCGACCAACATGAACGTTGCAAGAGTTGTGGGCAACAGAATAATTGCTATCGAGCCCGGCGTTACCAGAATCGTAGCGCGCGACCCGGTAACCAAGAAGACGGCGCATCTCTCACTGACCGTCCTCGGCGAGGGCGAGGAGGGCTATCAGAAATTCGATAAGCCCGTTACGGACAATTTCGTCCTCACCGGTTTCTATACCAACAAGGCATATTACCAGCTTGATGCCACCGAGCGCGATATCGGAAGCACGGGCGACGAGATGAAGTTCGTCGGCGAGAATTATTTCCTCTCGCTCTTCCCCTCCGAATCGGTAACGCTCCGCTATATCTTCGACGCTTACTTCCCCGATGAATATACGGTTCAGTTCGAATCGAGCAACGAAAACATCGTAACCGTTGATGAGCACGGACAGATCACGGCAGCCAACGAGGGCTTTGCCTCGATCTCTGTCAACGTAATGCGCATCGAAAAGGTAACGGGCGAGAACGGCAAGACCGAAAACGTCTACCATTCCACCTATTACTCCAAGTCGATCTCGGTTGAGGTCAAGGAGCCCTGGATCACCTCGGGTCCCTCGCTCTCGCACTACTTCGGACTTGGCGGCACGGTAACCTTCCCCTCCACCCTCGCGGTAACCGAGATCGGTCAGTTCGCATTCTCGAACTTCGACTACATCCCCAAGACAGAGGACGACGAGATCTCCGAGGAGGTCCCCGAGACCACCAAGATGTGGTACCTCGGCGACGACACCATCACCAAGGTCGTAGTTCCCGAGGGCGTTGAAAAGATCGGTCGCTTCGCGTTCGCAAATCTGACCGCGCTCCAGGAGGTCGTTCTTCCCTCCACTCTCAAGATCATTGACTACGGAGCATTCTACGGATGTACCTCGCTTGTAACCGTTTCCGGCATCGAGCACGTCAAGTTCATCAACGAGGCAGCATTCTTCGGATGCAACCTTTCGGGCGCACTTGAGCTTACCGAGGCAGTTGCTCTCGGCGAATACGCCTTTGCAAACAACAAGAACCTCAAGAACCTCACCCTCTCCGAAAAGACCAAGTCTGTTGCCTCCTACGCCTTCAGCGGATGCGAAACTCTCAAGAAGGTCAACATCGAGGCTGACAAGATCAAGCTCGGTCTGAGCGTATTCTCGGGATGCAAGGCTCTTACCGAGATCTCCGTCAACGCCGCGGTTATCCCCGCGGGAAGCTTCTCTGACTGTACCAAGCTCAAGAAGGTGACCATCGGCGCGGACGTTGCCGTAATCGGCGAATACGCATTCAAGAACACCTCGGTCGAATCCTTCACGGTCGCTGAAGGCAACGCGACCTTCAAGCCCCAGAACGGCAAGCCCTACCTCCTCTCTGAGGACGGCAAGACCATCCTCCTCTGCGCTCCCACGGCAGAGACGCTTGAGCTCCCCGCATCGGTTACAACGGTCGGCGACGGTGCTTTTTCGGGCAACCCGAACCTTATCTCCGTCAAGATGCCCGGCGTTACCAAGCTCGGCAACTACGCTTTCGCTGATTGCGAAGCTCTCGCAAGCGTTGAGTTCGGCAAGCTGACACACATCGGCGACTACGCCTTCTCGAACACCGTACTCACCGCAACTCCCGCGCTCGGCTCGGTAAGCTACATCGGCGCGAATGCATTCAGAAATACCCTCATCACATCGGTTGAGATCGCAAACTCCACCGAGATCGGTAATAACGCCTTCCGCGGCTGTGAAAAGCTTGAAAGCGTCAAGATCGGCAACAACGTAACGATCGGCAGCTACGCATTTGCCCTTGATATGACCGACAACTGGACCTACGGCTACTACAGACTCCCGGACAACAACCGCGTTTATTACTACATTTATACCTCGCCCCTCCATTCGCTCACGATCGGCGAGAACGTCAAGATCGGCAGAGGCGCATTCCACGGCGCATCCGAGCTTACCTCGGTCACCCTCGGAAAGAACGCGGAGATCGGAGACCACGCATTCTACAATGCCTCCATGCTCAAGGATATCGATCTCTCGAAGGTCGTCTCCATCGGTGAGCTTGCCTTCTCGGGCGACGAGACCTATGAATACGTGGACAGCAGCTTCTCCCTCATCGCTACCGATGAGAACGGCCTCTACCGCCGCCATTACCACACTCCCCTGCTTGAGAGCATCGATCTCTCCTCCGCGGAAAAGATCGGCATGGGCGCATTCTCCTACGTCACAACTCTCAGATCGGTAAAGCTCGGCTCCAAGCTTACGGAGATCGCGGATGCCGCATTCTATAAGGCAACCGCGCTTACCGACATCAGCTTTGCGGGAATCGAAAAGATCGGTGAGAGCGCATTCGGCGAGACAGCTCTCAAGTCGCTTGACCTCTCGAAGGTCAAGGAGATCGGCGAAAGCGCGTTCGCATACGTCGAGGCCCTCGAGTCTGTGATCTTTGCGGACGGCGTTAAGATCGGCAAGGGCGCGTTCGGCTACACGACAAAGCTTACAAAGCTTGAAAATGACAAAATGATCGCAAGCGTTGACGATTACGCCTTCGCTTACTCGGCTATCACCTCCATCAATCTTTCGAATGCAGAATACGTCGGTACTCACGCCTTCATCAAGGAAGAGGTCACTCCCTTCCGCGTGACTCTCGGCGAAAAGCTCACCGATATTGGCGAGAACCCCTTCGCAATGTGCAACCTTCCCGTGTTCTCAACCATCGTCGTAACAGAATTCAACGGCAAGCAGTATGAGAACACCTCCTACGACTTCGAGCTTTCCGAGAACGTGCTCGTCATCGCCGGCTCGCTCTACCGCCGCGTACCGAACGGTCTTGAGCTCATCACCTATGCGGGCGAGGGCAAGAACGCCGTCATCGCGGATGGAACAGTACGTCTTTCGGCGATGTCCTTCGCGGGAAGCGACGTCAAGAGCGTTGAGCTGCCAAAGGAGCTGAACGCTATCGGACACAAGGCGTTCTACGGCTGTGAAAAGCTCACTCTCGTTACCTTCAAGAGCTACGACGCCCCCATCCTCGAGGAGGAATTCGATTACAACTACTATGCAACCTTCGAGAACATCCCCGCAACGGGCGACTACGAGTTCGTTGATCAGAACGGCGGACAGCTCATCTATTCGGGCATCGAGGTCGTTCCCTACTTCATGTGGAACGCCGCTGACGCACCCTACGTCATCTACTACGGCGCAAACTTCATCGACTACATCGGTCACGTCGAAAACAAGATCACCATGGTCTACCCCTCGAACGGTAAGAATTACGATTCCTTCATCCTCGGTCAGTACTTCGACACCGTCATCCTCGGTGCTGCGGCTGCCGATGATATCACTCTCCACGCGATCGACCTTATCGATAAGCTTCCCGAAACGGTTTCCCTTGAGGATCGTGCAGCGGTTGAAGCAGCACGCGCGGCTTACGACGCTATCTCGACCCTCGAGCAGCGAGCTCTCGTAACCAACTACTCGAAGCTCACTGAGGCTGAGGACAGAATCGAAAAGCTTCTCTCTCTTGAGAATCCCGAGGAAACCACTCCTCCCGCAGACGAGGAGGATCCCAAGCTCGACATAACCACCATAATCATCATTATCCTTACATCCGTCCTTGCCGCAGCGGTTATCACCATCATCATCATTGATTGTGTCCGCCTCGGAAAGAAGAAGGAAAACTCCGCAGAGGAAGGAGACAAAAACGACGAAAATGATAAGAACGAATAAGAAAAAGCTCACTCTCCTGCTTATTTCCGCGATAGCCCTGATCGCGATCCTTACAGGCTGCTCCCAATGGGAGCTGCCTTATGAGGATCTTGACCGAGACGGCTATACCGTGAGCGTACGCTTCGATCCCTGCGGCGGTGCCTTTGCAAACACCGAAAACGTACAGGTCGTTGACGTATTCAAGCTCGGAGATTACAAGAAGGATACATCGGGTAACTACTCGATCTCCCTCATCACCCCCGATGACAGCCGCCGCGGAGACCGCGCATTCTCGGTCTCAAAGAACGGTTGCTTCTTCGCAGGCTGGTACCGCGAATGCTCGCTGAGAACAGATGCTTCGGGCAATCCCCTCGATTGCTACGGCAACCTCACCTCCGAATCGGGTCTTGAGCAGGGCTACACCTACTCGGGCCTTTGGAACTTTGAGACCGACGCGCTTTCTGTTCCCGAGGGAAATTACAGCTCCGAGACTCCTTACATGACCCTCTACGCGGCATGGATCCCCTATTTCAATTTTGAATTCTACGTCAAAAACGCAAGCGGCTCCTTCGAGCTCTACGATTCCGATCAGCTCGTCTCTCTCGCTATCCCCGAATGGAATATGGAAACAGGCAAGATCGATATGAAGGACTTCCCCGAGATCGACGGCAAGACCTTCCGCGGAGCATATCTCGACCCCGAGATGACCAAGCCCATAACCGATACCCTCTCGGGCGAGATCGACTATGAGCACGGCATCAGTGCGACGGAAAAGATCGCGGTCTATACCGAATTTGCCGACGGCGAATGGTATAGGATCACAAACGCAAAGCAGTTCGCGGCAACAAAGCTTTCTGCTTGCTACTATATCGAGGCTGACCTCGACTTCACGGGCGTGAACTGGTCCGCGGCTCTTGCGGGCGGCAGCTTCACCGGAAAGATCTACGGCAACGGCCATAAATTCTCAAACATCAGCTTTATCCAGGCTGACAACTCCAAGACAAACGGCGGCCTCTTCGGCGCTGTTGCGCAGGGTGCGGTCATAAAGGATATTGCATTTGAAAACGTCACCTACACCCTCGGCGCAGGCTCGCGTATGCAGGCTCCCGTATTCGGACTCCTCTGCGGCACGCTCTCCGAGGATGCGCTGATCGAAAAGGTATCGATCACTTCCTCCGAGTTCATCATCTCGGGCGATATCTATCCGCAGGAATACACCCTCGGCACTCTCGTCGGAAACGGCGATAACAGAGGAATCGATTTCTCGGGAATCAAGGTATCGCTGAGCGAAGGATCCGATAGCAAGATCTCGATCAAAACAAACAGCGAAACCGGAGAGATCACTCTCACCTTTCTGAACTGATAAAAATTTAAAAAGATAAATATTAATTGGAGGAAAACAAAATGTCAAAGAGAATTGTCTCACTGATGCTTGCAGCCGTAATGCTCTTCGGCGTGCTTGCTTCAACTACCGCCTGCAAGAATAAAGCGGCGGCTCCCGACGCCCTCGTTATCATGACCGAGGACCTCGATGGACTCTTCAACCCCTTCTATTCGACCACGGGTGCCGATGCAAACATCGTTTCGATGACCCAGATCGGTATGCTCGGCTCAAGCTATGAGAACGGCAACGTCACAGTAGCTTTCGGTAAGGATCATGCAGTAGCCGTCCTCGACTACGTTATCAACTATGATTCCGCAACCGACAAGACCACCTACACCTTCGTCCTCAAGAACGACATCGTCTTCTCGGACGGCCATCCCCTCACTATGGAAGACGTACTCTTCAACCTCTACGTCTACCTCGATCCCGTTTACACAGGTTCTTCCACCATGTACTCGACCGATATCGTAGGACTTCAGGACTACCGTAACCAGCAGCTCGGCGCGGATTCCAACGTTGACGACACCATCACAAGCGCAGCAAACGACCGCGCTCAGAACCGTCTCAACGAGCTCATCAACCTCTTCCGCTCGGTCGGCAAGACCCAGACCGCAGGCTCCTACAGCGCAGACTATGATAAGATGGTCGCAGCTATCAACAAGCATTCTCTCTCCTCGGGCTATATCAACGCTATCTCCAACAACGCCTCTGAGGTAACCACCAAGAATCTTCTCGAGGACTATGAGGAAGCTCTCCGCCTCTTCAAGGAAGAGCTCGGCACCGACTATATCTCCGCTAAGGAAGCTTACCTTGAGGAGCCCTATAAGTCCACAGGCGAGTTCGACGAGGTAACCTCCTTCATGTACGCTGAGGGCTACGTTACCGTTGAGTACGCAAAGGATCCCACAACAAATAAGGATATCAAATCCAAGATTGAAAAGGTCACCCGCCTCTACAACCCCGACGTTGTAAAGGATATGAACTCCGCTATCGAATACGTTTACAACTCCAAGATCGAGCAGGAGCTCGACATCATCCTTTCCTACTGGGCAACCGCAAACAAGCTCCGCACATCCTACGCCGCAAAGGCTAAGGAAGTCATCCTTCGCGCAAATATGAAGGACGGAGAGCTCACCGTTCCGAACATCTCTGGTATCGTTTCCCTCGGTCACAGCACCGATACACAGACAGTTACCGCTCAGAACGGAACCTACACAGTAGCTCACGAGCATGACGCAAACGGCAAGCCCCAGAACGCCGAGGAATACGACGTTCTCGAGATCACAATCAACGGCACAGACCCCAAGGCTATCTGGAACTTCGCGTTCTCCGTTGCTCCCCAGCACTACTACGCAGAGGGCTACACCGTTGACATTGCAAACAACAAGTTCGGCGTTGACTACGCTTCCTTCGGCTACATGACCGACGTTATCCAGTCTCCCAGAAACGTCAAGCTCCCCATGGGCGCAGGCGCATACAAGGTAACCGACAGCCAGAACAGCGACAATCCCGCCGAGAGCGATTTCTTCATGAACAACGTCGTTTACTTCAAGGCAAACAACTCCTTCATGATGGGTCAGCCCAAGATCGAGAAGGTTCGTTACCAGGTAGTTTCGGCGTCGAACGCTATCTCCGCTCTTGAATCCGGCTCTGTTCACTTCGTAACTCCTCAGTTCACTCAGGCTAACATCGACCTCATCAACGGTCTCAGCTCCAAGGGCATCGAGAAGACCTACACCGATCAGCTCGGCTACGGTTATATCGGTATCAACGCAGGCAAGGTTCCGAACATCTACGTTCGCAAGGCTATAATGTCCGCAATGAACACATCCCTCGCCCTCTCCTACTACTCGACCGGTATGGCAGAGACCATCTACTGGCCCATGTCCACCGTTTCCTGGGCATATCCCAAGTCTCCCGACGGCTCCAACAGCCGCGATAACCTCCACGATTATCCCGCTATCTCCTTCGACCGCGAAAAGGCTAAGGAATCCGTTCTTGAATACATGGAGCTCGCAGGCGTTTCCGCAGGCGATTCGGCTCTCTCCATCAAGTTCACAATCGCAGGCTCGAACCTCACCGACCACCCCACGTATCAGACCTTCCAGTCTGCCGCTGACCTCCTCAACGAGTGCGGATGGAATATCGAGGTAGTTCCGGATACTCAGGCTCTCACCAAGCTCTCCACAGGCTCGCTCGCAGTTTGGGCAGCAGCATGGGGAACCACCGTTGACCCCGATATGTATCAGGTATACCACAAGAACTCCACAGCAACAAGCACACTCGCTTGGGGCTACCGCGAGATCCTTGCATCCCCCGCTTCCTATCCCGAGGAGACTCAGATCCTTTCAAAGCTCAGCGACGTCATTGACGACGCGCGCGAGATCAACGATCAGGCTGAGCGTTCTGCTCTCTACAAGACAGCTATGGGATACGTTCTCGACCTCGCAGTTGAGCTTCCCGTATACCAGCGTAAGGTTCTCTACGCTTACAATGCAAAGGTCATCAGCACCTCCTCCCTTCCCGCTGAGATTAACCCCTACACCTCTCCCCTTGATAAGCTTTGGGAGATCGAATTTGCAAAGTGATAATCTGACGGAAAAGAATCATGTTCAAGTATATTGTTAAAAGACTCGCGCTTGCCATTCTGATCCTGCTGGGCGTATCGCTGATCATTTATATTCTGATCCGCTGCATGCCCGTCAGCTTCATTGAAGGCAAGATCGCGGAGATGAACCAGGGCGGTGCAACCATCCCCGAGGAAACGATAGAGAATATGAAAAAGCTCTACGGACTTGAGGATGACAGCTTCATGGGCATTCTCAAAGGATATCTGAGCTGGCTTGGAAAGCTTGTTCGATTCGATTTCGGAACGAGCTTCAAGTATGGTCAGCCCGTTATCGACGTTATCGTCGATCATATGGGCGTATCCTTCGCGGTAGCCCTGATCGCCACCGTCTTTGAGTTCATGATCGCAATACCGCTCGGTATCACTGCGGCAACTCATCAGTACTCGATCCGTGACTACGTAGTCACGATCTGTGTAATGATAGGCATTTCGCTTCCCTCCTTCTTCTTCGGACAGGTCCTCAAGGACTTTCTGGCGAATAAGCTGGGGCTCTTCCCACCGTCGGGTCTCGTTGACGCAACCGCGTCGAATACGGGTATCGCACTCCTCGGCGACTACTTCATGCATATGTTCATCCCGATACTCACCGTCGTTATCCTTTCGATCGGCGGACGAATGAGAATGACGAGAACGAATATGCTCGAGGTCCTTAATTCCGACTATATCCGCACAGCGCGCGCAAAGGGACTCAAAGAAAGCGTAGTTATCAATAAGCACGCCTTCCGCAACACTCTCATTCCCCTTGTAACCTCGCTTGCGGGACTTCTCCCCTCCCTTTTCTCGGGAGCTATCATAACCGAGCAGGTCTTTGACCTGCCCGGTATCGGTAACGTAGCGTTCAAGGCAATGATGCAGGCGGATATCCCCTTCATCATGGGATACAATATGTTCCTCGCCCTCCTCTCGGTTATGGGCGTGCTCCTTGCCGACCTTATGTACGTTATCGTTGACCCACGCGTCAAGCTGACCAAATAAGGAGGTAATTATCATGTCAAACGAAAATGAAAAAGTAATTACCCCCGCCGAGCAGAACGAGCCGCTTGATAAAAATATCAAGCTGATGTCCCCCGGAATGATGGTGGCACGCCGCTTCTTCCGCTCCAAGCTTTCGATGATCGGGCTTCTTATGATCGTCGGACTCTTCCTCTTCTGCTGGCTCGGACCCGTCGTATATCCCGTATGGGGCGAAACACAGCAGGATTTCTCGGGCAAGACCGAGTATACTTACTCGCTCGTCACCTATGAAAAGGACGGTCAGACTCATTCCTTCTATCAGATCGTCGAGACCGGCAAGGAGATCAACGCCCTCGCCGCACCCTCTAAGGATCATATCCTCGGCACAGATAAGGACGGCCGCGACGTCTTCACGCGTCTGATGTACGGCGGACGTATCTCCCTCGCCGTATCCTTCATCGCCGTCTTCGCGATCAATATCCTCGGAGTTGTTCTCGGCGGTATCGCGGGATACTTCGGCGGAATCATCGACGACGTCATCATGCGTATCTGCGATATTCTGATGTGTCTGCCCGGATTCCCGATCCTTCTGATCATCTCGACCCTCCTTGACGCGGCGAACGTCGCGGCAAACATGAGAATATATTTCCTCATGGCGTTCCTGACCCTCTTCTCATGGCCCGGAACCGCACGCCTTGTCCGCGGTCAGATCCTCTCGCTCCGCGAGCAGGAATACATGGTTGCCGCTGAGGCTATGGGATATTCGACCTCGCGCAAGATCTTCAAGCATCTTATCCCGAACGTAATGCCCCAGCTCATCGTCTCGATGACTCTCTCCCTCGGAAGCATGATCCTCTACGAGGCATCGCTCTCCTACCTCAACATGGGCGTTCGCGCACCTTACGCCGCATGGGGAACCATGATCAACATCGTAGCCGAGGACTCGAACATTCTCCAGAACTTCTTCAACGTCTGGGGACCTCCCGGTCTCTGCATCATCATCGCCGTTCTCGGCTTCAACTTCGTCGGAGACGGCCTGCGCGATGCGCTCGACCCCAAGCAAAGGAGATAACAGAGATGGCTATTAATAATATAGGAAAGAAAAAATCAAACGGACACTATCTTTCGGGCAAAGAAATACGCGCCATCGCCAAGGCAAACGCCAAGGTCATGCGCGAGCTTGAGGCGAAGAAATTCCGCAAATGCCCCGAGTCCGAATACCTGAGCGAGATGAAGAATCCCGAGAATATCCTCGAGATTGACGGGCTCCACTCCTACTTCTTCACCGATCAGGGCGTTGTCAAGGCTGTAAACGGCGTATCCTTCGACATTCCCGCGGGCTCGACCGTCGGCGTCGTCGGCGAATCCGGTTGCGGCAAATCGGTCACAAGTATGTCGGTCATGCGTCTTCTTCAGGGACCCACGGGTCAGATCGTTGAAGGCTCGATCCGCTTCCGCTCGAACGACGGAAAGGTCTACGATATCGCAGAAATGCCGATGTCCGAGATCCACCGCATCCGCGGCAATCAGATCTCGATGATCTTCCAGGAGCCCATGACCTCCCTTAACCCCGTTTTCACCATCGGCGAACAGCTCGACGAGGTCACACTCATCCACATCCCCGGCGCAACCAAGGAATCCGCCAAGGCTAAGTCGCTTGAGATGCTCGAGCTTGTCGGCATTGCGGCTCCCGACCGAGTATACAAATCCTTCCCCCACGAGCTTTCGGGCGGTATGCGTCAGAGAGTTATGATCTCTATGGCTCTCGCCTGCAACCCCAGACTCATCATCGCCGACGAGCCCACAACAGCTCTCGACGTTACCATTCAGGCGCAGATCCTCGATCTTCTCCGCGATCTTAAGACAAAGATCAACGGCTCGATCATGCTCATCACCCACGACCTCGGCGTTATCGCTGAAATGGCGGACTACGTCGTCGTAATGTATGCGGGCAAGGTAATTGAGCGCGGAACGGCTTCCGAGATCTTCCATGATCCCCGCCACCCCTACACCATCGGTCTGCAGAAGTCGAAGCCGACCATGAATTCCGACTCCGACACCCTCTTCAATATCCCCGGAAACGTCCCCAACCCCGTTAACATGCCCTCGCATTGCTACTTTAAGGAAAGATGCGACCGCTGCACGGCTAAATGCTCGGGCGACTATCCCGGAATGATTCAGGTCAGCCCCACACACTACGTCGCATGCCACCTCTACGGAAAGGAGGAAGAATAAATGTCAGAAAACAAGAATATCCTCCCTCCCGATCCCGAGGCTATACTCGAAGTACGCAACCTCGAGAAGCGATTCGTCCTTGAGAAAACTCTCATGGGCAAGCCTACAAAGGAGCTCGTTGCCGTAAACGATATCTCCTTTAAGCTAAAGGCGGGCGAAACTCTCGGTATCGTTGGCGAATCGGGATGCGGCAAGACCACTCTCGGACGCACCATCCTCCGTCTCCATCCTTCGAACGGCGGCGAGATCTACTTCAAGGGTCAGAATATCGCCGAGCTCAAGGGAAAAGAGCTCCGCGATCTCCGCACCAAGATGCAGATCATCTTCCAGGACCCCTATTCCTCGCTTCCTCCCCGCGCGACTGTCGGCGACATCCTCTCCGAGCCCGTTCTCGTTCACGGGATCGTCCCCAAGTCCGAGGTCAAGGAATACGTCCTCGATCTTATGGAAAAATGCGGTCTGCGCGACTACTACTACGAGCGTTATCCGCATGAATTCTCAGGCGGTCAGCGTCAGAGGATCTGTATCGCGCGCGCGCTTTCGGTAAAGCCCGAGCTCGTCATCTGCGACGAGCCGGTTTCGGCACTCGACGTTTCGATCCAGGCGCAGATCATCAACCTCCTGAAGGACCTTCAGCGTTCGATGAATCTGACCTACCTCTTCATCTCGCACGATCTTTCGGTCGTCAAATTCATCTCGGACAAGGTCGGAGTTATGTACCTCGGCAAGATGATGGAATTCGGAGACAAGAAGGACATCTTCGGCAATCCCCTCCATCCCTACACGAAGGCTCTCTTCTCCGCGATCCCGAATCCCGATCCCGATATGAAGATGAACCGCATCCACCTCGAGGGCGATATCCCGTCCCCCGCCAATCCCCCCTCGGGATGCCGCTTCCACACCCGTTGCCCGATGGCAACAGAGGAGTGCTCGAAGTGCGTTCCCGAATACCGCGAGGTTGAGCCCGGCCACTTCGTAGCCTGCCACCTCTGCCACAAGAATTAAAGATATGGCTAAAAAAGAAAAGAAAAAACGCGAGAAGGTAGTCTGGATCGACGACGGCAGAACTATTGCCGATATGTCGAACCTGCCGAATCGCGGACTCGGCAAGAGCCTCTCGGATGCCGCGCCCAAACGGCAAATGAGCGAGACCGAACGCCGGTTCCGCAAAACTCAGCCGAAATGGAAAGAATACCTTTCCACATATTTCGCCGCCGTCAGAATGATGTTCCTCCCGATGCTCGTCGTCATAGGCATCATCTGCGTCGCGTTTCTGATTCTCTATATTTTGTCCGTATTGGCATAATATGACCGGACCGTTTATTATTTAAAACGGTCCGGCTATTTATTTTACTCAATCTTATTGACAGCAGATAGAATATGTGGTATAATAAAAATGTAATTAAATGTATATTCTAATAAAAACAATAAAGGAGAAACAAAAATGAGACTTGAAAACAAATCGGTAGTCGTTACCGGTGCTTCATCCGGAATGGGAAAGCAGATCGTTGAGACCTTTGTTAAAGAGGGCGCAAATGTTATCGCAGTTGCAAGAAGAAAGGAACGCCTTGATTCACTCGTTGAAAGCCTCAAGGATGCTCCCGGCAAGGTTATAGCATTCGCGGGTGATGTCAGCAACCGAGCAGACAACGAGGCAATGATCGACCTTGCGGTCAAGGAATTCGGCAAGCTCGATATTCTCGTCAACAATGCGGGCGTTATGGACGATATGGCTCCCATCGCTGAGGCATCAGACGAAAAGTACGAATATGTTATGAAGATCAACGTTTACGGTCCTATGGCTGCTATGCGAAAGGCATGTCAGGTATTCCTCGCTCAGGGCAACGGAGGCAATATCATCAACGTATCCTCCATCGGCGCTCAGCATCAGGCAGCGGGCCCCATCTACGGCGCGTCAAAAGCAGCACTCAATGCTATGAGCCGCAACACCGCTTATATGTATAAGGCAGAAAACATCCGCTGCAACGTCATTGCTCCCGGCGGAATCAAAACCGAAATCGGAGCTGCTATGGGTATGCCCAATATGACCGGCTACAGTAAGATCGGTCCTGTGCTTGGTATTGCACCTCCCCAGGGCGAAGCATCCGATATAGCCAAGACTGCTCTCTTCCTTGCAAGCGATGAGTCTGCATACATCAGCGGCGTTATCCTTCCCGTTGACGGTGGTTGGACATCGTTCTGATAATTGATAAGATCCGCCTCGCGTAATCGCGGGGCGGATCTTTTTTGTTTACAACTCGTAATTTATTTCCGGCACAATGTGTGCTATAATTATAATAGCGTTCAGCACACGGTATGCCGATGGTGTGCTGAACCTCAATATCTGTTGAACTCTACTCTCGGTTTACATAGATTCTCCCCGAAGTAGAGCTATTTTTATGCAAAGTTTCGTGACAAAACATCAAATATAGGTTATAATTATATCAATACTAAAATGGGGAAAGATATGAGCAAATACAGAATAGTAACCGATTCCGCCTCGGATATGGGCGAGCATCTCACCGAATGGGGCGTTGCATCCGCAAGCCTGACTTTGAAATTCGATGGCGATGATATTATTCAAAAGAATGACGAGGTTGAGCCCGTCGCTTTTTACAACCGTATGCGCGAGGGCGCAAGTGCAAAAACTTCTGCGGTCAACCCCGAGGCATTTATCGAGGTCTTTGAGCCGATCCTTGCCGAGGGCGACGATATTCTCTATATCGGCTTTTCATCGGGTCTGAGCACCACCTGCAATTCGGGTAGGATCGCGGCTGAAAAGCTTATGGAGAAATATCCCGAGCGAAAGATCATCGTCATAGACTCTCTTTCGGCTTCAGCGGGCTTCGGTATGCTCGTTTACCTTGCCGTCAAGAAGAAGAATGAGGGAGCAACTCTCGAAGAAAACGCCGAATACGTAACCTCCCTCATACCCCATATGTGCCATTGGTTCACCGTCGACGACCTCGTTTACCTCAAGCGCGGCGGACGCATCAGTCCCACCGTTGCCTTTGTCGGCGGCGTTCTCGGAATCAAGCCCGTACTCCACATGGACAACGAAGGACATCTGATCAACAAATTCAAGGTTCGCGGCAGACGCGCATCTATCAAGGCTCTTGCCGACAAGCTCGGTGAGCTTATGACCGACAAATCGCAGGGTCCCGTCTTCATCTGCCACGCCGATTGCGAAGGCGACGCCGCTCTCCTCTCCTCGATGATAAAGGAGACATACGGACTTGACACCGACATCACCGTCTTCACAGGCCCCGTAATCGGTGCCCATTCGGGTCCCGGTACACTCGCACTCTTCTTCATAGGAAACGAAAGGTAAAACGCCGACTCTCGGCTGCTGATTGATATGAACAATACCAAAACCGAATTCATTCTCACGGGCGAATATTTCGTCAAAATGATCCATGGCGCCGCCCTCAATCTCAGAAGCGAGGCGCAGAAGATCAACGATCTCAACGTCTTTCCCGTACCCGACGGAGACACGGGTGACAACATGCTCTCCACCCTTATGGGCGGAGTTGAGCGCGCCCGCAGCTCCGGAGAGGGTCTGGGCGTGACCGCACGCAGGGTCGCGGACGGCATGCTTCTTTCTGCCCGCGGCAACTCGGGAGTCATCCTATCTCAATTCTTTGACGGAATCGCCGCAGGCTTTGAAGGCCTCGAGACCGCAGACGCCAAGGACATCGGCAGAGCCTTCCGCAAGGGTGTCCGCCGCGCATACCGCGCGGTTATGAAGCCCGCGGAGGGCACGATCCTCACCGTTGCCAGCGACGCGACAGAGTACGCATGCAACAAAAAGACGGGCTCGGTCGAAGACTTCCTCGGCAACTTCGTCCGCGAGGCGCGCCGTTCCCTTGACCGTACTCCCGAGCTTCTTCCCGTCCTCAAGAGTGCGGGAGTAGTCGATTCCGGAGGAGCGGGTCTGCTTTCGATCATTGAAGGCATGTGCGGAGTCTTTGACGAAAGCTTCAACATTGAGACTTTTGATAATACCGTGATCGGCAATTCTACGGCGAACAAGATCGACTTCGACCTCTTCTCCGAGGATGATATCCTTGAATACGGTTATTGCACAGAGCTTCTCGTTCGCTTGCAAAGCTCCAAAACCGATATATCCACCTTCGATGAGGACATATTAAAGGATGCGCTGACCGAGATCGGAGATTCTATCGCGATAGTAAAATCGGGCAGCATACTGAAGATCCACGTTCACACAAAGACCCCCGACCGTGTCCTTGCACTTTGCCAAAAGCACGGCGAATTTCTCAAGGTCAAGATCGAGAATATGTCGCTTCAGCATAACTCGATCGAAACAGAAACGGTTCGCGAGGCGGAAGCCGTAATGGCCGAGCAGACGAGGAAGGCTTTCGGTGTCGTTGTTGCCGCCTGCGGCGATGGCATCAAGCAGACCTTCCTTGAATGCGGTGCCGATTTTATTGTTGAGGGCGGACAGAGCATGAATCCCTCGGCGGAGGATTTCATCCGCGCCTTTGAGGCAGTGAATGCCGCCACTATATTCGTTTTCCCCAACAACGGCAACGTCATCCTCGCGGCGAGACAGGCGGCTAAGATGTTCGCCGCTTCCGATATCCGCGTTATTCCTTCCCGTAACGTCGGCGAGGGATATGCCTCCCTTTCGATGATCGATACCTCGTCGGGCGATGCCGATGCCATTGAGGCAGAGTTGTGCGCAAATATGCAGGGCGTTGTGACCGCGGAGATCGCGCGCTGCATCCGCGACGCCGAAATGCAAAACGTCGCGATCCACACCGGCGACTACATCGGCTACGTTGGCAAAAACATTCTTTCTGCTTCAAACGATAGACTTGAAGCATCCCTCAAGCTGATAGACTCGCTCGGTCTTGACAGCCACGGGCTCTTCCTTCTCTTCTCGGGAATCGACTCGACAGAGGATGAGACCGCGCAGATCTGCGACTATATCGCCGAGCATTATCCCGATTGCGAGGTCTACCCGATCTACGGCGGACAGGAGATCTATAGCTACATTATGGTAGCTGAGTAAGCCCAATGCCCAACTTCCTATGAGGAAGTTGGGCAATTTTATTCGCTTTACGCGGTGATATTCGGCTAACACCGAGTGATATTTGCTCCGCAAGCTTTGGTGGCTAACAAACTCAAACAAAAAAAGAATTGACCTGTTTCTATTGACTATAATTCCCAAATATGTTATAATAAATTGACAATAAGTAAAGGAGATACCGCATATGAAACGCACATTATCAGCTATTTTATCAATAATTATGCTTCTCGGCACACTCTTTACAGCCATCGGCTGCAGCGATCCCTCCAATAATCAGGACCCCGCAACCACCACAGCTGCTGCTGTGGGAAGCAACGCCGATGAAGTTACGACAGATAATCTTTATGATGACAAGGGATATCTGAAAGACAGCCTCGATCCAAGTCTCAACTTCGGCGGCGAAACGGTCAACATTTTTGCCTGGGAGCATACTCTGCCCGAATTCGAGGTAGAGGAGCAATCCGGAAACATTGTCGAGGATGCGATCTATACGCGAAATGCAAACACCGAAAGCAGACTTGGCGTCAAGCTCGAATTTACCATCACAAAGGGTAATTCGGGCGCGTTCAAAGAGTTTTGCCAGGAGGTCTCAAACAGCATCAGCGTAAACGACGGCGCATACGACCTTATCGGTTGCTATCTGCGTTCGGCAGGTGTCCTGACTCTTGAGCACCATCTTCTTGACATGCTTGAGGTCGATCATCTCGATTTTGAAAAGCCCTGGTGGTCAAGCAGCCTTCTTGAGCTCAACACCATAAACGACAGTCTCTACTTCATTTCGGGAGACGTTGCCTCCACTCTGATCTATCAGATGATGTTCATGATCTATAACAACGATCTTGGAGCAAACAAAAATCTCACAAGTCCTCAGGAAACCGCCCTGGACGGCAATTGGACGCTTGAAATGCTCTTCGAGATGACGCAGGGGATATACAACGACCTTGATAGCGACGGCTTGAAGTCCGATGAGGACTGCTACGGTCTCTACTCGATAAGCCACCCGCTTCTCGATATCTTCTATATGGGTTCCGATATGCATTACGTTATCCCCGACGCTGAGGGAAATCTGATTCTTTCGGAAGACGTATTGAGCGACAAATCATTCTCGGTCATTGACCGCCTCATTAACCTTTACTATACCTCAAACGACGGCTACTTCACAAAAACTGCCCCCTATACGATTTACTCTGCGGGCAATTCGCTCTTCTATAACGTATCCGGCGAAATCCTTTCAAAGTATTTCCGAGGATCCGACATAGACTACAGTATTCTTCCCGCGCCCAAATATGACGAGTCGCAGAAAAACTACCGCACTCCCGTTGCCTTCACTCACACGATGTACTGCATTCCCGCAGATGTAAAAAACACCCAAAAGTCGGGCGCCGTACTCGAGTGCATGGCTTCCGAGGCATACCGCAACGTAACTCCCGCGCTCTTCGAGACCGCATTCAAATATCAGTACTCCAAGAATCCCCTCGATGCAGAGATATTTGAGATCATCCGCAACAACGTCGTCTTCGATATCAGCCGCCCCTTCTTTGATTCGCTCGGCGGAGATACTTCCAGCCCCATCCGTATCTGGAGAAACCAGATCGAAAACGGCTCGAATCAGCTCTTCTCCAAGGGCAAATCCTTCCGCGGCAGATGGTCGGGCACTCTTAAGGATATCTCAGAAAAATTAAAGGAGATCGATTGATCAATATAATAGGGGCTGATTCATTAACTTGAGTGATTCAGTCCCCTTTTTTGATGTCCTTGACATCCTCATCCACCGCGCCTCCGCCCGAAGTATTTGCTTAGAAATAAAAAAAGCGCGATCGCGTTCTCCTTCCACCACACGTTCGTGTGGTCCCCCTCCCTCCCGGAGGGAGGCTTAATGGTAACTGCAAACTACTTCGAATATTCAATGAACATCGTTTTTCTTAATCTAAAAAAGCAAATAGGAAAATTTTATTTGAATAAATTTGCACTAATAACAGAGTTTTTGCAAATCTTTTGAATAAAACATTCCTATTTAAATATGCAAAATTACAGATACAAACGATATTCGATGTACAAACAATTGAATTTGCACAAACTCTTAGCCTCCCTCCGGGAGGGAGGGGGACCGACGCAGGTCGGTGGAAGGAGCCCGCGATCGAACCTCTATGTATTTTACGCGCAAGCTTTGGGCAGAGAGTGATGGCTTGCGTTTTTGAAAACTTTTTCAATAAAACATTCCTGTTTGATATTTGATGATTTATTCGAGATCTTCACATAGTTAAAGGGCTGATCCATTGATTTGTTAATGAATCAGCCCCTATCCGCTATAAGGCGGCAACTATCTCTTTTACCGTTTCTGTTAATTATAAATCTTCAAAACCTTGAATTCGTCAAGATGCATGACGTAGAAATAATCATCCGCAAGGGTTGCGCGGGCGGAAGATAGATCGCCAAAGCTTTGATAGGTAATGCCTTCATTCAATACCTCGTATAGCTTATATCCGTTAAAGGAAAGCAGGATATATCTGCCGTATTCCTCGTATTTGCCGGTAAAATCGTTTACCATGAGTCCAACGAGTCCGCGCTCACGGTCGATGAAATAGGATTTGTAATCGGACGAGATCTCCGCGCCTTCGATCTCATACGCGCAGACAGACTCAACCTTATCGCCCTCCTCAACGTAGACCTCGATCTTGATTATATCGCGGCTCGCTCCGTAGCCGATTCCGAGGAGGAATCCGTCGCCGAAGTTGACAAGCGAGGAAGAATAACCCTTGATGACGCCCGTATCTGTATAGGTGATATTGCTCATATCCGAAAGGTCGAAGAAGTAAACGGGATCGGTGAAGGTGATGACAACTGCGGTACAGACGTATGCGTTCGTTCCGTCAAAGCGGACAGATTCAACCGTCTCGCCGTCGGGAGCAAAGTCGCGTACCTCGCCGATGATCTCAAAGCTCTCAAGATCGATGCAGAAGAGCGCGGCGTTCGTGTTCATCCGGATTGCCAAAGCTTCGCCATCGCGTTTGCCCCACTCGATAACACCGTCTTTGACCTGTGCATCGCCCATATATTTTGTACCGCTTGTAGTTGTAACAACACGGAGCACGCCCTCGTATTCATCAAGGCTGTACTGATTCTTGACTCTGCCGTCAACAGTAACGCTTCCGAGCTTCGAAAAACCGCCCTCGCCGTAACCGAGCGCAAAGATCTCGGTCATATTCTTGCTTTCAATGAATTTCACGCCGTCGTCCTCAACTTCGCATGCGCCCGTGTATGCCCTGGTAAGAAATATCTTATCATTCGAAACGTAGACCTGATCCGAATAGCAGAGGCATCCCGCCGCGCCCTCGAGTTCGAGAGTCTCCATATCGACCTGCGCTACGACGGTGTAGTACTTCGAGGTGAGGGTATCGGGGAAAACGATGTCCTCGGCGCTCATTACCTCAAATCCCTCGCCGCGATCGATCACGGGAAGGAAGCTCTGCTCGTTTTCGTAGTCGATCTTATTAACGTAATAGCGGCTCATCAAGAGGATCTTGCCGTCAACGAGGCGAGCCGAGAGATAGTCGCCGCTGATGGCGAAATGATCCTTGGGCTTGATATTATCGGGGTCGGAAACGTCGAGCGATATCAGGATCGTAACCGAGAGCTTGCTCTTTTCGGATGCGTTTTCGGTATAACCAACGCCGCTTCCGAGAACCGTCAGAGTCTTGCCGTCCTCGGAGAGAAAGATCTGCGCGCCGTAGAGATGCGAAAGCATATTCGCATAGCCGGGATTGATCACGTATTCGGAAACGAGACGGCTCTCCTCTCCCTTGATCGAGTATACCTTAAGCGTCATGCTATTGCTGTTGAGGTAGAAGATATGCGTTTTCGTGCGCTTGATGAGGTCGGCTTCGATAACGCCCGAGACCTGATTATCCGTCGTTTCAACGTATTCACCGTTGATGCTGTCACTCAAGCCGCCCGAGACTTCTCCGTACGTCGGGCTTGATGCGCCCGGCGCCATCTCGGCATCAAACCTGTTCTCGCCCTTCCCCATAAATCCTCCGAGCAAGGACTCGAGAATGTCCTCAACGTAGTTTTCAAAATTATTGGACGCGGAATTTTGCCTCTTCTGAGACTGGTCGTACTTGTAAAAAGCGAGCATCAGATCGAGATATTCGCTGTCTTCGTGATCTCTGAGAACTGCGGGAAGGTTATTTTTGTCGATCGACTGGGGATCGTCTCCCATATCATACGGCAAAAAGAGCCAGAGGCAGGCGGACGTCACGACAAGCGAGATACAAGCCGCGATCAGAGTAAATTTGCGCCAGAATCTGTTCTTTGCGCTCATCCGAGGCATATTCGGATCGGCTTCTGCGATCATTTTAGGGTCTATATTTGATAATTCTCTGTAAATATCTTGCTTTTTCATAATTCAATTCCCTCCTTATGTAGGTGTTCTCTCAGCTTTTGGCGCGTTCGGAAAAGGAGCATGGTGACCGCGCTTTCCTTCAAGCCGTGGCGTTCGGCAATTTCCGCGACGGGACAAGTGTAGAAGTATCTCTGAAGAAAGATTATGCGCGATCTTCGGTCAAGCGAGCGCAAAAAGCTATCGAGAGCCATCCGCAGCGCCATAGCGTCGCACATCTCGCCCTCTCCGTCAGATACACATTCGCCAAGCTCGTCAAGCGCGATCTCGTGCTCGCATCTCTTGCCCGCCATCTTCAGATTATAGCGGTTTATCGCAAGATTGCGGCAGATCGTGGCAAGATAACCCTTAAGCGATGCGGGTCTTTCGGGCGGGATCGAATTCCACGCGCGGAGATAGGTATCGTTTTCGATCTCCTCGCAGTCGCATTCGTCCTCAAGCACGCGAAAAGCTATATACCGCAGATATTTGCCGTACTTTCTCTCACTTTCCTCAATGGCTGCCTCGGAGCGCTCCCAAAACAGCTCGATTATTCTCTTGTCTTCCATGACGTACTCCTTTGTTTACCGCACAGAAATCCGCACGTGTGAAGGTCCTTCACCCTAATAGACAGTAAAAATAACACTTACAACACTCAAAAATCGAATTTTTATTTTATTATACTATATTTTTTTGCAAAAGGCAAGACAATTGATCCGCTTTGCTTGACAAGGCCAACATAATAATGTATAATAGTAATCAATAAAACTAACATTTTTTGGAGGAAAAAATGAAACGGTCATTCGGATTTTTACTTACTCTGTGCATGATCCTTCTCTCGCTCACTCTCGTTTTCGCATCCTGCGATGAGGCCGCAGAGGATACTACACCCGATGAGATCACAACCGCTGAAGAAACCACATCAGAAAATACAACCGAAGCTCCCCATACTCACGCATGGAGCGATTGGAGCGAGACAACAGCCGCTACCTGCTCGGCGGAAGGTCTCAATGAGCGAACCTGCGCCTGCGGCGAGAAGGAAACTCAGTCCATCCCCGCTCTCGGACACACCGAGGTCGTTGATGCAGCAGTTGCTCCCACCTGCACCTCGGAAGGCAAAACCGAAGGAAAGCATTGCTCTGTCTGCAACGCGGTTACCCTGCCCCAGAACGCTATAGCTGCTCTCGGACACACCGAGGTCGTTGACGTGGCAGTTGCTCCCACCTGCACCTCGGAAGGCAAAACCGCAGGAAAGCATTGCTCTGTCTGCAACGCGGTTACCCTACCCCAGAACGCTATAGCTGCACTCGGACATACCGAGGTCGTTGATGCCGCTGTTCCCGCAACCTGCACCACGCCGGGACTTACAGAGGGCAAACATTGTTCTGTCTGCAACGTAGATACCATACCCCAGAACGCTATAGCTGCTCTCGGACACACCGAGGTCGTTGATGCCGCGGTTCCCGCGACTTGCACCTCCACCGGACTTACAGAGGGCAAACATTGCTCTGTCTGCAACGTAGTACTAAAGGAACAGAAAGAAACTCCCATATCGGACCATAATTTTTCCGATTGGAAGGTTGGAGTAGCCGAGACCTGCACCACCGACGGAAGCAGGATCCGGGAATGTGTCTGCGGCGAAAAGCTCGAGCGCGGAGTATTTGCGGCGCATCATTACGTTTATAACGGCACGACGGGAAAATGCTCGGGCTGCGGCGACGTTATCACTTACACCGACGGTCTGATCTTCACGCTTTCGGGTGACCAAAGCTATTATATCTGGACAGATATAACATTCCATAATGACACCACAGTAACCGAAATTATTGTTCCTCCCATGTACAACGGCCTGCCCGTAAAGGACATTAAAGTGGATGCCCGTGGACTTGAAAATTTAAAAAGAATAGTATTGCCTGACGGAATCGAATCAATAACAAAATGTTGGATGCAATTTAGTCCCTTGTTTTCAACGATCAACTTCCCCGACGGTCTCAAAACAATTGGTAAGGGAGCTTTTTCGATATCAGCCAGCGAAACCGCAAATCTGACTGATATTCGGCTCCCCAGTACGCTCACTTCTATCAACCGATCCTTCTTGCAGGGTCATTCCTACCCGGATAACAGATATCATAAGTATATTTCGGTCGCATACGGCAATCCGGTTTATCACTCGCAAGATAACTGTCTGATAGAAACACAAACAAAAACACTGATCATGGGTACCGCTCTTTCGGTGATCCCCACCGACGGAAGCGTAACCGCAATCGGCCCGTGTGCTTTTATGGCTATCCCGGAGCTCACAAACGTAGTGATCCCCGATGCAATAACTCATATCGAAAAATGGGCGTTTTATTGCTGCAACAATCTTGAAAGCATTCATTTTGGTGCGGGATTTACTCCTGGTGAAAATTTCCCGCTTGTTTTTGGACAGTTTTCAAGACACATTAAGCTGAATCAAATCACCGTTTCTGAAAACAATCCCGTGGTTTATGCGGTAAATAATTGCCTTATCGAAAAAGCATCCAAAACTTTGCTGTTAGGATGTAACACAAGTATAATTCCGTCAGACGGAAGCGTTGAAATAATCGGTAATCGGGCATTTGCAACTTGCACCTTCAAAACAATAAATATTCCCATAACAGTTAAACAAATAGACGATGAAGCGTTTATGTTATCGGCTCTTGCTGCAGGAAATGCGCTTGTCGGTGGTAGCGGATTTACTTATGACGGTATAATTTACTACGAAGGCAGGATTGAAGACTGGGAAAAGATCAACATTCACAGATACGCTTTTGCTCATGAGGTCGGACAGGAGCATCTCATTCCCGTAATTTGCTCAAACGGAGAAACAGGCGTTGAAAGCAATTTCAAATTAGGATATAAACCCTTTTAAATCAAAGATAATCTAAACCGCAAAAGCAAGCATTTCTTTCTGAAAAACCTTGACTCCGCCGCGATATTGTGTTATACTTTTAGTAATAATTTTTAATCGGAGGAAAACATATGATCCGTGCTGCTATGATCGGCTTCGGCGGTATCGCCCAGTCGCATAAAAACTCTTATCTCTCGCTTGAAAAGCGTGGTATCCCCGTAAAACTCGTCGCCATCTGCGATATCGACCCGAAGGCTTTCGAGCGCCGTGTCAAGATCAATATCGACACGGGCGAAGCAGGCCTCGGCGGTGATTTCCGCACCTACACAGACCTCGAAGAAATGCTCGCAAACGAGCAGATCGACCTCATCGACATCTGTCTTCCCACTCCCCTTCATTGCGAATACGCGATCAAGATGCTCGAGCGCGGCTACCACGTTCAGAGCGAAAAGCCGATGGCTCTCACCGAGGAGGACTGCCGCCGCATGATCGAGGCGCGCGACCGCTCGGGCAAGCAGCTTATGATCGGTCAGTGCCTGCGCTTCTTCCGTCAGTACGAGTTCCTCAAGGCTTGCATTGACGACGGCAGATACGGCAAGCCCACCGCCGCGCAATTCGACCGTCTCGGCGGACCTCCCAGATGGGGCTGGAACAACTGGTACATGAAGCCCGAGCTTTCGGGCGGCGTAATCTACGACCTCCACATCCACGATTGCGACATGATCCGCTGGCTATTCGGCGAACCGAAGTCCTTCTCCGCAGTTGCGGCGCAAACTTTTGTTAAGCACGACACCGTCTTCGTACAGTATCACTACGAAAACCTTCCCGTCAGCGCGGTTGCAGAATGGTCGCTCAAGGGAGTCAAGTTCCACGCGGCATACCGCGTAGGATTTGAAAAAGCGTCGGTCATCTACGACGAAAACGGCGTGACCGTTTATTCGAAGGAAGACGGATCGGCAGAGAAGATCGAGATGGCACCCTACGGAGGCATCGAAGCCGAGATCGAATACTTCGTCGATTGCCTCGAAAAGGGGATCGCACCCGAGCGCAATATGCCCGAATCCTCCGCACGCACCGTTGCGATCGCAAACAAGCTCCTCTGGTCCGCCGACCATATGGGCGAGAGAATGGAATTCGACCCGCCCGTTTACGGAAACTGAAAACAGCCTGAAGCTTTTAAAGATTCTTAAGAAACTTTTCCCGAAAAGTTTCTTAAGCGGAGCGCGAGGCAGAGCCTCGCCAATACTGCTCCAAACCGACTGCGCCCCGCAGGCGGGATCAAAAAGATCCGGCACATCATTCCCGATGTGCCGGATCTTTTATTAATATTAAATCGCGCCTCTTCTGCGTCTTTCGAGCGTAAGACACGCGGCGGGGATGAGGCATGCGAGGGAGACCGCGCCGAGCACCGTGGCACGCTCTGCCGCCGAGTCACCCGTGGAGGGGGAGACGTCTGCTCTGTATTCTTCCATTCCGTAACGTCCTATTGCCAACAAGATGCTATATTCCGATTCAGCGATGCGCCAGACTTCTTTAGTTTTCACAAATTTACATGTTACTGTATCGGACCAGCCCCATGCATTATGCACATCAACTTTGGCAATAGCTGATTGTGAATCTCCCGATATAATATCAATGCTGATCTTTGTGTAATCCTTGTTTTCATAATATTCGCCATTTAAATATGCAGCACTGTAATCAGCAAGACCACTTAAAAACCAATCGCCGTTAATATCTTGGAAATATAGCCCGCCCTTCTTGTTTCTTTCGAGATAAATTTCATAAGGATAATATCCATCCGCAAAAAACGTGTATGACGAAGGTGCAATATCTTCAGTATACAAGGTTTCCGCATATTTGCACATTCCATCGTATGAACCTCCGGGAAGATTTTCTTCGTATACCGGAAAGAGTACTTTTTTCCCTACAAATTCTCCGGAGTCTTCATCGTATAAATATTCTTCTTTACGTTCATATATATTGCAGATAGGTTTTTTGTCAAATTGAGAACAAAGATGCACATCCGAATGAAAATCGCATGCTTTGCCCACCAGTTCTTGTGCCTCTGATTTGGAAA
Source organism: Clostridia bacterium (assembly GCA_017411805.1). Taxonomy (GTDB): domain Bacteria; phylum Bacillota; class Clostridia; order Oscillospirales; family CAG-272; genus CAG-390. The sequence continues at coordinate 49,023 of JAFQPI010000005.1, forward strand.
TCGTGTTTGTATTATTGGCAGATATAGGGATTATACTGAGTGCAATGATGCACAAAGCTATACAACAATAAAATATTTTTTTCATTACGAACCTCCTTGCTGACTTGATGTTTTTTCAAAATACAACTGTTCTTCTGCGTTTGATTGTAAGGCACGCGGCGGGGATGAGACAGGCGAGGGAGACCGCGCCGAGCAACGTGGCACGCTCTGCCGCCGAGTCACCCGTGGAGGGGGATTCGGTATAACGTATAACGGAAGGCTCCCATAAGTCTTTGGCGGATCGCTCATAGCGGAGCATCTTGGTGAACGGAGAATCCGTGATACGCCATCCGTCATCGGTATTCACGAGATAGCACTCTACCCAACCGTAATACATGGATTCGTTTCTGTCCAGCTGAGTAAGATATCTTACCGTTGCTCTCTCATTATCTGCATAAACGATATCAATGTTATCTGCCGTAAATTGCTGCTGATCAGTTTCCCCATAATACCAAGGCTGCACCTCTGTCCAATCATGACCAATCCCATTAGTCATATATATATGTCCATCTTCGGATTTATAAAACATTGGGAACTCTAAATCATAATATGCGAACGCAAATGTATTATACATACTATCGGCAATATCTGCTGTATATATACTTTTTGAATAATCCGATAGCGAATCGTAATCTCCACTCGGAAACTTTGATTCGTCAATTACCAAATAGTACATCGCCTCTCCGGATATATATTTATCTTCTTTAGAATAGTAATAATTAACTTCAATTTTTATATAATTATTCCTATCTATTGTTCCCAATGGTGGGTCAAGATGAGTAAATTCATATATTTCTACCGCTTTATTAATCAATTCACCCGCTTCTGCTTCGGTTAGATATTCAGCGGCACTACACGGGAGTAATATAGTTGACAGCATTATTAAAAGAATTAAGATACAAGTTATTTTTTTCATTGTTTAGTTACCTCTCATTATATTTGTTTTTGACTCGGAATAACGCGATGTTTGTCACAACTGCCAACTTTCACCGTGGAATCCATTGTCTTATTTGTATTATATCACAAAAGTCCGTGGCTTGTCAAGAATTATTTTGTCGAATGTGTTAAAAAACTTGCATTTGTATAAGCCATAAAATATCCCTTCATATAACAAGTACCCAAATGATAGCAAAAAGTCACACTTTTTTCGAAACTTTTTTCGAGAAGTGTGACTTTTTGTATGATTGCACAAAACCGGTAGGGCGTTTTTGTTTATAATGACGTTTGTTGTTCGGCGTATATCCATATTATTCCATTTTTTATTTATTGAGAAAAAATCTGAAAAGTCTAACTTCCGACCCACGGCTTTTTAGTCAATAAAACGATTTTTATTTTTTCCCTTCGGTCTTGGCATTATTTCAAAATATTGCCTTGACTTTTCTCCCGATTTATGTTATATTATAATAGTAATAATATGCTTAAAAATTAGTTTTATAGAAGGTAAAAATCATGGCAAACTACAGACGCGGCAGGATCAACGACGAGGTCCGCAAGGCTCTCTCCGAAATTCTCAGAGAGGTCAAGGACCCCAGAGTCAGCTCCGCATTTATCAGCATCACGGGCGCTGAGGTTACGCCCGATCTCAAATACGCAAAGATCTACTATTCCCTTCTCGGCGCAGACGGCGACCGCGAGAAGGAAAAGAAGGTCGCTGAAGGTCTCAAATCGAGCAACGGCTACATCCGCCGCGCTCTCGCCCGCGCAATAGATCTGCGCCAGACCCCCGAGCTCTCCTTCATCCTCGACCGCTCGGGCGCAAACGGCGCGTATATCTCATCTCTGCTGCACAAGGTCGAGACCGACAGCGCGGAAAGAGCCGCAAGGCTCGGGCTCACCTCTGAATCTTCAGACAAAGAAGGTGACGAATAATGCGCAATCTGACCTTTAAGTCCGCTTGCAGAAGTCTTTATGAGCTTTCGCGACGCGGCAATCTCGCGCTTCTCGTTCACGCGCGTCCCGACGGCGACTGCATCGGATCGGCTTATGCCACAGCCGTGCTCCTCGCTTCGGTCGGTTGCCGCGCGCACGTCGTATGCGCAGATCCACTCCCCGCAAGGCTCCGCTTCATAGCGGAAAGCGCGGGCTTTGATCCCGAGATCACGGTAGATAAGCTCCCCGAGGAATTCCTTCCCGGCAACGTGAGCGCGGTCGCCCTTGATATTGCGGCGGCAACACAGCTCGGAAGCCTTGAGGGCAGATACGATATTGCTCTCTCCTTCGACCACCACGCGCGTTCGACGCCCTTTTCCGACCGCTATCTCTCGGCAGATGCCTCGGCAACAGGCGAGATCGTCTGGCGCATAGCACGCGAGTGGATCAGAATGGGATACATCGACTATATTCCCTCGGCTGTCGCGCCCGCGGTTTACGCCGCGATCAGCTCGGACACAGGCTGCTTCCGTTACTCGAACGTCACTCCCGCCACACACAGAACGGCGGCGCAGCTCATCTCGCTCATTCCCTCGCACGCCGAGATCGACCGTCTCCTCTTTGAAACGAAAACCCCGGGAAGACTTGCCGCGGAAAAAGCCGCGCTCGAGCTTCTCAGCTTCGCCTCGAACGGCAAGATAGCCGTGTGCTCGATCTCTCTTGATCAGATCGCATCGCACGGACTCGCCTCCGAGGATCTCGATGCACTCATCGACATCGCGCGCTCTGTCGCGGGAGTTGAGATCGCCTTCTCGATCCGCGAGGAAGCGGAGGGGCTCTACCGTGTTTCCGCACGCTCAAACTCAAACGTTGACGTCTCTTCGCTCTGCGCGTATTTCGGCGGCGGCGGACACGTAAAGGCGGCGGGCTGTACAGTTTCCGCCGATACCCTCGAAAAAGCAAAAGAAATCATACTCGGACGCGCGGAACGCCTCGTATCCTGACCGTTCCGAAGGGGGAAAGATGTCAAAAGGAAATAAATATTTCACGACGCGAAGACTATTGGCTCTCTTCTCCGCGCTCGTCATCCTATCCCTCGCCGCTCTCATTACTTATTTACTCTGGGGCAGGATATCTTCGGTCGCCTCATCCCCGCAAGCTCTGCGCGATCTGATCCTATCGTACGGCGCCGCTTCATACGCCGTCGGGCTCGGTCTGCAGATACTGCAGGTCTTCGTCGCGCTCCTTCCCGGTGAGCTTATCGAGCTCGCGCTCGGATACGCCTTCGGTTTTTTCGGAGGCACCTTGATCTGCCTTTGCGGTATCGCAGCGGCAACGATCCCCGTATTTCTTTTGACCAAAAAGCTCGGCATGCGCTTCGTCCTGATATTCTTCGAACGCGAAAAGCTTGAGAATCTTTCATTTATTAAGGATGAACATCGGCTGAAAAGGCTCGTGTTCCTTCTCTTTTTCATCCCCGGAACGCCCAAAGATCTGCTCACCTATTTTGTCGGGCTCACGCCGCTGAAGCTCAGTGAATTTCTCCTCTTAACGCTTACCGCACGAATCCCCTCGATCGTCACGTCGACCGCAAGCGGCTACTTCTTTGCCGAGGGAGATTATCTCACGTCGGCGATCATCTTTGCCGTCACGGGCGCGCTCTCGATTTTCGGCCTTTGGATCTATAAGCGCATCACGACTCGCATCAAGTCCAAAAAAGATAATTAAATATTCCGTTTTTGGAATTTTTTTGGTATTCGCTCGATTTATAAATCGGCGGATACCTCTTTTTTTCCGCTTTTGGAATTTTTCTTTCAAAAAGTACTTGACAAAAGGGCAAGATAGTTGTATAATGTAATAAAAGAATTCCAAATTTCGTTTTTTATGAGGTAATTAAAATGGCAGCAAAGAAAAACACAGCGGCACTTCCCGCAGACGGCGACGCAAAAAAGAAAGCACTGCAGACCGCTATCTCGCAGATCGAGCGTGATTTCGGCGCGGGCGCGGTTATGCGGCTCGGAGAAAACGCGCATATGGAGGTGCAGGCGATCCACACAGGCTCGATCTCGCTCGATATGGCTCTCGGAATCGGCGGACTTCCCCGCGGAAGAATCGTCGAGATCTACGGTCCCGAATCCTCGGGTAAGACAACCGTTGCGCTCCACGTCGTAGCAGAAGTTCAGAAGACAGGCGGCGAAGCCGCATTCATCGACGCCGAGCACGCGCTCGATCCGGTTTACGCCAAGGCTCTCGGCGTTGACATAGACAATCTTCTCGTTTCTCAGCCCGACTGCGGAGAGGATGCTCTCGAGATCACCGAATCGCTCGTTCGCTCGGGCGCTGTCGACATCGTCGTCATCGACTCGGTTGCCGCACTCGTTCCTCGTCAGGAGCTCGAGGGCGATATGGGCTCATCGCAGGTGGGCGTTCAGGCAAGACTTATGTCGCAGGCTATGCGCAAGCTTTCCGCCGCGATCTCGAAGTCGAACTGCCTTGTAATTTTCATCAACCAGCTCCGTGAAAAGGTCGGAGTTATGTATGGCAACCCCGAGGTCACAACGGGCGGCCGTGCGCTTAAATTCTACGCATCGGTCAGAATCGACGTCCGCAAGTCGGAGCAGCTTAAGACAGGTAACGACATCTACGGCAACCGCGTAAAGTGCAAGGTCGTAAAGAATAAGGTCGCTCCCCCCTTCCGCACCGCTGAATTTGACATTCTCTACGGCAAGGGAATCTCCCGCGCAAGCGAGATCGTTGATATGGGCGTGACTCTTGAAGTAATCCAGAAGAGCGGTTCGTGGTTCTCTTATAACGGCGAGCGCATCGGCCAAGGACGCGACAATGCAAGAAAGACGATCGAAAGCGATCCCGCGCTCTTTGCAGAGATCGAGGCAAAGATCCGTTCCATGAGCGACAAGCTTGCGGACGAGGATGCCGCAGATTTCGAGCTTGACGACGACGATCTCGATATCGATCTTCTCGGCGACCTTTGATGATGAAGATCATTTCTCTCCGCGCCTCGGACGGCGGCGGGGCGATGCGGATCGACGTCAAGCGTGACGGAGAGAAAAAAAGCGAGGCTTTCTATATTCTCTCTTCACATTTCAGAGAATACGAATTCTCAAAGGGCGAATACCCCGACGAAGCTTATGACGTTCTTTCACGCCTCGACGCGATCTGCCGAGGTGTCAAATGCGGCAGGAGGATACTCGGATACGGCGCAAATTCTGCGTCGGCTCTGCGCATGAAGCTTATAGGCAAGGGTATCAGACCCGAATACACCGATGAGGTGATCGAGATCCTTTCCTCCGAGATAGGGCTCGACGAAACACGCGACGCGATGCGGCTTTGCGAGCTTCAGATCTCAAAAAATACCGGCGCGCGGCGTATCCTTGCATACCTCAAAGGCAGAGGCTATTCGGACAGCGCACTTGAGGAGGTCAAGGAGTACCTTTCGGAGATAGATTTTACCCCTATCTGCCGCAACTCTATGATGAAAAAATACGGCGAGATCCCCGCGGATCTCGACCGAAGAAAAAAATGCATCGACTATCTTTTGCGTCAAGGATTCTCATACAACGATATCAAGCGTGCTTTTGAGGAATGACGCACATACGGTGATATAACATGCCAAGAAAAAACAATGCGGGAGCGGGAGCCGTCAGTCTTTCCTCTCCCGTCACCGTTCTTTCGGGAGTCGGTCCCGCAAAAGCGGCTGCATATGCCAAGGCGGGTATCGAAACGCTCGAAGACCTGCTTTTGCACATCCCTCGCAATTATGAAAACCGAGGCGACGTCCGTCTTCTCTCGGATGCTCGCACAGACGGAGGCAAAACCGCCGTCATACTGACTATCGCAACCGCACCGCAGGCGGCAAGACTCAAAGGAAAAATGACCGTCGTAAAGTTCCGTGCCTTTGACGAAAGCGGTTCTTGCGAGCTTGTCTTCTTTAATATGCCTTTCCTGCGCCAGGTCTTCACTGTAGGATCCGAGTGGCGCTTTTTCGGCGTTGTTGAGCGCATTCAAAAGCGCACGATGACGACCTATAAGCTCACCTCCCCCGCATACGAGCCCTATACGGAAGGCAGGCTCCCCGATTTTACGGCAATCTATCCTCTTTCCGAGGGACTTACCCAGAAAAATCTTGCCGCGCACGTAAGTGAGGCGATCAGGCTTTGCGGTGCGCCGGCGGATCTTCTTCCCGACGAGATACGCCGCAAGCGTGCGCTCTGCACTCTCTCCTATGCAGTACGAAACATCCATAACCCCGAGGATTATGCGGCACTTGCGGCGGCAAAACGACGCTTGATCTACGACGAATTCTTCCTGTTTTCGCTTTCAATAGCAATGCAGGGCAAACGAAAACGCGAAGGGCGCTCGTTTTCTTGTACCAAGCAAAACATTTCGCCCCTTCTCAAGCTTCTTCCCTACGAGCTGACTGCGGCTCAAAAGCGTTCGATAACCGAAATAGCCGCAGACATGAGAAAAGAAACACCCATGCGCCGTATGCTCATCGGCGACGTTGGATGCGGCAAGACTATCGTTGCGGCATCGGCAATGCTGATCGCGATCATGAGCGGGCGACAGGCAGCACTTATGGCACCTACCGAGATCCTTGCGCGTCAGCACTATGAAGATCTTTCCGAGCTTTTCGGCAAGCTCGGCATCGAGACCGCGCTCCTTATAGGCGCAACACCCGCCAAGGAAAAACGACGCATATACTCCGCGCTCTCTGCCGAAGACGAGTCCTCGCGCCTCCCGATCGTTATCGGAACACACGCTCTGCTTTCCGAAGGCGTGCAATTTTCCGCACTATCACTCGTCGTAACCGATGAGCAACACCGATTCGGTGTCAATCAACGAGCGGCTCTCACCGAAAAATCAAAGGGAACGCATCTGCTCTCAATGTCGGCAACACCGATCCCTCGCTCACTCGCGCTTGTAATGTACGGCGATATCGACATCTCGCGAATCGACGAAATGCCCCCCGGCAGACAGAGAGTCGACACCTTCGTAGTTGACGAGGGATACCGCCCGAGGCTCATAAACTTCATCAAAAAAACCGCCTCGGAGGGCGGGCAAATATACGTCGTCTGCCCCGCCATTGAAGAAAACGACAGCGGCGAGGTCAGCCTTTACGATATAAACGACGACGGAATACGAAAAAAGCCTCCCCTGAAGGCAGCTATCAAATTTGCCGAAGAGTTGAGCGAAGCTCTGCCCGAACTTTCGGTCGCATTCCTCCACGGCAAGCTCAAGAGCGACCAAAAGGAAGCTATCATGACCTCGTTTGAATGCGGAGATATCGACATTCTCGTATCAACGACCGTAATCGAGGTCGGAGTAAACGTACCGAACGCCTCGCTTATGATAGTGGAAAACGCCGAACGATTTGGTCTTTCCCAGCTTCATCAGCTTCGCGGACGTGTCGGCAGAGGCAAAAGAAAATCCTACTGCGTTCTTGTCTCGGACGACAGCGCGGAGACAGCACGCAAGCGTCTTTCTGTAATGAAGGATAATTACGACGGATTTTCGATCGCCGAGGCAGACCTACAGGCGCGCGGTCCCGGCGACTTCCTTTCATCGAATTCCAATGAAATACGTCAGAGCGGCGGCTTGCGCTTCAGATTTGCCGATCTTTGCGGAGACGCTTCAACATTCGTCAACGCGACAGAGGATGCGCACGCTCTCCTGGATTCATCCCCTACGCTTGACAATTATCCCCTCCTGCGCGACGCAATAAGCAAGCTCGGCGCAGGCACAAATACTGATTAAGAGGTAAAAATTATGGAAAAATCACGCGGAATCATCATCCTTGACCCCGGACACGGACAGTTCGGCAACCCACATACCACCCGCGCGGGCTTCTACGAGGGCACGCAGAATTTCATCCTCTCCTCCTTCCTCAAGGCAGAGCTTGAGTCTCTCGGCTTCGACGTTCGAATGACGAGAAACAAGGTCGAGGACGACCCCGGGCTCGTTGAGCGCGGATCTATGTCGGGCGAGCTCGGAGCAGTTATGTTCCTTTCGATCCACTCGAATGCACCCGGCGGCAATCCTTCCGACGAGAGATACCCCAAGGTTCGAGGTGCTGAGACCTTCTATTCGGTTTCCGACTGCGAGGGCAATGCGCCTATCGCGCGCGACCTGACCGATGCCGTCGTCCGTACGATGGGCACTGAGGACCGCGGAATCAAGACCCGCCGCTACCCCGATAACGAGTCGATCGACTACTACGGAGTTCTCCGCTCTGCCGCCGCATCGGGCTGCAAGCGCGCCTTCCTCATCGAGCACGGCTTCCATACCAACCCCGAGGACTCGGCGTTCTTACAGGATTCCGATTGCCTCGCGCGTTTGGCGAAGGCGGAGGCTGAGGTTATTGATAAGTGGTTCTGACCTGCAAGATAATTAGAGTGGCTAGTGGCTAGTGACTAGTGACTAGTGAATGGTAATTTTCCTCACGATGTTCGGAAAATATTCCTATTGATAATTCAATTCGGTGTTGATATACCAATGTTGAGTAAAATAATTCAATATCACAAAAATCTCGGATATTATGAAGTTTATGCTCCATAATATCCGAGTTTTTTATAAAAACAATTTTCGAACGAAGTGAGAAAATTTCTACCTTCCACTAGCCACTAGTCACTAGCCACTAGCCACTAGTCACTTTAACAACAGTCCAACGTCAGCACGAAGGAATTTTTCTTATTTCGACAAAGAATCCACGTACTTACAAGCCGCGAGAGCCGCGCAAGCACCGTCGGAGGTTGCGGTTGAGATCTGGCGGACGCCCTTCTTGCGGCAGTCGCCCGCGGCAAAGATTCCTCCGCAGCCCATATCGCCGTCGTCCGACGCGATCAGATAGCCATAGGGATCGATCGGCGCGAGATCCTTGAAGATCTCGGTTGCCGGTGCCATTCCAACCGCAAGGAAAACGCCGTCGAGCTTAATCTTACTGAGACCCCCCGTCTCGGTATTTCTGACCACAATACCGGTAAGATTTCCGCCTTCGGAAACGTATTCCTCAACGACCGTGTTGTAAATGATCTCTACGTTCTCCATCGACTTCAGCTCTGCCGCCGTATTCGCCTCACAGGTAAGATCGGCGAGATTCTGAACGATCGTCAGCTTTCTTGCTGTCTTCGCAAGCAGAAGCGCCTCGACAGCCGCCGAGTTTCCGCCGCCGATAACGCCAACCTCACCGCCGGCATAGAAAGCGCCGTCGCAAACCGCGCAGAAAGAAATGCCGTGACCGACAAGCTCCTCCTCGCCCGCAAGACCTAAGCGGCGATGATGCGATCCGACCGCTACGATCACGCTTTTTGCTTTGAAATCGCCGTCGGGAGTCTCGAGTGTATAGTATTTTCCATACTTATCATATGATATCGCGGTGACCTCCGCACATTCGATCTCCGCGCCGAGTCCGAGTGCCTGCTCGACCATCTTGTCGGCAAGCTCGTTGCCCGAGATCTCGGAAAATCCGGGGTAATTCTCGATCTTCGGCGAAAAAGTCATCTGTCCGCCAAAAGTCGATTTTTCAATTACCGTCACGCTCTTTCCCGCACGAACCGCGTAAATTGCCGCAGTCAGACCCGCAGGTCCCGCTCCGATTATAATAATATCTTTCATAATTTTCCTCTTAACGAAGATCGGCTGCCAAAAGCAGCCGATCTTTTATTGATTTATGCCTGAGCCGTAGTCTTGATAAACTCCTTAACGCCCGCGATATCGGCAAACGCGGTGAAGTCCTCGCCTACGATATAGAGCAGAGTGGGAGCCTGACGTGTGTCATACTTCTTTGCGAAGTCGGGATCATCCTCAAAGTAGACCTTCTCGAACTCGATTCCCGCCTTCTCGAGGAGAGAAGCCGCGATCTTGCACTTGGGGCAGGTCTTGGTTGCAAAGAGAACAACGCGTCCGTCCTCGTAAACAGCATCACACGTGTTGCTGACTTTACCCTGAGTAACGTTTCCGTGACCTCTGTCCTCGAAGTGAAGCATGGACTGTTCGGGATCGTACTCAACTCTTTCCTTATATTCCTGCGACTTGCCGTCGTTCCAGTTCTGAACGGGACGGTAGTAACCGGTAATACGGCTGTAGACCTCTGTAACCTTGCCGCACTTGGGGCAGGAGAAGTGTTCGCCCGCGATATATCCGTGCTCGGAGCAGACGGAGTATGTGGGAGAGAGAGTATAATAGGGGAGCTTGTAGTTCTCCGCGATCTTGCGGATGAGTGAGGCTGCCGCCTTCCAATCGGGAAGCTTTTCGCCGAGGAAGGTATGGAATACGGTGCCGGAGGTATAGAGAGTCTGGAGCTCGTCCTGAATATCGAGAGCCGCAAATACGTCGTCGGTGAAGCTTACGGGGAGGTGGGAGGAGTTTGTATAGTAGGGAGTTTCGCCCCGGGACGCTGTAATGATATCGGGATATCTCTTCTTGTCGTGCTTAGCAAGACGGTAGGAGGTGGACTCTGCGGGAGTTGCCTCGAGGTTGTAGAGATCGCCGTACATTTCCTGATAGTCGGAAAGTCTCTCGCGCATATGATTGAGAACGTCCTGGGTGAACTTCTGTGCCTTCTTATCGGTGAGATCCTTCTTGAGCCACTTAGCATTGAGGCAAGCCTCGTTCATGCCGACAAGACCGATGGTCGAGAAGTGGTTGTTGAAGGTGCCGAGGTAACGCTTGGTGTAGGGATAGAGGCCCTCGTCGAGGAGCTTGGTGATAACGTCGCGCTTGATCTTGAGCGAACGAGCCGCGATATCCATAAGTCTGTCGAGCTTACGGTAGAAATCGTCCTCATTCTCGGCAGTATAACCGAGGCGGGGCATATTGATGGTAACAACGCCGACGGAACCCGTGCTCTCGCCGCTTCCGAAATAACCGCCCGACTTCTTGCGAAGCTCGCGGAGGTCAAGACGCAGACGGCAACACATGGAACGAACGTCGCTCGGCTCCATATCGCTGTTGATGTAATTCGAGAAATAAGGAATGCCGTACTTCGAGGTCATCTCGAAAAGAAGGCGGTTGTTCTCGGTATCCGACCAGTCAAAATCACGTGTGATCGAATAGGTGGGGATGGGATACTGGAATCCGCGGCCGTTGACGTCGCCCTCGATCATGATCTCGATGAACGCCTTGTTGACCATATCCATTTCCTTCTTGCAGTCACCGTAGGTGAAGTCCTGTTCACGACCGCCGACGATAGCGGGCTTGTCGATCATATCGGGAGGACATACCCAGTCGAGAGTGATGTTCGAGAAGGGTGCCTGAGTACCCCAACGCGAGGGAGTGTTTACACCGTAAACGAAGGACTCGATGCACTTCTTGACCTGATCGTAGGTAAGATTATCGGTCTTTACGAAGGGAGCGAGGTATGTGTCGAAGGAGGAGAAAGCCTGCGCGCCTGCCCACTCGTTCTGCATGATACCGAGGAAGTTGACCATCTGGTTACAGAGTGTGGCAAGATGCTTAGCGGGAGCGGAAGAGATCTTTCCCGTGATTCCGCCGAGACCGTCCTCGATAAGCTGACGGAGCGACCAACCTGCGCAATAGCCGGTCAGCATGGAGAGATCGTGGAGATGGAGATCCGCACTCTGATGTGCCTGAGCGATCTCGTCGTCATAGATCTCGGAGAGCCAATAGTTTGCGGTGATGGCGCCCGAGTTCGAGAGGATAAGTCCTCCGACCGAATAGGTTACGGTCGAGTTTTCCTTAACTCTCCAGTCTGTGCTCTTAACGTAGGAGTCAACGAGAGCCTTGTAGTCAAGGATCGTGGACTTCATATTACGGAGCTTTTCGCGCTGACGGCGGTAGAGGATGTATGCCTTTGCAACGTCCTCGTAGCCCGCCTGCGCAAGAACAGCCTCAACGCTGTCCTGAATGTCCTCAACCGCGATCTTCTCGTCCTTTACCTTGGGCTCGAAGTGGGAGGTGACGCGAATGGCGATAAGATCGATCACGTCGGGATTATATTTTCTGTCGCAAGCCTCGAATGCAAGCGTTATCGCCTTGGATATCTTGGAAATATCAAAATCTACTGTTTTGCCGTTTCTTTTAACTACCTGATACATGCTGTTTCTTCCTTTCTCATTTTTATCTATATATAGTGCTTGGGTTTTAGCGTGGCGAGTTATATTATACTATATATTGTGTTTTTTGTCAACCCCTAAAAACAAGATATTGTGCTGATTTTGAAAAATCAGCACAATATATAGTAAATATTCTGTTTTTTTGGTTAGTTTCAACAATAAAATCAATCAACTCCGCGGATCTCAACGAGTCCGACCGCGTCTTTTACGATATCGGCGAAAGATTCAATTTCACCTCTATCGAATCCGTGAAGTCCGCCGTACATTACAGCGCCCGAATCGACGAAATTCTGGAGGTAATACGCCTTCGCTCCGCGGATAAATTCTGCAATTCCGCGCATCGAATCTTCGTCATGCAGCTCGCGGACGAGCGTGGTGCGCAGCTCATAATCGATCCCCGAAAGCATAATAAACGACAGCGATGCGCGAACGAGCTCAACGTCAAAATTCTTGACTCCGACCGTCTGCGCGTATTTTTCGGGCGAATTCTTGATATCCATCGCCACCTTGTCGCAAAGTCCCTCCGAGATCACGTGCGCGAGACGCTCGGGGTGCGTACCGTTGGTGTCGAGCTTGATCTTGTAATCTCCGATATCGCGGATGGCGCGGAGGAAGTCCTCAAGATCGGGCTGAAGCAGGGGCTCACCGCCGCTGACACAGATGCCGTCAAGGATGCCTTTACGTTTTTTCAGATGGGCAATCACCTCGTCCACCGTGTAGCCTTCGGTGCCGCGCGGGTCGAGAACGAGCGGAGAATTGTGACAGAATGGACAGCGCAGATCACATCCGCCCGTGAAAACGGTGCAGGCGGTAAGCCCGGGGTAGTCGAGAAGAGTCAGTTTGTTAAAGCCTTGAATGTTCATTTTGCACCTCAGTTGTATTCCGCGTAAAAGCTTCTTGCCTTGTAGAAGGCTCTGCCCTCGAAAATATATCCGATTGAGATCGCTACGCTTCCGTGGAATTCGTAAAGATTGAAGCGGTCGGTATTGTGATCGGCATAGACCTTGGTTGCGACCGTCCGTGCCGCAGTACCGTCGGGGAAGGAGCAAATGCACTTGACGTTGCCCGCGTCGATCTGCGACGAGCCCGCGTAATTCGAAATCAGCTCGCCCGTGGTCTTGTCGAAAATTCTGATGATGCTTCCGCCGACCCATACCTGATCGTCGTTTCCGCTGATGGCGGAAAGATCGTGGCCGCCCTTCATTCCGTTGCAGCCGTAGGAGGAGATCTTCGTCATTGTGGGAGCTTCGGAATCGCCGCCTATCTCGTAAGCTACGATCTCGCTGCTTCCCATAGCCCACAAGACCTCGCGCGTCTCGTCCCAAAGGACTGCGTGCGCGCTGGTCAGCTGAGCCGAAGCATATCTGTTATTTCTTGCTTTTTCAGTCGAATAAACGCGGATGAATCCCTTGCTCGTATCGCTTCCGCCCGAGGAAGCGACCGCTACCAAGCCGGAAGGCAGATACTCGATCGAATGAGGAGAGGTACCCTTAAGCTCAACCTCCCAGAGGCATTTTTCTTCGGGATAGGACGCAACACCAACGTATCCCGATGATGACGTGAACATAATGATATAAGTTCCCCACTTTTCGCTGTAGCGCAGACGCGCCTCGTCAACGCGGTTGCCGTAGCCGTTCAGCGAGAATCCGTTCGTGGTCTTCGGCTTGAATTCATATTTATGGATAGGCTCCTTACCGCTCGAAAGATCATATACCGCTATGCTCGCGTTAAGCTGATCGGTAAGCGCAATGGGCTTGGTGCCGAAATCGGTGAGCGTTGGCAAGGAAACACGCTCGAAAGCGATCGTCTTTACATCGCCGAGCGTCAGAGAGACCTTCTCCTGTCCCTTCGGGAAAAGCTGATCGGTCAGAAGTCGGGCAGCCTTTACGACAAGTCCGCCCTCGCCGCAGAGAATTACGTTTCCGTCCTTAGCTCCGAGGGCGTATTCGGAATCCTTGACCGTGAAGCCGGACGCGCGTCCGATAAGTATCTGCTTGCCCGAAGCCGAGCCCGTTTTCAGAGTTTCGAGAAGTATGCCCGTCTTTTCAAGTATACGCTCCGAGATCATTTCTGCCGCGTATCTTTCATCGGCATCGGCATAAGCGGGGATCACGAGCGAATATTCGCCGATCGGCACGCCCTCAAGCAGGCATTCGCTGACCGCATACTGACCCGCCGAGAAGTAGGAAAGGCCGTATTCAATCCCGCCGTCCTTGAAGCAGAATTCGAGGAAATGCTCCATAGCCTTCAAGGTTGCTTCATAGCTGCCGCCGCAGACGACGATCCTTCCGCTTTCGGGGAAATATTTGATTGCAAAATCGTCGGCAAGGAGATCAGCCATGACCTCCGCGGTCTCGGGGCGATTCGTTTCGCCGACGAGGATCTCGAGTGCCTTTTCGGGCAGAGTTTCACCGGATTTATACCAGTCGTCACCGATCGCGATGTCCTTCACCGTCTCCTCAAGCGTATTCTTGAACTTGACAGACGCCGAGATCATATCCTTCGACGCTTTTGAAGAACGGACGACCTTGTAGCCGGAAAGCAATACGCTTGAAGGCAGCTCGGTCTTCTCCTCGGTAGGTCTCTCAACTCCGGGGTCTGTAACGACAGGATCGAGCAGGTCGTCCGAGCAGGACGAAAAAAGCATCAGAAAGCAAATCATCAGGGTAATTAATCTATATATCTTCATTTTCAATTCCTCCGTACCCATACATTTTACAATTATTTATGTGAAAAGTCAAGTGATTAGAGAAAAAATTTCGTTTTCCCCTTGAAGGACGGAGAAAAAAGTGGTACAATTATTACATATCGATCAACAAGAGTAAAATGGAGGATTCCGATATGATCAACGAAACCATTCACCTTTGGGACAAGCATCCCGAGGCTACACTTACAACCTATTGCGTAACCAATCACCCCGAGCTCAAGCTTAAGCCGCGCCGCGCCGTCGTCGTTTGCCCCGGCGGAGGCTACCACTTCCTCTCCGAGCGCGAGGCTGAGCCCATCGTCTTCAAGTTCCTCTCCGCGGGCTTCAACGTATTCCTTCTCCGTTATAGTATAGGTCCGAACGCAAAGGACTACGCGCCCTTGATCGAAGCAGGAATGGCTATCAAATACGTCCGCGAAAATGCGGAAAAATACAACACCGACCCCGACTACGTCTTCATCAGCGGCTTCTCGGCAGGCGGACATCTTGCCGCAAGCGCGGGAACGCTCTGGAACGTAAAGCCCGTCCGCGAGGCTCTCGGCATCGAATCGGGCGAGGTTCCCGAGGGCATCAACCGTCCGACGGGAACCATCCTCTCCTACCCCGTTATCACAGGCGGCGACAAGGCGCACAAGGGCTCTATCAAGAACGTATCGGGTTGCGATCCCCTCACAGACGAGGCGATCGCCGAATTCTCGCTCGAGCTCCACGTCGACGAGACCACCTCGCCCGCCTTCATCTGGCACACCTTCACGGATAAGACGGTTCCCGTAGAAAACGCGCTCCTCTACGCCTCCGCTCTGACCGCGCATAAAGTCCCCTTCGAGCTTCATATCTACCCCGAGGGTGTTCACGGTCTCTCGCTCTGCAACGAGTGGACCTCCTCGCAGAACCCCGACAAGATCGTTCCGCATTGCGAAGATTGGATCAATCTTGCTATCAAGTGGGCTCTGGAGCTTAAATAATGCCGAAGAATCCAAAGCTCGCCTTTTGGCTCACCGTCATACCGGCAGCGGCAGGATCGGCGATCTCGGTATACCATCTCTTTCGCGTCGCTCAAACCGTCGCAAACCCCGATTATTCAAAAATGCTCTCGGGCTTTTCGGGGTCGCTGTACCTGATCTTCGATTATTTTGCAATGTCTCTACCGATATCTCTTCTCTTGCTTTCCGCGCTCCTTCTCAATCTCTTTTGGTCGCGTACGCTCGGGAAAGGCTGGAATCTCTCCGCCATTGCCGCGATCACGGTATTTCTGGCAAGCGGACTCGTCATCCTGTTTGGGATCAATGCGGGCGCGCCCGCGGTTACGCTCAATCTCGCGCTACGCACCATAGCGGAGTCACTGACGGCTGTTTTTCTCGCGCACAGCCTGACGGTCAAGAGGTGAACTGATAACCGCAGACAGCAAAGCTTATGAAGATCTTTCATTACCGCATTTATTGCGCTTCATTTTGCCGCATCATTCAATAACAAAAAACAACTCGGAAATCAATGAAGATCCATCGATTTCCGAGTGTTTTTATTTAAATTCATTCTTCGACAAGCTCAATATCCGCGCCGATCGCACGAAGCTTGCCAACGATATCGTCGTAGCCTCTCTCGATCCTCTCAACGCCCGTGATAGAGGTCTCGCCCTCGGCATTGAGTCCCGCAATGATCAGAGCCGCGCCCGCGCGAAGGTCGGAAGCCTCAACTGCGGCAGATTTGAATCTTTCGATTCCCGTAATGGTTGCGCGATTGCCCTCGATCGAGATGTTAGCACCCATCTTCGAAAGCTCATCAACGTATTTGAAGCGATTTTCCCAAACGCTTTCGGTAACGGTGGATACTCCGCTCGCAACGCAGAGAAGCGCGCTGAACTGCGGATGCATATCCGTGGGGAATCCCGGATAGAAATAAGTCTTTACGTTTGCGGGGCCGGGACGCACGAAACGGGAAACGGTAATAATATCCTCATAGATCTCAACGTCAACGCCCATTTCAAGCAGCTTCGCCGTGACGGTCTCCATATGCTTCGGAATAACTCCGCGCATGCTGACTCTTCCGCCGACTGCCGCAACGGCAGCCATATACGTTCCCGCCTCGATCATATCGGGAAGGATGGTATAATCGCATCCGTGGAGCTTCTCAACTCCCGTGATCTTGATAACAGAAGTACCCGCGCCCGTGATACGTGCTCCGCACATGTTAAGGAAGTTCGCAAGATCGACGATATGGGGCTCGCGCGCCGCATTGTCTATGGTGGTCTTGCCCTTTGCGAGAGTTGCCGCAAGCATTACGTTGATCGTCGCGCCGACCGATGCGATATCGAGATACACCGAGGTACCGTAAAGTCCTCCGGGACCTGCCTTGACGTAATTGTATGTATCGCCCGACTCAAACTTTGCGCCAAGTGCGCAAAAACCCTTGATATGCTGGTCTATCGGACGTGAACCGAAATCGCATCCGCCGGACGAGCCTACGCGCGCCTCTCCGAAGCGTCCGAGCTCGGCGCCGAGAAGGTAGGTCGAGCCGCGAAGCTTTGATACCATCTCCACAGGCGACGTTCCGTTTATGAAATTGGTCGTATCTATAGCAACCGTATTGTTTCCGAGTCTTTCAACCGTCGCGCCCATGCTCTCAAGGATATTCAGCGAAAGCTCAACGTCGCTGACAGCCGGAAGATTCTCGACGATGCATCTCTCACCGACAAGAATACTTGCGAAAACAATGGGAAGCGCGGCATTCTTCATGCCGCTGATATTAATATTGCCATACAGCGGTTTTCCGCCGCGTACTAAAATCTTCTTCATATATTAACAGCCCCTTGCGAAGGATAATCGTGCAGGAAATAAAATTACCATATAATCACACATATTATATTATATCATATAAACGCGAAAAATGGAAGGAGAAATAAGAAAATTCATGAAATATTTTTATTCTTCTCCGAGAATATAGGCAACCGCCAGATCGACCACCATTCCGTAGCTCTTCGTACCCGGGGTGCCCTGTATAGTAAGATAGGTGTTGTTTACGCTTTCCGTAACGTCGGCGGCAATATTTTCGCGGTATTTATCGAAAAATTTACTGTATGCCGACATCTCCACTCTCGCCTTGGGATCAAGCCCCGAGCGGACCTCGGCATAAGCCTCCTTATCCGCGGAATAAAGCGCGCTTGAGACGTATTCGTAGAGATTGAGATAGCCGCTGTACCGAATATATTCGTCATCCGATGCGATACATACCAAAAACGCCACGAAATTTGCCTCGTTCTCGCGCGCGATGCCCCTCTGATGCGCCATCTCGTGCGCGGCGGTATAGGGAAGAGTGTAGTCGGGGAAGTTGACGTTTATATTCGCCTCGCCGGTAAAATACGTGTAAACACCCGCAATATGAGTATACGTCCATGGCTCACTGAGCATAACGGGTTTTACGCGAGAGGGAAATCTTGAAACGAAGCTATATTCATCGCATACCTTATCGTACGCCTCAACCAGCTTCCGGCTGAGCTTTTCATAGCCGTACGGCATGACTGTCGAGCCCTCGGCATTCGCGGTCAGGGAATCAGTATACTTATTGATCTCCTCAACAAGTATCTCCGCCGTACGGCGAAGCTGCTCCGCGCTTACGTCCTCGCGGTCAAGCTCAAGCAGATTATCCACGCTGCTGGTGTGATAACCCGCTCCGAAATTGAGCGCAAAGCTTGAAAAGAAGAGCGAAGCTACCGACATAATGATCACAATAAATTTTCCGACCTCGTGCCAGCTTGAGGTAAAATGCTTGTTGGCGTACACGATAACCGCCGTTACGATAAGGGGGATCATAATGATCATGGCCTCAGCCGCCGAGCAGGGCAGGATACCGCTTACCGCGGCAAATACACCTCTGAAAAACGCGGCAGGATAGCGATTGTAAAAATTTGCAAAATCCTCGCTGATGATATACGTCAGCATCACGATCAGCGCAAATACCGCAATTCCGAAAAAGACCCACGAAAATATAGGCAAGCCGAGCCATTCTCTCTTCTTTGCCTTCGCGCTCTCTTCATCTGCCGCTTCTTGTGCGGCTGTATTTTCCATTTCTTCTATCAAGGTAATCTCTTTTTCGTTATTGTTCATCATCATTGCTCCGTAATAATTTATCGCAAAGAATGGCAAAATCATCGGGAAGCGGTGCCGAGACCGTGATTGCCCTGCCGTCTGCGGGATGCGCAAAGGTCATTCTCGCCGCATGAAGCGCATGGCGGTCGATAAGCTCACTGCGCTCTCCGTAAAGGAAATCGCCGACGAGCGGACAGCCGATATACGCCATATGTACCCGTATCTGATGCGTTCTTCCCGTCCGCGGGCGAAGCACCACAAGCGAATACTTCGAGTCGGGCGCGACAGCAACCGTGTTATACTCGGTCACAGCCTCTCTGCCCTCCGCGGAGACCGTCCGCATAAGTATTCCCTTATCCGCCCTTGCTATCGGCGCGTCAATAACTCCCCTCATCGGCTCGGGCACACCGCAGACCACGGCGATATAAGTCTTCTTTATCTCTCCGTTCTTCATCAAAGCAAAAAGCCTGCCAGCGGAAATACGGTCGTTTGCCGTCAGAACGATACCGCTTGTATCTCCGTCAAGTCTGTTTACGGGACGGAAGACAAAGGGCTCGCCCTTGACGGAAGCCAAAAACGCAAGCGCGTTCGCCAGAGTATCGTCAAGATGCCCGTGCGAGGGATGCGTCGGCATATGCGGAGGTTTATTGCAGACCGTGATATATGCGTCGCGATAAAGGATCTTTATGGGAAGCTTGCAGGGAATGACGGACTCGGCGCGGTCCTCTTCCCTATCCTCAACGGCAAGCTCAACGACGTCGCCCTCGTGAAGCACGCGGCGCACCGTGACCTCCTCGCCGTTGACGCGAAGACCTCCCTCTCGGAATTTCAGAGTCTTGACGGTCCTGCTCGAAAGCTTCTCCCTGCCCTTCAAAAGAGAAAGCAGCGTGATGCCTTCCTCTTCGGGCTTTACTATTCTTTTCATCGCCGCATCCTCCCCGTGAATTTTTCTTACATATATTATATTATACCAATTATATCTGCGTTTTACTAAACTGTAACAAATTTTATGACAAAATAACAGCAGCCGCCGCGGCTGCTGTTATTTGTTGATTCAATTATTTCTGAAGCGCGAGCAGGTCTTCAAGAAGAGCGGGGAGAAGATTCTTTTCAATTCTCGCAACAACTCTCTGAACGGTGGAGCTTACCGAGTTCCTTCCGTTCTTAACCATATCGCGGGGCATCTGGTGGATCGACTCAAGCGACTTTGTATAAAGCACGCCCGCATCGACCTTTACGTTCTCGTAGATCATATCAAGCATACGCCAAGACTCGCTGTCCTCAAGATATCTGCCCTTGAGCGCGGTCTCGTAATATGCGGGAACAACGCTCTTATAGCTCTCAAGAGCCATCGCCTCGAGAACCGCTCCGAGCATCTGCACCTTTTCCTCATCGCTCACCAATGCAGAGGGAATACCGACCGAAGTAAACTGATCGTGCAGATAGGTATAATACTTGTCCTGTGCCTCATCATACTTCGGAACGGGAATTACACCGTATTCGTCCTGCATCGAGATAAACTGCTGAGTCTCAACCGAGCAGAGGCGCATCGTAGTCGTACCGACGAGACCCGAGCCGAAGAGACTGCCAAGCGCGTTCTGCTTGCCGTCGTCGCCCGAAGAATTATCTACCCATGCATCCGATTCGTGATAAAGAGTGATCAGCTTATCAACGACGTTGCTGAGCCTTTCCTTATCAAGATTGAACTCGAGAAGATTATCCGCGTCCTTGGTAATGATCGGAATATCGCAGCTCGACCAATATGGGTCAACGTAAAGAACGGTGGAGGTTGCAAATCCGACAGCGTCGCCCTCCGATACCGAGCCCGAGCCGTCGTTATCCTTATAAAGATCCTTGGAAAGCTGTATCTGGTAATCAAGGGTCCAACGCTTTTCATCAACTACGTCATAAAGATTCTCATACTGCGCGGATTCAAGCATATTCTTATTATAGAAGGTAACAAACATATAGCGGAAAAGCGATATCGCGATCGCACCGGTTGCAAGATACTGCGAGTCGCCAATCGACGCATGCTGATTGAAGCCCTGCGACCAATAAACGGCATCAAGATCAAGATACTCGCAATCCGTAAGATCAAGAAGAATATTCTCGCCCGTGTACATTATCGTGGAATATGTACTGTTCGCGGCAATATCAAAATAAGTTTCGCCGTTATTTGCGGCATTGCGAAGCTCTGTGGAAACAACGTAATTATCGCCCGTGATCTTGATACTATCAAAAACCACGTCGAGCTGCTCCTGAACCTTTTCATTGCGCTTATAGACGGCGTCGTTTACCATGGAGCCGTTCATGTCATCAACAGAGATCTCGTCATTGACAAACGCACTGTCCCTGCTCAAGAATACCACAGTCTCTCCGCCAAACTTCAGATCGCCGGGAAGAGTGTTGCTGATAAGCTCTGTGCTATCGGGAGTTTCATCCGAACCTGCGGGGGCAACTGTCGTCGCGGCGGGATTTTCGGAGGTTCCGCCCTCTTCCGTTGGCGTCTCGGCACATGCCACCGCCATGGGGATAAGCATCAGAAGTGCAAGAATAAGCGAAAGCAGTTTCTTGGTCATGATCTTGAATCCTTTCAAATTGCATAATTATTTACTCACGGTTCAACCGTAAAAATCAAGGGAGCTTTGCCAGTTTTTTGTTAAGAGATTCGATTTCGCTTTTTATGGTCTCGGAGAATTTTACGGTACCGCCCAAAGCATTGCCCGCGGCAAGATACGTCGCGTCGGCAAGTCCCTCGTAATACTCCGAATAAACGAGAGTGAAATCGGGTGCAATTTCCTGCGAGAGGATGCGGTAAAGAGTGAAGCAGGAATTATTGTCACGGATATAATTCTCTATTGCCACGGCGAGAAGCTGATCTCTGATCCAATTCTCGGAGGCAACGTTGAAGGCGGTAAGCCAGAGGCTCGTCTGCTCAAGTCTGGTATTTGTGACGGGCAGACAAATCACGGGTCTGTTTTCCTTTATTGCGCCGAGTCCCTTTTCCGAGGGAAGGGGCAGGAGTCCCCACTCTACCTTATCGTCATAAAGCTCGAAAATATCCGAAAGAGTTCCGAGATAGAAGGGCACGCCCTCCTCCTTGAAACGATCGAGCGAATTCTTTCCTCCCTCCTCGGGGGTAAAGAACCTAAACTTCGATACACATTCGATAAAGCTATCCACGACATTCAGCTCTTCATCCGTCATGCCGATGCTCGGAACGCCCAAGCGATCCTTCTTTATATATTCTATTCCGAGAAGATCCGCAGATATCCTTCCGGGCAGCGAATTGTCGCCTCCCGTAACGGCAATATCCGCGCTCAAGCCCTCAAGAGAGCTTGCAACCGTCAAGAGCGTCTCAAAACTGAGCGAGCCGTCGAGAGCCTCGGAATAGAGCAGATCCGTCATCTCTTTTCCAACAAGAGTGCGATTGAAATAGAGGGAGTAGATATCTTCGGGGACGTCGGTTCCCGCTCCCATATCAAAATAGCGCGCGTTTCCAACGTTTCCGTCGGCATTACCCGCCTTTGTATCGTAAAAGGGCAGGCTTCGCATGTCGCGCAGGAGTCCCTTGGAAAGGAATCTGCCGGCGCGAGCGGCGGGGATCATAAGAAGATCGACGTAGTATTCGGCATCCGATCCCGTCTGCACGGCGGCAAGAAGATCGCCGTATATCTGATCGGTATCCGCCTCGTTCTCATAGATCGTGGCAATATCAACGCCATATTTCTCGTAAAGCATCGAATTGCGGTTTGAACGAGCCGCGTAGAGCGGATGATCCTCCTCCGCAAAAATAACGTCAACCGTATCGCCGGCGGTTACGAGTACTATATCGAAATCAGAAATATCTATCGTATCATTGAGGGCTTCGAGTGCCTTCTTGGCATCCTCAAGGCGCGAGGGAAAAACTGCCGGATCGAAGATTATTGTCTCCTGCGGCTCCTCGGTATCCTCGGGAGGCGTTTCGGTAACTTCCTCGTTTCCCGTTTCGCCCATGCCCTCCGTCTCGGGAGCTTGGGTGGATTCGGGAAGAGTGGTCTCGGCATTTACGCCCGAAGTCTCGGAACCGTTTCCTCCAATGATTACTATGCCGCATCCACCAAAGCTGACGGATATCATCGAAAGGATAAGCAGAACCGTTAGCAATCGGCAGAGCGAGGGGGTGAAATTTTTATTTTTCATTTGAATAAAGGGATCAGTTGCGTGTAATGGTTACGATAAATCCGCTGTAGTTATTGCCCGAGATGGTGTAGATCGAGGGATCTGCGGGAACGGGAATTGTGGTGCTTGTGCCCTCTACAGCAGGTACATAGTAGATCTCATAGCTCTTGCCGTCAACGTCAAAGATAAGATGATTGCCGCCGTAGGTGCAATTCTCAAGCGCGGCGAGATACTGCTCAAGGCAGAGATCGTTTGCGGTCATATAATATGCGTGGGGAACACCGACGTATCTGTAATGCCAGCGGTCGGAGGTGATGCCGGTATACATATCCTTATTGGGCGCAAAGCGGCGGACGAAGCCGTACTTATAAGCATTTGCGGAAATCCAGGAATAGATGGTCTGGCAGTTCTGGTTTGCGTCGTCAAGATTATAGGTCACGCCTGCGGCTCTGTCCCAGATCTGAAGGTCGATACCGAAGCCCGTGTGATGCTCGCTGTATCCGGGGAGAGCGGCAGTTGCGGGATAGCGGTTCGAAAGATCCTGCTGAGTCTCGTATGAGCGGTAGCCTGTTCCGAGCTTGAGCCAGTTGAGACCCTTCTCGGTATAAAGATCGTTTGCCATCGCAAGAATGTTATGCGCGGCAAGATACTGAAGCTGCATAGAGGTATCGTCGAAGTAATTGCAGCGGTAATCGTTGGCAACGTATTCGTTATATACGGTAACGAGTGTCGCATCCGAGGTCGGGAAATGATATACGTACTGCGTATTGACAAGGATCAGCTCGCCCTCATACATCTTCTCATTGCTGATAGTGATGGTCGTTGTGCCGTGATCGACTCTGCCCGTGGTGGTCTCGCCCGAAACGTCTCCGCCGGGAGTAGTCGTTACCTCACCCTGACCGGGCGCGGTAGTGGAATCACCCTGGGAACCCTGATTGCCCGTGCCTGCAGCAGGCTTGCAAAGCGCAACCGCAGCTCCGCTCTTATCCTTTACGGTAAGCTCGTTGATAGCCCAGAGAACGTCAGCAGATTCGGTAAGATATACTCTGACAGCGGTAGCCTCCGAGGGAGCGTTGCCTGTGGTATACTCCTTCTCGCCCGCTTCGCCGCCGAAAACGCCTACGGGAACCCATTCGCCGGCTATCATAAGCTGGATCTCGCAGCCGCGAACGTAGTAGTCGGGCTCGCTCGAGACGAACCTTACGGTACCGACGTCAGCCATAGCCTCGAATTCACAGCTGAAATAAGAGCCCGCAATCTGCTTTGTAACAGAGAGCATGTAAGTCGCGTTATCGCCGTCGTATGCGTTGCCGAGGCCGTGCGCGTCGTCTACGATACCGGGGGTATTGCTTTCGCCGGAGGTACCCGAGGTCTCGTCGCCCTGTCCCGATTTGACCAGATCGATGACCACAAATGTGATCGCAACGATCAAGGCGATTATCAGTACAGCAAGCAGAATGAAGAACACAAACTTGTTCTGATTATGCTTCCTGTTTCTTTTGTTTCTGGAGGAATAGGTTGTCGTTGAATACTGTCTTGTGTTGGACTTTTGATTATTATTATTCATTGCGGTCTCCTTTCGTAAACCAATTGTAAAACTTAGTTTTCCAATTGAATGCCGCGCATACTCGCTATGCTCGTTTGGTCGGTGTTTTATATTATTTGCGTATTTTTACAATCGGCTAAAATGCAATGAGAGAAGGGGATATTGATATTGTGCAAAGATCGTACCCCTTCTCTCGAAGTGTGTTATTCAGATGTGATTATTTAGCATCCTTGATGGAGAAGTCCATTCTGCCCTTCTTATCAAGGCCGATGTACTTAACCTTTACAGTGTCGCCGAGAGAGAGAACGTCCTCGACCTTCTCGATGCGGCGGTCAGCGATCTTCGAGATGTGGACCATGCCCTCCTTGCCGGGAGCATACTCAACAAAGCATCCGAACTCCTTGATGCCGGTAACCTTACCGGTGTAAACTGCGCCAACCTCGGGCTCGAAGCAGATAGCGTCGATGATAGCCTTAGCTGCGTCAGCGGAAGCGCGGTTAACTGCTGCGATATAAACTGTACCGTCGTCCTCGATATCGATCTTCGCGCCGGTATCAGCGGTGATCTTCTGGATAACGGAGCCGCCCTTACCGATAACCTCGCGGATCTTGTCGGGATCGATCTTGACGGTCATCATCTTGGGAGCGTACTCGTTGACCTCAGCGCGGGGAGCGTCGATAGCCTTGAGAATTACGTTGTCGATGATGTAGTCACGGCCTGCGTGAGTGGACTCGAGAGCCTCCTTGATGATCGCGGGGGTAAGACCGTCGATCTTAAGGTCCATCTGAATCGAGGTGATACCCTTGTGAGTACCTGCAACCTTGAAGTCCATATCGCCGTAGAAGTCCTCAACACCCTGAATGTCGATCATGGTCATCCATCTCTCACCCTCGGTGATAAGACCGCAGGAAATACCTGCAACGGGAGCCTTGATCGGAACGCCTGCGTCCATAAGTGCGAGGGTCGAGCCGCAAACGGATGCCTGAGAGGTCGAACCGTTCGAGGAAACTACCTCGGATACGAGACGGATAGCGTAGGGGAACTCAGCCTCGGAGGGAAGAACGGGAACGAGCGAACGCTCTGCGAGCGCGCCGTGACCGATCTCGCGGCGGCCGGGAGTACGGGATGCCTTTGCCTCACCTGTGGAGAAGCCGGGCATATTGTAGTGGTGCATATATCTCTTCTGGGTCTCGTTGTCGATACCGTCGAGCATCTGAACCTCAGCGAGAGTGCCGAGAGTTGCGAAGGTGATTACCTGAGTCTGACCTCTGGTGAACATACCCGAACCGTGAACTCTGGGGAAGAGTCCAACCTCTGCTGCGAGAGGTCTGATCTCGTTCATTGCACGGCCGTCAACGCGCTTGCCGTCCTCGAGGAGCCAGCGGCGGACAACCTTCTTCTGCATCTTGTAAACGAGCTCGGGCATCTGAACGGGAAGATCGGGATACTCCTCGGAGAACTTCTCGAGGATCGCATCGGTGATCGGAACCATTCTCGCGTCGCGGACGTTCTTGTCGTCGGTGTCGAGAGCGTTCATAAGATCAGCCTCGCAGAACGCGAAGATCTTGTCGAACATATCGTGATCGAGCTCGCCCGAAGGGTACTCAAACTTGGGCTTACCGATCTCGTCAACGATAGCGTCAACGAAGTCGAGGAAGCGCTTGATCTCCTCGTGAGCAAGCATGATAGCGTCGTACATAACGTCATCGGGAACCTCGTTTGCGCCCGCCTCGATCATAACGACCTTCTCGCGGGAAGCGGCAACTGTGAGCTCAAGATCGGAGACCTTTCTCTGAGCCTCGGTGGGGTTGATGACGAGCTTGCCGTCGCAAAGACCAATGTGGAGTCCGCCGAGCGGGCCGTTCCACGGGATATCGGAGATGGAAAGTGCGATCGATGCGCCGATCATTGCAACAACCTCGGGCTCGCAGTCGGGGTCAACCGACATAACGGTGAGAGTCAGAGCAACGTCGTTGCGGAGGTCCTTCGGGAAGAGAGGACGAACGGGACGGTCGATAACACGGGAAGTGAGAACTGCCTTTTCGCTGGGCTTGCCTTCTCTCTTGAGGTAACCGCCGGGGATCTTACCTGCGGAATACATTCTCTCCTCAA
Organism: Clostridia bacterium; assembly: GCA_017411805.1. Lineage (GTDB taxonomy): Bacteria > Bacillota > Clostridia > Oscillospirales > CAG-272 > CAG-390. The sequence goes on from JAFQPI010000005.1 coordinate 75,630, forward strand.
GGTCTACCGAGAGAGGAAGGAAGTCGATGCCCTCGCGGGGCTTCTCGGATGCGGTCGCGGTGCAGAGAACGGATGTCTCACCGTATCTTACAAGGCACGCGCCGTTTGCAAGGCCTGCAAGCTTGCCGGTCTCAACGACAAGGGGACGGCCTGCGAGTGTGTAATGGAACACTCTGTGCTGGTCAAATACCTTAGCGGAACTTTTGATCTCGTACATAATTTTGTACCTCCAAAAAATTTAATATTCATCCGCTCACGGTTTAGCACTTAACATTACGCGCAAATCCTTTGTGCGCGATGTTAACTGCTAATCCACAGCGGACGTTAGTAAATAAATGCAAAATGCAAACTGCAAAATGCAAAATTATTTTTCTGAATTTTGTTGAGCGGTTTTACAGATTGTGGTCAGTAGCGCGAGAAGCTCTTTTACATCCGCTTCCATACTGTAAAACTCATTGTTTGCCAAATAATCGGTGGCATGAAGCAAACGCAACCAATAATAAGTTTCGCTCGCTTCTTTGAGAGAGATCGACATTTTTGAATAGAAATCGGCAGGAGATTGAGCCCTTTCGGCTTCGCATACGTTAGCGCCGATACTTGTGCCCGAGCGCAGTAATTGCTTCGACATCACGTATTCTTTTTTATCATTGCAAAGATACTGATACAGTCTAACAATTCTTATTGCAAAAAGAAAACTTTTTTCCTGAACAGCTCTTTCACCGGGTTCTTTGCCAAATTCCATTCTCATACCTCATTTTGCATTTTGCATTTAGCATTTTGCATTTAAGAATACATTTGGGGCAAGGGGCGGCACGTCAAGCGCGACCGTCCTCCTTGCCCCATCCGTATTACTTTCTGATGTCGAGTCTTGCGATGATCGAACGGTAACGCTCGATATCAACGTTCATCAGATACTTGAGGAGATTTCTTCTGCGTCCAACCATCTTAAGGAGTCCGCGACGGCTGTGGTTGTCGTGGATGTTAGCCTTGAGATGCTCGTTGAGCGAGTTGATTCTGTGGGTAAGAATCGCGATCTGTACCTCAGGGGAACCGGTATCGCCTTCGCAAGTTGCGTATTCAGCGATAATTGCCTGCTTTTCTGCTTTAGTCATGTCTTTTCACCTCATGAAAAAATTTTTATGCGCTGACCAAGCCCTCGGCGGGTGAAATGCACTTTGTGCCTTTGCCCGAAAACCTAGCCGGCGTCATTCGTATGAGATTATACCACATTCGGATAAAAAAGTAAAGGGCTTTTTTGCAACTTTTAGAATCCGTTCACAATTTTTTATCTTTTGTTATAATATTATTATAATTTACTTATCGCCCTCCCGTATCCTCCGCCGATGTTCCGGGCGGCTTTTTGAGCATATTGCCCATATCTTGTGATCAATCTTTGTACAAAAAGCCGTTGACAGAAATCACTTCAATATGTTAAAATATATAATGAATAAAAATCCAAGGAGGATATTATGAAAATTTACGCAAGAATCATTGCTTTTCTCTGTGCTCTCGTAATGCTCACGGCTTGCTTCGCAGGATGTGCCAACACTAACGATCCCGAAACAACGACCGAAAATGCACAGACACAGAACCCCGGTGACTCGGGTCCCGCGGAAACCGAACAGAGAGTAGACAAGGACGGCTACGAGCTTGACGATCTTCCCGAAGAGCTTGACTACAAGCAGGAGACCGTTACCATTCTTTACTGGCTCGACGTTGAACGCCCCGAATTCGAGATCCTCGCAGACGAGGTCGGCCTTGACATGGTCAAGGACGCTATCTACAACCGTAACCTCGCGGCTGAATCCCGCCTCGGCGTCACCTTCGAGTGGACCGGCGAGAACGGCGACAACGGCGACAGAAAGAACTTCGCCGCATACGTTAAGAACTGCTATGACGGCGGAACCTACTACGACATCATCGCAACCTATTCGAGAACCTCCGCTATGCTCTGCACCGCAGGTCTTCTCCAGGATATCAACCAGATCGAGAACAACTACATCGATACCGATAAGCCCTGGTGGCCCGAGTCGATGCTCGAGACCTGCTCGATCGACGATTCTCTCTTCTTCGTATCCGGCGATATCTCGACAAATATCCTTCACTTTATGTATGCCGTATACTATAACATGGATCTTCTCAACAACCTTCAGCTTGAGGATCCCATTCCCATGGTAGACAATATGACATGGACTCTCGATAAGCTCATCCAGATGACTACCGATCTTTACAGCGATGATGACCAGTCGAGCTCGCCCACAGGTCTCGATTCCTACGGCTTCTGCTCCTCCTACTTCCATCTCGACGCATTCTATACCGGCTCCGGCCTCCGCCTCGTTGATGACGACAAGGACGGCATCCTCAAGGTTTCCGACGACTTCGACAGCCAGAAGGCTATCGACCTTGCAGATAAGCTCTCCGCCTGGTTCAGCCAGGGCGACTGCTACGTCAGCGCAAGAGGCGAAACCTTTGATGAGGACGAACCCTTCATCGAGGGTAAGGCAGTATTTATCCAGAACCGTGTATACATGGCAGACGCTCAGTATAAGAGCGGCCAGGGTCCCCTCCGTAACGTAGAATGGGAATTCGGTATCCTTCCCACTCCTCTTTACAACGAAGACCAGGAGGATTACATCACCCTTCTCGGCAACCCCATCACCCTCTGGTCCGTAATGACCGATGCTAAGGACCCCTCCATGAGCACCGCAGTTATCGAGTGTCTCGCTTCCGAGGCTTACCGCAAGACCTCTCCCGCTCTCTTTGAGAACAACATGAAGTACAGATACACTCCCGACGTAACAGGCAAGGGCGATAGCGCACGTATGTTCGATATCATCCGTAAAAACATCTCCTTCGACCTTGGCAGAATCTTCTCCGAGAGCCTTTCTTACATGAGTGAGATGCCCTCCGACGCGGCTGCCGAAGGCAAGAGCTGGGCAACCCTTTCAAAGCAGAAGACCAATATCGTCAAGAGAGGTATGAGCAAGCTCAACGATTCTCTTGAAGCAATAATCGGCGGATAATTTAAATTCCAACAATTCAGGCAGAGCCGTTTTCGCAACGGCTCTGCCTTTTGCTTTGCTCTTTTTTGTGTGTTTCATGAAAGCTCTTGACATCGAAAGGTAAATGTGATACAATTAATCTGTATCAAAAATCAATTTTTTCTTAAGGAGAAAAACATGAAGATCTACGCAAAAGTAATTTCCCTGCTCTGCGCTCTCCTGATGATCCTCTCCTGCTTTGCGGCATGTGCCGATACGGCAGAGGGCGAAACCACCACAGAGGGCGGAGCATCTACCTCGGGTAACGTCGAACCTTCCGTCACGACCGACCCAAATTATGACGAAGACGGATATCTCAAATCCAAGCTTCCCGAAGATCTCAAGTACACAGGCGAGACTATCTCCATCCTCAACTGGAAGGCAGAACGCCCCGAATTTGAGATCCTTGAATCCGAAATAGGCCTTGATCTGGTTCAGGACAAGATCTACGAGCGAAATATCGCGGCAGAAGGCCGCCTCGGCATAACCTTTGAGTGGACCGAGAAGGACGGAAACTCCAATACTCTTTCCGACTTCGTAAACCACGTTCAGAACTGCTACGAGTCCGGCGATTACTATGACATCATCGCTACCTACTCGAGAACTGCAGCATCCCTCTCCGCAAAGGGTCTTCTCGAGGATCTCAACCGCATCGAGAACAGCTACCTCGATCTCAGCATGCCCTGGTGGCCCGAAACAATGCTTGAGACCTGCTCTATGAAGGATTCGCTCTTCTTCGTTTCGGGTGACATTTCAACGAACCTCCTCCATATGATGTACGCGATCTATTACAATATCGACATGCTCGAGAACCTCAATCTTGAGGATCCCGTAAAGATGGTTGACAACAAGACCTGGACGATCGATGCTCTCATCGAAATGACCGCCGATCTCTATCAGGACGCCGATAACTCCACCAAGCCGAGCGACGACGATATCTTCGGCTTCACCTCCAACTACTTCCATCTTGAAGCTTTCTACTCGGGCTCCGGCATGAAGCTCCTTGAGCCCGGCGACGGCAACAACGTTCTCGCGATCTCGGAGGACTATACAAGCACCAAGGCTGTCGACCTCGTTGATAAGCTCCGCGCTTGGTTCGAGCAGGGCGATACTTATATCAATCCTCCCGGAGGCAGTCTCGCAAACGACACCGTATTCGCGGACGGAAGAGCTCTCTTTACTCAGAACCGCGTTTACATCGCTGACACGCAGTATAACAAGGGTATGCTCAGAAATGCGGAGTGGGAATACGGAATCCTTCCCAATCCTCTCTACGACAAGAGCCAGGAAGATTATATCACCCTTCTCGGCAACCCCTTCACCCTCTGGTGCATAATGAGCGGAGCGCGCAATCCTTCCATGAGCTCCGCCGTTATCGAGTGCCTCGCTTCCGAGGGCTATCGCAAGACCTCCCCTGCTCTCTTTGAGAACAATATGAAGTACAGATACACCCCCGACTCCTCAAATAAGGGCGACGGCGCGCGCATGTTTGACATCATCCGCGATAATATTTCCTTCGATCTTGGCAGAATGTTCGCGGCTGAGCTTGACTATATCAGCGAAAAACCCCTCCGCGCAGCACTCAACAATCAGTCCTGGGCAAGCACGGGCAAGCAGATCAAGGGCGGCCTCAACAAGAGACTCAAATCCCTCAACGACAGCCTCGCATCTGCTTTTGATTAAACATAACACAAAAACCGCCTTCGGGCGGTTTTTTGTCGTTTTCACACAGATTTAACAATTTAATAATGTTTGTCATTACTTATTATGGTAAAATAATTGTAACTTTCATCCATAAGGAGAATAAAATGAAACTTTATGCAAGAATTATTGCATTGCTGTGCGCTCTTTTGATGCTCGCAGCTTGCTTCGTGGGTTGCGCTAACACCAACGAACCCTCGGAAACCACCCAGTCTGCACAGACTCAGAATCCATCGGAGACCGAAAAGCCCGATGATAACCTCGACCCCGAAGGATACTGGAAGGATGATCTTCCCGAAGAACTTGACTACAAGCAGGAGATCGTTTCCATCCTCACCTGGTCCGACGCAGAAAGAAAGGAATTCGAGATCCTCGAGGACGAGGCAGACGGCGATATGGTTAAGGATGCCATCTACCGCCGTAACATGTCCACCGAAGGACGTCTCGGCGTAACCTTCGAATGGTACGGCGAAAAGGGTAACTCGAGCAACCGTAAGCCCTTCACCCAGTACGTAAAGAACTGCTACGAGAACGGCACCTTCTACGACATCATCGCTACATACTCCAGAACCGCAGGCATGCTCCTCACAGAGGGTCTGCTTCAGGACCTCAACACCATTGAGGACAGCTACATCAACACCGCTCAGCCCTGGTGGCCCAAGTCCATGCTTGAGACCTGCTCCATTGAAGACTCCCTCTTCTTTGTATCGGGCGATATCTCGACAAACGTGCTCCACTTCATGTATGCAGTTTACTACAACGTAGACATGCTTACAAACCTCCAGCTTGAGGATCCCGTAAAGCACGTTGACAGCATGACCTGGACTATCGACACTCTCATCGAGTACACCACAGAGCTCTACAATGACCTCGATCAGACCGGTGATCCTTCCGTTGATGACCAGTACGGCTTCTGCTCTCAGGACTTCCACCTCGACGCTTTCTACACCGGCTCGAACATGAAGCTTCTCGTTCCCGGTGAGGACACCGTCCTTGAGATCTCCGAGGATTTCTTCGGTCAGAAGACCATCGACCTCGTTGACAAGCTCGGCGATTGGTTCAAGTCCGGCAACACCTGCGTAAAGCATGACGGTTGGAGCATCGACTATGACGCTCCCTTTGAGCAGGGCAATGCTCTCTTCTGCCTCAACCGTGTATACATGGCTGATAATGAGTACAGCGGCGGCACCGCTCCTCTCCGCAACGCTGACTTCGAATACGCTATCCTTCCCGTTCCGCTTTACGACGAGAACCAGAAAGAGTACGTAACCGTTGTCGGTAACCCCTTCACTCTCTGGTGCGTAATGCAGGACGCCAAGGATCCCACCATGAGCTCCGCTGTTATTGAGTGTCTCGCTTCTGAGGGCTTCCGCAAAACCTCTCCCGCTCTCTTTGAGAACAACATGAAGTACAGATATACTCCCGACTCCGCAAACAAGGGCGACAGCGCGCGTATGTTCGACCTTATCCACGATACCATCGCATTCGACCTCGGCAGAATCTTCTCCGATATCACAGGTCTTATGAGCGAGATGCCCTCCAAGACCGCTGCAGGCTCCACAAGCTGGGCAAGCGCACAGCCTAAGTACAAGAACACCCTCAAGAGGGGTCTTGCTGAGCTCAATAAGTCGCTGGACAAGATCCTCGGCTGATAATCAGTAATATTTTTCTTCAGAACCGCCCCCGCTCGCGAGCGGGGGCGGTTTAATGAAAGGATCACATATCATGAGACTTGCAACTTCTACATGTATCTTCCCGGCCCACCGTCAGGGCGGAAGAACTCCACTTGAGGAGTCGATAAAGATGTGCTATGAATGCGGCTTCCGCGTCATCGACCTCAACTGGGGCGGTGCAGGCGGACTCGGCGCAAAAAGCGAGCTCGCGGGCGACGATTGGGAGCGCAATATCGACTCGATCGGCAATCTTGCGGCAAAGCTCGGCGTCGAATTTTCTCAGTCGCATATGCCCTTTGACTCAAATCTTTACCGCCCCGAGCAGAAGCTTTCGGACGAATACCGAGTATGGTTTGCCGAGGCAAGCCGCCGCTGTATCATCGCTTCGGGCAGACTCGGCGTCAGATGGGTTGTCACTCACGCGCAGACCGCAACCGAGCGGGACGAGATGTGCTTCGAGGAGAATATGCGCGCTAATATCCACTACTATACTCCCCTTCTCGAGCTTGCGAAGAAATCGGGCACCGGCATCGCCATCGAAAACATGGCTGAATTCAACCCCGGAAAGACCAAGCACCGCTTCACGGCTGCCATTGAGGAGCAGATCGCTATCATCGACGCTATGGGCGATCCCGTATCCTGCCGCGCTTGTTGGGATTTCGGTCACGCAGAGCTCGTCTACCGCGATCAGGTCAAGCCCCTGCGCCGCCTCGGACACCGTCTTGCCGCGACTCACGTTCAGGAATGTGACGGCCGCGAGGACGACCATTATCTTCCCTTTGTCCGCGGAAACACGAATTGGGAGGAGATCATGCCCCTCCTCAAGGAGCTCGGCTACGACGGCGACTTCACCTACGAGGTCCACGGCTTCTACTCCAAGATCCCCGATGACCTCCGTATAGAAGCCGGTAAGCTCGGATTTAAGGTTGGAATGTATCTTATGGAGCTTTATAATAAGGCGTAAAGGAATGCAGAATGC